>NZ_JAQZAD010000013.1:0-824046 GCF_028640935.1 Pseudomonas sp. SHLD1
TCGCAGCAGATCGCCGGGGCCAGTCGTCAGCTGGCGGAGCTGGCCGAAGACCTGGAACGACGCATGAGCCTGTTCCGCACCGCCAGCGCCTAAATATCCGGCAACGCCCTCAGGCTGAACGTAGAACGGAGCGCGGGGCGCGCTACTCGATGCCAGGTCGCAAGCGATCATTGCTCGGCTGGCCGCGCTTAAATGAAGTCAGGCCTGAAACGCCGGCATCGCGGTAACACAGCACCCGGCGGTGAACCTGCCGGGTACTCAGCTGCACGCGCCGGGCTGGTGGGCGTGAGCAGACGCTCGGTCACCGCCTGGATGACTTTGAGGCGATCGACTTCGCGTAGGATCATCGTGATCCGCTCGTAGGCTGACATCCCATCGCTCCACATCGGCTGGAAAGCCGGTAGGCTAGCCGCCAGGCGTGATCAGGACATTTCTATTTGGCTGGATCGCGACATTACTATTTGGCCGTAACACACCGTCTGCGCATAAGTAGAGATTATGGTCAATTTGGGCTGTACGTAAGGTCATCAAAATGGACGAATTACTAGAGAGATTGCGGGGACTGGAGGTCACACTGCATGCTGGTCAGCGCCACTGCCGGGACTGGCTTGAGCAGGTACTGCATCCTGAATTCAGCGAAATCACAAGATCCGGCGCGATGGTCAGTCGAGAGCAAACAATTGACGCCTTGGTTAGGGAGTCGTCCGAATCGAGGTTCGTAGCGACCGATTTCCAGCTTACTTTTGCCGATAGGGATAGTGCTCTTCTGCGATACCGCACCAGCCATTCAGATGGTGGGATAGCTCAACGCTCGTCTTATTGGGTGCGCTTGGATGTCGAACGTTGGACCCTGATTTTCCATCAGGGTACGACAGCAATGGCAGGCAAATAGCTACAGCGCCGTTACCTGTGTCGCCCTGCACCGGTTGACGGTGCTGGTCGAGCACTCCAATAGCCTAGCCGTCCCCCGCACCGACATCCCCCTGGCCAGGCATTCGCGGATCCGCGAATGCAGCTGCTCATCCCTCGGTCGCCCTTTATAGACTCCCGCCGCCTTCGCTTTGGCGATGCCCTGGGCTGCCCGGGCGCGGCGCGTTTCGTAGTCCTTCCTAGCAAACGCCGCCATGAACTCCAAGAACATCTGGGATAGAGCCCGCGTCATCCACTCTTGCAGGCCATCGCCACCGGCCGCCGCCGGCCGGATCAGTGCATGGGTCAGTGGTAGATCGAGGGAGACCACCTGCAGGCCCGCCCTCGCGATCCGATCGCGCAGCTGGTCCCAGGTCGCACGGTCAAGCCGGGACAGTCTGTCAACTGCTTCCACCAGCAGTACATCCCCGGGCTCCGCGTCGGCCAGCAGGCGCAGCAGTTCGCGACGATCCAGCAGCGTGCCAGAGGCGTTCTCGACATAGGTCGCCGCAATCCGGGCGCCATGCTCGGTGGCGAAGGTGCGTAGCGTCTCCTTCGCGCGGGTGGCGTCTTGATCGTCTGTCGAGGCTCGAAGGTAGGCGCGAACGAACATGGCGGCTCCGGTGTAGTCGTTTGGCGTCTCGAAATATACACGTAGTCGTTTGGGTCTGTCTGACTACTTTTCGCCACGCCTGGAGCGATAATGAAAGGTGTAGCGCGTGAGGTACGGGTAAAAGCACACGACTAAATTGGTAGCCACGGACTCCAAACGCCACCTGAGCACCAAGTTTTCGACGGTCATGGTTCTCTTGGTTGGAGCATGTAGGCTCAGTTTCGAATTTCCAAAAATTAATGGGGTCTCTCCGGCGAATAAGAAATAACCTATTTCATGGTGGAAAGAGCGGCGACCCTGATGGTGACCGTGACGATAGATTGATTCGTCATGCGCTCAATTTGATAGATTCAACTCTACTGTACGATCATGACCTCCGGATAATGCTTGAAGGAAAATACTGAGCTGCTACGGCGACGTGGCCGACGCTGGATCTAGTGTAGTTGGCAAAAAGTTTTTGTTAGATATTCTTTGGACGCTCGCTTATTGTTTCTTCTTAGAGACATCTAGAACGAAGACGTCGATCAAGCCCTTTAATCTGTCCGGGAGTGTATTCTCTAACCTGTCTTTGAGTTCCATAGCATGAGAGATACCATGCCTTTTTAAGCCTGCCACCGTCTCGTCAGCGCCGAACCAAATTACTAAATAGATGCCTTGTTGCTCGGCATCGGGGTGGATCGCGTACAGGTTGCCAAGCTGATTTGAAGCTGCTTCGTAAAGCTTGGGATGCCATTGCCCCTTAACCTCTGTAACAAGCAAGCGTCTCTTTCCCGCTAGCACTTTTGCAACTGTAAAGTCGCAGCGCTTGTCGTGTTTTAAATGGTGCTCTGGTGTGATAGTGATGTTCTTAGGCTCTAGGATTAGACTTAGCCTCTCTGCAATGAGCCGAGTGCACGGCTCTTCATCTAGCCTTTTTGTTCCAGCGTAGAAACGCTCTGCAGTATTGAACTCGCCTCCGTCGATCGCACTCTGCAGTTTCGATAGCTCCTGTAACACTATTTGACGTAAGCCTTCGACCGTGATGACTGCGTCCTGATCAAGCATTTGAACAATTTCGTTGGGACTTGGCGGCTTGAAGTTACTAAGTGCTTTCTTGCGTGCCAGGCCTGACAGTATACTTCGCATATCCCTGTGCAAGTCTGCATAAAGGGCATTGCTCAGCATGTTTTTAATCACCGGGATAGCGCATTCAGGATCATCGGCACTCATTGCCCAGATGATATCCTTCAAAAAGCGGTATGCTGTCTCTTCATTCGGGCTGCCTGTCCCCCATGAGCTTGGTAGCGGTACTTTGGGCCAATGCGGAAGGAACGCTCCGAGAATCACTTCTACCTTGTCTGATGTAAGGCGCGGCCATGTCTGATTGTCGCTGCGGCTCATACTCCCTGATCGCTCATTGAGCAGCAGAATATTGTTCTTATCGGAAATCAGCCAATTCCAATATGGGGATTTATTGCTTTTTAAGAAGTATATTGCGCGCATAAACCAAAAAGAACGCCGCTCTTCTGGAGTCTCCGATGTCAGCTCTGAAGAGCGGCAGGCTATAAGCTCTTCCAAACGTTCCCTGTCAATGTATTGCGCGGCAATTTCAAATAGAGTGTCAAGCGCCGGCAATGGCATTAGATTGATCGTGCACAGCCAATCATATGCTAATCTCGCGGCAACGGGTTTAAAAACCGGATTGTGACGTAACCAATGAACCTGTGGGTGTTGGCAATTAGGGTCGCGGAGCTGTGGCTCTATGTACTTTCGGCAAAAGCTTTCGACTTCTTCATCAGTGGAAAGGGCTAAACGGTTTACCTCAGACTCTAGAGCATTTCTATCGTCCACTTTGACTGCGCTGTAATGCATGTCTAAGTTTGTTCTAAGCGCCAGGAGTAGTTCAACTGGGACGCAGTTCAGATTGCCATCCCTCCGAAGAATCTCTAAGCAAGCGGCATATAATACGGTCTCTGATTTTTGGTATTGAGAGGCGCAATGAAGCTGCGCTAACTCTGCTAAAGATGGAATTTTCGGTGCGATGAAGTCCAAGCAGTTTCGAAGACCATTCCTGACGATGCCTTCAATGAAGAACTGCTCTTCGATCTTCTCCGGCTGCATAAGTATCAATTCAGAAAATCTGATCAAGCAGCCCAAATGACGTCCCCGTTCTATAAGTTCGCGGTTGTCGTGGACATATTTGATATTGGCGGCCCGTACTTCATCTCTCCGCCTATTGCGCCTCTTGACTCGCCGCGAAGGTCGAAACCTTGGAATGCGGTGCTGCTTATTAAATTTCGCGTCATCTCGGTTTGACTTTATCCAGGCGCGCATGAAAGCTGGTTTGACCGCCGCTTGTTCACGCATATGCCGTCGCATTAGGTCCGGTCCCCACTGCGTTTTGTCTCTGTAAATTTGATGCCTTGCAATAAATGCCGTCCAAAGCTCCACGTTATCGATTTTGAAGGCGTAATCGGCTATGAATTCATAGTCTTCTTTCTGAAATATTAGGCCGGAGTGTGAGTGCCAGTCGAAATGGTTTGTCTTAGTTTCAAATATGTCGTTCCTGTCAGTTAGCCCGCCGAAGACTTGTTTAATGATGCCTTGCCTCAACTCTCTATTTGATTGTAGAACTTCAACTGCCTTGCTCTGATCCGCAAGAATATTATGGTGGAAGTTCAAGTTTCTCACCCATTGCCATATTTTTCTTGGGTCGTAGGGAGGTGATGACAGCGCAAAGAAACGATCGAGAAGAGAGCCAGCGATTTTGCTTATGCCGTTCCTGCAATTACACTCGAAGTTCCTTTTTGTGCATATGCATACTAAGCCTTTTGTCAAGCCGTTCAGCAGAAATTCGGCAGTAGATAAATTAAATTGGCCGACTAAGCGTTTTATAAAATAGCGCGAGCCAATTTTCTGTTCAATGTGTTCATTGTGGGCTGGGTATAAATAAACACACGCTCGAAGGTAGTCTAATAGATATGGATCGCTAAAGGCGATTACGCCGCGTCTCTCAATGACCTTCGCAACTAGCTCGAGGGACGTATGGCTTGCCTCAACGATAAGAACGGCCATGTCGCCCAAATGATCGTAAACGTTACCTTGGTCAAGCAAGCAGTTTAATGCCATCAAACGTCCATGTTCACCTTCTTTTGGGGAAAGAGCGAGCGCTCGCAGTTCATCAGTCAAGTGCGTGATTGCGGGTGATCCATTCAAAAGCTCGAGCACCAAGTCTCGCAAGTGACCATCAGCGCCTTGCGTGAGCAAAGGTCTTATTTCGTCGATAACTTCGGGCGTAAAAAAATCTGCGACGCTAAACCTGCGCCAGAATTCACCCCTACGGAAGTAGGGGTCTTTTCTTTCGATGTCCTTGAGCCGATTGATAAGTTGCTTTTTTGAAGCCGTTTCTAACTGTGACGGATCACCGTTGGCGAGTACCGCGTACGGGTCAAGGTCAATTGCCGCCTTCTGGATTGATTTATTGCCCAGCGAGGCCATCCATCCAAGCAGGCCACGCAGCTCATCGCGTACCGTCAAATTGGGCGCAATGACAGACAAGCACTTCTCAAGTGAAATCGTATCAGCTGGGTCGCTGATCCGCTTTGTAAGATAATTTGCAGCAGCGTACTCAGAGATGATTTTGTGAGCCGGGCGATGGGTATCAATACTATCGCCGGGCTTGAACATACGCGTTGCGAGAATAGTCGTTATGGAGGAAGTATCCGGAGAGAGGGATCTTAGGAACGGATATAGCGGGTCTTCACTAGCTTCACTTGTAGTTACGCCCTCTGCGCCGGAAAGCAGTAGTTTTGCGAATATTTCGGACGTGGCATCTACTTTCTGAGTGGCAGATAATGATCCGCCGAAATTCCTTACGGTTGAATTCGTTTCTTTGGCGAGACGTTCTAACGCTAGTGAAAAAATTGATTTTTTATCTGTGAACTTGTGTCCACTCTCTACATACGCGTCTGCGAACAACTTTAGGAATTGCGGATTGGGCAACAGCGCTTCTAGGTCAAATCGTACAACTTCGGCGTGGAACGCTGAGAAGTCTTCTTTTGGACTGTGATTCTCAAATATTTTGCGCTGCTCGTTCTCGGTGAAATCCGCTAGCCTAGCAACTAGCGGCGTCTCGCCAAAAAACTCTTGAAAGGCGCTATTTGCAGCGTGGTCCCATTCGCTTGATCTACTTGAAATCGCCAGATGTGTAGGGCTGTTACGTTGCGCAATTGCAAGCAGCTTGTATATACCACTGGCATCCACTTTGGCTAATTCGTCGTATGCATCAATGAGTATAGGAAGGCCTTTTATCGATTGGGTTGTGTTAGCAAATCGGTTTGCGGTGATAATTTGGGTTCCTAATTGCTGGGCTAAACTTTCCATGAGGCGAGTTTTGCCCGCGCCAGGTTCTGCGAGTACAACAAGAAAGCGTGAAGCTGCCAATAACGACGCTTCGTTATAGGTTTTATATTTTGAGTGTAGCGTTCGGGGAAGGTAGAATTTTGAGGTCATGATGGCAAGAGATGGTGTCCGGAACGCTATTAGGATTTAAGTTAGTGAAGGTTTCCACTGTTTTCGTCGGTATTAGGCAGCGTTTAAGGACGTTAGCGTTTTAGCTAGCCGCAACGCTAACGTCCTTAAGGTTTGTAGCAAACGATCGCGCCTGGCCCCTCGTGTCGAAATGACTCATGATGCTACGTTTGACACGGATGGATCCTGTAGATCGATAGCTGTGATTATCGCGACACTGCATTCATGTGATAATTATTTTTTGAAGACTTTGAAAGCTCATTGCTGTCCATGACGATAGCCAAAGTGTGGTCGTTGATCCATAGCCAAAGAACAGCAACCGTACCACCTGCTTATGATAGATCCGCTACAACCGGCGTGCTGCCTGCTGCAGGGTGTAGATGTTGTAGCCCGTCTGCAGGAAGACGATGGTCGGGAGGTCCGGCAGATCCAGCCCAGTTTTCACCAGATCTACGGTGGTGATCAGTACGCCGCCGGCGCGATCTACATGGTTGAAGATCCAATCCTCGCATCCGGCGGTGTCCACTGTGGCAAGCAATACCGCTACCTTCAGACCGCTCGGCTCGAGCACCTGCTTGAACCATCTGATACTGCTCCGAGTGCTGCGGTCGCAATGTACGCCAGTACATTGCGACTAAGCGCCTTATTTTGGCAGCACTGCTTTTCCGGTGCCTCTTGCTTGAGGATCGTTAGGTCATTGTCGAAGATTACGTCGACCCTAGCTATGATTCTTCAGGTCTCGTGGCGTCTCACCACCTCACTCAGTTCGGCATGTCATCGAGTTTAATATCGTGCGTGATGTCTTGGGCTTTCCTCCAAACTGAGGGGCATTCCAGCTTGCCAAATATGTAGCCTAAACGCTTGTCTGGAATAGCTATAAGTGACTTCTCGCCTTCGAGGTATGCTACTAATGCATCTTTAATATTTGACACTTGGCATGCTTTTGCCGGGGCGTGGAAGCTAGCATCCACTAGCTGCTCTCTTATAAATCTTTCAGCCCAATCTGTTTTTAGTGTTGCCTCAAGGAGGCTTATTGGTGATACGGCTAGCATTGCGAAACATACAGGAATCGCGAGCCCGGTACTAAGGGTTTTAATTGGCTGTTTTTCGATTTTGGCGCCATGCCCAGTTAAGAGTGGATTGTTTTTTTGGTTTAGATCAATCACTATGGTTTTAAATAGAGTTATGGCATATATTGCAAGAAACATAAAAGAGAAGCTGATTGCCCACGCGATAGGGCCATGATAAGGCTTAATCTGGCTAGCGCTGTTGGAAGATCGCTAGCCCTGATTCCGATAAGGTTGGATATTAAACTCTCAGCGTAACTAGCGGCTCGGCTCGTATTTATGGCAGCACTTACAGCCATTAGGAAGGCCCATAAAGGGCGAAATTTTTTGTACCCCAACGCGATAGCAGGAGAGCTGAATGCATAGATTACTGAGGCTGCAACAATTAACAGCATCAAAGGAAGCATTGTAATACGTAGGGTCATTGTTCTCGACCCAGTTAGCTGCACGTAAAAAACTAAAGGCGTTAAAACTACTAATGATGTGCTTAATATGACTAAGAACTTTATGTCTGAGCTGCAATGTCGGAATCTGTTTAAAAGGTAACCAGCAAGGCTTTTTTTTGTGAATCCTGTTCTGTCGGCATATCGTCTAAGCGAGCCCGTGACGAAAGGTATATAAAAGTACGTTACAATCAATATACACAGTGTTTTCATTATTTAACTTATGCTTGATGCTTAAGGATTGGTTTTGAAAATTGATTTTGCATCGAAGAATGATATTTGGGAAATATTCACTCTTGTTGTTGCGGTTTAGGAGGATTGGTGGCTAGTCGTTCAGGAGAAAAAATCAGCAGGACAGCCCCCTCCGAAGAGGGGCCGTTTTCATCCATTGACCAGTTGCCTAGCCAAGGCCATCTCGATCGAATCACCATCCTGGTTCAGCGCATCGAGTCCTGATTCTGGAACGTCTCCCGACGTGCTCTGAGCCACCGCGATCTTCTTGGCCATCAGCTGCAGGCAGGTAATCTGCGAGCTGCCGGCATAGCCGAAGAACAGCACCCGTACCGCTTGCTTCTGACCGATCCGCCACGACCGGCGCGCTGCCTGCTGCAGGGTGTAGACGTTATAGCCTGTCTGCAGGAAGACGATGGTCGGGAAGTCCAGCAGATCCAGCCCGGTCTTCACCAGCTCCGGGTTGGTGATCAGGACGTCGACGCCACGGTCGACCTGGTCGAGGATCCAATCCTCGCGCCGGGCCGTGTCCACCGAAGCACGCAGTACCCCCACCTTCAGACCGGCTTGCTCGAGCAACCGCTTGAGCCGACTGGTCGTGTCCCGGGTGCCGCTGTAGACGGTGTAGGCCAGCACCTTGCGGCCCAGCGCCTTCTCCTGACGGCACAGCTCGATCAGCGCCTCCTCCTTGGGGCTGGCCTGGTCTTCGTCAAAGATCGCATCAACCCTGGCCAAGGTGTCCCGGGTCCGAGGGTGTTTCACCACCTCCGGCCGGAAACAGCAGTCCGGCCAGGCCAGCAACACATTGAGCACCACCCCAAGTAGCGTGGTGTCTCGCCGTGCCAGGGCCTGGCGGAGCTCCGCGGTCAGTTTGCCAGCCAGCTGCCGATAGGCCGCGTCCTGGTGCGACTCCATCGGGATGTCGACGAACTCCTCCTGGTACGCCGGCAGCACATTGCCGCCGATGTCCTTGAGCTTGAGAAATACGGTAAAGGGCAGCACGAAGCGGTGGATGCCTTTGGGGCCGAAGCCTGGGGCCTTCACCGTCCGTACCGAGAGCTTCTTGCCTCGGGCCGTCTTGTGCGACTGGCTGTCGCGCTCGGTGTAGATGTCCTTGAGCACGCCGTGGTCGCGCATGAACGACATGGCCGCGGGGGCCATGCTGCCGCGCGCGTTCGGTCGGTAGCCGTCCTCGATCATGCGCCGGGAGAGGATCCGGAACAGGAGGTAGAACAAGTCGTCGGCGTAGCCGCCCATGAGCGTGCCCGTCAGCAGCAGCGTCTTGCGCGCTTTCGCTGCCAGCACCCCCATGGCCTGGCCCTGGGCCGAACCGCTGTTCTTGTACTCGTGTCCCTCGTCAACCACCAGCAGATCGAAGTAACCGTCCGGGAGGTAGCGCTTGATGAACTCGGTTGGCTGGTAGCCGCCCTCACCGAAGCCGAACTCCAGGTTGGCCATCGCCCGCTCCATGCGCTTGGCCTGGCGGTCACTGAAGACGAAGTTGCCCTTGGCGTCCATCAGATTGATGAACTCATGGACGTTGTCAGCCAGCATCGTGGCGAGAAACTCTTCGCCGAAGTCCGCCACCAACTTCTCGGCCCGGATAGGGCCAATGGTCGGTATGCGGCACATCGACTTGAGGATCACGCTGTGTCTGTCACCGCCGGCGGTCTTGCCCGGGCGCATCAGCGTCCAGAGGGGCGCCTTGCACTTTGGGCACTGCCGGCGTCGCTCTTCGCGCTGGAAGTCCTCCAGGGTGAGGTAGTTGCCTTCCTCGTCCTCGAGCACGCGACCACAGTCTGTACAGCAGGCCAGTCGCCGTCCGCCGGCGGCGCGGCGCGTGCCGCACGCCAGCCGCCAGTGAAAGCCCATCCGCATCCGTACGCGGCCCAGGATGAAAAACTCCTGACGTCCATCGTACGGCTCGCCCAGGGCCTGGCGGAGCTTGAGCAGCTTCACCAAAGTGTCGGGTCCATTGAGCACCCAGACGCGCGCGCCCGGGACGGTTTCCAGGATCTCCCGCCGCCACTTGTAGACCAGGTGAGGCGGTGAGACGACCAGGGTACGGCGATAGCCTTCTGCGTGGAGTACAGCGGCCACGGCGATGGCCATCATGGTCTTTCCGGTGCCCATCTCGGCATTGATTATGCCGGCGTGTTCGCCGCGGTCGAGCAGCAGCGCGGCGATAGCCTGGACGACATCGGCTTGCGCCGGGAAGGGTGTGCGTTTGAGAGCCGCCATCACGGCCTGGCGCCCGGTGTGAGCGGCGCCGGCATAGACCGGTGGGTTGGAACGGTTGAGTGAGTCGAGCAGACCCTCGCCGAACTCGGCGATGAAGTCGGTCAGGCTGACGGTGGTGAGCAGGGCCGGTTGGCCAGCGTTGAGGTCGGTCATGTGGATCTCCTGGGATGAGAAACGGGCACGGCCGACCCCGGATGGGTATCGGCGTACCCAGGGGGTGGAAGTAATAGGATGTCGAGTAACAGCATGGCCGCCGGCGGCGGGTCGGGTTAGTAGTCCGAGGGCAACAGCAGCGTGGTCACGCTGCGGTCAGCTTCGGTGATGATCCAGAGCCGGGGCTCATCGGACATCGGGGTGTCGTAGCTAGAGAACAGCCGATTGCCCAGCTGCAGGGCCTGGTCATTGCTGTGCTTGTCTTCGTGGTCAAGCTCGCCCCAGTCCGCCTGCAGGTGACGCCGCAGGTAGGTCACGGGGTTGAGCTCACCGCGCTCCACCAGCTCGCTCACGGCTGCCGTAATGACGATCCGACCAGGGTCGAAGCGTCCTGCCGGTGGCCGGAGTGGTTCAGGTGCTGCCGGTGCGGGTGGCTCGGCCGCCGGCGCCGACGTGATGGTCAGGACCTGTCCCAGCGTCTGAGATCCCGGTGTCATGTCCCAGGCCCGGATCACGGGCACGAAACGATCGGTCAGGATCCTCGACTCCAGGACGTTGCCATCCTCATCCTCGGTGAATTCGGTGCGGCTGACCTTCTCCTTGTGGGTGTCGCCCTTGAGAACCAGGACGCGCCCGTTGGGAGAGGTGACCACGCCCGAGATCGCTCCGGCCGCGAGGGCCAGAGCCAGGTGCCACTGCGACAGCGCCTTGACCGGTGGGCGTGGTACTTGGCCAGCCTGGCCAAAGTGCAGGGTGAAGTCGCTCCAGAGTCCGCCCAGTCGACCTGTCTCCAGGGCGAGCTGCTCGGGCTCCAGGGTGACGCGGTAGAAGTGCTCCAGCTCCGTGACGGCGGCTGGCACTCCATAGGGTTCCCCGAGCCATACCTCCGGTAGCGGTTCGGCCGAGGCCTCTCCGCTACCGATCGCACGAAAGCGCTCTCGGGTTGCCTTGACGTCAGCGGGTCTCGCCAGGTCCTGCCGGCGAATCCGGATGCCGAAGATCACCACCTGCTTGAAGGTCGGATCCGCGGCCGTGTGGATCCGCAGGCCGGTGAAGTGGTTGCAGAGCCAGCCACACAGCTCATCGTCCAGGACGTAGTGCGGCACGATCAGCACCAGGGTACCGCCGTACTGCAGCAGCGGTAGCGAACGCTGGTAGAACAGCTTCTCCAGTCGCCGGCGGCCGCTGCCCTGATACTGGGTGGCGCCGCTGTGGTCGGCGACCAGGTCGCCGTAGGGTGGGTTGAGCCAGAGCAGCCCAAAGGCCTGCCGCGTGACGATGGTGTCCATGAGGTCGCCCTGCACGACGCGATCGAGCAGACCGCGGGCGTGCTCGGCACGCTCCCGGTCGTACTCCACCGCGCAGGCCTGGACGCGCTCACGCCCGAGGGTATGAGCAGCTTCCGCCAGGGCCACACCTTCGCCGGCGCACGGATCGAGGATCCGCATGGCGCTAATAGAGGCAGGGCTCAGGGCCTGCAGGGTACGTTCGAGTGTGACTTCATCGGTGGGGTAGTAGCCGTTCTTGGCGAAGTTGCGCGCCAGGCGCGGAAACATCAGTGCCATGGGTAGAGCTCCTGTTGGGCAAAGTTAAGGAACGTTAAAAACGTTAAAAACGTTAAAAACGTTAAAAACGTTAATGAGTAAGGGGCCGCAAGCGGCCCGATCAGGAGGTGGTGAGCTGGCCCGCGCGGATGCGCTGGCCAAGGTGGTACTGCAGCTCGTCGAGCTTGAGTCGAAGTCGCCAGCCGGCCAGGTCGCCCAGGGCGCCGGGTAGGCGCTCGAGCATCTGCTCCTGCAGGAGCAGCTCCATGACCGGTCCCTGCCAGTGCGGCAGGAGCGGAAGTGGGCAGGTGTCGACCACCAGCGGCCAGAGGCTGGCCAGGGGGTCGATGTTGTCGCGCACCAGGGCGTAGGCGAGGTGATTGGCGCGATCCGGTACCGCGCAGCGCCCGTCGAACAGCCAGACGTGAAGCAGGCTGCCAAACAGGGTGCCGCGCAGCTGGCGGGTCGTTCGTTTCTCCAGTCGCTCAGCGTCCGGAAAGACCGGCACGCTGCGGCCGCTCTGGACCAGGTGGAATTGCTTGAAACCGCCTTCGCTGCGTCCCAGGGTGAGTCTGGCCAAAAACTCCTGGACGGCCGTGTCGCGGCCCCAGGCCGAGAGAAAGATCAGTCTCCGCTCTTCATCGCAGACGCAGGCGTCCACCAGCAGATCGGGGCACTCATCGATAGGGTAGAGGGGCATCGTCAGCTCCTGAGGGAGGCAACGCGCCCAGGGGGCGGTTGCCCCGAGGTGGGTGAGAGAAGGCGCTCAACGCGCCGCGTGGTATCGCCGGACGCCTTCGCGCCATTCGGGGTTGATGCCGTGGGTGGCCCTGGGCAGGAAGTGCAGCGGGCAACTCCAGTAGAAGGGGCCCGAGCTTTCGTCCAGGGACTTATGGCCCCATTGACCACCGTGAACGTCCAGTAGGACACAACCGATCAAGACGCAAGCCTCACCGGTGGCGACGCCGGGAAAGACGCCATCGCGCTTGGGTACCAGCCTCACGACCTGCCACAGCACGTTATCGACCAAGTGATGATCGATGACCGTGCGGGTGCAGTGGTCGGTTTCGCCGTTAGCGGTCAGTTCGGCGATCAGAGCATCGCGCGTGGGGTGAGAAAACAGCCAGCCCATAGGGAAGGTCCTTGAGTGATGGCCAGGCCTTCCTGCTGGGAGAGGTCCCAGCCGGGTGTGGTTGTAAGGGTGAGCTCAGGCCGCGCGATTCCAGGCCTGCGACTTGAAGTCCATGGTGTAGCCCAACTGGCCCAGCCGCTGGCATTGCTGCCGGAGGCGTTGCCGGTCGACCGTGGAGTCCAGCCGCACGGTCTCGCCAAGTGGCCAGACCGTACCAAAGAGCTCCTGGTCAGCATCATCGACATCCGGCTCAGGTGTCAGCTGAGTAGAGGCTGGCGATGCCGGCATCCCGAAGGGTGCGTTGTCGTCTGCAGGCGCTACCGGAGCGCTGGCAGGCCTGGCGGGACGAGAGGATTGTGGTCGCGCCTTTGGCGGGGGCGCCGCGACAGGTTGCTCTTCATCGAGCGGATCCGGCGACTGCGCATCGATCTGCGCATTGTCGTAGGCCGTCAGGGTGTCGAGGTCCTCGAGCACCATGCTGTCCAAGCGTGCGCGAATCTCGATGACCAGGCGGCCGCCGGTGCTGTAGGACGATGCACGGATCTCGGTGATGACGAACTCGCCGCGGTACTTGCCCTCGACGTGTTGCTCGAGAACAGCGTCCTTGATGACGAATTCGCCGATAGAGGTAGAGATTCGGCCGACGTTGAAGGCGCCGTTGCGTCCCTGGATGGTGCGGATGGCCAGGTGGCCGGGGATCTTGATCATGGCGGTCCTCGTGAAAAGGGGGGCACGCCATGCCCGACAGGGAATGGGTACCCTGTGGGAGAAAACGGTGAAAGGTGCATCCATCGGCGGAGCCGACCGCTTGCGCTACCGGATGCTCGGCAAGCTTGGGGTTGAATCAGCGCAGGGCGCCGTGGTCTTGAGATCCTGACCACCTGGGCATGGCTGACAACGTCAGCGGCATGTGGGATGAATTCTGAAAGCGAAGATGAACGGGGTCAAGAGGTAACACTGCTTAGAGACAACGTTTAGTCGGCTGATCCTGGCATGCATCCGTCGGGTCCTTGGGCTGATTGAATCCTCATCGCCTGCGACGCATCCGTTCGCTGGGGTTACTACTCTCAGATTTACTGATCGCGGTCTACGGTCAAAGTTATCGCTTCGCTTGAGCGAGCCGTAGGGGGGGGGTGTGAAGCTATGAAATGTTGAGTCAAGAGAGAGAGCACAATGGACGTCGATCGTGATTCGCGAGTGTTGGCTTACGTAGTCGGTTTTTTCCCACCCGACTACAGTATCGATGTGACGATCAACCGCTCAGATGACAATGTCGCCCCTCTGGTCACTATCAGGGCTACCGATCCATCACATAGAAAAAGCGTGTCTTATCAGGCCCAGCTTCACCAAGTGATGGACATCAGCTACATGCAAGATATTGGCTTGTATCTCATGTACCGAATGCGCAAGGAATTAGCGAGCTTCCAACGCCGATGACTATGGTGCGCTCATGCTCAACCTATCGTGGTAGGCGGCGCTGATTACCTGTCCAGCAAGTTCATTGGTCTGCGGAGTTCCTACCAGTAGGCCACCCTAGCTCAGCCCGCCATGGAGCCGCTGGTAAGAAAAGGGTAAAGAAGATGACCGCTTGGTCGAGACGTTGGTATCAAATCACAACGGACTCAAGACCATGTCGCTCAGATCATTCTCGATTGCCATTCGCAGCGTCATTTGCTTTGGCCTTTTGGCCGCTCTCGTCGCGGGACTAGGCTTGTTCGGACTATCCCAGCTCTCCCATCTGCGCGAGAAAGGATTGATCTTAGAGCGTGACACTGTGCCTAGCATTGTCGAGGCAGATCAGTTGGCGCTGCTGCTCGTACGTACCCGTGTAGAAGTGCTTCGGATGCTCGCTGTGCCAGACCCTGTGTCGGTTGCAGCAACGCGGAAGAAGATTGAGGCCCTTAACGTCAGTGTCGATAGCAGTTTCGACAGATATAAAAGGCTCATAAGCAGTGATGCGGAGCAGAAGGCCTACGACTCCTTGTTCCAGGCACACCAGGCGTATGCTCAATATATCCCTCAAGTCATGCAACTGATGGCTGATGGTAAGCTCGATGAGAGCCGTACGCTGGTCCAGACGTCCATGGCGGCTCTCGGCTCGCAAATCAATGATCGCGTCGAGGCGCTGCGAAAGATCAGCGTGGATATTGCTGAAGTCATTACCCAGCAGTCTGATAGCGCCTACGCTCGTGCCCTGACAGTGACGTGGGTTGCCATCGCAGCAGCGATAGGCCTGACGTTGCTGTTGGCTTGGCGGCTAACTTGGAGTTTGACTCGCCCCATCGCTGATGCCGTTAAGGCTGCGCGTACCATTGCGAGCGGTGACCTTTCACACAACCTTGATGTGAGCGGTAAGGACGAAGCCGCCCAACTGCTACAGGCCATGCAACTGATGCAAGGCAATCTGCGTGACACCCTGGGTCACATAGGACATTCCGCCACTCAGCTCTCAGCGGCCGCGGAGGAGATGACGGCGGTGATGCAGGAAAGCGCGAACGGTCTGCAGCAGCAGAACAGCGAGATAGAAATGGCCGCTACTGCGGTGACTGAGATGAGCCAGGCAGTAGAGGAGGTTGCTGGGAATGCCAGCGTCACTTCTTCCGAATCTCGGCATGCCGCTGATACGGCGCTTCAGGGGCAGCGGCAGTTAGGCAATACCTTAGGCGCTATCGAGATCCTGACCGAAAATGTGTTGGGCGCAAGCGAGCAGGCCCGTCAACTGGCCGAGCAAACCCGCAATATCAGTCAAGTGCTGGACGTCATTCGCTCAGTAGCTGAGCAGACCAACCTATTGGCCCTAAACGCAGCCATTGAAGCGGCGCGGGCGGGTGAGGCTGGAAGGGGGTTTGCTGTGGTCGCTGATGAAGTCCGAGCCTTGGCATATCGCACGGGTGAGTCCACTCGTGAGATCGAGGTTATGATCGGAAGCATCCAGCAAGGCACAGGTCAGACTGTTGATGCTTTGCTGACGAGTGCGGATCAAGCGCGTCAAACGCAGGAGCAAGCGCAATCCACTAGCGTTGCCCTTGCCGCTATCGCCCAGTCAGTATCAGGTATTGATGAGCGTAACCTGGTGATCGCCAGTGCGGCTGAAGAGCAGGCACAAGTCGCTCGCGAAGTTGATCGTAATTTGGTTCGTATCCGTGATCTCTCAGTTCAGACTGCAGCCGGTGCGCAGCAAACTCGCGTTGCTAGCCAGCAACTCTCTGAATTAGCCGTTGAGCTAAATGGGCAGATCCGTCGTTTCCAGTTGTGAAGATAAAGGCACGTGCGGATTTGGTAATCGAACTCGCCGCGCTAGCTGCCCTCAACGTGTTGTTCAAGCACAGCGTCCATCGGCGTGGCAGACCGCTTGCGCTACCGGATGCTCGGCAAGCTTGAGGTTGGATCAGCGTAGGGCGCTGTGGTCTTGAGATCCTGACAACTTGGGCATGGCTGACAACGTCAGCGGCATGTGAGCCAGATTCTGAAACTGCTATGCTTGGTCAAGAGCGAACTGTGAGCAAATTTTCGAACGCAATGGTATGGGTGTAGGAAAGCAAAGGGACTATCCCTGCATATAGTTCGAATGAGTCTAGAATTTGCTCTTGCCGAATAAATCGCTGGTGAGCTGCCCTGTCTAGATTCGAAGCGCCCTTCGGAAGGCTCGGGCGCTTCAGTAGCCACTAGCTACAGGGCCTGGCTCGGCTGGCGGCCCAAGACCCGCACGTATTCCTCACGCGCCTGGCTTTCAACGAATTCGCCGGACCATTTGGCCACAACCACCGTAGCGACGCTGTTGCCAACGGTGTTGCACGTCGCGATGGCCATGGACATGAAACGGTACACGCCAAATAGCAGCGCCAAACCCTCTACCGGTAGCACGCCAATCGCGGTCACCGTGGCGGCGAACACCACGAAACTGCCACCCGACACCGCCGCTGCGCCCTTGGACGTCACCAACATCAGGGCGACGATGCCCAGTTGCTGTTCCCAGGTCAGGGGCACGCCATAGGCGTTGGCGATAAACAGCACGCCCAGGGACATGTAGATAGAGGTGCCGTCGAGATTGAAGGCGTAACCGGTGGGAAGCACCAAGCCCACGCTCTGCTTGGAACAGCCGAACTTCTCCAGTTTTTGCAGCAATCGCGGCAGGGCGCTTTCCGATGAAGCTGTCCCTATGACGATGAAGATCTCGTCTTTGATGTACTTGAGGAAGCGCCAGAGGCTGAAGCCGGACAGTCGACATACGGCGCCCAGGATGACGAAGATGAACAAGGCCACTGCCACGTAGAACATCAGCACTAGATTGGCCAGCGACAACAGCACGGCGGTGCCGTTGCTGCCGACGGCATAGGCCACCGAACCGAAGGCGCCGATGGGCGCGAACTTCATGATCAGGTTGATGAACTCGAAGAAACACTCCGACACCCGGTTCAGGCCGTCTTCTACCACTTCGCGGCGCTCTTGCTTGAGCGCCAGCAGAGCGAAGCCAAACAGCACGGCTATGACCAGCACCTGTAGCAGCTGGCCACCGGAGAAGGCACCGACGAAGTTGTCGGGAAAGATGCCGTAGATGAAGTCCTTGGTGGACACGGGTCCTTGGGCACCCTTGGCGATGGCGGCACTCGCAGCAGCTGCGGTACTGCTGCTGGGGTGGCTACCGTACATGTTGGAGCCGATGCTGAGCAGATTGCCCCAGATCAGGCCCAGCGCCAGCGCCAGGGTAGACACCACCTCGAAGTAGACCAGTGCGCGCCAACCCACCTTGCCCACGCGCTTGATATCTCCCGCGGACGCAATACCGTGCACCACGGTGAAGAACACCAAGGGCGCCACGGCGGTCTTGATCAATTTCAGGAAGATGTCGCCCAGAATCTTCAGGGAAGCTGCGAAGTCAGAAAACACCAGCCCGCAGACGATGCCCAGCATCATCGCGGCGACGACCTGGAAGGTCAGGTCCTTGTAGAAGGGCTTTTTGCTAACGGCAGGAGCCGTGTCGGTAGCTGCTGACATGGTATCGATCTCGTTGTTGTCATTATCGAATCGAAGCGAGACGCGCCGGCACTGTTCCGGCGCGAGCGGGATTTAGCGCCGTACCGAGCCCGGTCGAGCCAGCGCGCGATCAACCATCTCGGGCGCCAGGCCCAGGTAATTAGCGGGATCGGTCAGGCGCTCCAGTTCGGCACGGCCAAGGCGATCGCTGACGTCGCTGCGCCGCAGCAGTGCGTCGAGGAGGCTGACGTTTTCGTCGTTCGCCACTCGACATGCCTCGTAAACCACATCATGGGCAACCTGACGACCCAGTTCGGGCGCCAGCCCCATCATCACTGCTTCGGCGACGATCAGGCCTCTGGTCATGTCCAGGTTCTGGCGCATACGTTCGGTACGAACATCCAACCCGCCAAGCATGAACTTGGCCTGGTACAGAGAGGCTCCGGTAAGCGCAAAGGCTTCGGGAATGGCCACCCACTCTGCCTGCCAGGGGCCAGTGGAACGCTCGAAGTCCTGGATCATGGCGTCGAGCATCAGGCCAGCCTGCTGACGCACACCCTTCGCAGCGGCATACATCAGCTCGCAGGAGATGGGGTTACGTTTCTGCGGCATGGTGCTGCTGGCACCACGGCCCTTGACGAAGGGCTCATAGGCTTCGCCCAGCTCGCTGGTCATCATCATCATCACGTCCAGCGCAACCTTGCCCAGCGAGCCGGTGATCAGCGCCAGCACGTTGAGCGCCTCGGCCAGACCGTCACGAGCCACGTGCCAGGTAGCCTGAGGCACATGCAGGTCCAGTTCCTCCATCAGCGCTTCCTGGACCTCCAAGCCTTTGTCGCCCAGCGAGGCCAGGGTCCCGGCGGCACCGGCGAACTGTCCTACGAGAACTCGCTGACGCATTTCCACGAGGCGCTCTGCGTGGCGATCGAACATGCTCAACCAGACCGCGCACTTGTAGCCAAAGGTGATGGGCAACGCGTGTTGCAGGTGGGTACGACCGGCCATGGGGGTGTCGCGGTAGCGCTCGGCGAGTCCAGCGAGTAGACCCCGGACAGCCTGAACATCCCGCTCCACCAAGGCCAACGCCGCCCGGACCTGGAGTACGACGGCGGTATCCATGATGTCCTGAGTGGTGGCCCCCCAATGCACGTAGCGCCCCGCTTCACCGCAGATCTTCGAAAGCTGCTCCACCAGCGGCAGAATCGGATAGCCGACGATTTCCGTTTCGTGCTGCATGAGCGCCAGATCCAGCGCTTCGAAGCGTGACTTGGCAGCGATCTCTTCAGCAGCGGCAGCGGGAATGACCCCGCAGCGAGCCTGGGCTCGAGCCAGGGCGACCTCTACCTCGATATAGCGCTCGATCAGCGCCTGATCGGAGAAAACGCTACGCATCTCGGCGGTGCCGAACATGTCGCGGAAGAGCACGGAATCATAAACGGTGGTGGACATGCTACGAGCCTCGTTGTCGTTTTATATGGCGTACATTTGAATATGTACGTACATATTCAAAGCACGCACAGTGCTAGACTGTCAACCCGTCCGTTTCGAGATGTCGCCGCGATGAGCCAGGCGCTGTACAACGTAGTTGCCAACGACCTGCTGGAGGGCATCGCCTCCGGGCGCTATCCCGTGGGCAGCCTGCTGCCGACCGAACTGGAGCTGTGCGAGCATTTCTCAGTGAGTCGTCATACGGTGCGGGCCGCCATTACCCAATTGCAGCACCAGGGCTTAGTGTCACGACGCAAACGGGTTGGCACTCGTGTCGAGGCACCTCCTGCCAGCGGCTACACCCACGCCTTGCAGTCCATGGAAGACCTGGCCCATCTGGCGGAAACCCAAACCCGGGAAATCCGCGAGACCGAGCAGCTGGTGGCTGACCGCGACCTAGCCAGACGGCTGGGTCTGGAGCCCGGCGGACGCTACTGGCGAATTTCCAGCGTGCGCATCGACAACCAGCAGCGCGGCGCCCCGCTCTGCTGGACCGATGTTTACTACGACGAACGCTATGACCGGATCTATGCCCTGGCCGAGGCCAATCCGGGCCAGTTGATCGCCAGCCTTATCGAACGCCACTATGGCCAGCGTGTGGAGGAAGTGGACCAAGAGGTACGGGCTGTTCTCTTGACGCCTGAATTGGGCGAACGTCTGGAAGCACCTGCCGGTAGCCCAGCGCTGCGTATACTTCGCCACTATAGAGGGCATCGTGGCGAGCTACTTGTCTCGTCGGTGACTACTCACCCCGATGATCGCTTCACTTTTACGCTCAAGGTTAAGCGCTCAAGCTAATTGCGAATTTGAGGAAGGCGCCCGAAGGCGCCTTATAGGGGGGTTAGAACTGAGGCAGGCCTTCGAGCAGGCAGCCATTGGGATCAAGAATCAGGATCCTGACGTCGGCCTGGCCTGCCAGGCCGAGCACCCGTATGGTCTCCGGCATGAAGCCCTCTTCGTGTTGCTTGGCCTGCAGGGTCGACAGTCCGAACCCTTCCAGATTGTTCAGGTGCTCGTTCGTCCAAGGCGTACCGTGCAGCTTAAAGCCGACGGCATCGCTGTCCGGCAGGGTGAAGCACTCGAACATCAGCTGTTGGGTATCGGCGTGCTGCACCAGGTCCTGCAGCTCATCCCACTCGTCATCGGGCAAATGGGAGGAGGTGATCTCGAAGGCTCGACTGTAGACGCCGGTTTCGAACTGGATACGCTTGAGCAGGCCTTGGGCCCGTTCCAGCGTTTCCGTGTCGCCGAGGTGAAGCTCCTGGCCGTTCTCCATTGCCCGAACCGCGTAGACCACGGCACGTATCTGCCCGTTGGCCGAGTAGAGGGCGTGCTGGTCTTCCGTGACGTCACCGGGCTCTACAGCCACAGCATGGGTCTCGTTGAAAATGCAGTGGTGCCCTACCACCTGGTGGTCGGCTAGATCCTGCTGCTGTGCAGTGATCTGCCGGTAGCAGGGCTCGAAGTGCTCATCGTAAGTCACCAGCAGCTCACGGCGGACGTACAGATCTTGGTAGCCGCGAATGAAGGGATTGGTGGTGGTCATGGGGCTCTCCTCAGGAAGAGGAGCCGCCCAGAGGGTCGGCCCCTCTGGGTGGTGTGGTGGTTGATGGGGCTCAGTGGAGCTAGGGTTTAGGGGTGTTCCAGGTCCTTCGCGAAGAACATCGAGAGATCTTGGTGTTGGCAGGTGTTACAGGTCATCTCGCAGGTGTCGTCCCAGTCGGACTCAGCATCCTCGGGCGCATCAATGTCCGGTCGAGGTGGTATCACTCCCCCCTCAGCGGAGACGTCGGTAGAACCGCACTGCGGGCAGGTCCAGCACATGGCTATTCCTCCTCCGGGTAGTGCGGCCAAACGCTTCGCTGGGCCAGCTCGACGGCTTCACCGAAGCCGTTGGCTATGGTCATGTCTGCGATCAGCTCGATAGGGCTGTTCCCCCATACCAGCAGCATCACACCTTCGTGGCCAGCGGTGCTTTCTGATAGGAAGCGCAGCTTGGCCAAGTCGGTTTCCGCCGCGTGCTTGGCGATCTCCTCAGCGGACCAGATGGCATGGATAGGCTCCCAGGCCTCGCCATCCCACAGTTCAGTGGCACGCCATCCTTGGCGTTGTAGATCGGTCAGGACGGCTACCAGGCCGTGGTGTTCGGTTACCGCCTGGGCGGTGGATGTGGACGAATTGTTCATTGAAGACTCCTCGGACGAGGAGCGGCCCAGAGGGTCAGCCCCTCTGGGTAGGTGGATAAAAGTGAAGCTAGATGTGCAGCAGGTCCTGCAGGTCAACAAGCCCTTGGGTAGCTCGCATCAGAAGGGTCTGAACACGAATCTCGGGCTCCTCAGCGAAGCCGGGGTAAAGCAGCTCGGCGATGTAGTAGTCGCGTCCCTCAAGTACTCCCCGGACATCCACGACCCGTAACGGCGGCGCAGCGTGCTCAGGGTCGGTCAGGAGGCGAATCCGCTCGAAGCGGGTCAGGTAGGACTCGAACTCATCCGTGGACATCAGGATGTAGAGGTGCAGCGGGCGACCGTCATCGTCCAGCTCGCTGCCGAACGAATCGAACGACAGGGAGAAAAACAACCGCGGCTTGAGTCCCTGGGCGCGAAGCGTCGAGAGGCCTGTCTGGGCTTCCCGGAGGCTTGCTGCACTGCTGTGAATGGCGTTGCCGACAATCAGATGGTGAGGCATAGCGAAGATCCTGATATTGGCAGACAGCCGCCCCCAGGGGACGGTGTCCCCGGGTGGGAGGGTGAGATCAGGCGCTTAGCAGTGCACGGACGTGCGGCCGCCAAGCTTTGTGGACCAGCCGGCCCTTGAGTAGGTCAGCGTCGGTGTCTAGCAGTCGAGAGGTACTGAAGTTGTCCCAGCCGTGTTGGAACGCAGAGCGCGATCGCAACAGCTGGATCTGAGCCAGCACCACCTTCTCTTCCTCGGCCGTACGGCAGGGGTCAATCCAGTCGATGCGGCGGCTTTCACGATCTACCTTGCCCACCATGACCAGGTGGCCATGGCGATCGGAAACGGAGATCCGTTTCGGGTAGAAGTCGAGCGCTGCTGCAGGTGTTGGATAGCGGTCTTGTCGGACTGCCTCCAAGGCGATGGGCAGGATGTCATCGAGCAGGCCGCACTGGCCGAGCTGGACGTAGCCATCGATGTGGAAGGTGCCACGACCGGAGTCTTCGAAGCGCTCCATCGACCCGTGCAGGGTAATGGTGAATTGCCGCTCGAAAAGGTCTTGGCGAAGAGACGTACCAGGTGCGTACGGGTTGCTGACGAAAGCCTGGCCTTCGAAGTGTTGAATAATCAAATCCATGATGCCTCCAACGTCCTGGGATTCATCATGCCCTCACGGGATGATGAATCCCTTAAGGGTAGATTTCAGTTCGTCAGATGCCCAGCGAATGCCGAGTCCACTTGCCTGAGTTAAGTGCGCTTTCTGCGGCCTTGTGGCTGCGGAAGTATTCGCTCGACTCGCGACTGAAGGGCATGCCCTCATCGTCCACGGTGCCGAGGTAGAAACCGCGGCGGGACTGCAGGACCTGCAATGGGTAGTTGTGACCGGCATCGTCGAGGTCGAACTTGCTGTGAGCAGGTACGGTATCGGTAGCCATAGGGCCTCCAAAAGACAAAGGCGCCCGAGGGCGCCTATAGGGTGTGGTCAGTCAGGCCTGGACGCGGTCAGCGCTGGTGGCGTTCATCTCGAACAGAAACCAGGCGTTGTCGCAGAACAGGTCGCTGCTCAGCAGCTCTTCGGTGACGTCGTCATAGGAGACTTCGGCAACGATGGGCAGGGCGGGCAGCTCGGACTTGATGGTGACGATGACTTGCATGATGGGCTCCAAAATTCAGCTAATGGAGATCACCATGCCCCGGTCCGGGGATGGTGCCCCCGGATGGGTGTGCGAAGAGAAAGGTGGCAAAGCCTGGGTAGAGCAGGGGCGCCCGGTGGGCGCCTGGAAGAACTGGGTGAATCAAGCGGCCGATTGGTCGCTGTCATCCCCTTGATCCGTACCTTGCTGCTCAGCCGGGGCTGCGTCGCGCGGTTTGGCTTCGTAGACGAAC
Organism: Pseudomonas sp. SHLD1; assembly: GCF_028640935.1. Classification (NCBI taxonomy): domain Bacteria; kingdom Pseudomonadati; phylum Pseudomonadota; class Gammaproteobacteria; order Pseudomonadales; family Pseudomonadaceae; genus Pseudomonas; species Pseudomonas sp. SHLD1. Next base: position 23,364 of record NZ_JAQZAD010000013.1, read on the forward strand.
TCACCTTCCACTTTGATCCAGCCGATGTACAGGAGGCGACCTTTCAGGCTTGCGCCGTGTTGTCCCTGCTTCGGTCCGGAAGAGTAGGTGAAGGGATCAGCCCAGCAATCACCGATGCGGAAGGACACGAGGACCTTCTTCTCAGCGTTGACGGCTTCAATGCAACGACGAACCAGCTTTTCAGCTTCGGTGCCGACGACATTGCAGTCGATGTAGCGGTATTCCACCGCTTCTTTGCTGCCGCACAGAGCTGCTACGGTGACGGCCAAAAACGGCTTGGCGCCTCTGCCTTTGGGTTTCACTTCGCGGATGCGGTTGAGGTAACCGATACCGGTGGTGTGCAGGTCGAAGTATTGGCTTTCGTTGGCTTGGTTGCTCATGGTGTATCTCCAGTTTCAATAGGTGAAAACGGAGAACACCTTGCCCGGGAGGGGAAGAGTATTCCCCGCGTGGGTGGGTGTAGCCAGAAAGGGTGGTGCCAGGTCAGTGCATGAACTTGAACGCGGTCAGCATGACGCCAACAGCGGCCGAGAGCATGACGCCCATGCGGATGGTGAGCTTGAGTTCGAGCTCGGACTTGAGCTGTGCCAGATCAGCTTTGGTAGCCAGCTGGGTTTGCATTTCAGTCTCCAGAGCATCGACAACAGCAGTTGCTTTGTCTTCCGAGACATCGATGGAACGCAATGCCTGGTACAACGCTAAACCGCTTCTCATAGAAGGTCTCCAGGTTTTGACGGAGACCGGCCCTGACGGGTAGTCCCGTCGAGGGTGGGTGGAAGGTGCATTCATCAACCGGGGGTGCCGGTCAATCGTTCGCGCTACCGAATGCTTAGCGAACTTGGGTTTGGATCAATGCGCTTGGAGCGCATCGCAGTCGTGAGATCCGAAACTGCCTGGGGCATGTTGCTGACAACGTCAGCGGCATACACCCTCAGAATGTTCAGGGCCGTATCGCTTGTCAATACCCCTGAAATGAAAAAGCCCTCCAGAGGAGGGCTTTGGTAGAGCGGTGCATCAATGCGAGCGGATCAGCTTCAATGCCTTGTGTTTGACGTTGGGCCAGTCTAGCCAGACAGGTGTGCCAACACAGACGACCAGCAGCACTGACAACATGGTGATCCCAAAGGCGGTCTGACTCATGTCATTCCTCCGAGGTGAAGTAGATGCCTACGAGCCAGATTATAACACCTGCCGCTATGGCGTAAGCCGTTAGCAGCCGATGATCGCTCAGGAAGACACCCACTAGACCAGCGGCTACCGAGGTAGTGCCGATCTTGCGAAGGTCTTCAGCGGCCGCAGCCAGTTTCTTTGAGGTCATGGTTTTCCTTGATCAAGGGGATGAAGTCAGGAAAACCGCCCTGACGGGAGGTTTCCCGACAGGGGGGGTGAGGTGTGAATCAGCTGGCCATCGCGACCTCAGGGTCGAACGGGGCGATCAGCTGGTCCAATGAGCCCGGACGCAACGCGCGGGGCGCTGGCGACTGGACGGGCTCAGTGACAGAGGCGGCAGCCTTGGGTTTGCGCGGCTTGCGCTCGCGCTTTGGCTTTTCAGGCTGGGCTTCCTGGGTGTTTTGCTTGAACCAGGTGTTGAGGTCGATCGCGTTGCGGCGAACGAGCGCCGGCACGTGATCCATCTCATCGAGCACCGCAGCCGATACGATCGGTTGCGGAAACTCGACTACACGACGTTCAGCCGGTGCTATGGACGGACGCGCAGCACGTGCCTGGGCTTGGGCATTACGCACGGAGCGAATGATTTCACGCAGGGCAGTACCGACGGATTCGCCAAAGCGGTAGCTCAGGGTAGGGGTGGTCATGGTGTTTCTCCTGCAGGTGAGTAATGCGGAGAAACACTGATCCCGGGCGGGGGAGTGTGTCCCCGCTGGGTAGGTAGAGCAGATGTGTGAGGTGCCTCCATCAACCGGTAGAACCGGTCAACCGTTCGCGCCTCCGGAAGCTTGGCGAACTATGGGTTCGGATCGACGTGGGTGGCCACGTTGCAGTCTTGAGATCCAGAGCTGCCTGGGCATGTTGCTGACGACGTCAGCGGAACATGGGGCAATCATCGGAGGCGGCGGATAGGGCTGTCAAGCGGAAGGAGGGCAGAGCAGGGCGGGAACGGAAGCGACGGTGGAGCGAGGAAGGGGATAGTAGGAGAAACGCGCCAGGCGCAGCGCTGGGTCTAGCAGCAAGGCGCCTTGGCGAGGGTGAGGCTAGTGGAGCTCAAGAGAAAGATGCCACCTGTGAGCGTGAGCATCGGCACTGGTGGTCCCTGGGCATTGACCTACCGTCCTGATGATCGTCGCATTCACCCGACCCGTTATCGTGGCTAGGGCCAGTAATCGCAAGGCACGCATCCGCGCACAAAGGGATCCCATTTTTGCGCCGGCGGGCACCGGCAGAGAGGAGGGCTACCCGAGGGGTAGCCTCGTCCACCAGGCAATGCCGAGAGGACCAGGCTACCCTTCGAATGCAGCTGAAGGAGAGGAACAGTGTGGGCCAACACACCAGGTTGGCCCGAAGTACAGTGTGCACCGAACCTTCTGTGAGCCCTATGTGCCTGTAAACCCGCTTATCACGAAGTTAGACGGCTGCGTGTCAGCTGCGGAGCAGGGAGACACAGGGAGAGCATCACGCAAAGATCTACACGCCCTACCCGATGCTTAGCGTGCTCTTGGGGGTGGAGCTTCAGGACCAGGTCGAGAAACTCCGGGGTTGCCACTGATGACCGCCAGTGCGCGAGCGGGGTGGAACGCTTGCATTATGGGGCTGTTACCGTGACAAAGGCAAGAAAGCTCCCGCCGGCCTCGAGCCTACGTGGAAGCGCTGCTGCGCTTGGCTTTTCCTGGGCCGCCCTTGCCTTTCCCTTTTGACGTTTCGATGTTCACCAGGCCCTTGCAATCGGGGTAGCGCAGGCAGGACCAGAAGTCGCCGCTCTTACCCTTTCGCTGCGCCATCTTGCCCTGGCAGAGCGGGCAGGACGGACCCTCCGGGACCTTGATTTGCAGTGTGGTCTGGCGGTATTGGGCGACCAGCTTGCCGATCCAGGCGCCTTGCTTAGCGATGAAGTCATCCAGCTGCATGGTGCCGGCCTCGATCATGTCCAGGGCCTGCTCCCAGATAGCGGTAGTGCCCGGGTCGGCCACTGCCGGGGGCACCGCGGCGATCAACGAGACGCCGGCGTCGGATGCCCGCACTGCCTTGCCCTTCTTGAGCAGGAACTGACGATCGATCAGCCCCTGGATGATGCTGGCCCGGGTGGCCTCGGTGCCGATGCCGGTGGTTTCCTTGAGCTTGGCGGCCAGGCGCGGGTCGGTCACCAACTTGGCCACGGTCTTCATCGCCTTGATGAGATCGCCTTCGGTGTAGGGCTTGGGTGGTTGCGTCTGCTGCGCCTTGAGCTGAGCCTGCTGCACTTTGGCGCGGGAGGCGTTCTGCAGCGGCGGCAGGATCTGCGAGCGGTCCTTCTCCTTGCTGTCCTCATCCTCCTCAGCTGCAGGGGCGGCCTGGAACAGCGTTTTCCAGCCAGGCACGACGATCCGCTTGCCCACCGCCCGCAACGCCACCTGGTTGCAGTCGAAATCCGCCACCGTCCGGTCGAACTCGTGGTGGGGCATGAACTGGGCGAGGTAGTGCGCGCGGATCAGGCTGTAGACAGCACGTTCCTTGTCGCTCATTGCCGCCAGGTTGGCGGGCTCCAGCGTCGGAATGATGCCGTGGTGCGCGGTGATCTTGGCGTCGTTCCAGGCACGCGAGCGCTGCGCCGGATCGATGCTGGCCAGCGCTGAGGCAATGGACGGGTCCGTGCGCCGGATGGCCTCGAGCACGGCGGGCACCTCCGGCAGCATGCTGGTGGGCAAGTAGCCGCAGTCGGTCCTTGGGTAGGTCGTCGCCTTGTGCGTCTCATACAGCGCCTGCGCGACGTTCAGAGTCTCCTGAGCTCCGAGGCCGAGCTTCTTCGAGCAGATCTCCTGCAGCGTGCCCAGGTCGAAGGGCAGGGGTGCCACCTCCTTGACCCGCTCGGTCTCGACCGACACCGCAATGGCGGTAGATCCCGCAGTGAGGCGTGCCTGCGCAGCCTGGGCATGGCGCTGGTCCAGGCAGCGCCCCTCGTCATCGGTGATGTCGCGGGCAGGTCGCCATTGGGCGGTGAAGGCCTGGCCGTTGGCGGCCAGCAGTACGTCCAGGCTCCAGAACGGCACCGGGACGAAGTGGGCGATCTCCCGATCACGGTCGACTACCAGGCGCAGCGTAGGCGTCTGCACCCGTCCTACCGACAGCACCCCGCTGTAGCCGGCCTGGCGGCCGAGGAGGGTGAACAGCCGGGTGAAGTTCATGCCGATCAGCCAGTCTGCCCGGGAGCGAGCCAGCGCCGAGTGATACATGGAGAAGGTTTCGGCCCCGGGCTTGAGGCTCGCCAGGGCCTGGCGGATCGAGGCGTCGTTGAGCGCCGAGAGCCACAGTCGCTGGACGGGGCCGCGGTAGCCGCAGTGCTCCAGCAGTTCGCGGGCGATCATCTCGCCCTCGCGATCGGCGTCGGTGGCGATGACCAGTTCGGTCGCTTCCTTGAGCACCGCCTTGACCGCCTTGAACTGGCTGCTGGTCTTGGGCTTGATCTCGACCTTCCAGTTCGCAGGCAGGATCGGCAGCGCTTCCAGGGACCAGGCTTTGAGCTGCGGATCGTAGGCCTCGGGTGGCGCCTGTTCCAGGAGATGGCCGATCCCCCAGGTCACCACCACACCCTGACCGCGAATGCAGCCCTCACCGCGCCCAGTGGCGCCGAGCACCCGGGCAATGTCCTTGCCCTGGCTGGGCTTCTCGCACAAAAACACACGCATGGGATTCCCCTGTAGATGGCCGAGTGGCCTACAGGGGAACCGTGCCTGGAGCAGCATGAGACGTCAGCGCGGAACCGCATCTGGCTCAGGAACGGTTGGGCGAAGTCGCTACTGATAGGCGAGTGCTGAGCCGTTGGGAATGGTTGGGGGGACTACGACACCCATGTTGCCGCTGATGGGACTCTGCAGTGTGCTGGCTACTACCGTGCCGATAGCTTGAGACTGGGTCAGGTCGACCATCTTGCTGACCAGGCCATTGGGCGGCGTGGGGTAGTAGGTGAAGCTCTGGCCGGCGTTCACATAGCCGGAGACGTTCGGCAGCTTGCGGTACCAGGTAGGCAGTGCCAGGACAGAATCGGCCGGCGCGCCGGTGACGGTCGGATTGGAGTGCGCGTACTCGGCCAGGGCATTGCGATAGGTGAGGAGGTTGTAGGCGATCGCCGAGACGTCAGCGCGGGCCTGAGTTTGCTCAGCGTTGTCCTGCAGGTAGAAGAGCGAGGCGGAGCCGGTGAGAGCCAGGAAGGCCAGCAGCCAGGTGAAGTTCATCGGAGCTCCAGAAGCGGGCCATGCTGGACATGGCCCGTCGTCGCAGCCTAGGCGTAGGCCACAGCGTGGTCAGCGGTGACGCCAGTCAGGGTGATCGTGTCGATCTCGGCGGCCTTAGGCATGGCTGCCTGCAGGGCTTCGATCTTGGTGAGCGCGTTGCTGGCATTGGTGACGCCGCTCAAGACGCCCGACAGATCGACGCTGCCGCCATCCCGGTTGAGCTGGGCGGCGTACTTGGCTACCGAGATCCGGGCCTGGACATAGGTGGCATCGCTCTGATGCTCCAGCGCTGCCTGCAGGTAGGTGGCCAGGAAGTTGTCCCTGGGCGAGCCGTTGTTCAGGTCGTTCACCCACCAGGACTGCCCAGCAGCGTCAGGCCCACGGCCCAAGACGTTGTTGTAGAGGTAGTCGACGTAGGCGCTGTTGCTCATGCTGCTGCCCTTCTCGCCATTCTGCGAGCCGGCGGTATACATGGTGGCGGTGATCTCTTGGATCGCAGCGGTATTGCTCAGTCCTTTGGAGGACAGCGCCGCCAGGTCATGCGCCCAGTAGTTCAGGCCGGCGAAGTCCGGAGCGCGGCTGAACGATGCAACATAGACGCCTACCAGGAAGTCGGCTTGTTCAGTTGTAATGCCAGAGAAGCTCAGGCTGGCCGAGGGCAGGCCCGATCCGTCGAAGTGAGGGATGTTCTGTTTGATCTGATCGATTGTTGGAGCTGGAGTCTTCTGTTCTGTAGCAACTAGCCCAGTGGTGAAATCGGTGCGGCTAAGCGACCCAGAATTGATTTGATTGACCAGGTCTGTCTTCGTTTGTGCTGTTGCCGAAGGATACAATGCATCAACAATCAAGTTGGCGGGAATTGAGTTGACGAAATTTGTAGGGTCTGCGACGTCCGCCATAGAAGGGAAGTAGCCAGGAAAGATCTTGGCGTAAGCAGCAAGGTCATAAATTACTGCCTGCATGCAAAGGGCATATGCTTTTTCAAATCCCTGCAAAGGCAAGATCTCATCAAAGCTTTCGAGAATCGACGATTTGAGCTGCGGATAGGATGAGAGATATCGGTCGTACGCATATCCGATGTTAGAGCGTGCTTCTACTGAGTTCATGACTGCTTCCTATTAACTCACTGAACTTGGCAATACTTTCCGGAGCCCACAATGTAGGTGGCCCTAACACCTGAGCCGTAGCGGCCGTTAGCAGCATTTTGGCATTCATTGTTTGCCCGGTCTATACCACCTTGGCCACCTTCGTCGTTTTGTTGTGCCGCGTTAGCAATGACAGGTTGCATCGATCGCCATGCATAAGCGTAGCCAACGGATGTGGACTTTCCTTGTAACTCGCCAAGCCAATAGTTATAGCCGCCTACGTCAGGACACCGGCGCGCACGCCCGAAGTTTGTATAAGTGCCAATTAATTGGCCTCTATAAGTATCAGGTACTTGCGAGACGTTGTAATAACCAGGATCACCGGCACCGCAAATCATTGCCGTCAAAGGGAATGAGTCGCCAGGCGATGGTCCCGGCGGCGGCGGGGGTGGCGGTGGCGTCGGCGGGATCCTGCAAGGCTGCCAGCCGGTGCCCTCGTCGCAGGTGACCTTCTGCCAGGTCAGGCCACCGCCCGAGCTAGGCGCACTCGGCACCTCGGTCCACACTTCTGCTGTGGCAAAGCCTGCCCACACCAGAAGCGTCAGCCCAGCAGCCCAGGCGTTCGTGATCCGCCTACTTGCAGACATAGAGCACCCGCTGGGCATCGAAGGCGAGGGAGCCGCCCCCTGTGCTCGTACAGGTCCCGCCGGCGGACACGGCCTGGTTGTACCAGCGCACCGGACGTACCCACACGCCGTTCTGGCAGGCCAGACTGAAGCCGGCAGCGTCGCGGGCGAGCAGGCCCGAGGTCTGGCAGCTCGCGCCTTCCGTTGCCGCCTGTCCCAGCAGCAGGTATTCCCCCACTTGAGTTCGACCATCAGAGGCTAGGGTGCCGCCCCGAATCTGCCCCGCGGTGTAGACGCTCTTGTCGCCATAGGCCCGAACGAAGTTCGAGTCGCTCATGTACCAACCACCGCCCCATTTCTCGCTGTACCAGCCACCGTTTTCCTTCGTCCTGATCCAGCCGCCGATCCGCGCGTCGTTGGTGATCTCGGCGTTGTCAGCCGTGAGCTTGGCCGAGGCGGTGATGTTCTTGCCGTAGATGTCACCAGTGGTCTTGATGTCCTTGGACGCCGTAATGGCACCGGCATTGACGATGTCCTGGGTGCCCATGTCTAGGGCGGTGTTCATCCGGTTGAGCTCGGGATGGTTGGGCATGGCGTTGCGGTAGAGGTAGTCGTTGGCCAGGGTGCCGTCCTGGAGGAACAGCGCGCTGGCCACGTGCCCGGCGCCGGGGCTGGTGCCGTAGTTGGACAGGGCTACCTGCCAGCCTCCTCGAATGCCCTGGACCACCCCTGTTGTGTCGTTGGCGATGAAGCCGCCCGGGGCGCCGAGGTTCTCGGCGAGCTCCCGGGCGCCGATCTCGTCCAGCGTCTGGCCGCCCTGGGTCAGCACCAGGGATTCGAGCTGGTTCGCTGCTGGCTTGCGCGCCAGGACGACAAAGGTCTGGCCGAAGACGTTGGTGTCGGCGAACCCCGTAGGGAGGTAATTGGTGTTGCGCAGCATGGCCACGGTGATCTGCGCCGGCGTGGTCGCGCCGGCCGAGGCTGACACCGCCGTGAAGTTGTCCTTCAGGTACTTCGCCGCGGCGTCGGCCACCTGCTGTTGCTGCTGGGCGGCGATCTGGTAGTTCTGCGAGTCCATCCGCTTGGCCATGAGCTCGATGCCCATGGTGGTCATCAGGGCCAGCGCGACCAGCCCGAACAGCATTTCCACGGCGATGAAGCCACGCGAGCGGATCATCATGTCCAGTAACTCCTCTGAGATTGCTGCTCGGCTTCCTGGTCGAGCTGCTGGATGCGGTTGGTGCGGATCTTTTCGCGGATGGCGGGGCCTTCATCGGCGGTCAGCAGCAGGCTGCGGACCTTGAGCGTCGAGATGCCACCCTGGGTACCCAACGCCTGCACCATGACGGCCACCAAGCCCTGGGCGAGGATCGCTCGGGCATTGGGGATCTCAGGCTCTGCCAGTTCCGCGATGCGCTCCACCGCCTGGGCGATGGAGCCGGCGTGCAGGGTGGCGATGATGAAGTGGCCGCTGATGCTCGCGCGTACCGCCTGGGCCGCCGTGGGGGTGTCGCGGATCTCGCCGATCAGCAGGAGGTCGGCCCCGGTACGCAGGGCGCGTATCAGTGCCTCCTCGTAGCCCTGCTGGCGGGTCACTGGAATCTGGATGCAACGCCCGGCGCCGTGCGTGCCGTGAAGCGCCGTTTCCGGCGGATCCTCGACGGCCAGCGCGAAGCCGCCGTGCCGCGCAAGCCTTGCAGCCAGCAGCGACGCCGCGCTGCTGGTCTTGCCGGTACTCATCTCGCCGCAGAACAGCACCAGGCCCCGGGTGGTCGGGGCCAGGAGCGCCTCGACCACCTCGTTGGCATAGCCGAGCATGGGGAAGGCGCGGAGGCAGGCATTGGACTTGCGCAGCACGAAGACGCTGTCGCCGTAGGCATCGGGGATCTGCGTCACCCGCAGGACCACGTTGTCCTCGAGCACCGAAAACTCCGGCTGGTGGTCCTGGGCGAAGCGCTGCAGGCAGCGCTCGCGCAGCGCCTGCAGCTCCTCGACCCAGCTGGCAGGCGCCTCGACGCGCAGGGCTGCCGCGCCGGCCAGGCCCTTCACGTCACTGAAGGACTTGCCCAGGTAGAGATCCACGAACTGCGCCTCGCTGATCAGACTCATGGACCACTCAGTACACGGTCCAGGCGAGGGTGTTGCCCGTGTCCTTGCTGCAGCCCGAGGTGGCGGCGGCGGAGTCGACCTCGCCGGTGATGGCGGTGCCGCTGTTGATCGCAGTGGTGGCCTTGGAGCCCCGGCTCATCTTGCTGGCCAGGCTGATGCAGGCGTCCTGCGGCAGACCGTTCTCGGTTACGGTGAAGGTCATGCCGTTGCTGACGACCGTGACCGACCCGCCCCAGGCGTTGTACAGCGCGCCACTGGAGATCGACATATTGGGTACGCCTTTGACGGCGATCAGCTGCGGAACCAGGTTAGTACTGGAGGCCCCGTAGCCGGACATTCCTTTGAGCTTGCGGGTGTTGGCGATCAGCTGGCCGATGTTGCCCTGTTCGTTGCCCACATCGGAGGTGCCCATCAGGGCGCTGCCGTTGAACAAGGCGTAGCCCACGCCGATCAGCGCCACCAGGAGGACGAACATCATCTCGATGGACATGTAGCCGGCTTGCCGGCGGCGGGTAGACGTAGAACGGGTGATGCAGACAGCGGAGGGTTCGGGGTACTGCATGGCGATAACCTCGGGGTGGATGAAAGGGGTCAATGTGCGGCCGTAGCGCTACCGGTCAGGCTGTAGGTCCCGATCATCACGAGGATCATCAGGCAGCCAATCAGGATGGTGGAGACGGTGCTGAGGGACTTGGTCATGCCGGCGACCTGCTTGAGCGAGGTCTCCAGCCAGCGCAGGCTGTAGCGGTGGATCGCGGTGGCGAAGCTGCCGGTGGTCGAGAGCGCGACCAGGAACTGGATGGCCATCGGGTCAGGAAAACCATGCCCGGCCAGCTGCAGGGCGACGCCGAAGTTCTTGCCTTGACGGACGCCGTAATGCGCCGCCACCAGGCGCTCGCGCAGCCAGGGGTTGGCGCCCTTCATCAGGATCTCCAGCGCCTCGAGCTGGTTGATGTTCGAGCGCAGCATGACGGCCATGTTGAGCAGGAAGGTCGAGCCGTGCAGGGACTTGTAGATCGACCAGGGCGGCAGCACTTCCAGCGGCCGGCGCAGCGGGCCGGTCAGATAGGGCAAGCTCACCAGGCTGAGTACGATGACGACCACCGCGACGATCAGCGTCAGCAGGCCCCAGTCGTTGACGTAGGTGGCCAGGTGATAGAGCAACGCGGAGGCACCGGACCAGTTTTCAGGATCGGATGCCCGCTTCATTGCCGGGATGACCCGCGCAGCGATGACGTGCAGCAGGTAGGCCATCAGCGCCCAGGTGATGACGGGGTAGAAGGCCGCGCCCAGGATCAGCGAGCGCATGCGCTGGCTGGCCTCGATCATCCGTACGGCGTCGTGGAAGGCCTGGATCAGGTTGCCCGAGCGCTCGCCAGCGCCGACCACGGCGCGCTCCTGATAGGGCATCCACCCCTCGCAGGCCTCGGCCAACGACTGGCCGTTGCGCACGCCTTTGCCGATCCCTTGGCAGGCCAGGGCGATCGGATGGCGCGCCTTGCGTGACTTCTCCCGGTAGATGGCGCCCACGCGCTCCAGCGCCTGGTCCAGATTGATGCCGTTCTCCAGCAGCGCTACTAGGCTTTCGTAGCACTGAATCCGCTCCTTGGCGCCAAATTGCTTGGCGTGCCAGGTATCGCTGAAGCTGCTGAAGGCGTCCAGGATTTTAGCCAGCATGATCAGCGTCCTCGCCGGCAGCGTGCTCGAGCACGTAGCGGTCATTGTCCAGGGGGCCCACGACCTTCTCCGCCATGACCGGATCGACCAGGCCCTCGGCAATTTTCATCAGGGTATGGCGCAGCTTGGTGACGCCCCCTAGCTCCTTGACCCAGTAGTTGCGGGCCTCGGAGGCGCCCTCGTCGCGGAAGACCTGCATGAAACGGTGGGTCGGCAGCAGGATCTCGGCGACCACCGTACGGGTGACGATGCCCAGGCCGCGGCAGTGGTCGCAGCCATCGCCCAGCAGGTGGACGTTCTTGAGCGGAATCAGGCTGGCCAGACGCTCGAACAAGGCGCTGTCGATCCTGCCGCGCGAGGCCGGCGAGCTCAGGGGGATCCGGCAGTGCGGGCAGAGCACGGGCACCAGGGACTGGTTGATGATGCCGGTGGTCAGCGCGGGGTCGGTCGCGAGGCTCTGATCCACACCAAGGTCGACCAGGCGCTGCAGGCTGGCGATGGCGTTGTTGGTGTGCAGGGTGGACAGCACCAGGTGACCGGTCATGGCGCCGCGATAGGCAGCCTTGGCCGATTCCAGGTCACGCATTTCCCCGTACATGAGGATGTCCGGGTCCAGACGCATGCTGTTGGTGATGGCGTCGGCCCAGGTTTCGTCGGCGCCAAGCGCGGTCTGGTTGGCGTTGATCGGATACTCAGGCGGATCCTCGACGGTGAGGATGTGCTTGGTCTCCTGGCACTCCTCGGCCATGAGGTTGATCATGACCTGCATCGACTTGGACTTGCCCGATCCGGTGGGACCGGTGAAGAGGTTGATCCCATAGGGCAGGGTGCGAACACGCTGCAGCAATTCACAGTGCTCGGGCAGAAAGCCCAGGTCTTCCACGCTGCGTTTGGTCTGGTCGTCGTACAGCAGGCGCAGCACCATCATCGGGCCGTCCGCTTTGGGACGGGTGGCGACACGGGCCCCGAAGAGGCCTAGCTGGTCGACGAAGCGGCGGCTGACGCGGGCATCCTGCTTGGTCTCGGGCTGGTAATGCTCCTCGGAGACGTCGCACATGGAGTTGTACAGCGCCGAACACAGCTCCAAGCCGATCGATGTCGGAATCTCGCTGTAGTTGGTCATCCGGCCGTGTTCGCGGAAGCGAATCTTGGTGATCTCGTGACCCAGTAGGAAGTGGATGTCGGAGACTCCGCGCTGGTGGGCGATGCCCATGATGCGGATCACCTCCAGCTGACGCTGAGTGCTGTTGGCGCCGGCGGCTGCCAGGCCGGTGCCTGTGCGCTGCTCGGCGTCATACAGGCTCTTGATCACGCTCATCGTCACCAGCTTCACGGTGAAGTCGACGCCAGCTCGCTCCAGGCGATCCATGAAGGCCAGGACATAGGCGTCGGTCTGGTGAGCCTGAGACAGGTACAGCTCATCTCCTGCAGTCAGTGCGCAGAGCTGCCGTAGATCAGCCGTAAGCGCCCAGCGGCCCCCGTCGACAGTCAGCAGCTCACGATCGGCGCCGGTGGCGGCCGCATGCAGCTGCCTGGCGGTTTCCTCCGGCGTGACCAGCGTAGGCCGGGGCTTGGGCTCCTGGTCTTCTAGCGAATGGATGACGCTGCTCATATCAGGGCTCCTGCAGGGCAGTGGGCTGGCCAGCCGGAACCCCCGGCAGGGCAGACTCGGCGCCGGGCAGCGGCTGGCTGGCCACCGGCATCGAGCCCGGTGCCTGATCGGCGAAGCCCAGCGGGAAACGACGACCGCCGCGGCTGAGCTCGACGCCCTGCAGGGAGATCCCAGACAGGCTGTACCCACCTGGCAGCAGGCCGCCGCCCATGCGGGCCTCAGCGGTCTGGCCGTTCGGGTAAAGCAAGGTAGCGCGCAGATCCCGGGGCGAGCCATACAGCGTCTTCACCACCGGCAGGTACTCAGGCGCTGCGCTCGGCGCGCGTTGCGCCTGGTCGCTATGAGCGGCGGCAACCGGTGCGATAGCAGGGGCCGGTGCGTAGGCCGGCAGGGTGGTAGTGCTGCCTTGCCCGGCGCTCGCCTTGGCCTGGTTCAGCTCAGCCTGAGCCTTGAAGAACAGCGTTTGGCTCTGCACGGCCGAGAGCTCACCGACGTTGATCCCGCCCGTCTCGGCAGCGTAAGAGGCTGCCGGTGCAATGAGTAGGCAGGCGAGCACTGCCAGCGTGCGGCGTTGCTTCAGGGATTCACTGGACATAGAGGTCTCCTGTGACCGACCACAGCAGTCGCTCACCTTGCAGTTGGGTCTTGATCTCGCGCAGCCGCAGGCCTGGCTGAGCCAGGTCCTGGAGCATCACGGCGGGAGGTAGCAGGCTCTGGTACTGGAATTCGTAGTGCTTCCAGTCCGGTGGCGGCGGTGCGGGCGGAACGGGCTGGCCCGGCAGAGCAGGTGGCGCCGGCGGCGTCACCGGCAGCTCGCGCACGGTCAGCTCGGTCTGTTGCCGATTGAAGTGCGATGTCAGGGCGGCCAGCGCACTGCTGGCAGGTGCCAACGATTCATCGCCGGCCACGGCCAGCTGCAGGTCGCGCTTGAGCGCGGCGCTGTTGCCTGCGTCGAAGAAGCCCGGGTCGTCCGCGAAGTGGCCGGCAGTCACGGCGAGCAGATCCAGCGCTGAGCTGGTCCCCGTGCGCTTGTACACGCTGGAGACCAGGGCGCCATCGCACTGCGCCGAGTCGAACCGCCAGCCGGCCATGGCCAGTGGCAGGCTGTCGATCACCCCATTGCAGCCGGCGATGAAGGTGTCTGGTGCGATCTGCTTCGCCCAGGGATGCTCCAGGGCCTGTAGCGGCTGCACCTTGCCGGTCTCTTTGCTCATGGCGGCCAGCTGGGCTTGCTGTTGGGCCGCGATCAGGGCTTGAGCCGCGCGCGCCTCGCCCTGCTTGTGGGACTGCCAGATCTTCCAGCCCGCAAAGCCACCTACGACCAGGACAGCCATAAGGCCTATCCGGGTGGCCTCTCCGGTCGATAGGCCCAGGGTGAGCTGACGCAGGCGGTAGTCGCGCTTGAGGTTGGCCGGAGCCAGCAGCGCCTCGATGTCCAGGACCTGGCCACCGCGGCCAAACTCCGCCGGCAGATACAGCTCGTCAAAGACCAGGCTACGGGCCAGCAGCTGGTTCAGCTTGCGCTCGATCTCTTCCCGCGAACCGACCCGATCGCTGCCGGGCACCACGGCGCCGTCGTGAACGGCCACCAGGGCATAGCGCTCGGCTTCCGGATCCACGGCCCAGGCCGCAAGCCACGAATTGCCCAGCTGGCCAGCCAGCGCGGCGGCGAGTGAGTACATGCCCTTCATGGCGCCGGCGCTGCGCGCGACGAAGCCGGCCTGGATTACCGAGCCCGAGTGGCGAATGGCGACGATGTCCATCTGGTGCTCGCGACCATAGTCGCGGGCTTCCTTCATGTACTTGGTCAGACTGCCCAGGGGGTGCCAGATCAGGCCGGTCACGAAATCGCGGCCGTGGTAGTGCAGGACCTGGACGGTCCCGTCTGCCGCCGGTGCGGCAGCTGCTGCTCGCTTGCGCGAACCAAACAGGGACTTGGCCATGGGTCAGCCCATCAGGATCGGCGTGATCAGCACCACCAAGACGCTGTGCGTCGAGGTGCGGGTGCGACCGCCGCCCAGGCCGAAGAAGCCAGGCTCACCGACGCCGACCTTGTTGGTGTCCTCACTCAGCTCATCGAAGCCGGACAGGATCAGGGTCTGGCCGCTCTTGAGCTTGACCTTGGGCGATAGCGACTTGGCGTCGTAGTCCGGGACCTGGATGCTCGAGCTGTTCGAGGTGAAGGTCTGGAAGGTGGGCTTGGAGCTCATGTTGATCGAGATCATCAGCATCAGCTCGTCGTGATCCATGACGCGCGGCAGCAGGGTCATGTTGAAGCCGCTGGTGATGGTGCCAGGGGTGAGCGCCGTACTGGAGCCCACCGAGGCGGTGTTGGTCGTGGAGCTTGCGGCCACATAGCCCTTCACGTTGCCGATCTGCAGCGGCGCCGGTTGCAGATTCAGGGTGGTGACCGAGGGCGAGCGCACGTTGGACACGCGGCCTTGCTCGGCCAGAGCCTGGATGATGACGTTGGAGCCGGCGAGGGCCGAGCTCGACGTGTTGACGATGCCTACGGAGCCGCTGATGGCGCTGGTGCTGATGCCCGGCACCACGTTGGCCAGCGACAGGTTCCACTTGTTGGAGAGCGACCTGTAGACGGCGGCCCAATTGACGCCCAACTGATCGGTGTCGTTGAGCGTGACCTCGAAGACCTTGACGTTGAACAGCACCTGCTGACTGATGCTGCGGTTGGTGCTGTCCAGGTAGGCCTGGACCCGGTCCAGGACCTCGGGGCGGTCTGTCACGGTCAGGGTGCCGGTCGAGGTGCTCAAGAACAAGCGACCTGCAGGCGCGGTGCTCAGCATCGCCTTCACGTTGTTCTGGATGTCGGCCAGGATCGAGGACTTCAGGCGGACCGTGGTGCTCTGGCTGCTGCCGGATTCACCGGAGACGCCACTGTTGCTGGAGCCACCGGTGCCGCCGCTGGTGCCGGAGCCGACGCCGGCGCTGGTGTTCATGCCCGAGCGCACGGTGCTCTCGATGACCTGGTCGTCGCCGAAGGCATAGACGTCGAACACGCGGGTGTCGTAGTAGCTGATCCGCACGGCGCGCTCGGCCGGCGAGTACCGCCAGGCCAGGCCCAGGCGGGCGGTGACTTCATCCAGCAGGCCGGAGAGCCGGCCGCTGTAGGCCAGGCCACTGACCTTGCCGATGCTGGCGAGGGTCGTCGCGTCCAGCGGGCGAGACGCGGCCGGGGGCGTGGTGGTTGCCCCCGCCGTGGCACCGGCGCCGCTGATGACGCCGACCGGCAGCAGGCCGGCCAAGCTATCAGGGCTACCGCCTGCCATGGCGGCCATGCCCGCACCGCCGCTGTAGACGCTGGGTGCCAGAGCATCCGGCGAGATGAGCACAGGCATGCCACATTGGCTGGTGATGTAGCCGGCGATCTCGGTAAGGCCAACGCTACCGGAGGGTCGGTAGACCAACTCGCAATCGGTGGCGGTGGGCAAGCCGCGACGAGCGACCAGGGGCTGGGTGGAGACCCACGGCTTGTCACTGAACACGACCGTGTCGCGCTTGGGCTCGGCCTGCTGGTTGCGCAGCACGGCCGCGTAGCTGGAGGCTTCCTGCCCCTGCAGGGTGGCGCGCCCGGCGGCTTCGTCGACACGCTGCACGGAGCTGCAGCTGGCGAGCAGCACCGCTGTTGCCAGCAGGCTGGGGCGGAAAAGACGACTCATGACTTCTTCCTCTCGGAAACATGGACGATGCGCTGGCTGGAGCTGCCGTCGACGATGAAGGAGCGCGGGGCGCTGTCGTAAAGCGGGAAGACCTGGGCGATGGCCTCGGCGAAGGTGCCCTTGAAGTGCAGGGCGGCTTCGATGGGGTAGTCCAGATCGTCAGCCGTCCATACCACCTGCCAGCCCGCGCGCTTGGCCCAGGCCTCGACGCTGCGACGCAGGGTGCTGCCGACCGGTGCGTCCCAGGTCTGGGCGATGACGCTGGCCGGTTCGGTCAGGCGCACGGAGGGCAGGGAGTATGCGGCCGGCGTGGACGCGACGGTTTTCGCCGGTGCCGGTGCGGCAACGGAGGGGGCGGGGGCGACTGTCGTGGTCCGGGCCGCGACAACCACGGCGGGCTTCGGCACCTGGTGACTGGGTGCTACCGCCGGTGCAGGAGAGGGCGTGGCTACAGGCGCTGCAGCGGCCAGAGAGGTGCCCTGCGTCTGGGGGACGGTTGGAGATTGCCGGACAGGCAGCGTCACCCCAGGTGTTTGGACCGGCGCGGATGTCAGCGCCGCGCCGGCGGGCAGGGGTTTGACTGCGGCAGGGGTGGAGGTGTTCGGCACGGAAGCGCTTGGCACCACGACCTTCGCAGGTGACGGGTGGGTCTCCAGCGGCTTGGTTGCCGGGATGGTGGCCACGGTAACCGCAGCAGTGGTGCTGGCGGGCGCTGCGATTGGTTTGCTGACCGGTGCTGGCGCGAGCGCTGCGGGCGCCGCTGCATAGCGCTGGCTCTCGGGCAGCTGATAGCCCGGACGCAGCACGAAGCACACCGACCGCATGACCTCATCGACCTTCACCTGCCAGGCCGGCCCGGCCAGTACCTGCAGGGTGTTGCGCAAGCTCATGGGGCCGAGCTTGTACTGGGCGGCCGGCAGCGGCCGGGTGAAGAGGATGTTCACGTGACCTTGATCGGGTCCGCACAGGCTGTAGCCGGAGCGATTGACCACGTACTGCATGGCGTCGCGAACGGTCGGCTTCATGTTGGCCGGGATGTTCACGTCGATGATCTGGGCCATCAGGTCCCGCTGCTCGGTCTCCGGCGCCGTGTTCACCAATGTGTAGCGGCCGTAGCGTACCTGGGGCTCTGAGGCAGCGCCTTTCGGATAGAGATCGGGTTGTAGCAACTCGGGATTTCTCGAGCTGTCTGGACCGGTAGCCGGTGGGGCGGATTCGTGTGCAACGCAGCCAGCGAGAGCGGCGGCGAGTGCCAGCGGAGAGAGGGTGGAGAGCTTCCAGGTCATGTGCGGCGTGGCCCCAATTCGTGATGGGGCCCACGGTGCCAGCACAGCTAGCGAGAAGCAGGGGATAACCGTATCTAGAGCGAAAGAGGTTAGGGAGCAAAAAAATTCCCCGCGAGGGCGGGGGGCAGGTCAGGGTGGAAGCCTTGAGTTTCGAGTCGGAGCAAGGGACTCATGTAACTTGACACGATTCGAGCGCTAATGTTCTAGGCAGAACGTCGGCATACATCAGCGCAGAGCCGTTTGAGCTGATACTACCTTGTGTCGAAGCACTAATATCTTGGCGAACGTCGTTAGCGCGATAGCGGTCTATCGGCTGACCGTCTCCTCCGAATGACGGCACCCTAGGATTTCCGTGATGACCACGCCTACCGCTTTCCATCCGTTGCCGTTCCAGCCTGCCTTTGAACAGGTGCCGGATGATGAAGCCGACACCATTCGCGAGATGGTGGCGGCCATGAGAGATATCACCGAGACCACATACGCCAATGGTGGCCATGCCATACGCAGTGTGCATGCCAAGAGTCATGGTTTGCTCACCGGCCAGGTGACGGTACTGGGCGGCTTGCCGCCGGCCTATGCCCAGGGGGCCTTCGCCGTGCCGCGCAGCTATGCCGCGGTGCTCAGATTTTCAACCAATCCGGGCGACATCCTGGCCGACAGCGTCTCCACCCCGCGTGGCCTCGCTCTCAAGCTGATCGACGTGCCGGGCGAGCGCCTGCCTGGCAGCGAAGGGCAGATGACCCAGGATTTCGTCATGCAGAACGCCCCGGCCTTTACCGCGCCGGATCCCAAGACCTTTCTCAAGACGCTCAAGCTGCTGGCCAGGACCACCGACCGCGGTGAGGGCCTGAAGAAGGTGGCGTCAGCGGTGCTGCGCGGCACCGAGAAGGTGGTGGAAGCCTTTGGCGGCGAGAGTCCGACGCTGAAGAGCCTGGGTGGCCACCCGGAGACCCATCCGCTCGGCGAGACATTCTACACCATGGCGCCTTTCCTCTACGGCCCCTACTTCGCCAAGCTCAGCGTGGTGCCGGTGGCGCCGGAGCTGACCGCACTGACCGATGCCCCGGTGGAGGTAAACGGCAAGCCGGACGGCCTGCGCGAGGCGGTCAATGCCCATTTCGCCCAGCACGGCGGAGTCTGGGAGATCCGCGTGCAACTGGGGGTAGACATCGAGCAGACGCCGATCGAGGATGCCTCAGTGGTCTGGCCGGAAGACCTGACCCCCTATGTGACCGTGGCGCGCCTGAAGGTCCAGCCGCAACCGGCCTGGAACGAGGCGCGCTCGCGCGAGGTGGACGACGCCATGGTGTTCAGCCCCTGGCATGGCCTGGCCGCGCATCGCCCCCTTGGCGGCATCATGAGATCGCGGCAACCGGCCTACGAGATGTCTTCGCAGTTTCGCAGCGAGCGCAACGGCTGTCCGTTGCATCATCCACGCGGACCGGTGGAGTTGTAGACGCGGATACTAGTTGAGCGTGGCGAGCTCGGCGTTGTCGAGTTCGCGCGCGCCTACCTCAGCCGAACATGTCCCAAGATCGCAGATTACATTTCGGCGTTGGTGCAACGTCCTTAAACCGTAAGCGTATTGGTCAAGCATGCTCAACTGGCTTCCCCGAGATCCTAGTCGGGGTAGGGTAATTTTTTTCACAAGCAAGTTGGTGTTGCGCCTGCTTTTTTGCATCGCGCTCGATCCGGTTCTTGGCAATCCGCCGCTTGTCCCACAGCGTCTGCCATAGCTAGAGAGTTACGCTGTTCTCCATCGGCTGTTTCTTGATGATCACCAGGCGCCGCTGCCCATTGTGGTAGGCCCGGTCCTCGGTCTGGTCTTGCAGCGCCAGCGTACAGAGTGATCGCAAGAGGAGCACGTAATTGACTGCAGTCAGATTGTTGCCGGTGACGGCCACTGACGTCATGGCGATGAAGACCCGGTAATCGGCGTCCTACTGGAAGCAATCGATTGCCTTCTGCCGCTTCTCGAGGCTGTCAGTGCCAGCCAGGGTGACGCGCCCAAGCGCACCACTGCTGCAGTGTCGAGATCGTCTCCATGTACTCGTAGAACAGCAGCGCCTGGTCCTCCGCGTCGAGCTCGCCCGCCAGTTCCATTAACGCAATCACCTGCACACGCTCTATCCGCTGGCAAAGCGAACCCTGGCTAGGAAAAACAGGCTAATCGCCTTGAATTCGACCTTCCGTAGGCGGTTTCTGACCGTATGGCGGACGCTCGAAAAGAATGGTAAGGCTTTCGCATCGCTGAAACATTATTGCAATAAATCTGTAGTGAAGTGACCGCCCGCGTCATCCTCTCGGTCCCTTTCCATGAATCCCGCTCGTTCCCTACGTGCTCAATTGCTGCTGCTCATCGGCGGCGGCCTGATCTTGTTGCTGGCACTTGCCCTGGCAGGTTTCGGCCTGCTGTCCCGCCAACTGGACGGCTATCAAAGACTCCTTACCGGTCCGCTGGAGGAGGCGCGGCTGGTGGACGCCACCAACCTGGCCTTCAAATCTCAGGTGCAGGAGTGGAAGAACGTGCTGCTGCGTGGCGGTGCCGCCGACCAGCGCGAGCGCTATTGGAAGCAATTCCAGGAAGAGGAAGCGCGGGTCCAGACCGCATTAGAACAGCTGCAGCGGCGGGCCGATGAATCCGAACTGCGTCAGCGCCTGCAGCAGCTCGCCCAGAGCCACCGGGAAATGGGCGAAGCCTATCGACGCGGCCTGGCGGCCTATGTCGCCGCGGACTATGCCGCGGCCCAGGGCGATGCCGCGGTCAAGGGCATCGACCGGGCCACCAGCGAGCAGCTATCCGGTCTGGTGACCGAGTTGCACGCACGCGCCAACAGCCAGGCCGAGGCCTTGAGTGCCGAGGCACGGCGCACCGTACTGTTGGCGGTCGGCGCCATGCTCGCTTTTGCCGCCCTGATCGCCCTACTCAGCGCCTGGTTGGTCAACCGCCGTGTCGTCGGGCCGCTGTCACGGGTCACCGAGCAATTGGTCCAGCTCAGTGAAGGGCGCTTGGGGCAGCCGCTGACCGAGTCGCGACGCGACGAGGTGGGTCGGCTCGCCCGCGCCGCCAACCGCCTGCGCGACTTTTTCGTCGATTTGGCTGGCCAATTGCACCAGGGTACCGCTGCACTCGACGCGACTACCCAGGAACTGGGCGCCATCGCCCAGCGCAGCGGCGAGGGTATCCGCGACCAGTTTTCGCGTACTGATCAGGTAGCCACCGCCATGCACGAGATGAGCGCGACGGCGGAAGAGGTGGCCCGCCACTCTGGTAGCGCCGCCACGGCGGCCAACGATGCGGATCGTGCTGCCCAAGAAGGCGAGACGAGCATGACCCAGACCATCGCCACCATCGAGCGGATGCATGCTGAGATCACCCGAACCGCCGCCGTCATCGCCCGTCTGGAACACGATAGCGAGCGTATCGGCAGTGTGCTGGAGGTCATTCGCGGCATCGCCGATCAGACCAACCTGCTGGCGCTCAACGCTGCCATCGAGGCCGCTCGGGCAGGGGATGCCGGGCGTGGCTTCGCCGTGGTGGCCGATGAGGTCCGTAGCCTGGCTGTGCGCACGGCCAGTTCCATCAGCGAGATCCATCAGCTAATCGCGACGCTGCAGGGCGCCGCCCACGAAGCGGCTGAAGCGGTGCGTGCGGGCGCCGCAGAAAGCAGTGCCGGACGCGATCAGGTGGTGGCTTCTGGCGAAAGGCTGCGTAGCATCACCCTTGCTGTGGAAGCCATTCGTGACATGAACCGGCAGATCGCCACGGCGGCCGAGGAGCAGACTTCGGTGGCCGAGGACATCGCTCGTAACCTCGCGGAGATCGTCACGGTCGCTCGACACAACGAAGAGGACCTACAACGTACTCAGAGTGCCAGCGAACGCCTACATGGGGTTTCCGAAGACCTTTCAAAACTTTCAGGTCGTTTGCGGTAGCTGCCTTAGGATGAGGAAGCATTCATGTGCTGTCCTCATTCTGAAGGAGCATCTTGAGCAGGCGTAATCCACTTTCTTTGAGTAGGCAATGTCTGCGGCTTCACGTTGTGCCGCGGCTCCTCCTCACCTATACGTTGAGTCGGTGGCTGAAAAGGCACGATGTGCGACTTGGAGCTCTCGGCGCCTTTAGGTATCGGCACGGTTTTCGCCTGGCTATTTGCTCCGGACGACAGCCCCACGCTAGGTGAGTCCTATCTTCCGATAGCTTCATGCTGGGGCGGCCTATTTTCGGAAACGGTAGCAGCAGGGCGGGTCGTCGAAATCGCCAGACATCGGAATGCGTGTCTGAGCGATTACCGGCACTTGGTCGAGAATGCGATGTTCCTTTCCACTCCGATCGCTTATCAAAGGCAGGAGTTATCGCGATAGCGCTAGTCGGAGTAAGTGCAACGTTCATCCGAATTAACGATAACGGTTATCATAAGCTAATAGGATCGCGTCCCACTCGTGATCCTGTCTCTCTGGCAGGTACTCCGATCCCTCGACCCGTCAGCACAGGATTCGCTTGTCATGGCTCGCTCGCGCTCTGTTTTCCAGCTTTCGCCCCTCGCCCTGTCCATCACCACGCTTTGCGCCGCCACCACCCTGCCTGCCCTGGCGCAAACCAACGGCGACACCGTGCAACTGGACTCCACCACGGTAACTGCCACCGAGTCGCCCAAGAACGCTCCGCCGCCCGCCTATACCGGTGGCCAGGTGGCGACTGGAGGTAAGCTGGGCGTGCTGGGCAACCAGGACAACATGAGTGTGCCCTTCAGCGTCACCAGCTACACCGCCAAGCTGATCCAGGACCAGCAGGCCCAGACCATCGGCGAGGTGCTGAGCAACGACGCCTCGGTGCGCCAGTACAGCGGCTATGCCAACCAGTCGCAGAACTTCGTCATCCGCGGCTACAAGCTGACGGGCGACGACATCTCCTTCAACAACCTCTATGGCGTCATGCCGCGGCAGATCATCGCCACCGAGGCCCTGGAGCGGGTCGAGGTATTCAAGGGCCCCAACGCCTTCATCAATGGCGTGACGCCCACTGGCTCGGGCATCGGCGGCGCGGTCAACCTGCAGCCCAAGCGTGCCCAGGACGTGCCGACCCGCAGCTACACCGTCGACTACACCAGCGATGGCCGCCTCGGTCAGCATCTCGACCTCGGCCAGCGCTTCGGTGCCGACAACCGCTTCGGCGCCCGCCTCAACCTGATGCAGCGCGAAGGCGATACCGCCATCGACGACGAAAGCCAGAGATCCAAGCTGTTCGTCGCCGGCCTGGATTACCGGGGCGACACCTTCCGACTCTCCACCGATTTCGGCTACCAGAAACAGGTGGTCAATGGCGGCCGCGACAGCTTGCTACTCGGGAGCGGCCTGACCCGCCTTCCCCATGCACCCTCGTCCGACACCAATTACAACGCCCCCTGGACCCACACCCAGCTGGAAGACACCTTCGGGATGGTGCGTGGCGAGTATGACCTGAGCGACAGCTGGACTGCCTACCTTGCCATGGGCGGCAAGCACACTCGCGAGAACGGGACCTATGGCAGTGCCACGCTGCGGGACCAAGCCGGCAACATCACGGTCGGCGGTTCGAAGATCCCCCATGACGACGACTCCCGCACTGTCATGACCGGCCTGAATGGCAGCCTGCAGACTGGCCCGATCAGTCACCAGATCGCCCTGGGTGCGTCCAGCATCTGGACGGAGCAGAAAAACGCTTACGACTTCGCCTTCCCGGTGGGTGGAACCCCCAGCAATCTGGATCATCCCGTGTCCGTCGCCTATCCCCGCTTCGGCCGCCTTATCGGCGGAGACCTCAACGATCCTGGCACCACCGGCAAGACCACCAATCAGAGTCTCGCCCTCTCCGATACCCTCGGCTTCTTCGACGATCGTCTGCTGACCACGGTAGGCATTCGCCGCCAATCGCTGCTGGTCCAGGGCTACGCCTATGGCGACGGTCCCCGCACCTCCAAGTACGACCAATCCGTCACCACGCCGATCTATGGCGTTGTCTACAAGCTGACCGATGAGGTCTCGCTGTACGCCAACCGCATCGAAGGCTTGGCGCAGGGGCCTACCGCCGGCGGCAATGCCCTTAACGTCGGCCAAGTTTTCTCGCCTGCCCGCTCCAAGCAAACCGAGGCCGGTATCAAATACGACCAGGGCACCTTCGGAGCCACCTTTGGCGTCTACCGCATCGAACAGCCTGCCGATGGTTATATCAACGGTCAGCAGATCTTCGTCCGCGACGGCGAACAGGAAAACCGTGGCCTCGAACTGAACGTCTTTGGCGAGCCGCTGCTGGGGCTGCGTCTGCTGGCCGGTGCCACGCTAATGGACACCGAACTCAAGGGCACTCAGAACGGCAATAACGACGGCAACCGCGCCATCGGTGTGCCGCGCTTCCAGTACAACTTGGGTGCCGACTGGGATGTTCCCGGTCTGCAGGGCGTGGCGCTTAACGGCCGATTGCTGCGCACCGGCGGCCAATACGCCGATGCCGCCAACAACTTGAGCATCCCGGCCTGGACCCGTGTCGACCTCGGAGCCCGTTATCGCTTCAAAGTCGAGCAAAAGGAAGTAACCTTGCGCGCCAACGTCGAGAATGTGGCCAACAAGGCCTATTGGGAATCCGCCTTTGGCGGTTACCTGACCCAGGGCGACCCTCGTACTCTCAAGGTTTCCGCTACCTTGGACTTTTGATCGACTGGTGCCCAGCTTACCGCCAGGGCATCAGGTCAATAAGATCAACCGTATTAAAGAACCGGCTAAATGCCGGTTTTTTTATGGTCCCCAGACGTGAAGCGCTAGTTGAACTGTCCCAGAGCATATCGCTGAGTTATGACCTACCTGGGCGGGTGCCCTTTCAGGGACATGCAGTATGGAGTAGCGGCGTTGCGGAGGGGAGGTTCGACGTATTCAGCGGCGCCACGTTGAAGCGGCATCTGGCTAGCCGGAATCGCAGGCAAAAAAAGGCCCGGCAGTGCCGGGCCCAAACCGTGATTAGCCTGATGAGGAGATAACCGCAAGGTCCGACCGCAGGACCCCTTGATCTCGGCCGATCTCGCGACCGGCTGAGCTGATAGTATAGATTCTCATTCGCTAGTCAACACTATTTGCGATTTATTCTCACTTATCGGCTCTCTGCCCTTCGGTGAGCATGGGTGCTGCAGGATCACGCTGAGTGAGTGCAGCTATCCATCAGCTTCCCGCAGGGGCGCAAAATTTTTCAGGAGTTCTAATAGGGAATGTCGTCGTCGAAGCCGTCCCCGGTGGGTGCCGGAGCGCGAGTGGGTGCCGATCCGTTCGTGACCTGTCGCGTCTGACTCTGCCCAGTACCCTGGCCCATGGTGATGGACTCGATGCGTTGAGGCAGGAACGCAATCCGGTTGGCCTGGACTTTCATCGCGGCCTGCTCGACGCCGTTGCCATCCTTCCAGGTATCCAACACCGCCCGGCCGTCGACCAGCACCCGCATACCTTTCAGATACAGCCGGCTATAGCTTTCGGCATCGCGGTGCCAGAGCTCGACGTTGGCCCAGAAACCGCCGCGATCCTCGTAGGAGCCATCCTGCAGGCGGATGTTGTTATCGAAATAGACGTTCAGCCGGAGCAGGTGCCGCGGATCCTGATTGTCCTTCTGGAACCGCTTGTACTCGGGTGCGGAACCGATGTTGCCTTCCCATACTACTGCTGTGCCCATGTCAGGCCTCCTGTTGGGATGCGGCGTCTTCGCCGCGGGATTGGATGATCTGTTGCAGCTGTTCGGTGTAAACGGCATCGGCCTGGGCCATCTTCTCGGCACACTCGGCGGCCTGCCGGCCGATGGCATGGACCAGGCTGATCTGCATATTCAAAGCAATGCGCTGCAGCTCCATGGCGTGCAGGTCCTGGAGCAGTGTTTCGGTGACCAGGTCGTGGCGGCACAGGTCCGCCCAAAGCGCCACGCCCATCTTTCGTGTCCCGCTCTGCTGCCAGCGCAGAAAGACTGGGCCAGCTGAGGTGTGCTGGTGGGTCATCCGGATCGGCAAGAGCGTGAAGGGGAAGCGCTGGGCCTGGGCGAGAATCCGCTCCTGGGCCAGAGTGTTCAGGTCGGCTTCAAGGGAACAGCACTGCTCGGCTAACTGGTCCAGTGCTCCCTTACCTTTAAAGGGTTTTAAAAGCCCTTTGTAGAAGGGCGCGTGTTGCAGGTTCGCGAAGACATCCTGTTGCAGGGGCTGGAAGGCGGCCTGTTGCAGATCTGCGGTTTTGGAACCTTGAGTGGACTGTTGCAGTGCCATGGCGATCAGGCCTCACTTATCTCGGGGACGGCTTGGACGCTGGTCATAGCGCTCAAATGCTCATCCTCGTCGGCGGAGTCGCCATCGAAGCCCTCGTCGCCATTGCTTGAGCTAGCCGGGGCATCGCCGGGACGCTGGATCGCCGGGGCGAATTTGCTACGGCGGGTCCCTTCCAAGACGTCCTTGGGCATTTCCAGGAAGCTGTACATCTGCTGGGCGTTGGTGGCGCGGGCATTGTTGGCGGCGATGTCGTCGCGCGATGCGCCGCTGTAGCCCTTGTAGCGCTGGCCGACGCCGTACAGGCGACGAAGCACGGCGGCGCCCTCATCCAGCCAGGCCTCCTTGGAGCCGTTGTCGATCAAGCCGATGTGCGCAGCCAGGAGAATCCGGCGCACCAGCTCGTCATAGCGGGTGAGCAGGTACACGCCCTTAAAGGCCAGCGGCGAGTTCAGGTACAGCGGCAGCTTGAGCGGCTGGATCGACAGATTGGTTCCCACGTCGAGCTGCTTGGGCAGCATGGCCATGACCTGGTCCAGTCGCTCATCGATAGCGGTCAGCTGCTGCTCCGACTCCTCGATCTTGTCCTCGATGATGATAAGGAAGAGATCGGAGTAGGGATCGTCCTTGGCGGCGCCGGCGGAGATGCGGTTGATGATGTTGGAAAAGCCGGACAAGCCGATCATGCCGGGCTTGTTGTCGGAGCGCTGCCGGCCGAACCAGAGGCGGGAAGCGTGATGGGTATGCAAGGTGAGATTAACGCTCGATCTGAGCGAGCCCAGGTTGAGCTGGAAGGTGTCAGCCATGAGAAGGATTCCTTGGGTTGTGAGATGACGCTCGGGCAGGGTGCCGAGACTGGCGCTGGGGGGCAGCCGATAACCGTATCTGGATGCGCGGAGGTTGCAGGCCTACGGCGATAGCGAGGGTGATGCCAGTGGCATCATCCTGAGCTTCGGTCGAGCAAGTGATTCCAGTGGAATCACCCTGAAGGTTCGCTGCTGAGGTGATTCCAGTGGAATCACCCTGGGGGTCCGCTGCTAAGGTGATTCCAGTGGAATCACCCTGGGGGTCCGCTGTTAAGGTGATTCCAGTGGAATCACCCTGGGGGTCCGCTGCTAAGGTGATTCCAGTGGAATCACCCTGGGGGTCCGCTGCTAAGGTGATTCCAGTGGAGTCACCCCGGGGGTCCGCTGTTAAGGTGATTCCAGTGGAATCACCCTGAGGGTCCGGAGCTGAGGTGATTCCACTGGAATCACCCTGGGTTTCCGTTGAGCAGGTGCTGTTGTCGAAGCAACTGTTAAACACCAGCTCTGGGAGTCTGCTAATGCGGAGGGAAGTGACTGCGCTCATTCGCTGCGTCCCCGGCCCATCATCGCCCTTAGATTTTTGAAGACGTCATTCCCGGTTCGAGCATCGCTGACAGCTCTGGGCTGGATTGGCGCCGGCTCAAACCGTGGAATTGCAGCGGCTGCAGGTGCTGCTGCGGGTAGGGCCGAAGCGGCTGATTGGACTACGGCTGGCTGCCAATCGGCATTGAAGTCACCGGTCTGGGCCTTCTGGATGAGCTTCATCAGGTAGGCAAGCGGCTTGGCTACCCCGCCCGAGGCGCACCGCGCGCCCCATTGCTTGATCAGCGGTTGCCGAAGGTCGGGGCTAACAGCTGCTATGGCCTGTTGGGCTCGATGCTGCTGCTGGGACGTCATCCGCTGGTAGGCACTGGGCCATGCGAATCCTGTGTCCTGCTCCTCTCGCAGTACAGAGCTTTTAGATACATCAGTATTTGTATTCGTATACGTACTAGATGAGTTCGGATTCCGAACTGAGGCTGAAACCCCCTGATTTACGCTGAGTTCGGATTCCGAACTGAGGGGCGGGAGCTGATCATCTGGGCTTTTTTGACTGAGTTCGGAATCCGAACTCTGGTGATTCATGGGCGGCAAGACCGGAGTTCGGAATCCGAACTCAGCCGGAGGGATCGCAGCACGGGCAGGATCCTCAAGTCCCTGGGCGCGGAAACGCTCTCTGAACACCTCAACCCGGGTAGGCAGCTCCTGGGTCTCGCTGACCAGCATCTCGTCAAAGGTGATGCCTGCAATCTCGCGGACGGAGCTATTCGAGTGCTCGAGGCCGTTGGCCACGAGGGGTAGGAAGTCGTGATCGAGTTGGATGGCTTCGGAATAGTCGACCGGCTCATCGTGCAGGATGTAGATGTTGCCTTGAACCTGGCCGGTGATCGCATCACGGACGCGGCGGCCGAGGCTCAACCAGCGGGTCAGGCGCAGCACGGTCAAGGCTTTGGCCACGGTCTCGCGTGAAGCGGGACGGCCTGGATTGTTGCCTAGATAGGGTCTCAATTGATCGTAGGTCGGGAAAGCAGTGACGCCATCGCCGTTCATCAGCAGGCGAAACACCTGCCAGGTATTGCGCTCCAGGGGGGAGAGACGATCATCGAGCAGTAGCCGGCGTGGGACGGTCTCATGGGGGTTACCACTGAAAACGATGCCGGCGAATTCCTTGGGTAGGTCTTCGCCGGTTTTCTGCCTGTAGTCGCGCTGGGCTTGGACATGGACGTTCAGGTGTGATGCTGCAACGTCCAGGGCGCGACCGAGTAGATGGGAGACGCGTGGAGCAGGGGTCTTCACCTGTTGTCGCCTTCTGCCGAGTCCAGCTCGATCAAGTCCATCTGCCCGAGGGCAGTGGACTGATCCTGTTCTTGCGCCTCGGAAAGGGCCTCGCCCGTGGCCTGTTCTTCGGTGGAATAGCTGTCCCGTCTTCTGCGGGCATCGGATATCAACCGTAGGGGGGCACGGGCGATCTTGGGTGGATAGAGGCCCTCGTTAAGCCAGGTCTGGACAAGATTCCAGATCAGGCCGAGGGTGATCTGGTCGTGCTTGTGCTTGATGGACTCGAAGGGACCGTTGAGCTCTTCGGTGATGAGCATGCAGATGTCGAGCAGCGCGATCGCGTCCATGTGGTCGACCTCATGGGTACTCATCAGGTCCAGGAAGCGATACCAGACCTGGTCGGTATCATCGAGTCCCGCCACTCGGCCTGGGCGGCCGGGGACGTTCAGCAACTGACGTACGACATTGATCTCGCTGGGCGCCATGCCAAAGAAGTCTTTGATCATCCCGTTGGTGGCGCCCAGCTGGATAGCCCGATGCACGAGGCGGGTTTCACGCTCATCGCGTTCGCAGTTCTCCAGGAGCTTCTTGACCATGTCGAGGTCGATCTGGATCTTGCACCAGCGCGCCGGAGCGTTTTTCAGAATGCTGTGGGCCTGGGGCTGACGCAGCAGGTTTAAGACCTCAACGTCCAAGCCAATGTCCAGGCAGCGCTGGACCTGGCCATTGCGCAGGTGATGGAGGATCTGGTCCATCAATGCCTGATTCAGGGGGTTGTACTTCGTGGACATATGCGACTTCCTAATGCAGGTCCAGAAGGTGACCGGGCTACTGCCCAGCCTCGAGTTCGATTAGCCGGCGAGCGAGACGGATCACCCGAAACAGCTTCACTAGGGCTGCATCGGTCATGCGGCCTTCGGTGCTGGCTGGCTTGCTATCGAAAAGGGGATCGCCAAGAAGCAACTGGCCCAGGTTCAAGGTAAATGTCGCGTTCTCTTCCGCGATGCTTGCCGTAAGTGCCTCGGCGTTTTCTGGGTCCCGCGACACCACGTAGCTGTACATGCCCGTCAAGGACTGCAGGAATTGCCAGGATGTCGTTCCGCGTGCGGTCAGCTCTGACTGAGGGGTAGAAAGCGTGAAGCCAAGTGCAAAGTCGGTGGACTTGAGCAGCTCACCTGGAACGTCGCACAGCTGGGCGATTTCTAGGACGAGCGTTCTCAAGACCTTGCGCAGTTCGTCCGGAGTATCGCTACTACGCTCGATGTACCAGACGTCCGAGATGGGATACAGACCCCCGGCCTGGACGGGAATGGCACGCAGAGCATCGCTGTTGAAGTCAGGTAGCGTTTCGCCGTGCTCGGCCGCAATGCGTCGCTGAACATCCCGTACCTTCTGACCGATGCCATCGGGCGTCACGATGTGGCCGTTCAGGCGAGCTGAGCGCTCGTCTTCGGACAGTTGTTCGGGATCCGGCGGAGTATGTTGCGGAGGAGTCGCGTCGACCGCTCCGGTACCGCCGACGCGCTCAGGTAGTGGCGCTGGTGTGGCTGGGGAGGCGCCTTGTGGCTTCTGCTTGGATGGGGTACCAGGCTGCTGTTCCAGGGTGGGAATGTTGCCCTGGGCAGGTAGCGCATTGCCGGAGGCGGGAATCTGGGGTATCTGGCCATCGGCCACCTGTACCCCCACCAACTGCGAGCGACGGCTGCTGTCCTGATGATCCAGGATGGCCTTTAGCACCTCCTCATAGCTGATGTTCAACGCTCTACGGATCTGTCCGATCAGCTCGTCTTGGATGGAATCGAAAACGAAATTATCGGTGGGTCCGTCGAAGCCGTTCAGCACTTCTTGATAGAGGATCTCGAAGTCCGCCTCTTGGCCATCGAAGCTGATCCAGGCCTTGAGCGCGGCGCTACGCAAATTGAGTAGCTTCTCAATCTGAGGCTTACCTAATCCCGAATAGAGTAGTCCTGGAATCGCGGGCACCAGGGTACGAATTGTCTCCTGCATTTTGCTGATGTGGGACTGGGATATACGGTATCCATCCTCAGCTAGCTTCCTCACAAGCTCCCTCTGAGAGATCTCTCGGCCCGCTTCTTGGGCATAGAGCTCACGAGCAGCATCAATGCTGACGGCGCGCTCGATAAACATCAGGTTGCCGCGCAGATCGTTCTCGGCCAGGTGACCGGTCAGGGAGACGATTTCGCCGCGGTCGGACCAGGGGCGGAACAGGCAATGGATACGGAAGTAACGCTCATCCCTGGTCTCTCTCCATAGCTCATTGAGAATGGCCAGGCGAGTGTTGCCACCCGTGCGGATGATGTAGTGATCTTCGCCGGGCCTCCGGGTTACAGGCGGTGGCTGATCCAGCCCACGTGCTTGGATGGACGCCTTGATCTCATCATGCAGCGGGTTTCGGGTGGTTCGGGGGTTGCGGTTGTAAGGCGCCAACTCATCCAGTGTTAGGACCATGGGCGTTTCCTTGATCGGATCCGCCAGGCGTGCAACAGGAGTGCTCGATCCGGCGAAGCCACCGGCCAACAGACGCTGAGTGACGGCTTCGTTGCTGGGCTTGCTCATGCGTGGATCTCCTGAGCGGCACGACTTGCCGGCCGGCTGGACTCATCATTGGCGGCCAGCAGCTGGTCGATAACGCGCTGCAGACGAAAGACCTCATCCTCGAGCTCGAGCGTGCGGCCCATGCGGCTGATGATCTCGGCGTTCATCGACCGATGAGCCTGCTTAGCCGCCTCGGCGATTTGAGGACGCAGTCCCTTGGGAAAGCGGACGACGAACTTCTCATCCTCTGTTGCAGATTTCCGTACGGATGGCTTGCGCTTGGTTGCGGTAGTCATAGGGTCTGGTCCAATTCGTTCATAGGCTGGGCACGGCGCAGCAGGGCGCGGGCATTGAGGCCGGCGCGGCGATCGCTGGGCGTGAAAGACGTGAAAATGGGGCAGTAGCCGACTTTCAAGAACTTGACGTGGCCGCCCTTGGTACGGGCGACGATCCAGCCCTCATCCAGGGCGAACGCCACCAGGTCCTGCAGGTTCTTGTTGGCACCACGTAGCGCATGGGCGGGCGTCGTCATGTGCGGCTACCTCCTTTCACGTATCCCACCTTGAAAGGCAGTCGATGCGCCCGGGCAAGGCCATGACAGCGATCCAGGGGCTGCTGTAGGCGCCTGGACGCGGTGCGTAGCGTGTCTCCGAGCAAGGCGCGGGCTCGAAGGAGCCGCACCAGGTCCTCGTCGGAAACTTCGATTGCCGGCTTGGCCTCGGCCAGCTGGCGTAGCTCCTCGCGCTGCGCGCTGATGACGAAGCTGGGACCGCCGGCGGCGCGCTCGGTGGGCTTCACTTCAACGACCTGGCCACCATTGGCCAGGAAGTCGTTCAGCGCTGCATCCAGCCTCTGCCGGTCACGTTCGCGATCGGTATGAGAAGGGAGATCCTGTTCCGGGGTGTGATGGGAGAGCATGTCATTGGCCTCCCGCCCGGTGCTGGAGCTGGTTGCCCGACTCGATGGCCACGATCTCGGCCAGACCATCGTCCTTGAACAGCAGGTCCAGGGTCTTGATCAGCCCTGCCGCATCGTTGCGGGAGCCGGCTACGCGGAAGACGACGGTGGTGTCGTGGAAGGGACCAGGTGCTGGCTGATCGACGAGCTGCAGGGGCTCCACGTCTAGCGAATGGCAGACGCTGCAGACCAGAATTTCATCAGCGGTAAGGGGACGGCGGCAGAGGTGATGGCCGCAGTTGCGGCACTGGTGAGTAACCCCAGACAACATAGCTTGCGGGCTCATCGAGCAGCTCCTTGCCGGCTCCCGCCGGCGAACGATCGAGGGGAAGGGCAGGGAAGAGGGTTGCGACTCATCGGTAACGGACCCGAGTGCAATGGTCAGGAGGTTCATACGTTCATCTCCTGCCAGGCCTGCGCGCTCAGGTTCTCGAAGCGCGTCTGCTTGGCAATGAAGGCGGCGCGGACCGTGCCGACTTCGCCGTTGCGGTGTTTGCCAACGATCAGCTCAGCAATGCCCTTGAACTCGGTATCCGGGTGGTAGTACTCGTCGCGGTACAGGAACATGATCACGTCGGCGTCCTGCTCGATCGCACCGGATTCACGCAGATCGGCAAGGCCAGGGCGCTTGTTCGGCCGAGACTCCAGACCTCGGTTGAGTTGGGAGACCGCGATGACCGGGCACTTCATCTCTTTGGCGAGCGCCTTGAGCGAGCGAGAGATCTCGGCGATCTCGTTGGCGCGGTTCTCTTGGCCTTCGCAGCGCATCAGCTGCAGGTAGTCGACCAGGATCAGGGCGGGCGGGCCGAAACGGCGCGCGGCACGACGGGCTCTGGCGCGCAGCATCGTGGGGGACAGGCCAGCCTGGTCGTCGATGACCAGGCGATCGCCAAAGCCGTTGATGGTGTTGACGGCCATGGTCAGCTTTGGCCAGTCCTCATCCTCCAACTGCCCAAGCTTGAGCTTCGTGGCATCGATGTGCCCGATGATCGCCACAAGCCTGAGCATCAGCTGTTCAGCCGGCATCTCCAGGCTGTAGACCTGTACCGATTTGCCAACCGCATGGTGGAGCGCTTTGGTGATGCAGTTGAGCAAGAAGGCGGTCTTGCCCATGGCAGGACGGGCACCGACGATGATCAGGTCGGTGTCCTGCCATCCCGAGGTGAGGGTATCGAGGTCGGTAAGACCTGAAGGAACACCCGTCACCGGCATAGGGTTGTTGAAGCGCTCGTCGATGGTGTCGATCAGCTTGCTCAACGTTGCAGTGACGTTGCAGAACTCGGCGCCCTTGCGGTCTTGGCCAAGCGCGAACAACCGCTGCTCGGTCTGTTCCTGCACTTCGGCGGCATTGGCACCCGGTGCTGACGCCTCGCGGCTGCTGGCAAAGCCCAGCAGAATCAGGCGGCGCAGATGTGCGCGCTGGGCGACGATCTCCGCGTACGCGACGATGTTGGCCACCGAGGGGGTGTCCTTGGCCAAGGTCCCCAGATAGGCAAGGCCGCCCACCTCGTCGACGTCGGGCATCACCTCGGCGAGGGTCACGACATCGAAGGGCCGCGATTGAGAGGCGAGCAGGGCGATTCGCCGAAATATGAGCTGGTGGTGCCGGAAGAAGAAGTCTTCCTCCAGCAACACGTCAGCGATCAGGTCCCAGGTGCTGTTGTCGAGCATCAGTCCGCCCAGGACGGCCTGCTCGGCCTCTTGAGAATGAGGCGGGACCAAGCCGGCCGCTACGCGCTCAGCGTCTGAGACATGCACGGAGTGATCGTGGTCGGAGGCTTCCAGGAGCTGAACGACGTTCATGGCCGACCTCCCAGCGCTACCTGGTCACGGCGCTGGCCAACGCCGCGGTGGAGCTGAGCTTGAGTCCCCAGCTCGTAGCCCTGATAGCGCGCTCGCACGTCGTGGCCTTTGGCCTCAAGGTGCTCAAGCTCTACGGTGGTCAGGTCCGGATGGTGCACGGCCAGGTAGGCATCGATGACGCGCTGGGTCTCATCTGGCTTGCCCCTGGCAAACTGGTGAACCTTGACGCTGACCGCTTCGATCCAGCCTTCGGCGAATACCTGGCCACGACGGCGTTTGGTGGCCAGCTTGCAGCGAGTTTGGCTGCGGACGAATACCTTGCGCGCGGCCAGGAGCTGCTGGTGGAGCGCGGAATAGGCGTAGCTGGCCATCTCAGGCCCGACACCGATACCGACGAACTTGAAGGCCCACCCCAGGCGCTGATCGCGAAAGGCCAAGGGATCACAATCGAATGCCTGGGCACACACCAGTGCGAGCTGGTGAAGCCAATGGGCGGGTGCTTTGCGGGTGCCGGTGGCAACGACTGCCTCGCTTGCCAGCACTGCCTGGACGTCAACGTCCATGAGGTTGTGCTGCTGCATGAGCTTGCGTGCTTGACGCAGCGCGATCTCAGCTTCGTTTGGCGCGGCGCCGGCGTCCTTGGCCAGCGCGAAGCATTTGGCGACGCGCTCCAGGATCTTCTGCTTGTTGGCGTTCATCAGGCGGCCCCCCCTTGAGAGGAGGCCATCGACGTCTCTGGACCTGAGGCCTGTGTGACTTCCAGCAGCGCTTCGGTCCAGACCTTGATGGTCTCCTTGGCGCTGGGATTCGAAAGTTTTGCCTCCCGTACCTCAGTGATTCGCTTCTGTAGGGACTCCAGCCGCTGGGAAGGAGACTGGTCCACGAAAACAAGGTGATGTTCGACTGAGGATTTCAGGTCTGCGATGAGGCTTGTTACCTGGTCAAGGCGCCATTTCTTGGTGGTTGTCCAGCTTGGAGCTGGAGACTGAATCATGTCGCGAAGGCGACCATCTTCTTTCAGCAGCCAGCCATCGGTGATTGGCCTGATTGTGATGTACAGCTTCAGTACTTCGATCTGCTGCTCGACTGTCGTGGTTGGCAGCGGGAAGTGCTGGGTGACCAGCTGCTTCGCTTGTCGCTCGCGCTGCTCACGAAGCTTGGCGGCAGCCTTCTCTTCTCGTGCCTTCCGCTCCTTGGCGTGCTCGACGTTGTACTTCACTGAGTCCAGTAGGGCTGCAGCGTTGCTCAGCAGCTCGCGCTGCTTGTGGGAGAGCTGTGCACCGAGGCGGCCGAGGAGCGTGTTGTTGTACTGGGTCAGCGCACGCAGCTCGCGGGCAGCGCTGGAGAGCCCGGTCTGCACCTTGCGAAAATCCTTCGCGTCGTAGAACTTTCCCTGTTCCAGCACCACATCTGCAGTGATGCCTGTGGCCTGGGTCAGATCATGATTTTGGGAAGTGGCCATCTCACTTGCCCTCTCGAACCAGGGCATGTACGACCGACTCGGTCATGGCGGTGAAGCGCTCAGTCCACTCGGGGAAGAGTTCGATGGCTAAGTTGCGGATGACCTGCAAGGCAGCGGGTGCCTGACGGTTGCTGGGCTGCCTGTATTCCAGGCGGTGTGCAGGGATCCCATGAGTTGCCGACTCACAATAGACAACTGCATCAGGGATGACGGTATCTATGACCTGGATATCGGAATGGCCACGGAAGGTCTCCCGGATCGTCGCATCAAGCTGGCGCGCGTCTGAGGTGAGATCCAGACCGTTCACTACGGCCTTGATGGGCGGTACCGGCAGCCCAAGGCGGGCATAGGGTCGGAGTCCGTCCAGCATCTGCAGAGTGCCGCGGTTGAATTCGCGGGCGGATAGCATTTCAGGGGGAAGGGGGGAGACGGCGAGGTCCGAAGCGAGCATGACCATCTCAAGGAGCACGGTGCGGGCCCCCTGCGTATCGATCAGCACCAGGTCGAAGTCGTCCTGGAAGATGTCCTTGAGATGAGCCAGGCGAAGCCGGCCATCAGGCGCCTGCAGGAGGAGGTTGATCAGGTGGTTGTGCGGATCGTTGGAATAGATCAGCGAAAGATTCTGGATATTCGTTTTGGAGACGATGCGGTCGAGACGTGTCTCGTTGCTGGCGATCAGCTCGAAGACGCCGCAGGGAGCGGGCTCGACGAGGTCGTAGTAGGACGAGAGGGAAGGCTGGACAGGATCCAGGTCAATCAGTAGGGTGCGGAGCCCTGCATCGGCACAGAACGCGCCTAGGTTGGCGGTCTTGGTGGTTTTTCCTGTACCGCCCTTGGTCGAAATCGCAGATGTAGTTTTCAAATGTGCAGCCTCTAATGGGTTCATTAGAGGCCGCTTGTTTTCACTGAGAGGCGCGTCGCGCCTGGGTGCAGTGATGGGTCAAAAGCAATTGGCTTTTAACCAATTGGTCGTAGGTTCGAATCCCACACGACCCACCATCTTCACCAGAAACCCTCCGCAATGGAGGGTTTTTGCGTTTCAGGCCTATGTCCAGGAAAACTAAAAGGCTCTCTCAGGCTGCGAGGAGTCCTTGTCCTGAGGTGTAATCGCCAAGTCAGGCGTGCCGTCGGCCTTGGGTTGTACGCTAGAGGGCCAGGCCTGCTGCCAACGCTGAAACGTATTCCGCACTTGACCCTCAGAGGGTGCCCCCCTCGCCTAGGGTGGAGCGGCTACCGGTACGGTAGTCGCCGAAAAGGTGCCCGGCGCCTGAGGGACGGTTGGAGATTGCCGGACAGGCAGCGTCACCTGGGGCGTCTGAACCGGCGCGGATGTCAGCGCCACGCCGGTGGGCACGGATTCGACTGCGACAGGGGAGAGGTGTTCGGTAGGGGAGGCGTCATGCGCCCTGGCGTGGCGAACGGTCGGCTTCATATCGGAAAAAAAAGCCCCCGCGCAGGGCGGGGGCAGATTCAGTCTGAAGCCTTCAGATAAGCCAACCTGAAAGATGAGCTGGAGCACTCTCTCTAGCTGACTGCACCACCAGTTGGCGGTTCAGGCCAGGCAGCCAGGACGTGCGCACCGTCACTGTTGAATCATGGTGGCCGCCCGCTGCGTCGCTTCGGACGTGCGCGTAGCCAGCTTCCGAACCTCGTCGGCTACCACCGCAAAGCCTCGTCCGGCCTCGCCGGCTCGTGCCGCTTCGATCGCGGCATTGAGCGCCAGCAGGTTGGTCTGGGCGGCGATGCCCTGGATCGAGCTGACGATGTCGGTGACGTTCTTCAAGTTCTCTTCCATCTCGCGATGCTGGGCTTGCTGCGCGTCCCGAAGCGCATTCTGCTCATAGGTGGCATGGATATCGGTCAGGGCGCCCACTACGCGCAGCGGTGTTCCGTCGTTGGCGCGTCGGGTCTGACCCCGGGCCCTGAACCAGCGGTAGCTGCCATCCTTCAATTTCAGACGGTAGGTGATATCGAAGCCGGTCTTGCCGCTACGGTCATTGAGGTGGGCGCCAAAGGCCTGGATGCTGCGTTGCTTGTCCTCGGGGTGCAAACGGGACGCCCAGCTGTCGAGAACATCGGGAAATTCCTCGACTGTCTCGAAGCCCAGCAGGCGACGGAACTGGGGCGACCACCAGAAGGGATTCTGCGCATTGACCGGATCGCCCGCTATCACCTCCATGTCCCACAGGCCATCGTTGAGCATTTCACGCGCAAGCTCGAAGCGCGTCAGGGTCACCTCGAGTTCAGCATCGCGCTGACGCTGATCATGGATGTCCCTGAGAGAGCCCGCCACGCGCAGCGGCGTACCCTTGGCGTCGCGGAGGGTCTCGCCGCTCGCACGAAACCAGCGATACTCGCCGCCCTTGGTCGCCACCCGGTATTCGATGTCATAGGGGGTGTTGCCGCTGCGATCATTCAGGTGCCGGGCGAATGCGTCCAGAGTCGGTTTGCTGTCCTCCGGGTGTAGCCGATTGGCCCAGCTTCCGAGCTCGTTCGGGAAGTCCTGCTCGTTGCGAAAGCCCAGCAGGGCACGAAATTGATCCGACCACCAGAACGCATTACGCGGGTTGACCGGATCTCCGGCGACCACTTCCATATCCCACAGGCCTTCACTGGTAGCACGATTGACCAGGTCGAAGCGGGTTGCCAAACGGTCAACCGCGGCTTCGCGCTCGGCGAGGCGAGCGGTCAGCTGTTCGATCTCGCTTTGCATCTCGTGCAACTGGGCGTCGAGTGTCCCCTGGCGAGCCAGCAGTACCTTCAGGCCTTCAGCTACCCTGCGCACCGGGGCTGGCCCGGTGAGCGAATCGAGCCTGGCTGCGGCCTCGGGTTGCTCGACAGCGGCAGCGATTACGTCGAGACCCCGCATGATGGACAGGTGCTGAAGGATGGACATAGGGCGGTTCCAGGTAGGTGATATGGCCGGACATGTGATGTCTGTTTGATATCAAATTTCGGCATGAGCGCGATTATCTTTAACGCGATATTAAAGCTGCGGTCACCTGCCGGACGTGCGGTCACCTTGCAGCAAAGGTTTGGGGGCTGGCACAAGATTGATCGCTATAAGGCATACGATTGAAGGCCTAAAAGGGCTCTAGCAAGCTCATTCTTTGCTCGACCGATGGCATCCGCCTCCATGGGGTCATGGGCGATTCGCCGCTTGCCCAGCAGCCTCTACCATGGCTGCGGATCGATGCTGTTCTCAACCCGCGGAATCGCCACTACCACAAGGCGCCGCTGGACATCGCATAGGCTCGGCGTCCAGGGCAGTCCCAAGAAGAACACCTGGTTGGCTGCGGTCTGGTTGTTGCCTGTGCCGCCGTTGACGTCGTGTCGACGAAGATCCGGCAATCGGCGTCCTGCTGGAAGTGATCGATTGGCCTTTACCGCTTCGTGAGCTCTGGGTGCCCATTAGGGTGACGCATCCGATGCCTGGGGCCTGGCTGCAACGTAGCCACCGTGTCCCAGGACTCGCAGAAAAGGATCTCTTGTTCCTCGGGATCCCGCTCAGCCAGCAGCTCCATCGCCACCCGCGCCAGGAGTCGACGAAGCCGTCCCAGCCGTGCGGGCACGGGGTGGTCCGCATCGCGAAGGCCGGGCCGCACGTCCTGGTGCCGACGAGGCATCCCGTCTTCGATCCGGGCGTACAGGCCCGT
This sequence comes from Pseudomonas sp. SHLD1, assembly GCF_028640935.1. NCBI lineage: Bacteria > Pseudomonadati > Pseudomonadota > Gammaproteobacteria > Pseudomonadales > Pseudomonadaceae > Pseudomonas > Pseudomonas sp. SHLD1. The sequence continues at coordinate 62,142 of NZ_JAQZAD010000013.1, forward strand.
GTCCTCGGCCAGCAGCGCGCTGGCGCGTAGCTGAACGCTCTCGCAGCGGATGCATCAAACTAGAGGCTGAAGCGGGCGACCTGGCGTTCCAACTGGGTGGCCAGAGCAGCGAGGCTCTCGTTGGCCAGCAGGATGTCCTGGATGTCAGTGCGGTTGCGCGCGGCCATCTGTGCGGTGGTTTCCACGCTGCGCGCTACGTCGTGGCTGGCGGCGTTCTGCTCGCGCAGGGCGAAGGAGATCTGGTCGACCACCTGTACCACCTGAGTCGAACCCTGGCGGATGGCGACGATGGCTTGTCCGGCTTGGTCCGCCTGGCCGACGCCGTGGTTGACCCGCTCTACGCCGATCTTCATGTTGCCTACCGTATCGCGGATGCCTGCCTGGATCTTGTCGATCATGGAAGCGATTTCCTGAGTCGACTTGCCAGTACGCTGGGCCAAACCGCGTACCTCGTCGGCCACCACGGCGAAGCCGAGGCCTTGCTCACCGGCCCGCGCTGCCTCGATGGCCGCGTTGAGAGCCAGCAAGTTGGTCTGGTCGGCGATGTCCTGGATCACCTTGACGATCGAGGTGATTTGCTCGGAATGCTGGCCTAGTTGGCCGATCTGGTCGGATGACTTCTGCACGGTCTCGGCGATACCGTTCATGGCAGCGAGGGTGGCCTGGATAACGTCACCGCCGTCGGCGGATTGCTGGCCTGATTGGCTCGCCAGACGATGAGCTTCCTGAGCACTCTCGGAGACGTGGCTAATGCTCACCGACAGCTCCTCGATGGTCGCGGCCATTGAGGAGGCCGCGTTGGACTGCTCAGTGACGGCGCCGGAGAGCTGCTGCGAAGAACCGGTGATCAATGCCACCGACTGCACCAACTGACGGGCTGCGCCGGCGATCTCCTGGACCATCTCGCGCAGGCCACCCTGCATACGATCAAACGCGCGGGGTAGTTCGTCGTTGCTACTGGTGTCGATCGGATTGTTCAGGCGGCCCGCGGCAATGGCATTCGCGGCATCGATGGCTAGTTGCAAGCGGCTGCGAGTGCCCCGTGCTAACGCTATGGCGATGATGAAGGCCAGTATGCCGGCCACAAGGCCACCACCGATCAGGGTCAGCATCAGATTGCGATTGCTATCGGCCATCGTCTGGTTGCGCTGCTCAAGTAGCCGGCTTTCCTCTTCCCGCATGCTAGCCAGCAGAGCCCGCATGTCGTCCATCTTGGCCTTATCCCGACCTTCGCCGACGCGCACGGCCAAAGCCTCGTCCGGCAGGACGGCCTGGTTCAGGGCACGGCGTTGGGCCAACAGCGGCTGGACGTCTTCCTGTAGCCAAGCGCCTTCGAGGCGGCGCAGATCGGCGATGCGCCCTTGCTGACGGGGATTGTCGGCGGTCAGATCAGCCAGGGTCTGGGTGCGCTGGGACAGGGCCTGCTGGCCACTTTCAAGGGGGGCAAGAAAGGCCGCTTTCCCCGTGATGACGAAACCGCGCATGCCGGTCTCGATATTGATCAGGCTGCTAAGGATGTCATCGATCTGATTTAGCACCTCATAGGTATGGACGTTCCAGTCTGAGGCCTCGCGCATCGCGGAAAAGCCGCGATAGCTCGCACCAATAATGACGGCGATGATTGCCACCATGAGAGCGAAACCGGCGTAAATCTTCTGGGATATGCTGAGCTTGGCGAACATGAGGACATCCTGCAGGCGTGAAAAGGTAAGACGTAGATGGGCATAGGGTGATGGCACGGTAGTACTACGTCTGACTATTCGCTACAGATGGCTGCATTAGCGCTTCGCTTTCGGGTAAAGGGTCAGCCAAGGAGGATGGGCGGTAACAAATTGTTTCGGCTTGGCGTCCGTCGAGAGGGATTTGCTCAATCGCGTCCCCCTTGCTGTCAGCGCAGAAAGACCGGACCAGCTGAGGTGTGCTGGTGGGTCATCCGGATGTGCAAGCGCGTGAAGGGGAAGCGCCGGGCCTGGGCGAGAATCCGCTCCTGGGACAGGGTGTTCAGGTCGGCTGCAAGGGAACGGCACTGCTCGGCCAATTGGTCCGGTGCTCCCTTACCCCTTAAAGGGTTCTAAAGCCCTTTGTAGAAGGGGGTGTTTTGCAGGTTGGCGAAGACCTCCTGTTGCAGGGGCTGGAGGGCGGCCTGTTGCAGGTCCGCTGTTTTCGCGCCTTGAACGCACGGTTGCAGTGCCATGGCTAGCAGGCCTCACTCATCTCGGCGACGGGGTGGGCGCTGGCCATAGCGTCCAAAGGCTCATGCTCGTCCGCGGAGTCGCCATCGAAGCCGTCGTCTCCACCGCTGGAGGTGGCGGGGCGTCACCTGGACGCTGAAGGCCACGCCATCTTTGCGTAGCTTTTTTGGACGCCGTAAGTACCGATTTCCGGTATTCGTTGCGCGCAACGCCAAAGACTCGGGATCCTTCCAATATACGAGCAGGCGAAAGCCGTACTTCCAGGAAAGACACAAGTGGTATCGCGCGCCAGGTCATATCCGCTTTCGCGCTGGAGTATCGGGTAGATGATGGGTCCCTCTCTCTCCGCAGGCTGACCTGGACGGAGCGATGAGTGGTCGTCCGCCTGGACATCCTTACAACCAGAGCGAGAGGGGTATCGGCTTGGCTCAATGTGAAAATGACGTCACCGAAACAAGGGTGAGCATAGGTTCACAGGCGTTACCCCAGCGCCAGCGTCGATTCGTCAGTACCTCTGAACAACCAGGGCTGACGGGTACGATGCTGGCTCTCGAACGCTCTGATCTCGTCACTCCCCAGTAGCGTCAGGCCAATATCGTCCAGCCCTTGGAGCAGGCAGTGCTTGCGGAAGGCGTCGATCTCGAAGTTCAACGTTTTGCCATCCGGACGGGTCACGGTCTGGGCCTCCAGGTCGATGTGCAGCCGGTAGCCCGGCTCGGCCCCAACCTGCCGGAACAGCTCGTCCACCTCGCTATCGCTCAAGACGATTGGCAGCAGGCCGTTCTTGAAACTGTTGTTGAAGAAGATATCGGCGAAGCTCGGCGCGATGATGCTGCGGAAACCGTACTCCTCCAACGCCCAGGGCGCATGCTCGCGACTGGAACCACAACCGAAGTTCTCCCGGGCCAGCAATACGCTGCTGCCCTGATAACGCACGGCGTTGAGGACGAAATCCTGGTTCAGCGGCCGCTTGGAATTATCCTGGTAAGGCTGGCCCTCATCCAGGTAGCGCCATTCATCAAACAGATTGGGGCCGAAACCCGTTCGGTAGATCGACTTCAGGAATTGCTTGGGAATGATCTGGTCGGTGTCGACGTTGGCGCGATCCAGAGGGGCGACAAGTCCTGTGTGCTGGGGAAAGGCTTTCATGCTTGGCTCCTTCAGATCAGGTCACGGACGTCGACGAAGCGACCATTCACCGCCGCGGCGGCGGCCATGGCCGGGCTGACCAGGTGGGTACGACCACCGGCCCCCTGGCGCCCGGCGAAATTGCGGTTGGACGTTGAGGCGCAGTGCTCGCCGGCATCCAGGCGGTCCGGATTCATTGCCAGGCACATCGAGCAACCTGGCTCGCGCCATTCGAAACCGGCGTCGAGGAAAATCTTGTCCAGGCCTTCCGCTTCGGCCTGGGCCTTCACCAGACCTGACCCTGGCACGACGAGGGCCTGCTTGATGGTCGAAGCCACCTTGCGGCCCTTGGCGATCACGGCCGCAGCCCGCAGGTCTTCGATCCGCGAATTGGTGCATGAGCCGATGAACACGCGGTCGAGCGGGATGTTGGTGATCGCCTGATTGGCGGTCAGCCCCATGTATTTCAGGGCACGGACGATGGAGTCGCGCTTGATCGGGTCCGTCTCCCGGGCCGGATCGGGAACGTTCTGGTCAACGGCCAGGACCATTTCTGGCGAAGTGCCCCAGCTGACTTGGGGCTTGATCTGCGCGGCGTCGAGTTCGACCACCTTGTCGAAGCGGGCGCCGGCATCAGAGACCAGATCTTTCCAGGCTTCGACGGCCATATCCCATTCCGCGCCTTTCGGGGCGAACGGACGGCCCTTGACGTAGGCGATGGTTTTTTCGTCCGTCGCGACCAGGCCTACGCGGGCGCCGGCCTCGATCGCCATGTTGCAGATGGTCATGCGGCCTTCGATGGACAGGGCCCGAATGGCGCTGCCCGCGAACTCGATGGCGTGGCCATTACCCCCGGCGGTGCCGATCTTGCCGATCACCGCGAGGATGATGTCCTTGGCGGTCACCCCGAGTGGCAACTGGCCATCGACGGAAACCAGCATGTTCTTCATCTTCTTGGCGATCAGGCACTGGGTCGCCAGCACATGCTCGACTTCGGAGGTGCCGATACCGTGTGCCAGCGCCCCAAAGGCGCCGTGGGTGGCGGTGTGGGAATCGCCGCAGACCACGGTCATCCCCGGCAGGGTGGCGCCCTGTTCCGGAGCGATGACATGGACGATACCGTGGCGAACGTCGTTCATCTTGAATTCGGTGATGCCGTACTGGTCGCAGTTGTCATCGAGGGTCTGCACTTGCAGACGCGAAACCGGATCGGCAATGGCCGCGATGCCGCCCTTGCGCTCAGATGTCGTCGGCACGTTGTGGTCCGGGGTCGCGATGTTGGCATCGACACGCCAGGGCGTGCGGCCGCTCAGACGCAAGCCTTCGAAGGCCTGGGGCGAGGTCACTTCGTGAATGATGTGACGGTCGATGTAGAGCAGCGCCGAGCCGTCGTCGCGCTGTTTCACCAGATGTGAATCCCAGAGTTTGTCGTAAAGCGTTCGGCTAACCATCGCATTATCCTGCTTTGAGTTTTTTGTATGCCAGGAAACTGGCTCTTGGATCGAATCGAACAACAAGAACGTGTTTTTCATCGACAAGTAATGAACACACTCTTTCGGCGGAGCAGACACCGACGTGAGGCCGCGTAATAAAGGGCGGTCAGGTCTTTATTAATGGTTGAGCGCCCGACTTGTAACCTCGGGTAGTTGCACAAGCGTCTCGCTCGGTGAAGTCGCCGATCTGGCGGTCTCGGATCGCGCAGCATCACGCGGTTCTTCCAGGTCTTCGCCATCCGGCGCTCTATTCATCTTGGCAGTGTCCAAGGCGCCTACCCATTTGGCGATGGCCATCGTTCCTACCCTATTGCCGATCGTATTGGTAATGCCCCGCGCCTCGGACATGAAGCGATCCACACCCAACAGCAACACCATGCCGGCCACCGGAATGGTGTCGAGCGAAGCCAGGGTCGCCGTGAGGATAATGAAGCCTGCCCCGGCTACGCCCGCGGACCCCTTGGAGGTAAACATCAGAACCGTCAGCACGATCAGCTGATCGGTCAGGGTCAGCGGGGTATTGGTCGCCTGGGCGATGAATATGGCGGCAATGGTGTAGTAGATGGCTTGCCCATCAGGATTGAAGGTCAGTCCTGATGGGATGACGAGTCCTGCCACCGGCTTGGATACACCGGCCTTCTCCATTTTCGAGATCATCTGCGGCAACACCGATTCGGATGAGCAGGTCCCCAGCACGGTGAACAGTTCTTCCTTGATGTACTTCAGGAACTTCCAGAGGCTGAAGCCACTGTATCGGCAGATCGGGCCCAGGACGAAAATCACGAACACCGCGCAGGTCAGATAGACGCACGCCACCAGCTTGCCCAGCGAAAACAGCGAGCCGAAGCCGTATTTGCCGATGGTGAAGGCAATCGCGCCGAAGGCTCCGATTGGCGCCAGGCGCATTATCATGCTGACGATCCGAAACATGCCTTGCGTCAGGCTGTCGAGCGTGTCGACGAAGAGTTTCGCCCGCGGCCCGGCATTGGCCAGGGCGACCCCTAGCAAGACCGAAAACAGGAGTATCTGCAGCACGTTGCCCTTCGCGAAGGCATCGACGATGGTGTTGGGAATGATGCCCATCAGGAAGTCCATGGCCGACGTATGCTTGGCGGCCGTGGCGTAGCTGCTGAGACTGGAGGTATCCAGGGTCGTGACGTCGACATTCATTCCACTGCCGGGCCTCAATACATTGGCGACCACCAAGCCGACGACAAGCGCCAGGGTGGAAACCACTTCGAAATAGATCAGGGCGCGGAAGCCGACGCGTCCCAGTTCCTTCATGTTTTCCATGCCGGCGATGCCGGTCACTACCGTCAGGAAGATGACCGGCGCCAACAGCATCTTGATGAGCTTGATGAAGGCATCGCCCAAGGGTTTCAGTGCCGCCCCTGTTTCAGGAAACAGCACGCCGACGAGAGAACCGGCTATTACTGCGAGCAACACCTGTACGTAGAGTTTTCCGAGCGCTTTTTTCATTATTAATCCCTGAGTTTTTATTTTTGTCAGGAGACATCGGGTAACCGGCTTTCGACCAATTGCGAGATGTCTGAAGTATTGCCTCGCGCGATTGAAGACGGTCAGCGATCAATCAACACCAGCAATGCGTTCGTCTATTGAACATTCGCCCTTTGCATTTTCCGCAGGCTCCAAGCCAAGTGCGGATTTCTCCTCTATCGAAGTTGAAGGTGCCGGTGCGAGCCGCTTTCAACAGGGTGACGTTCAATGTCGAGGTGCAGGCCTTGAATCCCGTTGTTGATCCAGTTCACTACAGTCGGTTGAAACTGCAGTAGTGCCGATGGCGCGTATAACCGGATCAACTAAGCCGGCTGGCTCGGGATTGCTGACCGCAGGCTGTTCAGCAGTGTGTGAGAGGAGTATATGTAGTGATCACTACCCTGCGAGTGCCTCAAAATCACTACTTAATTAACTTTGAGTTAACAATGAGCCAGACCCTCGATCTCGCTTTTTTTCATCTGCTTGCCGAGAAAGGCAGCCTGGCAGCGACCGCCCGGGAACTGGGGGTGACCCCGCCGGCGGTGAGCAAGCGGCTGAGTGCGCTCGAAGCCCGCCTGGGCATTCGCCTGGTCACCCGGACAACCCGGTCCATGAGCCTGACGGCCGAGGGGGAGATGTACTTCAACCACGCCGAGCGCATCCTCACGCAGATCAATGAGGTGGAGCAGCTGGTCAGCAGCTGTCGCGCGACCCCCAAAGGCCTGATACGAGTCAATGCGACCCTGGGTTTTGGCCGTCGCTATATCGGCCCGGCCCTCGCGGCCTTTCATACCCGCTATCCCGAGGTCAAAGTGCAGCTCGAGATCAGCGATCATCCTCTGGATCTTGCCGCCCATGGTTTCGATCTGGCCATTCGGATCGGCAATCTCCCCGACGCGGCGTTCCATGCCCGCAAGATCGCCTCCAATCGCCGACTGCTATGCGCCTCCCCTCTCTATCTGGAAAAGCATGGCAGCCCCTCCCGGCTCACGGACCTGCAAGACCACAGCTGCATTTTTCTGCGGCAGAACGAAGCGACCTACGGCGTGTGGAATTTCAACAACGGCGGGCGTACCCAAAATATCAAGATCCACGGTGCCCTGAGCTGTAACGATGGGGAAGTGGCCTTGAACTGGGCCCTGGAAGGCTATGGATTCTGCAGCGGTCCGAATGGGATATCGCCCGCTATGTACGCAGCGGGCGCCTGCGGCTGGTGTTGGCAGACCAGACCGAGCAAGCGGATATCTATGCGGTTTACCCGCAACAGCTGCACCTCTCGGCCAGGGTGCGCAGCCTGATCGACTTCCTGGTCGAGCGCTTTTCCAACATCAACGCCATGGGTGAGGACACCGGCGACGCCGACACCTGAGCGCTGGGTGATCGCTGCACACAGCAGGGGAGGCTGACGCGTTTTGCCTGATCCTCTTGGCCGTGGCTGATCAATTCCAGCGGTCAGGTTTTTGCCATGACAGGTCGGGGCACGCACGGGCGCACGACAGCATTCGGCTCGACCAGGGGCCGGGACGCTGGTCGAAGCTGTCCTGCCCAGGGTATGGAGTCGTCAAGGACGAGGTCGGCGCCTGGGGCGAAGCCTGATCGGTCGGGGCGATGCGGGCGGGCCACGGTAGGTGTGGCACCGAAGAAGATCGCCAGTATCAGCGGCGTTCAGGGCCGCACTGGGCATCGTGGCTTGTCAGGGGCGTAACGGGTGGAGGAAATGTCAGTGTGAAGCTCGTGCTTCCGGCGTGACATTCGGCCTGCACCCACCCCTGGTGGGAGGTCATGATCGCGCGGACGATTGCCAAGCCCAGGCCGCTGCCACCGGTCTGACGGTCGCCCGCCCGGTAGAAGCGCTCGAAGACCTTCGACAGCTCATCCGGGTCCAGGGGCGATCCCTGGTTCAGCACCGCGACCTGCCCACCATCGTCCTCCTGCTGGACCAGCTTCACGGTCACCGTCGTTCCCGGATCAGCATGCCGAATGGCGTTCGAAAGCAGATTCGACAGCGCCCGCTGGATCATCAGTCTGTCGCCCTCGACCTGCAGCTGACCCTCGACGGCAAGCTCTATCCCGCGCGCCTCGGCATAGGCTTCGAACAGGCTGCAGACCCTGAGCGCCTCGTGCTCGACAGCCACCTTGCCTAATGAACTCAGCGGTTCGTGACTGTCCAGGCGGGCCAGCAGCAGCATGTCCGTGACGATTCGGCTCAGGCGATCCAACTCGTCCAGGGACTCCTCCAGGGCCTGTTGATACGAGGTCTCGTCACGCTTCCGGCTGAGTATCATCTGCGTACGCCCAATGAGGATCCCGAGCGGCGTACGCAGCTCGTGGGCAACGTCGTCCGCGAAGCGGTCGAGCAACTGCACCCCGGTATTGAGGCGTTCCAGCATGGTGTTCAGTGCAGTGGCCAGCTCAGCCACTTCCGCAGGCAGATCGGTGTCGTCGACCCGCAAGGTGAGCTTCCGGGTAGTGATCGCGCGTGCGGTTCGGCGGAAGCGCCGTAACGGCGCAAGACCCTGATAGCCCGTCCACCACGCCGCGGCGCCGATCAGCAGCAGCAGAATCGGCAGGCTTATCAGGGCCGCGCGCAGGAAGGCATCCAAAAGGAACCTATCGCTGCTGCGATCCTGGCTCAGCAGCAGCTGCAGGGGCGGCAGCCCGGGAATGGTCAGGTAGGTCCGGACGGTCAGGAGGTCGTGGCCGTCGTCGGAGTGCCATGCCAGGGTCTGGGCATCCGGCCAGCGGCCTGGCCGTAACTCATCGGCGTAGGCGTGGGAGCCCAGTCCATACAGGGGGGTGTCTTCGGCGGCCGACAGCACGGTGACCGATAGCTCCTCGTGGCCGAGCAGCGCGTCGGCCAGCACGTGCTGCCAGGGCGCCCTGGCATCCGCGGGACGCTCTTCCAGACTGTGCAGGATCTGCCCCGATTTGGCCTGTAACTGCTCGGCGGCGCGCCTGTCCAGCTCGCGGTCCAGTACGCCGTACACCATGACAACCAGAACGACGGCCAGCAGCAGGCCCACCCCGGAGACGATGAGCCCCAGGCGCAGCGCGAGGCTCATGGGCCTCATGAGCGACGTTCCATCACATAGCCGACGCCTCGTACGGTATGGATAAGGGCTTCCCCGAAGGGCTCATCGACCTTCATCCGCAAGCGTCGAACGGCGACCTCCACCACGTTGGTGTCGCAGTCGAAATTCATGTCCCAGACGCGCGAGATGATTTCGGTGCGCGAGAGCACTTCCCCCTGGCGCTGCATGAGCAGGTGAAGCAGCGCGAATTCCTTGCTGGTCAGGTCGATGCGCTGGTCACCGCGGAAGGCGCGGTGGCGAAAGGGGTGCAGCTCGAGATCAGCCAGTTGCAGCGTATCGCTGACCACCCGCGTTTCGCCGCGCCTCAGCAGGGCACGGATGCGGGCGAGCAATTCCGGAAACTCGAATGGCTTGGTCAGGTAGTCGTCAGCGCCGGCGTCCAGTCCGCGCACACGTTCGCTGGTGCGGCTCTGGCCGGTGAGCAGCATCACCCGGGTCTGCTTGCGTCGGCGCAGCAGCTCCAGGACTTCCAGGCCGTCCATCGTCGGCAGATTGATGTCCAGCAGGATCAGGTCGTAGTCCTGCTGCAGGGCCAGATGCAAGCCATCGATCCCGGTCGCGGCCCGGTCGACCACATAGCCATTCTCCCTGAGGCCCTGCTGCAGGTAATCCGCGGCCCGGGCTTCGTCTTCCACTATCAGTAGGCGCATCGTCTGTATCGGCCGTGTCGAGGAGGTGGCGCAGGCTGAAGCCTGAAGTCGCTAGAAGGTCAAGCGGCCAAGCCTGCCGGTATACCCGCACCGCGGCAACTTCCTTGCAGCTTTGTAATGTTGGCGTCACCGGAGCGATAGGTGGCGCTCCCTAGAGTCGGCTCCGCTACCGAGCGACGTTCCCTTCGAGCGTCGCGCCTTCCGCACAGGAGCCGCTGTCGTGCCGTTACTTCCTCTCTGTCGACATCCTGGGCCCGCGCGCCTGACGGGACTGGTCCTGGGGCTAGGTCTGCTGCTCGCCGGCGGTCCGGTCCAGGCCTCGCCGCTCACCCTGGAGGGGGCGCTGGCCCAGGCCCTCCGCGACAATCCCGACTATCTGGCCGCCCGCCAGGAGACCGCCGTGGCCGCAGGCGCACGGCAACAGGCGGGCCTCATACCCAATCCCGAGCTCGCCTTCGAGGTGGAGGACACGCGGTCTGCCAGCCAGACCCGCAGCCTCACGCTCACCCAGCCCTTTGAACTGGGCGGCAAGCGTGCTGCGCGGGTGGCGGTGGCCGCGGCCAACGCCGGTGTGGTCGACGCGGACCTCGAGGCGCGGCGCTATGCCCTGCGGGCGGACATCATCCAGGGGTTCTACGAGTTGCTCCTGGCCGAAGAAGGGGTACGGCTCGCCGAGCAATCGCAGGCGCTGGCCCAGCGCAGCCTGGACAGCTCAGGGGCGCAGATTCGAGCGGGCAAGCTTTCGCCGGTATCGGGTACCCGCGCGGAGGTGGAGCAGGTCACCCAGCGGCTGGAGCTAAGGCGCGCCCTGCAGCAACGCGACAACGCACGTGAGGTTCTCGCCCGCCACCTGGGCGTCTCCGTCGCCCGGCTCGGTGAGCCGGTCGGTGACCTGGATCGTCTGCCGGCACCTCCCGGCGAAGCCCGGCTGCTGCAGGCCATCCGCCAGACACCGGCGGTGCTCAAGGCCCGGCGGCAGGTAGTCGCCGGGGACGCTGACGTCGATCTGCAGCGCAGCCAGCGCTATCCGGACGTGCGGGTGAGCCTTGGCAGCCAGTACGACGAACTCGAGGGGGAGCGGGTCAATCTGGTGGGTTTCTCGCTCCCGCTGCCGCTGTTCGATCGCAACCAGGGCAACCTGCTCGCCGCCTCCAGTCGCGCCGATCAGGCCCGCGATCTCCAGCGAGCGACCGAACTGCAAGTTCAGGCCGACACCCTTCAGGCGCTGCGCGACTGGCGTAGCGCAGCAGCGGACGTCGACGACTTGCGCAACCGGGTGCTGCCAGCGGGTCAGCGCACGGTCGATGACCTCACGCGCGGCTTCTCGCTGGGTCGTTTTGCCCAGCTGGACGTGCTCGAAGCCCAGCGCGCGCTCGTTGCGGCCCGGGGGCAGTACCTGCTCTCCCAGCGGGCGCAGATCGCGGCCTGGGCCCGCCTCGAACGCCTCCATGGCCCGCTCTTCACTTCCCCATGACGCCACAGATCCCGGGATCAGACCGGGTGCGGAGTTCTTGCATGACCATGACTTCATTCAGGCCGAGACTGCTGCGGCCGCTGCTGATCGCAGTGATTGGCAGTGGGCTGCCTTTCAGTACGCTCCAGGCGGGGGCCGGTCACGACCATCCCGAGCCCGCCGCCGCCCCCGCGAAGGCGGCAGAGGCCAAGACCGGAGCGGTCCAGCCCCGTGGGGATCTGGCCCCCGGAAAAGACGGCCATGAGGCGCAGGAGGGTGCCCATGGCGAGGGTGAGGAGACGCATGCCGAAGGGGCGATCGAGCTGAGCGCCGAGCAGATTCGCGCGGCCGGCATCGAGACCCAGGTAGTCACGCCGGTGAGCGTCGGCGCCTCCTTGAGTCTGCCCGGCGAGATTCGCTTCGATGAGGATCGTACCGCGCACGTCGTGTCGCGAACGCCCGGCATCGTCGAGGAGGTGAAGGCCAATCTCGGGGACCGGGTGCGCAAGGGGCAGGTGCTGGCAGTCATTGCCAGCGAGCAGCTTTCCGAGGTGCGCAGCGAGTTGGCGACCGCACAGCAGCGTCTGCAACTGGCGCGCACCCTGTATGCCCGCGAGCAGAGCCTGTGGCAGGAGCGGATCAGTGCCGAGCAGGATTTGCTGCAGGCGCGGCAGACCCTGCAGGAGGCCGAGATCGCGGTCCGCAACGCCCGCCAGAAAACCCAGGCGTTGGGTGGCGCGGCTTCCGCTCAGGGCGGTAGCCGCTACGAGTTGCGCGCACCCTTCGACGGCGTGGTGGTGGAAAAGCACCTGGTCCTCGGCGAGCGGGTGGACCCAAGCAGCAACCTGTTCACGCTCACCGACCTGTCCCGCGTCTGGGCGACCTTTGCCGTTCCTGCGCGCGACCTCGGTCGAGTGACCGTGGGCCGAACGGTGGAGGTAGTCGCAGGAGAGCTGGACAGCCGCACCGAGGGCACCGTGGCGCACGTCGGCAATCTGTTGGGCGAGCAGACCCGGGCGGCGACCGCGCGCGTCACCCTGGCCAATCCGGCCGGCGCCTGGCGCCCCGGTCTGTTCGTCACGGTGCGGCTCGATGACGGGCGAGGGGCCAGGGTGCTTGGCGTGCCCAGTGGCGCCGTGCATGTCGTCGAGGATCGCCCCGTGGTGTTCGTCCGGACGGCAGACGGGTTTCAGGCGACCCCCGTGGTCATCGGGGTGCGGGACGGTGAGCGCGTCGAGATTCGTCAGGGCCTGAGCGCCGGCCAGCGGGTGGCCGAGCACGGCAGCTTCATTCTCAAGTCGGAGCTGGGCAAGGGCTCGGCCGAGCACTCCCACTAAGGGCGCATCATGTTCGAACGTATTCTTCGCTTCGCCATCGAGCAGCGCTGGCTGGTGCTGCTTGCCACGCTCGGTATCGCGGCACTGGGGATCTACAGCTATCGGCACCTGCCCATCGACGCCGTGCCGGACATCACCAACGTCCAGGTGCAGATCAACGCCGAGGTACCGGGCGCCTCGCCGCTGGAGGTCGAGCAGCGGGTCACCTATCCCCTGGAAACGGCGATGGCCGGCCTGCCCGGGCTGGAGCGGACCCGTTCCTTGTCGCGCTCGGGCTTTGCCCAGATCAGCGTCATTTTCGCCGACGGGACGGATCTGTTCTTCGCTCGCCAGCAGGTGAGCGAGCGCCTGCAGGGCGCGCGCGAGGCCCTGCCGGAGGGCGTGGAGGTCAACCTGGGTCCGCTGTCCACGGGGCTTGGGGAAATCTTCCTCTGGACGGTGAAGGCCGCGCCGCAGGCGCGCCGGGCCGATGGCGCAGCCTATACCCTCACCGATCTGCGCGAGATCCAGGACTGGATCGTCAAACCCCAGTTGCGCACCGTACCCGGGGTGGCGGAAGTCAACACCATTGGCGGTTACGCCAAGGAGTATCAGGTCGCGCCCGATCCCAGGCGCCTGGCCGGCTATCGCATCACCCTGGAGCAATTGGCGGTGGCGCTCGAGCGAAACAACGCCAACGTCGGCGCCGGTTTCATCGAGCGCGCCGGGGAGCAGCTGGTGATTCGGGTACCGGGGCAGCTCGCTTCCGTCGAGGACATCGCCACCATCGTGCTCGCCACGGTGGACGGTACCCCGGTGCGGATCCGGGATGTGGCCACGGTCGGGGTAGGACAGGAGTCGCGTTCCGGGGCGGCCACCGAAAATGGCGAGGAGGCGGTACTCGGCACCGTCTTCATGCGGGTAGGCGAGAACAGCCGCGAGGTGGCCCTGGCAGTGGCCGGGCGCCTGGCGCAGATCAATCGCAACCTGCCGGAAGGGGTGCAGGCGGTCGCCGTGTACGACCGCACCACGCTGGTGGACAAGGCGATCGCGACGGTACGCAAGAATCTCGTGGAAGGCGCGCTGCTGGTCATCGCCGTGCTCTTCGTCTTCCTCGGCAATCTGCGCGCGGCGCTGATCACGGCGCTGGTGATTCCGCTCTCGATGCTCTTCACCTTCAGCGGCATGGCCGCGAATCGGGTCAGCGCCAACCTGATGAGCCTGGGTGCGCTCGACTTCGGCATCATCGTCGATGGCGCCGTGGTGATCGTGGAGAACGCCATCCGCCGGCTGGCTCATGCCCAGGGCCGGCACGGTCGGGTGCTCGATCGCCGGGAGCGCTTCCAGGAGGTGTTCGCCGCCGCCCGCGAGGCGCGGAGACCCCTGATCTTCGGGCAGCTGATCATCATGGTGGTCTATCTGCCGGTGTTCGCCCTGACGGGGGTGGAAGGCAAGATGTTCCATCCCATGGCCTTCACCGTGGTGATCGCCTTGGTGGGCGCCATGCTGCTGTCCATCACCTTCGTCCCGGCGGCCGTGGCGCTGTTCGTCACGGGGCGCGTGCAGGAAAAGGACAATCGGCTGATGGGCGCGGCGCGGCGCGGCTATGCCGTCGCGCTGGATGCAGCCATGCGGCGGCGGCCACTGGTCTTCGCCGGCGCAGGCCTGAGCGTGGTGCTGACGGTGCTGCTGGCGCTGCGCCTGGGCAGTGAGTTCGTACCCAGCCTGAGCGAGGGCGACTTCGCGCTGCAGGCGCTCAGGGTGCCCGGTACCGGCCTGGGGCAATCGGTGGACATGCAGCAACGCCTGGAGCGCTCCATCCTGGATCAGGTTCCCGAGGTGGAGCGGGTATTCGCGCGCACCGGCACCGCCGAGATCGCCGCGGATCCGATGCCGCCGAACATCTCCGACAGCTACGTGATGCTCAAGCCGCAGGCGCAATGGCCCGATCCAGGCAAGTCCCGCGAGCAGCTGATGGCCGAACTGGAGGCGGCGGCCGCGCGCGTGCCCGGTAGCAACTACGAGCTGTCGCAACCGATCCAGCTGAGGTTCAACGAGCTGATTTCCGGGGTGCGCAGCGATGTGGCGGTCAAGGTCTTCGGCGACGACATGGCGGTGCTGAACAAGACCGCCGCGGACATCGCCAGGGTACTGCAGAAGGTCGCTGGCGCCGCCGAGGTGAAGGTGGAGCAGACCGGTGGGCTACCACTGCTGAGTGTGCAGATCGACCGTGAGCGGGCTGCGCGCTACGGTCTCAACGTCGGTGACATTCAGGATGTGGTTGCCACGGCGCTCGGCGGCCGCAAGGCCGGCACGCTCTTCGAGGGCGACCGCCGCTTCGATCTCATGATCCGCCTTCCGGAGGCCCTGCGCAGCGATCCGGCGGTGCTGGCACGCCTGCCCATTCCATTGCCGGCGGTGGAAGGCCGCGTCGAGTTCATCCCCCTGGCCGATGTGGCGCGCCTGGAAACGGTGCTGGGTCCGAATCAGGTCAGCCGTGAAGACGGCAAGCGCCTGGTGATCGTCAGTGCCAATGTGCGCGATCGGGATATCGGTAGCTTCGTGGCGGATGCCACCGTTGCCATCACCGACCAGGTGCGGATTCCGGCAGGCTACTGGACCAGCTGGGGTGGCCAGTTCGAGCAGCTGCAGGCCGCCGCCGCGCGACTGCAACTCGTGGTTCCGGTAGCGCTGCTGCTGGTGTTGGTGCTGCTGTTCATGATGTTCGGCAATCTGCGCGACGGCCTCGTGGTCTTTACCGGCATTCCCTTTGCCTTGACGGGCGGGGTATTGGCGTTGTGGTTGCGGGACATTCCCTTATCGATCTCGGCCGGCGTGGGCTTCATCGCCCTGTCGGGCGTTGCGGTGTTGAATGGCCTGGTGATGGTCTCCTTCATCCGTGGCCTGCTGGAGGAGGGCAGGCCGCTGGATATCGCCGTGCGTGAGGGCGCGCTGGTCCGCCTGCGGCCGGTGCTGATGACCGCGCTGGTGGCCTCGCTGGGCTTCATTCCGATGGCCCTGGCCACCGGCACCGGCGCAGAGGTGCAACGGCCGCTAGCGACCGTGGTGATCGGCGGCATCCTGTCCTCGACCGCCCTGACGCTGCTGGTCCTGCCCGCGCTCTACCACAGCGTCCTGCGCCGTCGCGAACAGCCCGGGGAAGGATGACAGTATTGTAATGCGCGGCTCATCCTGGCGTTAGCCGCGCCCCTCTAGAGTGACCCTCATACCCACGCCGCACCCTAGAAGGAGAAACACCATGACGTTCCTTAAGACTGCCCTGTTTGCCGCCGTCCTCGCTGTGGCCAACGTCAGCTATGCCGCCGACGGCAGCGAGCGCTCGATCTCGCACAACGACGATTTTCGTGATAGCCAGGCGGCGCTCCAGCAGCACCGGGAGATGCATGAAACGCTGGCCCAGGAAGGGCGGAGGGCAGACAAGGCCTCCAAGATCGAGGCTACCAACTGACAAACCGGTAGCCATGGGTGATCGGAAGGTCACCTATGGCTGCTATCCAAGGGACGCCACCCCACCAGGCTACCAGGCGGCAGGCGAAAGAAACTCCGCCGCACGGGCAGTTCCAATTCATCCGCGTGGCAGCTGCGTGGCTAGCGCCATCTGACCAGGGCACCTGCCTGGTTCATCGCATCAGACCCTGATTGCGGACCGCCTCCCACCTTGCGCTGAGCCAGTGCGGTCTTTCAGGTCATCGGCTGCGATGACCTGCGAGCAGTCGGCCCGGCCGAAGAGCAATACCCGTACTCCCTGCTACTGGACCGATCCGCCAAGACCGGCGCGCGGTCTGCCTCCCCGCGAAGAGGACATCGCGCCTGGCCGGGGTGTTTCGAGTACGGGAGTGTTTGACCCGCGCCCGCTGGAAGGGGTAGCTCGGTGAGGCCAGCAGCCCGTCGAGTATCACCCGGATCGGGTGGTGCTCGACCTGGCTCGACCCAACGGTCAGCCTGCTGGCCGGTTGCCGACAAGCCCTGGGGGAGGGGGCAAGCACCTAGAGGGTCGGGGACGTCTACACGCGGAATCGGCGAATCTGCCCGTTCAGCTGCACCGCCAGTTCAGACAGCTGCTGGCTGGCGACGCGGGTCTGTTGCGCGCCGGCGGCCGTCTGGACCGACAGGTCGCGGATCCGCACCAGGTTACGGTCGACCTCGCGAGCCACCTGAGCCTGTTCCTCCGCGGCACTGGCGATCACCAGATTGCGCTCGTCAATACCTGACACCGACTGGGCGATGGTTTCCAGGGCGCCGCTGGCGGCCTGCGCCTGTTCGCGGGTCTGGCGCGCCTGGTCGGCACTGGTCAGCAAGGCATTCACGGTCTGCCCGGTGCCGTGCTGGATACTGCCGATCATCTTCTCGATTTCGCGCGTACTGTCTCCGGTTCGCTGGGCCAGCCCCCGTACCTCGTCCGCCACGACCGCGAAGCCGCGACCGGCATCGCCGGCGCGAGCGGCCTCGATGGCCGCATTGAGCGCCAGCAGGTTGGTCTGCTCGGCTACCGAGCGGATGACGTCGAGGACCTGGCTGATGTTGCGGGTCTGTTCGGCCAGCTCACGCGCGCGATCGCTGGCGCTCATCACATTGTCGGTCAGGGTCTCGATCGCTACCAGCGTGTTGCCCAGCTGCTGCTGGCCGTGACGCGCGCTGGCCGCGGCCTGGCGCGAATCGGTAGAGGTGGAGGTGGCATTGCCGGCCACTTCCTCGACCGCCTGGCTCATCTCGGTCACCGCGGTGGCCGCCATCTCGATTTCGCTGTTCTGCTGCTGCAGGCCGGTAGCGCTCTCCTGCATGACGGCGGTCATTTCCTCGGCGGCGGAGGCCAGTTGGGTGGCGGACTGGCCCAGATGGCCCAGGGTGTCACGCAGATTGGTCTGCATCTGCCGCATGGCCTGCAGCAGTTGGGCGGCCTCGTCGTGACCACGGGCATCCAGGGTCTGGGTCAGGTCGCCACCGGCAATGACCCTGGCCGCGGCTACCGCGGTGGCTATGGGGTGGGTCAGGCTGACCGTCATGCGCCAGGCGAGCAGGAGGGTCAGTCCCAGCGCGAGGCCGATGGACAGCCAGGTGATCGTCTTGGAGTGGCTATAGGTGACACCCGCGTCCTCGGTGGCGGCCTTGACGTCCTCCTGGTTCACCTTGCGCAGGACCTCGGTGCTCTCGTTCATCCTGGCGCCCAGCTGGGCCATGCCCGACTGCACCAGGGTCCGGCCTTCTTCCACCTTGCCAGCGGCGACCAGATCGGCCAGCTGGTTGACGTTGTCCAGGTAGTCCCGATGGACCTGGCGCAGGCTTTCGAAGGCCTGGCGTTCACGATCGGAGCTGACCATTTTTTCATAGCGGCCGAAGGCGTCCGCAACCTCGCCACTGATGCTGTCGATCTTCTTGCGCGTGTTGGCGACGGTCGAGGCGTCAGGAATGGCTAGCAGGCGCAGCACCTCGATGCGGGTGCGGGCCAGTTGCAGGGCCAGGTTATCGGCTTCCACGATGCCCGGGATGCTGTTCGTTTCGATCACCAAACTCTGATCCCGGATTTGCGACATCTGGGTGATGCCAAAGATACCCAGCCCGGCTACCAGCAAGGCGAGTAGACCGAAGCACAGCAGGCTGCGGGTGGCGATGTTGAACGCGCGAAGGGTCATACCCATGTACCGGTTGGGAAGTGTGAGAAACATAGCGGCAATGGTCGCGGTAACTTGAGGAAAAGCTGTCTAGCATGGGGTTTTCAGCCGGATTTTGACGCTGAGGATGTGGGTCTGGGCGGTTGGTATGTGCCCCCGCCGGAAGCGACGGTCGTGTGCGGGACAAGTGTCCCGATCGTATTCGCCCGTCCTGGAGCGGTCGTCACCCCGGATGATCGAAGTAGGGCCCACGAGGTCGGGCGTCCGAGGCAGCCCCGGAAAAGCGCGACTAGGCCGCGGCGCGCTTCTGTTGTTAGCTTGGGGTCTTCCTGGGCCATGGGCGCGAAGACATGACGGATCGCCAGTTGATCATCCCCGACAGCATGAGACTGCTGGTCGAACGTGCGGGTTATGTACCGGCAGTGAAGGTTGGCAAGACGCTCTATTGCGCAGGGCAGGTGGGCCGTACGCCGGAGCTGGAGGTTATCCAGGATCCCGAGCAGCAATTCCGGGCGGCCTGGGACAATCTTCGCACTGTGTTGGCAGCGGGTGGCTGTACGTTCGAGGACGTCGTGGAGTTGACGACTTTCCACGTCGACCTGCATAGGCACATGCCGGTCTTCAGGCGTGTGAAGGATGCGGTCTTTCCCAGAGAGATGTGCGCCTGGACCTGCATTGGCGTCGCCGAACTGGCCCGTGCCGGACTCCTCGCGGAAATCAAGTGCATCGCCGTGCAGCGATAGACCCTGCCGCCTGTTCGGCCTGATGGCTCTGCCTGTGCAGGGCCTCGCTCAGCTCGGTGACTTGGGCTGAGCGAGTCGGAGCACTTGGCTGCTCAGCCAGGTGTTCGGGGTTGTGGCTGCCGTGAAGGCGCAGCGGGCGCTTCGCCAGAGCGTTCTTTCCTGTCTCCAGCGTGGTATCACCGGCAGAATGTCGGCTGCGCCTCGTCCGGGTTGCGGAAACAGCTGAAGGGCTGCAGCGCTCAGGATCGGATAGTCAGGTGAGCGGTCCTTCATTCGCCTCCGCGAACCCTGGAGGCGATCGTTCCAACTCCATTCAGGAAGCACTGTGATGAATAAAGATGGCAGCGAAACCTCGGCGGGCTACCTCTTGCTGGGCTACGTCGATGCCCGCCTGTTGGCGCTGTACCGGGCCGGGGTAGTGCCCAGGCTCGAACTCGCGCGCACCCTGGCTGCGCTGACCGCCACGGGGCAGGCCGACGAAGCCGTGGTCCCGCTGTACATCCAGCAGGACGCTGCGCACGACGTTCTGCCCAGCACGGGCCCCTGCGAGTTTGCTGAGAAGGCTGGAGCGAGTGAACCGCCGTCTATCCCCTCGCTGGACAGCCTGGCCTGCCCTGTCGCGGAGGGTCGCGCCGCGGATGCCGGATGGCATTCCTCCAGTGCGCTTGAACGACACCTGGAGCTGCCGGACGAGGACGTGGAGGACTACTCCCTGGAAGAGCGGCTCGAAGCCACCCGCCTGGCATTGGCGGAGCTCGAAGCGGGAGAGGAGGTCAGCGTTCCGCTGCTGAGGCAGGTCCCAGTGAAATAGTGGCAATTAGCCACATATGGGGCTAAGGTTAATAGCCTTAACCTCAGACTGTGTCATCCTAAGCCCCTTTTCCGCCGTTTCTTGCACTATGACCGCCTCACGACGACCTCCTCGCGGTGCAGGCCGCACGGCCAAGCCCGATTCCCTCCGCGCTGCTCATGAGCAGATCACCCGCAACAGCGGGACCCTCGCCGATATCGCCGATCTGATCGAGATGGAAGGCAAGGCCAGGCCCGGGCGTCAGCCGTCGGCGCAGCCCACCCGCGCCCGCTCCGAAGCCGGCAACCCGGCAGAGACGTCCAAGACGAAAGTCGCCGGGGAGAACAGCGGCGGCCATTTCCTGGTGCAGCCCGTGTTCGGGATACCGCTGGTGGCGCTGCTGGTCTGTGCCCTGATCCTGGGCGCTGCGGTGGGGGTACCGCTAGGTGTGGTCACCTATGGAAGCGCGCTCTGCACGGCGGTGCTGGATAGCCTGGCGATCTTCTAAACGGGCCGGTAGCCGCTTTGCAGGCTGCCGTCATGAGGCCAGCAGTCGGCTAGCGGCCATGCTTCAGGCTTCCAGGGACGCCATCAGCTGGAATTCCTGACCGCTCGGAGCCGCCGCGGGTCTGCCCAGCAGATACCCCTGGGCGAGCCGGACACCCAGCTGCTGCAGCTGCGCCAGTTGTTCCGGGGTTTCCACGCCTTCGCAGAGCACCTCGAGTTTCATGGCCTTGCCCAGCAGCAACAGGGAGTTCAGGACCTGGCCACGTTGTTCCTCGTCCTCGATCGCCAGGATCCGGCGATCGAGCTTGATCAGCTGGAAGGGCAGTTCGAGGATGGGGCCGAGGCCGGCGAAGCCGCTGCCGAAGTCGTCCAGGGCCATGCGGATACCCAGCAGCTGGAGCAGGGCGAAGGACTGGCGGGTCTTGGTGTCTATGACCAGTTCCACCCCTTCGGTGACCTCCAGGACCAGGCGATTGGGCGCCAGGCGCGAGAGCCTGAGGGCCGCGGATACCCGCTCATGGAGGATGGGATCGGCGAATTGCAGCGGTGACAGGTTGATGGAGATGCTCAGGTGCGGAGGCCACTGACTGGCCGCGAGACAGGCCTCCTTCACCACCCACTCGCCCAGGGCGATGATGAAGTTGCCCTGTTCCGCCAGCGGGATGAAAACCTCCGGCGAGACCATGCCCAGGGTCGGATGCTGCCAGCGCAGCAGCGCTTCGTAGCCCGTCACCTGCCTGGGCTCGACGCGATAGATGGGTTGGTAGTGCAGCAGAAATTCGTTGCCCGCGAGTCCCTTGCGGACATCCTCCGGGGTGAGCAGCGCGGCATGGTCGAGCGGGGCGCCCAGGATGGCATCGACGCCCCCTTCGAACACCCGATCACGGCCATCGCGCTTGGCGCGATAGAGCGCGCGGTCGGCACAGTCCAGCAGGTCGTCGGCGCTGCTCAGGCCGGCCAGGCCGCTGCGGGCGATACCGATGCTGACGGTGACCTGGGTCTTGTCGTCCTGACGCCCCTGGTGCGGGATCTGCAGGTCACGAACGCGTTCCAGGATGGCTTCCGCCACGTCCAGCGCCTCGGCCGGGCCGATCCGGTCCAGCAGGACGACGAACTCCTCGCCACCATAGCGACCGATCCTGTCACCCGGGCCCAGCCCGACCGCCAGGGCCTTGGCCACGGAGCGCAGGCAGTCATCTCCGGCGAGGTGGCCGTAGTAGTCGTTGTAGCGCTTGAAGTGATCCACGTCGATCAGCAGCACGGCGCCTTGCTCGCCGGCCAGGCGCCGTTGCCAGAAGTCTTCGAGGAGCGGGCGGAGCTGACGACGATTGGCAAGCCCGGTGAGGGAATCGGTTTCCGAAAGGATCTGCAGATCCTGATTGGCCGAATTGAGTGACGCCAGGCGGACCTCTTCGCGCAGCTTGTAGAGATAGGAGCGGCGCCCTTCGACGTTGAGCCAGTAACTGGCCAATAGCGAAAAGAACGCCATCACGATGGCGTTGGTCATCATCAGCCCGCCCACGATCGGTGACACCGGCGCTTCATGGACGGCAAGGGCGATCACCGACAGGGCGAAGCCGTTGAACAGCAGGGCCGGCAGCAGCGGACTCTTCATGCAGGTGTTGACGAAGGCCAGCATCAGCGGCCAGGTGAAGATGAACAGTGTCTGATTCATCTCCCTGCCCGACGGGCCATTGATCACCAGGTTGTAGACCACCACCAGGCCGACATAGAACGGCAGCGAGGCCAGGGTTTCGCGCCAACGTGTCGGCACCACCTGCAGCAGCACCACGACCAGCAGCGCGAAGGGGGTGGCGATCCCCAGCATCTGAGCGGCCGCCCAGGGCAGGGCGTCTTGCAGCAGGAGCCACCACCAGATCAGAAAGCTGTCGTAGCTCAGGGTGCCGATCAGCAGGCAGCGAGTGAGGTGACGCGTGCGCTGCTGGTGGATATCCAGCTGAAACAGGCGCTCCAGCACCGAGACGAAGGCAAAGGGCCCGACCGGCACAGCAAGCGTCTGATCGACAAGCCGACCCAGCTCTGGTGAGGTTTTCATGTGTGACCTGGACTGACAGAAGAGATATCAATGTGCGATAAGTGACATTGATAATATCAATATGATGGCACCTAGTGACCGGCCGCTGGCTCAGGGATTCAGCCGAAATGACCGGCGGTTGAGTTGGAGAACCTGACGGTGCGAGCCCCTCCCGCAGGCCGCTGCGGCAGGGGCTCGGGCTGTGCTCAGACCTGGAAGCGGCGGGTCATTTCCTGCAGGCGGACACCGATGCGCGCCAGCTCCGTGCTCGAGGAGGCGGTCTCTTCGCTGGCGGCGGCGGTCTGCTCGGAGATGTCGCGGACATTGGTCACGCTGCGACTGATCTCTTCACCCGCGGTGCCCTGCTGCTCCGCGGCGCAGGCGATCTGCTCGTTCATCGACTCGATGTCCTTGACCGAACGGGTGATGCGCTTGAGCAGCTCGCCCGCCTCGCGCGACAGGCCGACGCTGCTGTCGGTCAACTGCACGTTATGGTCGAGCACCGCCGCCATGCGGTCGGTGCTCTGGTGCAGACCGGTGATGAGCTGGGCGATCTCGTCGGTCGAGGAGCGGGTGCGCTGGGCCAGGCCGCGGACCTCGTCGGCGACCACGGCGAAGCCGCGTCCCGCCTCGCCGGCGCGGGCGGCTTCGATGGCCGCATTGAGCGCCAGCAGATTGGTTTGCTCGGAAACGGCCTTGATCACATCGAGCACGCCACCGATGCTGTCGGCATGATCGCGCAGGGCCGCCATGGCGATCTTGGTCGACGCCATTTCGCCGGCCAGCAGTTCGATCTGGGCGATGGCCTTGTTGACGGCCTGGTCTCCCTGCTGGGCCTGCTGACTGGCCTCCAGCGCCGAGCGCGCGGCGGCCCCGGCGTTGCGCGCCACTTCGTGGGTGGTCGCCGTCATTTCCTGCATCGCGGTGGCGATCTGATCGGTCTCGACCTTCTGGGATTGCACCCCGGCACTGGTCTGCTCGGTCACCGCCGACAGCTGCTCGGCGGCACTGGCGACCTGGACGACACCGTCCTTCACTTCGCCGATGAGCCCGCGGAGGTTGGTGGTCATCTGCTGCATGCTGATCTGCAGCGCGCCCAGTTCATCCTGGCGGGTCACCTCCAGCTGACGGGTGAAGTCGCCGTTGGCGACCGTCTGCGCCAGGAGCACGGTGTCCTTCAGCGGGCGGACGATGGAGCGGGTGATCAGCCAGGCGCCCAGGAGGCCCATCGCGATCGCGATGGCCAGCCATACCAGCAACAGCTGGCGTGCACCGCTCACATCCGTCAGCTGGAATTCCTTCTGGATCGCGGTCAGCCTGTCGGCGACCGACAGCAGCGTGGTGATGGTGGTGGTGATGCCGGCCTGGCCCTGGTCCACCTGGGCCTGGGTGGTGATCAGCTGTTGCAGGCGCTGCTGGTAGCCGACGAGTTCGTTGCCAAGCGGCTGCAACGCCTCGGTCGGCAGGCTACTGGTCGTAGCGAGTTGTTTGACCTGTGCCTGGATACCGTCCAGGGCGCCATGGGCAACGGCCTCGTTGTCCTTGGTGGGCGTGGCGGCATAGCTGCGCAGGGCAATGCGCATCCGCTGCAGGTCGATGAAGAGGGCCGCTACCTGCTGACGGTCTTCGACTCGCCCTTCCTGGGCATTGGCCGCCGTGGCCAGGGCCAGCAGATAGGTGTTGGCCGCTTCCGCCGTGGCGGTCGCCGCCTGCTGGACGGCCGCACGCTCCCGCGTGGCGGTTACCACCTGGGTGTAGAACTCCCGATAGCGCTTGAGTGTGACCTGGGCTTCGCTCAGCAAGGCCTCGTTGGCCTTCGAGTTGAAGTTGGGGATGATGCTCTGCAACTGGGCTTCGAGCCTGTCGAGCGCGGCCAGCCACTTGGCCGCCTGGGCCTCGTCGGCCTTGACGATGTAGACGAGTCGCTCGATGCGCATATCGCGCGCCAGGGTGCTGAATCCGGAGATGTCGCCGATTCTTTCGCTCCGATCGCGCAGGGCGTCGGTAGCCTGCCATCCGGTGTAGGCCACCAGCAGGATCATGCCGATGAGCAGGGAGAAGCCGAGTGCCAGCTTGGCCCGGACGCTGATGTTGCTGAGGAAATTCCAGCCATTGTGCTGCATGTGGACTACCTGGAGAGGAGGGCCGGGTGGAAGCACCTCAGCCGGATTCATGGTGATTTGTTATCGCGATATCTTTAGCCTCGTGGACGGGCTCCGAATACCTGACCCTACGGAGCCGCCGTCCTTCGCTGCGCGCCGATAACGGGCGGTAGCCCGGCGGGAGGCGGAGCGCTCATCGAGAGCCCCCTGAGCGTTGTGGATGGGTCTGACCC
Source organism: Pseudomonas sp. SHLD1 (assembly GCF_028640935.1). Classification (NCBI taxonomy): domain Bacteria; kingdom Pseudomonadati; phylum Pseudomonadota; class Gammaproteobacteria; order Pseudomonadales; family Pseudomonadaceae; genus Pseudomonas; species Pseudomonas sp. SHLD1. The sequence goes on from NZ_JAQZAD010000013.1 coordinate 87,003, forward strand.
TCGCTGTGGAAAAGTGATCCACGTCACATCTTTTTCAGAGATGGCTGGTGGCTATTCCTGGATGGACGGCGCGTCGCCATCATGGGGACCCTGGGTTTCCCTGCGGGCTGACGCAGGGCGAAAAGGGTCCTCCGACGTGGACGTCCAGGGGCCACTGGCGGATCGAGGAGCCTGGCGACTTGTCAATCACCTCGGTCGAGAACTACTGTATAAAAGAACAGTTATGGAGCCCGCGCCCATGGCCCAGAGCCAGCCATCTCAGCTGACCTCCTATGATCGCCTGACGATGCGGGTGTCGCGGCTGGTGAACAACGCGCGCGGGGTCATCGACAAGCACGTGCATGTGGAGCGCCTGGAAGCGAGCAGCGAGGACTGGGAATCGTTGCTTGAAGCCTTTGGCGAGACCGAAGGCCTGATCGTGGCCCATCGTGATGACGGCAGCATCGACCTGTTCTGGAAGGTCAGCTACGACGATTTCTGAGCGGTCATGACACAGCGCTGGCTTGGTAAGCGGCTTGTCGCTGGAAGAGGAGGTTGGCCATGAATATCCAGCGCCTGGGGCCTGCCTGGGCCCCCGTCTACCGGCAACTGATGCTGGACGCCTATGCCCGACATCCAAAAGCCTTCACCTCCAGCCCCGAGGAGCGGGCGGCGCTGCCGCTCGACTGGTGGGAACGTCGACTGCAGGAGGATGATCAGGCGCGAGAGCAGGTCTGGGGCGCAACCCGGGGAGCGGATCTGCTGGGCGTTGTCGGCCTTGGCCTCGAGACGCGGGAAAAGGTCCGGCACAAGGCGACCCTGTTCGGAATGTACGTCCCCGATCGCCACCGGCGTCTGGGAATCGCCAAGGGCCTGCTGGACGAACTCCTGACCCATGCGCAGGGGCTGCCCAGGCTCAGGGTCGTTCAGCTCACGGTGACCGAGGGCAATGATGCCGCTCTGGCGCTGTACCGGCAGGCGGGGTTCAACCTCTTCGGCAGCGAGCCGCTGGCGATCGCGGTAGGGGATAGCTTGCTCACCAAGCTGCACCTCTGGTGCGATCTGGACAGGTTGCGCCGCGGCTAGCGCGTCCCTGTCATCCACCACAGGTGATCCTTTTCCTGCTGGAGCCGCGGGTCCACGGTCCCGAGCGTCATCAGATGTCGTGAAACTGCCTCCAAGTCGCCGCCACACCGTCACAACACCGCTCTAGGCTCGCCGCCCCAAGACAGCTTGTAACAAGTTGTATCCACAGGGCCGAGGAGAAGAGCTGGTGAAACGTTCAGGTAACAAACCCGCGGTGTTGACGATCGTGTTCGCGGCGTCGCTGTTGGCGCTTTCGGTCCAGGCGGCCAGCCGTTCGGGCAACAACGCCATCAATGGCGTCGATCTGCTGTCAGGCTACGACAAGCTCTGGACCCCCGGCGCCACCTGGAACACCGGCACGCCCACCGCCTTCGGGGCGCCCATCCTGCAGCGCAATATCCAGTACGTGGTCGACCTCGCGAAGACCCGCACCCAGGCCCAGGAGATGGCCGCCTACTACGACGACCGCCGCGACCAGAGCTACAGCCTGATCAGCGGGCTGGGCTCCCTGGCCAGTGGCTACCTGGCCGGCTCCGGCGCCTTCACCACCATCCCGGTGTTCGACGCCTCCACCCAGACCACCAAGTACAACGACAACGGCAACGGTGCCGGCGACGCCAACTCGCAACTGGGCAAGGTGGTGCAGCTGGTCCAGGCGATCCGCAACGATGCCTCCACCACCCCGGCCAAGAGCGCCTACCAGTATCCGCGGCCCTGGCGGCAAGCCAGCGTGGACATCGTGCCGCTGTCGTTGCGCCCGGCGCTCAGCACCACGCCGCAGAGCGACGGCGGCTTTCCCAGCGGCCATACCAACGCGGCCTACCTGGCGGCCATGGGCTTCGGCTACGCCGTACCCCAGCGCCTGGGTGAAGAACTCTTCCGCGCCTCGGACCTGGGCAACAACCGCATCGTCGCCGGCATGCACTCGCCGCTGGACGTGATCGGTGGCCGCATCACCGCCACCTATTTCGCCATCGACAACCTGGTCAACAATGCCCAGCTGCGCAGCGATGCCTTCGCCCAGGCCCAGGCCTACTTCGCCCAGCAGTGCGGCGGCGACATCAACAGCTGCGTGGACAGGATCGATCCGGCCACCGACCAGCATTCCCAGCACGCCCAGGACAAGGCGCTGTACACCGCCCGTATGACCTACGGCTTCGCTCCCGTCGGTCCGACCAACCTGGCGCCGGTGGTGCCGGTCAATGCGGAGGTGCTGCTGGAGACGCGCTTTCCCTATCTCGCCGCCAGTCAGCGCCGCGACATCCTGGCCAGCACCGAGCTGTCTTCCGGCTATGTGGTCATCGACGAATCCAACGGCTACGGTCGCCTCAACCTGATGGCCGCGGCCGACGGCTACGCGGCCTTCACCGGCAATGTCAGCGTCAACATGGATGCCGGCCAGGGTGGCTTCAACGCCCGCGACGCCTGGCGCAACAACATCGCTGGCAGCGGCAGCCTGACCAAGAACGGCAGCGGCGAACTCACCCTCAGCGGCTTCAATACCTACAGCGGAGGGACGGTGATCAATGGCGGCACCCTGCGTGGCCATGCCCAGGCCTTCGGCAGCGGCGACATCACCGACAATGCCACCCTGGTGCTGGATCAGTCGGTCAATGACAGCCTGGCCAACAACCTGCACGGCAGCGGCAGCCTGGTGAAGACCGGGGGCGGCTCCCTGAGCCTGACCGGCAACAGCGACCTTTCTGGTACCACCCGCGTCAACCAGGGGCGCCTGGCCATCAACGGAAACCTCGGCAATTCGGCGGTCATCGTCAACACGGGCGCCACCCTTGGCGGCAACGGCAGTCTCGCCAGCCTGCGTGTGGCCGAGGGCGGCATCCTCGCGCCCGGCAACTCGGTGGGGCAACTCAACGTCAACGGTAACGCCGGCCTCGACCAGGGCTCGATCTATCAGGTCGAGACCGATGCCAGCGGTCGCGCCGATCGCCTGGTGGCCAGTGGCGGCATCACCGTCGACGGCGCCACCCTGGCGCTGGTTGCCAGCCCCTACTGGCAGCCGCTGGGCAGCTATCAGCTGCTGAGCGCGGGCAATGGCCTGAGCGGCCGCTTCGGCCAGATCCAGTCCGACTTCGCCTTCCTCACCCCGACCCTGAGCTATGGCGCCAACCAGGCGACCCTGAGCCTGGCGCGCAATGGCGTGGCCTTCGCCGAGCTGGCCGAGGGCCGCAACGCCCGCGCCGCCGCGACGAGCCTGGATAGCGCCGGAGCCGGCAATGCCTTGTGGAATCAGGTGGCCGCGACCAACGCTGCCAGCGCCCGAAGCACCTTCCAGAGCCTGGGCAACGAGCTGCACGCCTCGACCAAGACCGTGCTGGTGGAAAACAGCCGGCTGGTGCGCAATGCTATGAGCGATCGCCTGGGCGACGCCCAGGACGAACTGCCGTCCAGCTCCGGCATCCAGGGTCTGGCCGGCAGTCGCGAGCGGGGACTGGTCTGGACCCAGGCCCTTGGCGCCTGGGGTCGCAACGACGGCAGTCACGACGCCGGCAGCCTGGACAGCCACAGCCGTGGCCTGCTGATCGGTGGCGACGTACCCCTGGACAGCGGTTGGCGCGTCGGCGGGCTGGTGGGCGTTGGTCACACCGATCTCGACCTGCGCGGCGAATCCGGCTCGGCGGACAGCACCGACTACCACCTGGGCCTCTATGCCGGCCGGCAGTGGGACGCCCTCAGCCTCAAGCTGGGACTGGCCCACAGTTGGCACCAGGTGGAGGCGCGGCGCACCCTGGCGATCCTCGGTAACGACCAGCGCCTGGCGCCGGACTACGATGCCGGTACCAGCCAGGCCTTCGGCGAACTCGCCTATCGGATCGAGCAGGGCAGCCTGAGTCTGGAGCCCTTCGCCACTCTGGCCCAGGTGCATCTGCAGACCGATGCCTTTCGCGAGCGCAGCGGTGCGCTGGAACTGGACAGTCGGCGGCAGACCACCGATGCGACCTTCAGCACCCTGGGCCTGCGCCTGGCGGCCAAGCCACTCGGTGGGCTGAAGGTGGTACCGAGCGCGACCCTGGGCTGGCGCCATGCCTTCGGCGACACCACCCCCGAGCATGAGTCGGCCTTTGCCGGTGGCCCGGACTTCAAGCTGGTGGGGGCACCCTTTGCGCGGGACGCGGCCGTGGTGCGCGGCGCCCTGGACCTGGCGCTGAGCGAGACGGTGTCGCTGGGATTGGGCTATGAGGGTCAGCTGAGCAGCCAGGCCAGGGACCAGGACCTCGACGTCCGGCTCAGCTGGCGCTTCTGAGGAAAGGCGCGCTGACTGTCCGAAAGGGCAGGGCGCCTGGCCCGGGCAGGGCGGCTGCCGGAAACGGACAGCCTGCCTGCCGTGAGGGCTAGAAGGACGCCAGATTGTCCGGCGTGATCAGCTGGAAGGGGACCCGGGTGAGATTGCTGCTGGTAGAGCCGTTGGCCAGCCGCAGGGCCATGTCCACCGCGCCCTGGCCCTGGCCCTTGGCGTCCTGCAATACACTGACCGCCAGCTTGCCCTCGCGCATCTCCTGCAGCCCGTCGGGGGTGCCGTCGATGCCGCCCACCAGGTATTTCGCCAGCGGCTTGCCGGCCTTTTCCAGACCATGGATCGCGCCGATGGCCATCTCGTCGTTGTTGGCGGCAACGATGTCGAAGGCCACGCCCTTGTCGACCCACTGCAGGACGCGTTCGGTCGCCTCGCTGCGCTGCCAGTTGGCCGAGGCCTTCACCACCACCTGCATGTCCGGGTACTTGGCCACCACCTTCTCGACGCTCTCGGTGCGCAGCTTGGTCGCCGGGTGGGCCGGTTCGCCCATCAGGATGGCCACCTTGCCCTTGTAGCCGGCACGGCGAGCCAGCTCTTCCATCTGCATCGTCGCGGCTTCCACCTCGTCCGAGCCGACGAAGCCGGCATAGGTGGGAAGGGGCGAGACGCTGGGGCGATAGTTGATGAACACCAGCGGCACCTTGCTGCTCATCGCCAGCGACAGCATCTCCTGGGTATTGCTGTCGTCGATGAGATTGACGATGACCGCATCGACGTGGGCGGCGATCAGGTTGCGGTACTGGCGCAGCTGCAGGGCGCTGTCACTGTTGGCGTTTTCCAGGAAGAGGTCGGCGTCCAGGGTATGGGCGCGTTCCTCGACATTGTTGATCAGCAGGGTGCGGAAGTTGTCGCGCTTGGAGGTCAGGACGCCGATCAGCGGGGCGCTGGCCTGGGCCAGGTTGACGCAGGTGGCGGCCAGGACGAGACCGGCGAGAAGGCGAAGCTTTGGCTTGAACATGAGTCGGTCCCCGGTCAGACACTGAAACGTTGCAGCAGCTCGCGCTGCCGGCTGGCCATGAGCGAGAGGTCCTCGCTGCTCCGCGCGGCGCTGTCGGCACCCTCTGCAGCCCTGAGCGCGGCGTCGTTGATCTGCACCATCATGCGGCTGGTTTCCTGCACGGTGGCGCTCTGCTCCTCGGTGGCGGCGGCGATCTGGGTATTCATCTCGCGGATGGTGCCGACCGCCTGGCTCATGCTCTGCAGGGCTTCCCGGGCGGAGGAGGCCAGTTGCACGCACTCCCCGGACTGGGCGCGGCTCACCCCCATGATGTCCACCACCGAATGGATCTTCTGCTGCATCTGTTCGATCTGTTGCTGGATTTCGCTGGTGGAGGCCTGGGTGCGACTGGCGAGGGAACGTACCTCGTCGGCGACCACGGCGAAGCCGCGGCCCTGCTCGCCGGCGCGAGCGGCTTCGATGGCGGCGTTGAGAGCGAGCAGATTGGTCTGCTCGGCGATATTGCGGATGGCGTCGACGATGCCGTCGATGCTCTGGCCATAGCCCTGCAGTTCATCGGTGGCCTGGGCGGCGACCTGGATCTGCTGGGCCTGGCGCTGGATGCTGTCGATGGTCTCGGCGACGGTGGTGCCGGTCGCCGTGCTCAGTTCGAAGGTGTGGTCGACCGCATCCTTGGTGTCGAGGGCGCGCTGGGCCACCTCGGCCACGGTGCTTTCCATCTGGGTCATCGCCGAGGCGGCGGAGCCGAGACGCTCGGTCTGCTCCTCCACGGCGCGGGTGGTACTGGCACTGATGTCGGCATTGGCCAGGGCGGTACGCCGGAGGTCGTCGGCCGACTGGGTGAGGGTCTGCACCGTGGTCTGCAGCGAATGGATCAACTCGTTGAGATAGCCGCCCAGTTCGCTGAATTCGTCCTTGCGACGCACATCGAACTGGACCCGCAGATCGCCAGCCGTGACCTGGCGCAGCGAGTCGCGGAACGCCTGCAGTGGTCGCCGCAGGCCGCGTGCGACCCACAGGCCGATGATCACGGCGGCGCAGATCGCCAGCAGGGCAACGATGGCCAGGACCTGGCGGCTGGTGGCCACGCTGGCATCGGTATCGCTCTTGGCTTGCTGCGCCACGGCGACGGCACCGGCGCTGAGGGTGCGCAGGGCATCCAGGGTCGCCTGCAGGGCGGTGCCGGTGCGCTGGCGCTGGGCGTCGAACTGGGCCTCGGCCGCGGCCTGCCGCTCATAGGCCTGGCGCAGGCCATCGGGCGCGGTCATTTCGTGCAGCAGACGGGTGACCATCACCCCCACGATGCGCGCGCTGCGCTCGTCGACGGTGGCCAGGGCGCGTAGCCGATCGGTGATGACATCCTGCTGCTGGTTGAGCGTCACCGCCAGACCTGGCAGATCCAGGCGGGCCGCCTGAGTGGCGAAGGCGGCATAGGTCTTGTCCGTTTCGATCAGCAGCATCTGGGCGGCGCGAACCGCCGCGGTGGCGCCTTCCGCCTTCTGTTGCGCACTGTAGGCCTGCAGGTAGCTGGACAGCCGATTGGCCTCCGGCGTGGCATAGCCCTGCAGGGTCCGGGTTTCACGGCGCACGGCGACCAGCCGGCGATAGCTGTCGATGAGGGTTTTCGCCTGGTCGCCATAGGCGTTGCCCAGCTTCTGCTCCTGAGCGAGCGCCTGGGTCAGCTGGTCGTGGCCACGCAACAGCGCCGGCAAGCGCTGGTGCAGCTGCAGGTAGTCGGCGAACTGCTGCTGGAATTGCTTCTCGTGCGTGGCGATCGGCGCTGAGTCGGTCTCGGCCAGCAGACTGAGCAGGGTCTGGTTGGCGCCCAGCAGCTGCACGTTGATTTCGCCAACGGCCTGACCGAGCGGCGCGGATTGTTCGGTGATGACCGCCAGCCGCTCATGGATGGACTGGGTACTGGTGAAGCTTACGGCGACGATACCCAGCAGCAGCAGCACCAGAAGAGCGATGCCGCCGACTACCCGTTGAAGAAGCGTCATGGTTGTTCCCTGCTTTGTTATCGGTGTAGAGGCAGGAGGCCAGCGGCGGCAGGTTTCATCGTGCGTCTCGATGCCTGTCCGTGGCCAACATCCCCGCAGCCTAGTCTTATCCCCTGACCTTTCCGCAGGGTCTGCGGACGTGCGGCCTTCGCCGGGCGATCAGCTGTCGTCGACACCCGCCAGCGCCCGTGCCAGAGCCTGGCACGCCGGTTCGCGTCCTCGACGGGCAGTACCCGCGGGCTGCCAGGCACATGGCAGGCGCTCGCCTAGGGCCACCGTGCGACGGACACCTCAGGTTGCGATGCTGGCGTGCTCGGCCAGAAACCAATCTGGGCTTCGCCAGGTCCCTGAAAGGTCTCTTTTCTCAGGAATACCCGATGTCCAAAGCTCTGCTGTGCTCCCTCGTACTGGCTACCGCCGCAACCCTGACGGCGTGCGACAAGACCTCCGAAGACCACGCCCAGGACGCCCAGACCCATAGCCAGAAGGCCCAGGAGAAGGCGGCCGAAGGCAAGGTCGAGCGGGCCTCCAAGGAGCAGGCCAAGGCGCAGGAAGACCGGGCCCAGGCCAATGAAGCCGCGGCCACCGAAGGGCGCAACACGCCCCCCGATTCCGCCGTGCCCGGCTATATCAAGACGCCCAGCAAGGAAAATCCCTGAGTCTCGGCCCTGGTCGGCTGTTGGTTCAGGAGCGGCCGCCGAGGAGGCGACGCGAGAGGCAAGGCCCGCTGCAAGAGGACTTAGCGTCTTCTTTGCTGTCCAGCGAGATCAGCTCGTGACGCTCTCGCTGGCGGAACATCCGGAGCGTGGGAGGAAGCGGGCCAGGGCAAGGCGCTGATCGGCGGTGCGGAGAACGGGCCTGGGCTTGCCGACGACAGCCATCCTCGAGGCGAGCAACGGCTGTTTACATCCGGGCCAGGACGATTAGAGTAGGAGCCACTTCGCCATCATTCGTCCAGCCTCCGGAGCCACCATGAGCCTTTCGCGACCGATCCACTGGTATCGTGCCCGCAGCACGCTCGAAATCGTCGCCCTGGGCCTGGGCGTCATCGCCCTGGTGGTCGCGCTCGATCAGGGGCTGCGCAACTCGCCTTCCGAACACCTCGCGGACTATCACGCCTGCAAGGGTGACGGTGGCCTGGCGCGAATGAACGCCATCGGCGAAATCGTCTGCCGGCTGCCCAGCCCGGTGATCGGCCAGGTGGCGGCCAAGACCCCGGCGGTCTCCGGCCTGTAAACGACCGCCAGGCTTCTCACTGCGCGGCGCGCTCAGGATCAGCCCGATCCTATGACCGGACCTTTTCGGCCCGGTGATGCCTCTTTCCTGCATTCCTTCCTGATGCCGTCCTGACCTCTGGGCGTGGATCACGGCTGCCTGGCGTTCGCGAGGCGAACAGCTATTGCTTAACGTAATATTTGATAATGAGAGTGCTTATCATTTAAAGTGCTGGCCCTCGCGGGATACCGCGAAGAGCAGCCTTCAAGTGCACGGCGTCGGCTGCAACGCCACGGTCACAAGGATCACCATGAACACCCAAGGAACCCTCTGCCAGCCCGTCCGCCCTTGCCGCGGGGCTCTCCGTCAGCTGCTGCTGATCGGCGCGCTGATTCCCTTTCCGCTGACGGCCCTGGCCGCCACGGTGGCCGAGCAGAACGCCACGGAACTGGACACCCTGACCATCGAAGGCAACCGCCTCTACGACATGGCGCCCTCGGAACAGACCGGCGGCTATACCGTGGATTCGGCGACCGTGGGCACCAAGACGCCGGCCGCCCTGCGCGATATTCCCCAGTCGATCACCTCCTACACTAGCGACTACATCAAGGATCGCAACTTCAACACCCTGGACGAGCTGGCCAAGTCCACCGCCGGCCTGCGGGTGCTGACCAACGACAGCGGGCGTTCCTCCATCTATTCGCGTGGTTACGAGTACGACGAATACAACATCGACGGCCTGCCGGCGCCCATGACCAGCATCTTCGGCACCGTACCCATTCTCTCGCCCTTCGACCGGGTCGAGATCATGCGCGGCCCCTCCGGGCTGTTCAACAGCACCAGCGAACTGGGCGGCATCGTCAACATGGTGCGCAAGCGCGGCACGGAAGAGTTCCAGGGTCACATCACCGGGCGCTACGGTTCCTGGGACACCAACTACCAGGAAATCGACCTGGCCGGTCCGCTCACCGAGAGCAAGAACGTGCGGGGTCGCTTCGTCGCCTCCCGCGCCGACACCAATGGCGAAGTGGACTACAACGCCAACACCGACCAGAGCTACTACGGCGACCTGGACATCGACCTGTCCGACGCCACCCAGATCTCCTTCGGCCTGATCCATCAGGTCAAGAACCTCACCCCGCACAACGGCTATCCCACCGACACCCAGGGCAACCTGCTGGACTTCAGCCAGTCGCGCTTCCTGGGAGCGGACTGGAACTACTTCGACGGCAAGACCACCGACGGCATCTTCGAGCTGACCCACAGGTTCGATAACGGCGGCTATGGGCGCATCGCCGCGCGGGCGTCGCATCGGGAGGCGGATTACCTCTATGCCTTCACCGGCGGGGCGGTGCAGGCCAACGGCAATACCAGCATCCGCGCCAGCACCCGGGACTTCGAGCAGGACGCCTATTCCCTCGACGCCAGCTACAGCCAGCCGTTTGAGGCGCTGGGTCAGGTCAGCGAATTCGTCGTGGGTACCGACTACAAGCACTACGACACCGACTACCAGAACGGCAACAGCGTCCTGGGTACGGTCAACGTGAACAGCTATTCGCCGACCCGCTTCGCCAAGCCGGCGCGCGCCTACCAGACCGACTTCAGCAGCGAGGATCGCGAATTCGGCCTCTATTCCAAGGTCACCTTCCGCCCCATCGAGCGCCTGGCGCTGATCGGCGGTGCCCGGGTCTCCTGGTACAAGGGCGAGGCCTACACCACCACCCTGGCCAGCGGCGCCGAGGCGGGGGAGAGCCAGAAGCACAGCGGCTTCGTCACCCCCTACCTGGGTACCGTCTACGACCTGGACGACTACCATTCCCTCTACGCCAGCTATTCGAAGGTGTACAAGCCACAGAGCGAGCTGGATGCCCAGGGCAAGGCCATCGACCCGCGCGAGGGTGACCAGTACGAAGTTGGGATCAAGGGCAGCTATTTCAACGGCGACATGAATGCGCGGCTGTCGGTCTTCCAGCTGACCGACGAGAACCGCGCGTCCACGCCCTTCGATGCCAATGGTCTTGCGATCACCACCTATTCCGAAGCGTCCGGCAAGACGCGGGTGAAGGGGGCCGAGATCGAGGTCAGCGGCAAGCTCACCGAGCAGTGGGAAATGCTCGCCGGCTACACCTACATGGATACCCAGAACCTCAGCGGCGATGGCAACACCCTGTTCGAAGCCATGCCCAAGCACATGGCCTCGCTGTGGACCAAGTACACCCTGGCGGGTGGTCCGCTGACCGGCCTGAGCATCGGTGGCGGGGTGACCGCCATGAGCGATTTCTCCCAGACCAACCAGACCTCCGGGGTCACCGTGTCCGCGCCGGGTTATGCCACGGTGGATGCCAAGTTCTCCTATCCGGTCACCCAGCAGCTCACCGCGACCCTGGACGTGAACAACCTCCTCGACAAGGAATACTGGTCGCGCGTAGGTTCGGTTTCCACCTTCAACTTCCAGGGCCCCTCGCGCAGCGTGATGGTCGGGGCGCGTTACGACTTCTGAGTCCCAGGCCGACCCGGGCAAGGCCCGGGTCGGCCGGCGCGATGCAGGCCATGACGATACTTGCGACGATGTAACTTGATGCGATGAAAGATTCACTCTTCCAGCGGGACGATGTCGGTAGCGAGCCCTGGTGGCAGGCCGTGGCCTGTCGCGGCACGCCGCTGATCGAACCCACTGTGGCCGGGCGCTATCGCCTGACCTTTGTCTGGCGCGACCCCGAGGGGTTGGCCGAGCGCTCCCGTACCCGGCGGGTCTGGCTCAATATCACCGGGGTCACCGACCATCATCAACCGGGCCTGCCGCAGAGTCTGCGGCGCCTGCCAGGCAGCGATGTCTGGGCCTGGGAGACCGAACTGGAGGGCGGCTGGCGGGGCAGCTACTGCCTGATCCCCAGCGGGGAGCCGGCACCGTTCGAAGGCGAGGCCCAGCCCGACCTCCAGGGCATCCGCCTCTGGTGGCGCAGCGTCTTTCCCCTGGCCCAGGCCGACCCGCTCAACCCCCGCCGCGCCTGGCAGGGTGGGCGCGGGCTGGCCGTATCGGGCGTGCACCTGCCGGAGGCGCCTGCGCAGCCGGCCTGGGCGGCCTTCGATACCGACCGGCCACGGTCTCCAGCGGCCTGGCCCCGCCTGCAGCAGTACCCGTGGGACAGCGCCCGGCTGGGCAACAGTCGCCCAGTATGGGTCTTCGCTACTGGTAATACCACCCCTTTGGAGCGGCCGCTGGCCATTCTGCTGGATGGGCAGTTCTGGGCGCAGACGATGCCGGTGGGCGCACCGCTGCAGCGGCTTACCGATGCCGGCCAACTGCCGGAGGCGGTCTATCTGCTGATCGACAACAGCGACCGCGCCCTGCGTGGCAGCGAGTTGCCCTGCAATCCGGAATTCTGGCTGGCGGTGCAGGAAGAGCTGCTGCCGCAGGTGCGCGACTGGGCGCCCCATGCGCAGTCACCGTCCTCGACGGTCGTCGCCGGGCAGAGCTTTGGCGGACTGGCGGCGCTCTATGCCGCGCTGCATTGGCCTGAGCGCTTCGGTTGCGCCCTGAGCCAGTCCGGATCCTTCTGGTGGCCGCAGCGCGGCGCGCCGGGACGGCTGTTCGAGGCACTGGCGAGCGGGCAGGGGCGCACTCACCCCTTGCGGCTGTTCATCGAGGCCGGGTTGCGCGAGCCGGCCATCCTCGAAGCCTCCCGCGCCCTGGTCCCACGCCTGCGCGAGCAGGGTCACGACCTCGACTATCGCGAGATCGACGGCGGCCATGACGCCCTCTGGTGGCGCGGTGGCCTGCTCGACGGTCTGGTCCGCCTCTGGCAACCCCTGCTCGCCGACGCCCCTCGCTAATCCCCCTTTCCCAGGAGCTCCGATGGACGCCCCCAATCCCTTCGACGATCCCGCCCAGGTGCTGCTGATCCTGCGCAATGCCCGGGGCCAGTGCAGCCTCTGGCCGCAGGCCATGGCCGTTCCCGCCGGTTGGGCGCCCGTGTTCGGCCCGGCGCCGCGCGTCGCTTGCGACGACTGGCTCGCCAGCCACTGGCGCGATATCCGCCCGGTCGTCTCCCTGCCTTCCTGACTGGAGTTCCCGTGTCTTCCACGCCCCGTTCTCGCTTTCCCGAGCTGCCGCTGGTCGCTGCCCAGCCCGGCATCTGGCTGGCCGATCAGCTGTCGCCCCATGCCAACGCCTTCGCCGTGGCCCATCTGGTCGAGTTGCGCGGGCCGATCGACGCCCAGGCGCTGATGGCGGCCATCGTCCAGGGCCTGGGCGAACTGGACAGCCTGCAGCTGACGTTCGCCGAGCGCGAGGGCGAGCTGGTGCAGTGGATCGACAGCGCCATGGCCATCCCAGCGCCCGAATGGCTGGACCTGCGTGGGGCAGCCGATCCGGAAGGCGCAGCGCGTGCGGCCATCCGCACCGATCTCGACGGCGACCTGCGGGCCACCAGTGGTGGTCCGCTGTGGCTCAACCGGATCTACCGGCTGGGTGACGATCACCTGTTCTGGTACCAGCGCTATCACCACCTCCTGATCGATGGCTATGGCTTCGCGGCCCTGGCCAAGCGGGTAGCGGCCCTGTACAGCGCCAGGATACGGGGCGAAACGACCGAGGCCTCGCCGTTCGTGTCCTTTGCCGAGGTGGTGCGCGAATACCAGGATTATCGGCAGTCGGCCGTGCGCGAGCGCGACGAAGCCTTCTGGCGCGAGCGTGGCGCGGCCTTGCCGCCGGCGGCGTCCCTGGCGCCGGGTGGCCTGTCGGGACAGGTACCCACGCCGCGGGTGGTGGAAGCCCGCACCCGGGTGCCCGCCACGGTCTTCACCCGGCTCGCCGAGCAGGGCAGGGCTCAGGGGGTGACGCCGGCCGATCTGGCCGTGGCCCTGGCCGCCACCTGGTTCGCGCGCCTCAGTGGCCAGCCGGCCTTCAGCGCCGGCTTCATCTTCATGAGACGCATGGGTTCGGTGGCGCTCAAATCCGGTGGCGCGACGCTCAACGTCCTACCGCTGGGCGTGCGCACCGACTCGACCCAGACGCTGCCGCAACTCGCCGCCGCGCTGGCCGCCGAGCTGAAGAAGGTACGCCGTCACCAGCGCTACGACGCCGAGCAGATCGCCCGCGATCTTGGCCGTCCGGGCGATGCCGAGCCGCTGACCGGACCGGTCATCAACCTCAAGCTGTTCGATTTCGCGCTGGATTTCGCCGGGGTGCCCGGCATCACCCACGAACTGGCGTCGGGGCCTGTGCGCGACCTGGAGATCGCCCTCTATCTGGAAGCGGGCGGCGCCCTGGATATCAAGCTGCTGGGCAATGCCGAGCGCTACGCCGCCGATCTGTTGCAGGGGCGCGTGGAGCGGTTCGGCCTGCTGGCCGGGCAATTCGCCGAGCAGCCCGGCCTGGCCCTGGGCGATGCAGACCTGCTGGCCCCGGCGGATCGCGCCTGGCTGGCCGAGATCAATGCAACCAGGCAACCGCGGCCTGAGGCCACCCTCGCGACCCTGCTGGCCGACCAGGCCGCGCGCACCCCTGCCGCGCCTGCACTGGCCGATCTGCAGCTTGCCTTCAGCTATCGGGAAACGCGCCAGCAGGTGCTGGCGCTGGCCCAGCGGCTGAGCACGGCCGGGGTCGGTCGCGGCGACATCGTCGCCGTGGCCCTGCCACGCTCGGTGTTCCTCTCCCTGGCGCTGCTGGCGACGATCGAGCTGGGCGCCGCCTACCTGCCGCTGGACAGCGGCTATCCCGACGAGCGCCTGCAACTGATGCTCGACGACGCGCGACCCCGGGTGCTGGTGACCGATGCCAGCCAGCGCGGGCGCTTCCCGGCGCTGCGCGAGGATCAGCTGCTGATTCTCGATGCGCCCCTGGAGGAGCTGGACCACGAGCCCGTGTTCGCCGGACCGCGTCCCGGCGATCCGGCCTATCTGCTCTATACCTCCGGCTCCACCGGCCGCCCCAAGGGCGTGGTGGTCGGCCATGCCGCCATCGTCAATCGCCTGCTGTGGATGCAGGACAGCTATCCCATCGGCGCCGGCGACACGGTCTTGCAGAAGACGCCGAGCAGCTTCGATGTGTCGGTCTGGGAATTCTTCTGGCCGCTGCTGGTGGGCGCCCGGCTGTACCTGGCGCCGCCCGAGGCCCATCGCGATCCCGCGGCGCTGCAGGAGCTGTTCGCCCGCGAGCGGGTGACCACGGTGCACTTCGTGCCCTCGATGCTGGCGGCCTTCGTCGCCAGCCTGGACGAGCCGGCCGCGGTGGCCCGCTGCGCCAGCCTGCGCCAGGTGTTCTGCAGCGGCGAGGCGCTGCCCACCGAGCTGGCCCGTACCTGGGAGCGCCGCGTCGGCGCGCCCCTGCACAATCTCTATGGCCCCACCGAAGCCGCGGTCGACGTCTCCTATCATCCGGCCCACGGCGCCGCCCTGGCGGCCGTCACCGGCAGCAGCGTGCCCATCGGCAAGCCGGTGTGGAACACCGGGCTGCACATCCTCGACGAACGCCTGCGGCCGGTCCCGCCGGGTGTAGCGGGTGAACTCTATCTCAGTGGGGTGCAGCTGGCCGACGGCTATCTGGGTCGCCCCGAACTGACCGCGGCGCGTTTCATCGCTGCGCCGGACGGGCAGGGCGAGCGGCTGTATCGCACCGGCGACGTGGCGCGCTGGCTGCCGGAGGGCGTCGTCGAATACCTGGGCCGCAGCGACGACCAGGTGAAGATCCGGGGTCAGCGCATCGAACTGGCGGAGATCGACCATGCCCTGCTGGCGCTGCCCGGCGTGGCCCAGGCAGTCACCCACGCCCGGGTGCTGGGCGAGGCGGCCGCTACCACCGGCGGCGATGCCCGCCAGCTGGTGGGTTATCTGGTCGCCCAGCCGGGTGCTGTACTGGACCTGGAGCGCCTGCGCGCGCGCCTGGGCGAAAGCCTGCCGCCGCATCTGGTGCCGGTGGCGCTGGTCGAGCTGGAGGCCTTGCCCCTGGGCGCCACCGGCAAGCTGGATCGCAAGGCCCTGCCGGCGCCCCGGGGCGTGGCCAGGGCCGCGAGCCGTCCCCTGGCGCCGGGGCTGGAAAGCGAGCTGGCGGCGGCGTTTTCCGAGGTGCTCGGCTGCGCCATCGTCGGTGCGGACGATGACTTCTTTGCCCTCGGTGGCCATTCGCTGCTGGCCATGACCCTGGCGGCCAATCTGCGCCGGCGCCTGGGGCGGCCGGTATCCATTGGCCAGATCATGGTGGCCTCCAGTGTCGCCCGCCTGGCGCGGCAGCTGGAGCAGGACGCGGCGAGCGCAACGCGGGCCGGCTTCGAGACCCTGCTGCCGCTGCGCCCGGGCGACGGGCCCAGGCTGTTCTGCTTCCATCCGGCCTCGGGTTTCGCCTGGCAATTCAGCGTACTGGCGCGCCACCTGGATCCGCGCTGGTCGCTGCTCGGCATCCAGTCGCCGCGCCCGGACGGTCCCCTGGCCCAGGGCGCCGATCTGGAATCCGTCATCCAGCGCCATCTGCGCACCCTGCGCGAGGTGCAGCCGCACGGCCCCTATCATCTGCTCGGCTATTCCCTGGGCGGCACCCTGGCCCAGGGCCTGGCGGCGCGGTTGCAGGCGGCAGGGGAAGAGGTCGCCTTCCTTGGCCTGCTCGACACCTATCCACCGGAAACCCAGAACTGGCAGGAGCGCGAAGGCCAGCGCGAGCTGGATCCTGAGGTGCTGGCCGAGGTCAATCGCGAGCGCGAGGCCTTCCTGGCCGCCCAGCAGGGCCTGGCCGATCCGGCGCTGGGGGAGGGGGCGGAGCTGTTCGCCACCATCGAGGGCAACTACGCCGATTCGGTGCGGCTGCTGGCCACCGCGCGCAGCGCGCGGTTCGACGGCGAGGCACTGATGTTCGTCGCCCGCCGCACCCTGCCGGCGGGAATGGACGTCAGGACCACCTGGGCGCCCTGGATCACCCGCTTGCAGGCCCACGAGGTGGACTGCGCCCACGTCGACATCATCGCCCCGGCCCAACTGGCGCAGATCGGCCCGCTGCTGAATCGGGCGTTGAAGGCGTTGTGACGGCTCGAGGGTTCGCCTCGACGGCGACTCCTCGCTCAGGCAAGGTGTGAAACCTGGGCGGGGCAGGAGAGATGATCGGCCAGGCCGCTCCTTCTCTCATTGCAGGTGGACCCATGGCGAAAAGCGTGACCATTCAGGATGTCGCCCGGCAGGCAGGCTTGTCCAAGTCTGCGGTTTCGCGCTACCTGAATCACAGCCTGAGCCTGCCACCCGCCACGGCGCAGCGTATAGAGGGTGCCATCGAGGCCCTGGGCTTTCGGCGCAACAGCCTGGCCCAGCGCCTGAGCAAGGGCGGCAGCGAGACCATCGGGCTGGTCCTGCCGGACATCGCCAATCCCTTTTTCGCCGAACTGGCCGACGCCGCCGAGGCCACTGCCTTCGCCCATGGCTACAACCTGGTGCTCTGCCTGACGCGCAACGATCCGGCGCGGGAGATCCAGTACGTCCACTGGAAGGGATCGCGCCGCGTCGACGGTCTGCTGTTTATCACCAACCGCGCGGATGACGGGACGCTGGCGGCGCAACTGGGCGCCTACCGGGAGATCGTGTTGCTGGACGAGGACGTACCGGGTACCTCGATGCCCAAGGTCTTCGCCGACAATGTCGTCGGCGGTCGCCTGGCCACCGAGCATCTGATCCGCCGAGGCCATCGGCGCATCGCCCATGTCTCCGGGCCGGCAGCGGTGATGAGCGTGAGGGAGCGGCGACAGGGCTATGAGCTCGCCCTGGCCGCGGCCGGAATCCCCTCGCGTCCCGACTATCTGCTGCTGGGTGAATACAGCCGCGAATTCGGGCGTCAGGCGGCCGCGATCCTGCTGGATCTGCCGGAGCCGCCTCAGGCGATCTTCGCCGCCAGCGACTTCATTGCGGTGGGGGTGCTCGATACCCTTCGCGAGCGCGGCCTGACAGTTCCCGCTTCCCTGTCCCTGGTCGGCTTCGACGACGCGCCCTACGCGGAATTGCTCACGCCGCCGCTCAGTACCGTGCGCCAGTCGGCGCGGGACCTGGGTCGCCAGGGGATTGAAGCCCTGCTGGGGGTGCTCGCCGGGCAGCCGGTAGCCGAAGAGCAGCGGGTGGCCGTGACCCTGGTGGAACGCGGCTCGGTCGCCCCAGCGCCTGCCCCAAGGTAGCACCAGGCGTTTCCATTCTGCCCAGTCGTGGAGCACTCCCGGGGCTGTCCTGCCAAAGGCTCTGCGCAGGGGGTTTGAGTAACCGTTTGAATTGGCAGTGGAAGCTAGTCCTCTAGTCGCGCTGGCACGTCTTGTGCTGTTTCTTTCCCAGCAGAACCTTCCGGGTTCTATTTTTTGGTCAATTTAGTAAACCGGTTTACTAGCCACTGCCGCATCCGCTGGCAGGGTAGAGGAGGATGGAGATGCTTCGATTCGGCAAGACGTTCGCTTCCATGCTGATGGTGTTCGGATTGGGCCTGGCCGGTGTCGTCCAGGCGGCGCCGGCCAAGCGGCTGGCACTGGTCCAGGTGAATCAGCAGGCACTCTATTTCACCCAGATCACCCAGGGTGCCCAGGCCGCCGCCAAGGCGGCGGGCGCCGAACTGGTGGTGTTCAACGCCAACGACAACCCCTCCGCCCAGAACGACGCCATCGAGGCCTATATCCAGGACAAGGTGGACGCCATCCTGGTCTGTGCCATTGACGTCAACGGCATCAAGCCGGCGGTCTCGGCGGCCGTCCAGGCCGGTATCCCGGTGGTGGCCATCGACGCCGTGCTCAAGGGCGACAACCAGGTGCAGGTCGGCGTCGACAACCGCGCCGCGGCTCGTCAGCTGGGCGAGTACACCGGCAGCTACATCACCCGTGAGCTGGGTGGCGAGGCCAAGATCGGGGTGGTGGGAGCCCTGGGTTCCTATGTGCAGAACCTGCGCCTGGACGGCTTCCGCGAGGGGCTGGCACAGAGTGCGCCGAAGGCGGAGATCGTCGGCACCGTGGATGGCAACAACGTGCAGGACACCGCTCAGAGCGCCGCGGAAAATCTGCTCACCGCCAATCCGGATTTGCAGATCGTCTATGCCACCGGCGAGCCGGCGTTGATCGGTACCGTCGCGGCCAGCGTTGCCCAGGGCAGCGGCGAACGTACCCGGATCTTCGGCTGGGACCTGTCGCCCCAGGCTGTCCAGGGCCTGGATGACGGCTCCGTGGCGGTGGTGGTGCAGCAGAACACCCGCGGCATGGGCAAGGCGGCGGTGGAGGCGGCGCTGGCGCTGCTCGCCGGCCAGCAGGTGACCAAGCAGCAGGATATCCCGGTGACCCTGGTCACCCGGGAAAACCTGGATTCCTATCGCGCCGATTTCAAGTAGCGGAGGCCCAGCATGGACACTGCGACGACGGTTCCCCGGGTCAGCATGACCGGCATCACCAAGAGCTATGGCTCCATCCAGTCCCTGCGCGGCGTCGACCTCGCCCTGCAGCCGGGCGAGGTCCTGGGGCTGGTCGGCGACAACGGCGCCGGCAAATCGACCCTGACCAAGATTCTTTCCGGCGCGGTGCTGCCCACCAGTGGCTGCATCCGCATCGACGGCCGCGAAGAGGTATTCCAGGGCCCGGCGGATGCCCAGCGCTGCCGGATCCAGATGGTCTATCAGGATCTTTCCCTGTGCGACACCGTGGACGTGGCCGGCAACCTCTTCATGGGGCGCGAACCCCGCCGCCGGCTGCTTGGCTTGCCGCTGCTGGACGAGCGCAAGATGCACGCCGATGCGCGCCGCATCCTCGAGGGGCTGGGCATCAGCCTGCCCGATACCCGCGCCCAGGTGCGCCATCTCTCCGGTGGCCAGCGCCAGGCCGTGGCCATAGCCCGTGCCGCGGCCTTCGAACCACGGGTACTGATCATGGACGAGCCGACCGCCGCCCTGGCGGTGGCCGAGGTCGAGGCCGTGCTGGAGCTGATCCGCACCATCAGCCGCCAGGGCGTGAGCGTCATCCTCATCACCCACCGGCTGCAGGATCTCTTCCTGGTCTGCGATCGCATCATGGTGATGTACGAGGGCCAGAACCTGGCCGAGCGCCGGGTGGCCGACACCAGTCTGGGCGAGATCGTCGAGCTGATCGTCGGCCACAAGTTCACCGCCCGTTCCGCCTGCGCCTGAATCGGAGGATTTCATGAATACCCTCGACCTGACCCGACAGCGCGTGGTGGTGCAGTCACCGCTGCGCCGCCTGCTGCACGACTATCCCGGCGTGGCCAGCATCGCGCTGTTCTTCGCCCTCTGCTGCCTGCTCTTTGCGCTGGTGACCGACAACTTCCTCAGCGGCGGCAACCTGCTCAACGTGATTCGCCAGAACGCGCCGCTGCTGATCGTGGCCGTGGCCATGACCCTGGTGGTGACCACCGGTGGCATCGACCTGTCGGTCGGTTCCACCCTGGCCCTGGTGGGCGCCCTGGCCGCCCTCGGCCTCAACACCTGGCAGCTGCCCTGGCCGGTGGTGCTGGCCGGCGGTCTGCTGGTGGGGGCGCTGATCGGCGCGCTGAACGGGTACTTCATCGCCTACGCGGGAATCCCGGCGTTCATCGTGACGTTGGCGACCCTGACCATCATTCGCGGCCTGGCACTGCTCATCACCCAGGGCTACTCCATTCCGGTCCCCCGTGAACTCACCGCCTTTCTCGCGCTCGGTCGCGGCTGGGTGCTGGGACTGCCGCTGGTGGTATGGCTCGCGTTCTTCGCGGTGCTGGGCGGCATGCTGCTGCTGGGCAAGATGCGCTTTGGTCGCTATCTCACGGGGATTGGCGCCAATGCCGAAAGCGTCCGCCGGGCAGGGGTGAACACTCGCGGCGTGTTGCTGCGGGTCTATGTCCTGAGCGGCATGGCGGCGGCGCTGGCCGGGATGATCTTGACGGCACGGCTGGGCAGTGGCTCCTCCAACCAGGGGGAAGGCTTCGAGCTGGAGGTCATCGCGGCGGTGGTGCTCGGCAGCACCAGTCTGTTCGGCGGCTTCGGCACCATCCTCGGCACCCTGCTGGGCGTGCTGACCATGGCGGTGATCAAGAACGGCCTGATCCTCGCCCATGTGTCGCCCTTCTATACCCAGATCGCCACAGGGGCCATCGTGCTGCTGGCGATCTGGCTCAACACCCGTATCCTCAAGACCGGCCGTCCGCTGGGGAGGGTAGGCGGATGAGTCTGTTTCGCCATCCTGAGCCGCTTCCGGTCGGGGTCGACAGCGGCCATGCCATGACGGTGCTTGGCCCGCTGCCGGTGGACCGGTTGGGCGTGACCCTGATGCACGAGCACATCCTGCTCGACGCCTCCGGCAAGTGGGTGCCACCCCGTTGCTGCGGCGAGCGGCATCTGGCCGAGCAGCCGGTAAGCATCGAACTGCTCGGCGAGCTGCATCTGAATCCGCTGGTCAGCCGCGACAACTGCCAGCTGTTCGACGTGGACCTGGCCTGCGCCGAGCTGCTGAAATATCGCGCCCTGGGCGGGGAGACGGTGGTCGATCCCACCAACCTCGGCATAGGTCGCGATCCCCAGGCGCTGCAGGGCATCGCGCGGCTCACCGGTCTCAACATCATCATGGGCGCCGGTTTCTACCTGGAGCCCTCGCACCCGGCCTATGTCAGGGAGCGCTCGGTGGAGGAGCTTACCGCCCAGATCGTCCATGACGTGGGCGGAGCGGCGGAAAAGCCCGAGGTCATCGCCGGCCTGATCGGCGAGATCGGGGTGTCGGCTGCCTTTACCGCCAGCGAGGAAAAGTCCCTGCGCGCCGCCGCCCGGGCCAGCGGCCTCACCGGCGTACCCTTGGCGGTCCATCTGCCCGGCTGGGAACGCCTCGGCCACCGGGTGCTGGACATCGCCGCCGCCGAGGGCGCCGACCTGCACCACGTGGTGCTCTGCCACATGAATCCCAGTCATCGAGACCTCGACTACCAGCACGGACTCGCCGAGCGGGGCGCCTTCCTCGAATACGACATGATCGGCATGGGCTACTACTTCGCCGAAGAGGCCGCCCAGTCGCCGTCCGACGAGGACAACGCCCGCGCCCTCGTCGGTCTGCTGGAGGCCGGCTACGGCGAGCGCCTGCTGCTGTCCCAGGACGTCTTTCTCAAGACCATGCTCACCCGCTACGGCGGCCACGGCTATGGCTACCTGCTCAAGCACTTCGTCCCGCGTCTGCGCCGCCACGGCGTCACGGGGGCGCAACTGGAAACCCTGCTGATCGACAACCCGCGCCGCGTCTTCCAGCGCGATCGATCGGCCTTACGTCCGCTACCGGAGAACCTATGAAACAGTCCGTTCTGCTCGCTGGCGAATCCTGGGTCAGCACCGCGACCCATATCAAAGGCTTCGACCAGTTCGCCTCCGTCACTGCCCACAACGGCGCCCAGCGCCTGCTGGCGGCACTGGCCGACAGTGACTATGCCATCACCCAGATGTGCGCCGACCAGGCGCAGACCGAGTTTCCCGCGACGCTGGAGGCCCTGCGCGACTACCAGGTGATCATCCTCTCGGATATCGGTGCCAACAGCCTGTTGCTGCATCCGGACACCTGGTTGCGCAGCCGCCGCACGCCGAATCGCCTGACGGCGCTGCGCGAGTACGTGCTGCAAGGCGGCGCCCTCATGATGGTCGGTGGCTACTACAGCTTCCAGGGCATCAACGGGGGCGCGCGTTATCGCGGCACGGCGGTGGAAGAGGTGCTGCCGGTGCGTTGCTTGCCCTATGACGACCGCATTGAGGTGCCTGAAGGCTTCACCCCGCAGGTGCACGGCGAGCATGAGTTGCTGCGTGGCCTGCCCGAGGACTGGTCCTATCTGCTGGGCTACAACGAGGTGGAATTGCACCCGGATGCCCAGCTCGTGGCGAGCGTCGCGGGCAGCGGCCATCCGCTGCTGGCGACCCGTGAAGTCGGCCAGGGGCGTACCCTGGTCTGGACCAGCGACATGTCGATGCACTGGATGCCCGACGACTTCCTGGCCGGCGATGCCTATCGGCGCTTCTGGCTCAACTGTCTGGATTGGCTCTCGCGGCGCGCCTGATCATCCTCAATCCGACTGGAGATCACCGATGCTCGACGATCCTCTGGCTCTTACCCGAGCGCTCCTGGGGTTTCCCACGCTCAATCCGCCAGGCGATGAAGAAGCCTGTGCGCAGTTCCTGGTCACGATGCTCCGCGAGGCAGGCTTCCACTGCGAGTTGCAGCGTTTCGGCGAGCGACGCTGCAACCTGGTGGCCTGGCTGCCAGGGCGTGGGGCGGGCAAGCCGCTGGGCTTTACCGGACACCTGGACGTGGTGCCCCTGGGCAATGGCACCTGGCGCCACGGCCCCTTCGCCGGCGAGGTGGCCGAAGGGCGCCTCTATGGTCGCGGCGCCAGCGACATGAAGGCGGGCATCGCGGCCTTCATCGTCGCCTGCCAGCGCAATCGCGACGTCATCGCCCAGGGGCCTGGCGTCCGGCTGCTGCTCACCGGCGGTGAGGAAACCGGCTGTGACGGCGCCCGGGCGCTGTGCCGGGACGCGCCGCACCTGCTCGGCGACCTGGGCGCGCTACTGGTGGGCGAGCCAACCGCCAATCGACCGGTGCTGGGGCACAAGGGCGCCTTCTGGCTCCGCTGCACGGCTCATGGCCGAACGGCCCACGGCGCCATGCCCGAGGAAGGGGAAAACGCCATCTACCGCCTGGCCGAGGCCATTGGCCAGGCGCGCACCTTCGCCATCGGCCCGCCGCATCCGCTCATGCGGCAACCCACGCTCAATGTGGGAACCGTCAGCGGGGGGCTGAACATCAACTCGGTGCCGGATCGTGCCTCCTTCACCCTCGATCTGCGGACAGCACCGAACCTGGACCATGCCGACATTCAGCGGCGACTGGCCGAGCACCTGGGCAGCGATCTGGAGCTGGAGGTCCTGGTGGATCTGCCCGGTGTCTGCGCCGATATGGGCGACGCCTGGGTGCGGCAGGTCTTCGAGCGCTGTGCCACCCTGCATGGCGAGGCGCTGCCCGCCAGTGTGGTGCCTTACTTCACCGATGCTGCCGTGCTGCTGCCCGCGCTGAATGATCCGCCCACCCTGATCCTGGGGCCGGGCGAGCCGAGCATGGCGCACAAGGTGGACGAATACTGCGAGGTGCAACGACTGGAGGAGGGCACCGAGCTCTATGGGCAGTTGCTCCGGGACTGGATGCTCGCCGGACCCTAGCGCCGCGCCAGGGGCACCACCATGGGGGTCCCGGCCACCGGGTCGTCGATGATCAGGCAGTCGAGGTCATAGACCGCCTTGATCAGCGCGGGGGTGACCACCTCGCGCGGGCGGCCGGTGGCCAGCACCTTGCCGTCGCGCATGGCCACCAGATGGGTGGCGTAGCGACAGGCGTGGTTGAGGTCGTGCAGCACCATCACCAGAGTATGGCCCTGCTGGCGATTGAGGTCTTCCAGCAATTCCAGCAGGTCGATCTGGTGGGTGATGTCGAGCCAGGTGGTGGGCTCGTCGAGCAGCAGCAGCGGGGTTTCCTGGGCCAGGGCCATGGCGATCCATACCCGCTGGCGTTGGCCGCCGGAGAGGGTGTCCACCGCCCGGTCGGCCAGTTCGAAGACGCCGGTGGCCTGCATGGCGTGGGTCACCGCGCGCTCGTCGTCGGCGCGCACGCCACCGAACAGCGTCTGGTGCGGATAGCGCCCGCGGGCCACCAGGTCGCGCACCGAGATGTCGCCCGGGGCCTGGGAGCTCTGCGGCAGCAGCCCCAGGCGACGGGCCACTTCCTTGGTGCGATAGCTCTGGATCGCCTGGCCGTCCAGCCAGACCTGGCCCTGGCTGGGCGCCAGCAGCCGGCTGAGGGTGCGCAGCAGGGTCGACTTGCCGCAGCCGTTGGGACCGATGATGACCGTCAGCTCGCCATCGGGTATGGTCAGCGACAGGTCCTCGGCGATCAGCTTGCGGCCGTAGCCCAGGGTCAGGCGCTCGGCGTGCAGGCGCGAAGCGGGGGCGTCGTTCATGAGCGGCGGGACTCCCAGATGAGCAGGCCGATCAGGTAGAGCCCACCCAGGCTCACCGTGACCAGGCCGACCGGCAGGACATAGGGCAGGAACAGGCGCTGGGCGAGCAGATCCGCACCCAGCAGCAGCACCGCGCCGGTCAGGGCGGCGGCGGGCAGCGCCAGGCGCTGGGTGCCGGTCAGGCGGCGGGCGATCTGCGGCGCGGCCAGGGCGATGAAGGAGATCGGCCCGGCCACCGCGGTGCCGGCGGCGGTGAGCACCACGCCCAGGCCCAGCAGCGACAAGCGGGTGCGCTCCACCGGCACGCCCAGGGCGCAGGCGGTGTCGTCGCCCATCTCCAGCAGGAACAGCCGGCGACTCAGCGCCAGGCTGGCGGCCCCCGCCAGCAGGATGAAGACCACCGCCGGCCAGGCCTTGGCCCAGGTCAGGCCGTTGAGCGAACCGGCGCTCCACAGGCCGGCGCTGAAGGCGGCTTCCAAGGAGGCGTGGACGATTAGCCAGGTGTTGAGCGCCATCAGCAGGGCGCGCACGCCGATGCCGACGATGATGAGTCTCAGGGTATCCACGCCGCTGCCGCGCCAGGTGAGGGCATAGACCAGGGCGGCGCTGAGCAGGCCGCCGATGAGGGCAGCGGTGGTGCTCCAGAGGATGCTGGCCTGGAACAGCACCAGGGCGACCAGCACGCCGCTGTAGGCGCCGGTGTTGAAGCCCATGATGTCCGGGCTGCCGAGGGGATTGCGCAACAACGACTGGAACAGCGCGCCGCTGAGACCCAGGGCGGCGCCGATCAGCAGCGCCAGGGCCACCCGCGGCAGGCGCCACTGGGTGACCACCAGTTCGATGCCGCGCGGCGCCTCGCCGAGCAGGGCGGCCAGTACCTGGGAAGGACTCAGGGCCAGGCTGCCGCTGCCCAGGGCGAACAGCGCCAGCAACAGGGCGCCGCCGAGCAGGGCGAACAGCACGCCGGGCAGGCGCAGGCGACCGGGGCGGTTCATGCCCGACCTCCCTGGCGCTGGCGACGCGCCAGCCAGATCAGCAGCGGCGCGCCGAGGAAGGCGGTCACCACCGAGACGCGCAGCTCATTGGTGACCAGCAGACGGCCGACGATGTCGGCGCTCAGCAGCAGACCGGGGGTGAACAGCAGGACAAAAGGCAGCAGCCAGCGATGGTCTTCGCCGATGGCCCAGCGACCCAGGTGCGGCACCATCAGGCCGACGAAGGCGATGGGTCCGACCGCGGCCGCGGCGGCCCCGCAGAGCAGGGTGATGGCCAGCAGACCGAGCAACTGGGTCTGGCGGACCCGGGTGCCGAGGGCCACGGCCAGATCGCTGCCCAGGCTCAGGGCGTTGAGCGCCGGAGCCAGCAGCAGGGCGATGACCACGCCGCCCAGCACCGGCAGGCTGGCGCTGCGCAGCAGCTCGAGCTGACGCACGTCCAGGGAGCCGAATTGCCAGAATCTCAGTTGATCGTAGACCTGGGGATCGAGCAGGGCGATGCCCGAGCTGACGCCTTCGAGCATGGCGCCCAGGGCCACCCCGACCAGCACCAGGCGCATGGGATTGAAGCCGCCGCCACCGGCGATGCCGGCCAGCAGCACCACCAGGCTGGCCAGCAGGGCGCCGCCGAAGGCAAAGCCCAGGTACTGCTCGGGACCACTGGCACCGAACAGGGCGATGCCCAGCACCACGGCGAAACTGGCACCGGCGTTGACGCCGAGGATGCCGGGGTCGGCCAGGGGATTGCGCGTCAGCGCCTGCATCAGGGTGCCGGCCACCCCCAGCGCCGCCCCGGCGAGCAGGCCGGCGAGGGTCCGCGGCAGCCGCGCCTCGCGCACGATGAGGCAGGCCGGCTCGCTGCAGCCCTGGCCCAGTGCCTGCCAGACGTCGGCCAGCGGGATGGCGGTGGCGCCGAGCGCCAGGCTGGCAGCCATCACCAGGAGCAGCAGGAACGCGGCGCAGCCGAGGATGAAGAGGCGGCGCCTGGTCATCCGCGGCGACCGACGGGGAGGGGAGTGGATGAGAACAAGGCGTATTAACACATGATAGTCTGTATTACATGCTAACAGCCTTGCCCCGGCGGCTCGATAGCGTCCCCTGTGTTTTTCCGGTGATTCATGTCCAAGACGTCCTTCCTGCTCGACTTCGGCCTGCTCAGGTCCCACGCCGCCTTTCGCACCCTGTTCATCGCCCGCCTGGTGTCCGTGCTGTCCCTAGGCCTGCTGGCCGTGGCGATTCCCATCCAGGTCCAGGCCCTGACCGACTCGCCACTCAAGGTAGGCCTGGCGCTGAGCATGGCCGGCATCGGCATGTTCGTCGGCCTGCTCACCGGCGGGGTGCTGGCCGACCGCCTGGAACGACGCCGCCTGATCCTGGCGGCCCGCTCCATCTGCGGCCTGGGCTTCGTCGGCCTGGCAGTCAACGCCAGCCTGCCCGAGCCGTCGCTGACCGCCATCTACCTGCTGGCCCTGTGGGATGGCTTCTTTGGCGCCCTCGGCGTGACCGCGCTGCTGGCGGTCACGCCGATCCTGGTCGGTCGTGAATCCATGGTGCAGGCCGGTGCCCTGAACATGCTCAGCGTGCGGGTGGCGGCCATCGTCGCCCCGCCGCTGGGTACCCTGCTGATCGCCCAGAGCGGCGTGGCCTGGAACTACGGCCTGACTGCCTGCGGCACCCTGATCACCCTGCTGGTGCTGCTGCGCCTGCCTCCGTTGCCGCCGCCCGAGCAGCCGCGCGAGACGCCCTGGGAGGCCCTGGGCGGCGGCATCGCCTTCCTGTTCGAGAACCGCCTGCTGGGCGCGGTTGCCCTGGTCGGCGCCCTGGTGACCATGGCGAATGCGGTGCGGGTGCTCTATCCGTCGCTGGGCGAGAGTTGGGGGCTGGATACCGGACACCTGGGCTGGCTCTATGCCGCCGCGCCCCTGGGCGCGGCCATCGGCGCCCTCACCAGTGGCCGACTGAACCAGGCGCCACGCCCCGGGCGTACCCTGCTGATGACCGCGGTGGCGACCTTTCTGGCAGTGGCGATGTTCGCGCTGCTGCCCGGCTTCTGGCTGTCCGCGCTGTGCCTGGTGCTGTTCGGCTATCTGGGCGCGCTCAATTCCCTGGTGCAGTACGCGCTGATCCAGCGCCTGACCCCGGATCGCCTGCTGGGGCGCATCAATGCGCTGTGGACGGCACAGAACATCGGCGGCGAGGCCCTCGGCGCGGCGCTGTTCGGCGGCCTGGCAAGTCTGATGCTGCCGGCGCAGGCCGCTTGCGTCTTCGGCCTGGTCGCCGCCGGGGTGGCCGCCCTTTGCTGGGCGCTGGCCCGCGGCCTGCGCCGGGCCGAAAGCCTCGGCGCCTGATCCGCTCCGGTGCGCCTGGCGTAGTGTGGAAAACCGCGCAGCGTTTTCCACTGGGGCTCATGGCGGGGACAAGTGGACAAGGCTGCGCCGTTGTCCACGCTACGGGTGCTCAAGGCCTGGCGTAGCGTGGAAAACCGCGCAGCGTTTTCCACTGGGGCTCATGGCAGGGACAAGTGGACAAGGCTGCGCCGTTGTCCACGCTACGGGTGCTCAAGATCTGGCGTAGCGTGGAAAACCGCGCAGCGTTTTCCACTGGGGCTCATGGCGGGAACAAGTGGACAAGGCTGCGCCGTTGTCCACGCTACGGGTGCTCAAGGCCTGGCGTAGCGAGGAAAAGCGCGCGGCGTTTCCACTATTGCCCGGTTCAGGGCTTGGCGTAGCGCTGTTCCAGACGATCCAGCAGCAGGTTGGCGCTATAGGGGTCGAGACGGAAGGTCTCGGCGCCCAGGGCTTCCACACGGTTGTCCTTGACCGCCGGCAGGTGCGCCAGCAGCGGATTGCCGCGTACCGCCTCGGCTTCCTTGGCATCCGCGGCGAACAGCAGGAAGGTCTGGCCCGTGAGACCGGTGGCGACGTTTTCACCGGCCAGTTGCAGGATGTCGTGGCGCTGCCCCTGGCTATGGCCGGTCTCCAGTCCCGCCGGCAGCGCCGCCAGTTTGAAGCCCAGGCTTTCCAGCAACTGACCCTGGGAGGAGGCGGCGGTCCAGAGATTGGCCTGGCGCGTCGCCGGGTTGTAGACGAAGGCCGACACCGGTTGTGGCGGCAGCTGCAGACGCGCCTTGAGATCGGCGACGCGCCGGTCGAAGTCGGCGACCACCTTGCGGGCGGCGTCCTCGCGGCCGGTGGCCTGACCGAGCAGCTCCACCACCTGTTGCCAGCTGCGATTGTCGTAACCCACCACCAGCACCGGGGCGATGGCCTTGAGTTGCTCGACCAGGCGCAGCGCCGAGTCGTTGCCGGCGGCGCTGACCAGGATCAGGTCCGGTACCTCGGCGGCCACGGCTTCGGCATTGGCTTCGCCGATATACAGGCGTTTCACGTCGCGCTGCTTGGCGACCGTGCCCCATTGACGCAGGAAGCCCTGGTCGTCGGCGAATCTGTTGTTGGGCGAGGTGGCACCGCTGGCCACCACCGGCGCGCCGATGGCGAGCAGGGAGCCGGTGAGGGTGACGCTGGTGGAGACGATGCGTTGCGGCTTGGCGGGCAGGCTGACCTGGCTGCCGTCGGCGCTGATCTGCCGGGGCCAGTCCGCCGCCCGGGCGGTACCACCCAGTGCCAGGGTCGCGAGGGCCAGGAGGGTGAGAATGCGAAACACTGACGACAAGCTGAACATGAACGCCTTCCGGTTGTAAGATAATCACTCTCATTTTCAAAGAAGCGCCTCCTGGCAGCAAGTCGTTCCGGCCATACCGTCGGTCCGCCGACCGGGAATGACAGGAGATCCCCTCCAGGCGAGCTTCCGCCCGGTGGATATTCCTTCTTTAAAACAAGGGCTTGCGGGATAGTCGGGAATATCGTTCGGTCCCTAACGAATTGACTTCCCGCTATCCGGTACGTTAGCTTCTGCTTATTGATAAGCATTATCATTCGTGTAGAGGTTCATCGAAATGACGAGCAAGAGGGCCGAGGTGGTCGAAGAAGTCGCTGCCGATCGTCGGGAACAGGCGGCATTCCTGTTCCAGTCAGGTGATCTCGTCCTGCAGGGGCGGGGCATCTGCGCCCGGGTCGAGACACCGGCCAGCGGCGGTGCGCACCGGGACAGCCTGTTCCTCCACGCCGTGGAAGAGGCCTTCGCCCGTGCCCGCCAGGCCGGTATCGCCGAACCGGTGATCATGGGCGCCATTCCCTTCGATACCACCAGGCCCTCCTGTCTCTATGTGCCCCGGGAGCACGCCTGGATGACCCGCCCGGCGCCGGTCAGCAGCGCACCGGTCGCCCCGGCGCAGGTGCGCGAGGTGCGCAACCTGCCCAGTGCGGACGGCTTCTGCCTGGCGGTGGAGGAGGCCATCGAGGCCTTCCGCCGCGGCGAGCTGAGCAAGGCGGTGCTGTCGCGGATCCAGGAGATCCACCTGGCGGAGCCCGCCGACGTGGAGGCCATCCTCGCCAATCTGGCGCGGCAGAATCCCACCGGTTATCAGTTCCGCATCCCCACCGCCGAGGGGGGCGAACTGGTCGGAGTCAGCCCCGAGTTGCTGGTGCGCAAGCAGGGCGCCCAGGTCCATACCAATCCGCTGGCGGGTTCGGCCAAGCGTCGCGCCGATCCGCAGGAAGACCAGCGCGTCGCCCGCGACCTGCTGGAGTCCAGCAAGGATCACTACGAGCACCGCCTGGTGATCGAGGACATCCGCCGGCAGCTGGCGCCGCTGTGCAGCCGGCTGGACGTGCCCGAAGGGCCTTCGCTGCTCAGCACCAACGCCATGTGGCACCTGTCCACCGCCATCGACGGCGAACTGGCCGACAGCCGCACCTCGGCGCTGCAGCTCGCCTGCCGCCTGCATCCGACCCCGGCCGTCTGCGGCTTTCCCACGGCGGCGGCACGGCAATTGATCCAGCGCATCGAGCCCTTCGACCGCGGCCTGTTCACCGGCATGGTCGGCTGGTGCGATGCCCAGGGCAACGGCGAGTGGGTGGTCACCATCCGCTGCGGCACCGTGCAGAACGACCGGCTGCGGCTGTTCGCCGGCGCCGGCATCGTCGAAGCCTCGGATCCGGCGGCGGAGTGGGCCGAGGTCACCGCCAAACTGGGCACCATGCGTGCCGCCTGTGGTTTGCTCGACGAGGAGAACCCCACGTGAGTCTGGAATTCACCCCCTGGCCGGAAGACCTGGCGGCCCGCTATCGCGCCCTGGGTTACTGGCCCGACCTGCCGATGACCGAGATCCTGGCGCGCAGCCGCGCGGCCCTGCCGGACTCGCCGGCGATCCTCTGTGGCGAGGGGCAGCTGAGCTATGCCGAGCTGGACGAGCGCTCCAGTCGCCTGGCCGCCCACCTGCAGGCCGCCGGGCTGCGCCCTCACGACACCGCCCTGGTGCAGCTGCCCAACGTGGCCGAGTTCTATGTGGTGTTCTTCGCCCTGCTCAAGGCCGGCATCGCCCCGGTCAACGCCCTGTTCAGTCACCAGAAGCTGGAGCTGCTCGCCTATGCGCAGCAGATCCAGCCCCGGCTGCTGATCGCCTCCCGCGAGCACAATCTGTTTCGCGACGACAACTTCCTCGGCGAGTTGCGCGACGTGGCGCCGGGCCTGAGCGAGGTCTTGCTGGATGGCGCCGACGACGCACGCAGCCTGCAGCAGCGTCTGGATACCCCGCTGGACGGTTTTCAGCTGACGCCTACCGCCGGTGGCGAGGTGGCCTTCTTTCAGCTCTCCGGGGGTAGCACCGGCACGCCCAAGCTGATCCCGCGCACCCACAACGACTACTACTACAGCCTCAGACGCAGCGTCGAGATCTGCCGCCTGACCCCGGCGACGCGCTTTCTCTGTGCCCTGCCGGCGGGCCACAACTACACCCTCAGCTCGCCCGGTGCCCTGGGCGTCTTCATCGCCGGTGGCTGTGTGGTCATGGCTCGCGATCCCGAGCCGCTGCGCTGCTTCGCGCTGATCGAACGCCATCAGGTGGACTGGGTGGCCCTGGTACCACCAGCGGTAGCGCTCTGGATGCAGGCCGCCGCCGCACCCGAGCAGCGCGCCCGGCTGGCCAGCCTGCGCGTGGTGCAGGTGGGCGGTGCCAGCTTTGCCGAGGCCCAGGCCCGCCGCGTGCCCGTGGAACTGGGCTGCCAGCTGCAGCAGGTGTTCGGCATGGCCGAGGGCCTGGTCAACTACACCCGCCTGGACGACGAGCCCGAGCGCATCTTCACCACCCAGGGCCGCCCCATGAGTCCTGACGACGAGGTGCGCATCACCGACGAGGAGGGCAACCCGGTGCCCGACGGCGAGCCCGGTCTGCTGTCCACCCGCGGTCCCTACACCTTCCGCGGCTACTACTGCAGCCCCGAGCACAATGCCCAGGTCTTCGACGCCGAGGGTTTCTATTTCTCCGGCGACGTGGTCCAGCGCGATGCCGACGGCTATCTCAAGGTGGTCGGCCGGGTGAAGGACCAGATCAACCGTGGCGGCGAGAAGATCGCCGCCGCCGAGATCGAGGGACTGCTGCTGCGCCATCCCGGCATCACCCACGCCGCCCTGGTCGCCATCGCCGACGAGCTGATGGGCGAGAAGAGCTGCGCCTGCCTGGTGGTTAGCGATCCGGCACTCAAGCCGGTGGCGCTGCGTCGCTATCTGCGCGAGCAGGGCGTGGCCGAGTACAAGCTGCCCGACCGTTTCCAATTCCTTGACCAGCTGCCGCTCACCGCCGTCGGCAAGATCGACAAGCGCCGCCTGCGCGAGCAGCTGCAGACCCCTTCCACCGAGCGTTCCTAAGGTTTCCCATGGCTATTCCCCGTCTTGCCTCCTATCCCTTGCCCCAGCCCGACGGCTTTCCCGCCAACAAGGTCGACTGGACACCCGCCGCCGACCGCGCCGTGCTGCTGATCCACGACATGCAGCGCTATTTCGTCGAGTTCTATGGCGACAGCAGCCCGCTGATCGACCAGGTGGTGGCCAACATCGCCGCGCTGCGCGCCTGGGCCGATGCCCAGGGCGTGCCGGTGGTTTACACCGCCCAGCCCACGGACCAGCCGCCGGCCGACCGCGCCCTGCTCAACGACATGTGGGGCCCGGGCCTGACCCAGGCCGATCCCGCGCTGCAGCAGGTGGTAGCGGAGCTGGCGCCCAAGGGCGACGACGTGGTGCTGACCAAGTGGCGCTACAGCGCCTTCCATAGATCCAACCTGCAGGACCTGATGACCGAGTGGCGCCGCGACCAGCTGATCGTCTGCGGCGTCTATGCCCACATCGGTTGCCTGACCACCTGTACCGACGCCTTCATGAGAGACATCCAGGCCTTCCTGATCGGCGACGCCGTGGCCGACTTCAGCGAGGAAGAGCACCGCATGGCGCTGCGCTACGTGGCCACTCGCTGCGGCAGTACCCTCAGCACCGCCCAGGTCACCGGCGGCGCGGTAACCCTGGACGAAGCCTGGCTGCGTGCCCAGGTCCAGCCGCTGCTGGACGCCGACGACGAAGAGCCGGCGCTGGACGACAACCTCACCGATTTCGGCCTGGATTCGGTGCAGGTCATGACCCTGGTGGGCGAGTGGCAGAAGCGCGGCCTGCCCGTGACCTTCGCCGATCTCGCCGCCCAGCCGACCCTGCAGGGCTGGCTGGATCTGCTGCGCGCGCGCGCCTGAGGAAGCTCCCGATGACGCAACTGGATTTCACCGGCAAGCGCGTCTGGGTGACCGGCGCGGGGCAGGGCATCGGACTGCAGGTGGCGCGCCGCTTCCAGGCGGCGGGTGCCGAGGTGGTCGGACTCGACCGACACTTCGCCGAGAGCAGCTATGCGTTCCGCACCCAGCTGCTGGATGTTGCCGACGCGGCCCAGGTCGAGGACGTCTGCCAGGCGCTGCTGGCTGAAGAACGCCGTCTGGACGTGCTGGTCAACGGTGCTGGCGTGCTGCGCCTGGGCACCAGCGACAGCCTGAGCCTGGACGACTGGCAGGCGCTGCTGGACGTCAACGTCTCCGGGCCCTTCTACCTGTTCCGCCAGCTGGTGCCGCTGTTCAAGGCCCAGGGCCAGGGCGCCATCGTCAACATCGCCTCCAACGCCGCCCATGTGCCGCGCCTGCAGATGGCCGGCTATTGCACCTCCAAGGCGGCGCTGGTGTCCCTGAGTCACTGCGTGGCCCTGGAACTGGCCGGGTCGGGCGTGCGCTGCAACGTGGTCTCGCCGGGTTCCACGGCGACCCCCATGCTGGCCGGCATGCTCGGCTCGCCCGAGGGCTATCAGCGCCTGGTGGACGGCCTGCCGGAAGACTTCAAGCTGGGCATCCCGCTGCGCAAGATCGCCCAGCCCGACGAGATCGCCAACACCGTGCTCTTCCTCGCCTCGGACCTGGCCAGCCATATCACCATGCAGGACATCGTGGTGGACGGTGGCGCGACCCTGGCCGCGTGAGGGTCTTGCATAGGTTGGGTTGAGCGCCAGCGAAGCCCAGCAGGGGAATATCCGACAACCGCGGTGTGTTGGGCTTCGACGATGGAGCCGTCTCAACCCAACCTACGACCAGGCGCGGTGATCGATCACGAGCTTGCTGGGGTGTGGTAGCCAAGCGCCTACCCGAGCAGTCCCCTCTCCCCTCGGGAGAGGGTTGGGGTGAGGGCGCCCTTGGCTACGACGCCCAGTGGAAAGGCTACGCCGTTTTCCACGCTACGGGGCTGAGCGGTTCCGTAGGTTGGGTTGAGCGCCAGCGAAGCCCAACGCAGGCGGATTTGACTCCGCTCGTTGGGCTTCGACGATGGAGCCGACTCAACCCAACCTACGACCAGGCGCGGTGATCGATCAGGAGCTTGCCGGGGGTGATGCAGCTGAACGCCCATCCCCACCCCAACCCTCTCCCCTCGGGAGAGGGTTGGGGTGGGGGCGCCCTTGGCTACGACGCCCAGTGGAAAAGCCTGCGCCGTTTTCCACGCTACGGGGTTGAGCGGTACCGTAGGTTGGGTTGAGCGCCAGCGAAGCCCAACAGCGAAATATCCGACCACCGCGGTGTGTTGGGCTTCGACGATGGAGCCGACTCAACCCAACCTACGACCAGGCGCAGTGATCGATCACGGCCATGGGCCGCTCCTACGGTCCTGCAGGAGCGGCCCATGGCCGCGATTGAAGGGCCTCGCTAGCGAAGCCTTCAACTCAACCCGCCACCAGCACCCGAATGGCTTCCAGGCGCAGCGAGGCCTTGTCCAGGTAGGTCAGGCCTTCCTCGCGCTGCTGGCGCAGGCGATCGATCTCGTCCTGGCGGACGCTGGAGTTGACCGCGCGCAAGGCTTCCAGGCGGGCGATTTCCTCGTCCATGCCCGAGACATAGGCCTGGCGTGCCTTGGCGACGCGTTCCTCGTGGCGGGGCAGGGCCTTGTCTTCGCCACCGCCGATCAGCTTGGCCAGGGAGTCGCGCTGGGCCTGGACGAACTTGTTGGCGCTGGTACGCGGCACGCTTTCCAGCTGATCGTTCAGGGTCTCGAAGGCCACCCGGGCCGCCAGGTCGTTGCCGTTGGCATCCAGCAGGCAGCGGATCGCCAGCGGCGGCAGGTGGCGGCCCAGTTGCAGGGCGCGCGGCGCCACCGCCTCGCTGATGTAGATCAGCTCCAGCAGCACGGTACCCGGCTTGAGCGCCTTGTTCTTGATCAGCGCCACGGCGGTGTTGCCCATGGAGCCGGACATCACCAGGTCCATGCCGCCCTGGGCCATGGGGTGCTCCCAGGTCAGGAATTGCATGTCTTCGCGAACCAGGGCCACGTTGCGATCGTAGGTGACGGTCACGCCTTCGTCGTCGCCGAGGGGGAAGCCCGCGTCGAGCATCTTCTCGCTGGGCTTGAGGATCAGGGCGTTGTCGGAGTGGTCCTCGCTGTCGATGCCAAAGGCGTTGAACAGCTCTTCCATGTACATCGGCAGGGCGAACTGGTCGTCCTGCTCGAGGATGTCCTCGACCAGCTGCTCGCCGGCACCGGCGCCCGAGGAATTGAGTTCCAGCAGGCGATCGCGACCGTTGTGCAGTTCCGTCTCCAGCGCGGCGCGCGCCTGGGCACCCTCTTCCAGCAGCGCCTGCCAGGTGGCGTCGTCGCCACCGGCCAGCTGCTCGTCGAGTTCGCTGGCGAAGCGCGCCTGGAGGGCGCTGCCGGTCGGCGAGGTGGCCAGGAAGGCATTCAGCGCCTGGTGGTACCACTGGAACTGGCGTTCCTGGCGGCTGCCTTCGAGATAGGGCACGTGCAGCTGGATGGTGTGGCGCTGGCCGATCCGGTCGAGACGGCCGATGCGCTGCTCCAGCAGGTCCGGGTGGGCCGGCAGGTCGAACAGCACCAGGTGATGGGCGAACTGGAAGTTGCGGCCTTCACTGCCGATCTCGGAGCAGATCAGCACCTGGGCGCCGAATTCCTCGTCGGCGAAGTAGGCGGCGGCGCGATCGCGTTCGAGGATGCTCATGCCTTCGTGGAAGGTCGTGGCGGGAATGCCGGACTTGAGCCGCAGGGCGTCTTCCAGATCCAGGGCGGTTTCCATGCGCGCGCAGATGACCAGCACCTTGTGCGGCTTGAGCGCCTTGAGGGTGTCGATCAGCCACTCGACGCGGCCGTCGTGACGCCACCAGCGATCGTTGTCGTCTTCCGGGGCGAATTCGGTTTCCGGCTGCAGCGACTGGCCAGGCATGACGCCCTCGTCCAGATAGGCATCCGGGAAGGGCAGGGCGTGGGCGTGCAGCTCGCGCTCGGGGAAGCCCTTGACCGCGGCCCGGGTGTTGCGGAACAGCACGCGCCCGGTGCCATGGCGATCCAGCAGCTCGCGCACCAGCCGCGCGCGGGCGTCGGCGTCGCCGGCTGCGGCGGCGGCCAGCAGGGTCTCGCCTTCCTGTCCGAGGAAGCCGCCGATGGCGTCCTGGGCGGCCGGGCTCAGGGCGCCGGCGTCGAGCAGTTCCTGCACGGCTTCGGCCACCGGGCGGTAGTGCTGGGACTCCTGCTGGAAGGCGGCGAAGTCATGGAAGCGGCTGGGGTCGAGCAGGCGCAGGCGGGCGAAGTGGCTGTCCTGGCCCAGTTGCTCGGGGGTCGCGGTGAGCAGCAGCACGCCGGGGATGACCTCACCGAGTTGCTCGACCAGGCTGTATTCGCGGCTGGCGCCCTCGGGGTGCCAGACCAGGTGGTGGGCTTCGTCGACCACCAGCAGGTCCCAGCCGGCGGCGAAGGCGGCATCCT
This sequence comes from Pseudomonas sp. SHLD1, assembly GCF_028640935.1. Taxonomy (NCBI): domain Bacteria; kingdom Pseudomonadati; phylum Pseudomonadota; class Gammaproteobacteria; order Pseudomonadales; family Pseudomonadaceae; genus Pseudomonas; species Pseudomonas sp. SHLD1. The sequence goes on from NZ_JAQZAD010000013.1 coordinate 123,690, forward strand.
GGGCCTTTTCGTCGCGCACCAGCCAGTCCAGGGAGACCAGCGCCAGCTGGGCGTCCTCGAAGGGATTGCCGTCTTCGCTGGCCATGAAGCGCTCGGCGTCGAACAGCGCCACTTCCAGATTGAAGCGGCGGCGCATCTCCACCAGCCACTGGTGCTGGAGATTTTCCGGAACCAGGATCAGCACGCGACTGGCGCGACCGCTGAGCAGCTGGCGATGGATCACCAGGCCGGCTTCGATGGTCTTGCCCAGGCCCACTTCGTCGGCCAGCAGGACGCGCGGGGCGACCCGGTCGGCCACGCTGCGGGCGATGTGCAGCTGGTGCGGGATCGGCTGGGCGCGGGTGCCGCCGAGGCCCCAGAGGCTGGACTGCAGCAGGCGGTTGCGGTGCTCGTGGGTGTGATAGCGCAGGCCGAACCAGGGCAGGGGGTCGATCTGTCCGGCGAACAGGCGGTCGCTGGCCAGGCGGAACTGGATGAAGTTCGACAGCTGGGCCTCGGGCACGCTGCGTGCCTCGCGCTCAGCGGTGAAGCCGTGATAGGTCAGCAGGCCATCCGCTTCGGAGACCTCGCGCACGGTGAGCTTCCAGCCCTCGAAATGGGTCACCTCGTCGCCCGGGGCGAAGCGCACCCGGGTCAGCGGGGCGTTGCGCTGGGCATACTGACGCGTCTCCCCGGTGGCTGGATAGAGCACCGTGAGCAGGCGGCCGTCCAGGGCCAGGATGGTTCCCAGGCCCAGTTCGGCCTCACTGTCACTGATCCAGCGTTGTCCCGGTTGATGCGACGCCATGTGGAAGCTTCTCCCCAGCTATCAAAAAGCCGGCTATTTTAGCGAAAGCGGAGTCAGAAGCCTAACGCGCTCTTTGCCGCAGTCCGCGAATTCGAGGTCCCCGTCATGATCCCTGTCATTCCGCCGCCTGGCGTGACCCCGCCAAACCAGCTGGATCCCGCTCCGGTGCGTCCGGCCATCGCCCCCATAGCGCCCGTGCAGGCGGCGGCCGAGACCGCGCACGCGCCCCTGGAGGACGAGGCCACCCTGGATCGCGAGGCGCGTCGTCGCCGCCGCCAGCGCGAAGCCCTGCGCCAGGGGCTCGGCGCCGAGCGCGCCCAGGCCCTGGAAGAGCCGGAGCAGGTGGGCGTCCAGGTGGATCTGCGGGTATAGCCATGGTCGAGCGCCTGGAGCTGGACAACGCCGAACTGGCCTTCCAGCCGCACTGGCTGCCGGCGGAAACCGCCGACGCCTGGCTGCGGCAGCTCGACGCCGAAACCCCCTGGAGCCAGCCGCAGGTGCGGGTGTACGGGCGCTGGCATCCGGTGCCGCGGCAGGTGGCCTGGTACGCCGATCCCGGGGTGATCTATGGCTACGCCGGCCTGGACCACGCCGCCTTGCCCTGGACACCGCTGCTGCAGCGGATTCGCGAAGCCGTCGAGGCGGCCTGCGGCCAGGGCTTCAATGGCGTGCTGCTCAATCGCTATCGCGACGGCCAGGACTCCATGGGCTGGCACAGCGACGATGAGGCCAGTCTCGGCGCCAATCCGCTGATCGCCTCGCTCAACCTCGGGGCCGCGCGGCGCTTCGACTTTCGCCGCAAGGGCACCAGCCGTATCGGCCATTCCCTGGAACTCGGTCACGGCAGCCTGCTGGTCATGGCCGGCGCGACCCAGCATCATTGGCAGCACCAGATCGCCAAGACCCGCAAAGCCAGTGGGTTGCGGCTGAATCTCACCTTTCGCCGGATAGCGACATGAGCGACGACAGCAACCTCATCGACTTCACCACCGAGCGCGGCAAGCGCATCCACGACCTCAAGGAGCGCCGCCTGCAGGAGGTGCGCTCGGCCTTCGAGCAGGCGCTGCCGCTGACCGCGGCCAAGAAGAAAAAGCGCGAGCCGAAGAAGAAATAGCGGCGCTACCGTTCGTCGGGTTTCGCCCTTGAAATTTTTTGGGGAATTCCTATCTAGGTTCGTGCGGGATGCCGAAGTCGGGTCCCGCAGGCAATACCGAAACTTGCTGAACCTATCAGGAGATTCACCATGAGCAATGTACTGTCCCTGGCCCCGCTGTTCCGTCATTCCGTCGGCTTCGACCGGTTCAACGACCTGTTCGAATCCGCGCTGCGCAACGACGCTGGCAGCTCCTATCCGCCCTACAACGTCGAGAAGCACGGTGACGACCAGTATCGCATCGTGATCGCCGCCGCCGGTCTCCAGGAAGATGACCTGGACATCGAAGTCGAGCGTGGCGTGCTCACCGTCAAGGGTGGCCGGCGCGAAAACAGCGCCGAGAGCGTGACCTTCCTGCACCAGGGCATCGCCCAGCGCGCCTTCAAGCTGTCCTTCCGCCTCGCCGACCATATCGAGGTGAAGGGTGCCGATCTCAAGCACGGTCTGCTGAGCATCGAACTGGTGCGGGTGATCCCGGAAGAAGCCAAGCCCAAGCGCATCGCCATCTCCGGCCAGCGCCCGGCCCTGGACAACTGATCGTCCAGGCGTCCTGCCCAAGAGCCCCAGCCCCGCGCTGGGGCTCTTTCGTTTCCGGCTCCCGCGCTAGCGACCGTGGCCGAAGAGCTCCAGCAGCACCCCGCGCAACCAGCGATTGCCGGCATCCTGGTGATAGCGCGCGTGCCAGTGCTGCCTGACCGCGAAGCCGTCGATCGGCACCGGGCATTCGTGGACCCTGAGGCCGTAGGTCTGTGCCAGGGTGGTGCCGATGTGCCGTGGCAGGGTGACGATGAGGTCGGAGTTGCCGACCACCGCGCCAACGCCCAGAAAGCCGGGTAGCTCCAGCACGATGCGGCGCTGCACCCCTGCGCGCACCAGGCCCGCTTCCAGCAGCTTCTGCCCGGTTCCGGCACTGACCAGCACATGGCCCTCTTCGCCGTAGGCCGCGGCCGTCAGCCGTTCGCCGAGGCGGGAATGGCTGGCGCTGACCAGGCAGACCCAGTCCTGGGGAAACAGCAGCTGCTGATAGAGACTGCCGCCCAGCCAGGGAATGAAGCCGATCGCCAGGTCGGCTTCGCCGATCTCCAGCGCCTGTTCGGTATTGCCGTCGATCCGTGCGACCTCCAGGCGTACACCGGGCGCCACCTCGCGCAGGTGCGCCAGGATCCGTGGCAGCAGGGTGATGTGGCTGGCATCGCTCAGGCAGAGACGAAACAGCCGCTGGGCGGTGGCGGGCTCGAAAGCGACCTCCCAGGCCACCAGCCGGCGCAGGGATTCGAGCACCTCGCGACACGGGGTGATCAGGGCCTCGGCTTGCGGCGTGGGCTTCATGCCTCCAGGCGTGCGCACGAACAGCGGATCGCGCAGCTGCTGGCGCAACTTGCCGAGCCAGAGGCTGATGGTGGGCTGGCTCTGGCCGAGCTGTTCGGCGGCCCGGGTCACGCTGCCGGTGCGGTAGAGCACCTCGAACAGCATCAGCAGCTTGGGGTCGGGCAGGCCGTCCGTAGGCAGCATTATCAGGATTCCTGATGGGCGAATTGAGCCCTTTGTATAGCTCAATAGCAGGCGCGGGCCTAGGGTAGGGCGAAAACACGGAGCCCGATCCATGAAAATCTGCATCCTCGGGGCCGGCGCCCTGGGCAGCACCTTTGGCGCCTGGCTGAGCGAGGCGGGACACGAGACCTGGCTGCTCAACCGGCCCAATGCCCATATCGAGGCGGTGGCACGTGACGGCTTGGACATCGAGACCGCCGATGGCCGTCGCCGGGTTCAGGTGCGGGCGGCGGTCAGCGCCGAGACGGTTGGGGTGGTCGATCTGGTGGTGGTGCTGGTCAAGTCCTTCGCCACCACCGCGGCCATGAGCCATGCCCGGGCGCTGGTCGGTCCCCACACCCTGGTGCTGTCGCTGCAGAACGGCCTCGGTCACGAAGAGCTGCTGGCCGAGATCGTCGGCCAGGAGCGGGTGATCGCCGGCAAGACCTATGTCGGCGGCGTGCTGCTCGGCCCCGGGCGGATCCGCAGCGGGGTCGTGGGCAAGCGCACGATCATCGGCGAGCTCGACGGCCAGCTCTCGGCGCGCGTCCAGGCCGTCGCCGCCGTCTTCGAGGACGCCGGACTGGCTACCACGGTCAGCGGCAACATCCTCGGCACCCTCTGGGACAAGCTGCTGGTCAACGTCGCCACCGGTGCCCTCACCGGCATCACCCAACTCAGCTATGGCCAGCTCTATAGCGAGCCGCAGCTGCGTGACATCGCGCTGCAAGCGGTGGGCGAGGCCATCGCGGTGGCCCGTGCCGCCGGCGTCGAGCTGGGCCTGCGCGAGCCCCAGGCGGCCTGGGAGCTGGCACGCGAAGGGCTGCCGACGTCATTCAAGACCTCCCTGCTGCAGAGCCTGCAGAAGGGCTCCATCACCGAAATCGACTTCATCAACGGCGCGGTGGTGCGGCTCGGCCAGCAGTACCGCGTGCCCACGCCGGTCAACGCCACCCTGGTCGCTTGCATCAAGGGTATCGAGCGCGCCCTGGCCGACCGACAACAAGAGGACGCCACACCATGAGCATTTCCAAGGCCTATCTGGAACACGTGGCCATCTGGGTGAAGGACATCCACTGGCATATCCGCTTCTTCCACGAGGTGTTCGGCATGACCCTGCGCGAGGTGCAGGGCACGGTCGAACAGCCCAGTCAGTACTGGACGCTGGGCGGGATGCAATTCATGAGCAAGCCGGACTTCGAAGGCTCCGAAGGGCGCCTGGGTCATCTGGGGCTGATGTGCGAGGACCTGGACGCCGCCCTGGCCGCCGCCCGCCGTTTCGCGGGCGTGGAGCAGCTGCCCCAGGGCCCCAACTGGCTGCGCCTGCCCGATGGCCTGGCGCTGGAGTTCATCCAGGCGGTGCCGGCCCGCGCCGTGCACGACGCCCTGGCCGTCAACGCCCGCCAATCCGAGTGACAGCGACCATGACCGTACCAGAAAAATATTTCGAGGATGCCCGCGAGGGCGACGAGGCGCTCACGCCGAGCTACCGGGTCACCAAGGAGCGCATCCTGGCCTACGCCGACCTCACCGGTGACCATACCCCGGTCCACGTCGACGAGGCCTATGCCAATGCCAGCCACTTCGGCGGCCTGGTTGCCCACGGGCTGATGGGGCTGTCCATCGCCGACGGCCTCAAGACCCGGTGCGACTACCGCTTCCTGCCGGGGATGTCGCTGGGCTGGACCTGGGACTTCCTCCTGCCGATCCGCGTCGGCGACGAATTGCACGTCAAGGTGCGCGTGGGGTCCATGCGTCCGAGCAAGAGCAAGCCGGGGTGGGGCATCGTGGTGCTGCCCTCGGAGCTGATCAACCAGAAGGGGGAAGTGGTCCAGCGCGGCGAACACCGGCTGATGGTGCCGCGACGGGAGGGCGTCGTATGAGCCAGCCACTGCCGCTGCAAGGCCTGAGGGTCATCGACTACAGCCACTTCCTCGCCGGCCCCTATGTGGGGCGCTGCCTGGCGGCCTTGGGCGCCGAGGTGATCAAGGTGGAGCGTCCTGGCAGCGGCGATGCCGGGCGCCAGCACGCCTTCGTCCTGGATGACCAGCAGAGCGGCTACTTCCTGCAACTCAACATGGGCAAGCAGGGCGTCAGCGTCAACATGAAGGACCCGCGCGGCAAGGCCTTCATGCAGCAGCTCTGCGACAGCGCCGACGTCTTCATCGAGAACTACCGACCTGGCGCCCTTGACCGGCTCGGCCTGGGTTACGCGGAGCTTTCGGCGCGCAATCCACGACTGGTGTATTGCTCGATTTCCGCCTACGGCCACACCGGCCCCGACGCCCATCGCGCCGGCTTCGGGCTGATCGCCGAGGCCAAGAGTGGCATCATGCAGATGGTCGGCACGCCGGGCGAGGCGCCGCCGCTGCTGCGCATCTCCCTGGGCGACATGTACACCGGCGCCCATGCGGTGGCCGCCATCAACGCGGCGCTGCTGGGCCGGGTCACCAGCGGGCGCGGCCAGCACATCGACATGGCGCTGTACGACACCCTGGTATCGATGCACGAGTACGCGGTGCAGTGCTACACCCTGTCCGGCGGCGAGATCCTGCCGCAGCAGACCGGCCACGACATGCCTACGTCGACCCTCTATGGCGTGTTTCGCGCCCAGGACGGCGACCTGGTGATCGCTGCCCAGGTGGACGAGGCCTGGAAGCGCTTCGCCGCCCTGGTCGAGCAGGACGCGGACCAGCCGGGCTTTGGCAGCGACCCGCGCTTCCACACCTCCACCGGTCGCAACGCCCATCGCGAAGCCATCCTGCCCGTCGTCAAGGCCTGGGTGGCGGCCAATCCGGTCGCACGGCTGCTGGCCCTGCTCGACGAGATCGACGTGCCCTGTGCCAAGGTGCAGCGCATCGACGAGGTGATTGAGGATCCCCAGATCAAGGCGCGCGGCATGATCCAGGAGCAGCAGCACCCGCGCTTCGGCACCCTGCGCATGCCCAATCTGCCATTCCGCTTTTCCGATTGTGACACCACCATCCGGCAGGTGGCGCCGGACCTCGGTGAGCACAACGCTGCCGTCGCCCAGAGCCTGGGCTACAGCGCGGAAGACATCGCCCGGCTGCAGGCCGACGGCGTGCTGTTCAGCCAGGAGCCCTGCGCATGACCGACCACTATGCGGTGATTGGCCGCCCGATCAACCACACCAAGTCGCCGCTGATCCATGCCCTGTTCGCCGCCACCACCGGGCAAGACCTGGAATACGGCGCCATCGAAGGCTCGCTGGAGGATTTCGTCGGCGACGTGCAGCGCTTTCGCGCCCAGGGCGGGCAGGGCCTGAACGTGACCGCACCGTTCAAGCTGCAGGCCTTCCAGCTGGCCACCGAGTCCAGCGAAAGGGCACGCCTGGCCCGAGCGGCCAACGCCCTGAAGTTCGAGGGCGACCGGGTGCTGGCGGAGAACTTCGACGGTATCGGCCTGCTGCGCGACATCGAGGTCAATCTCGGTCAACCCCTGGTCGGCAGGCGGGTCCTGCTGCTGGGCGCCGGTGGTGCGGTGCGTGGCGCCCTGCTGCCCTTTCTCGCCGCCGGACCGACGGAATTGGTGATGGCCAATCGCGATGGGCGGAAGGCGGCTGAGCTAGCCCGGGAGACCGGGCACCCGCTGCTGAGCGTGCGGAGCTACGCGGCGTTGGAAGGGGAGACATTCGATCTGGTGATCAATGCCACCTCGGCCAGTCTGGTCGGCGAACTGCCGCCGGTGCCGGCAGGCGTCTTCGCCCAGGCCGCGCTGGCCTATGAACTCGCCTACGGCAAGGGACTGACGCCTTTCCTGCGTCTCGCCCGTGAACAGGGCGTGGCGCAGCTGGCGGACGGCGTGGGGATGCTGGTGGAACAGGCCGCCGAAGCCTTCGCCTGGTGGCGCGGCGTGCGCCCCGAGACCCGGCCGGTCATCGACCGGCTGACCCTTCCCCTGACCTGAGCGAATCCATGAAGATCCTGATGCTGCACGGTATCAACCACAACATGTTCGGCAAGCGCGATCCGCTGCAGTACGGCACCGTGACCCTGGCCGAGATCGACGCCAGGCTGGCGGCCCTGGGTGCTGAACTGGGCGTCGAGGTGGAAAGCTTCCAGAGCAACCACGAAGGGGCGATGGTGGAGCGCATCCATCGTGGCTATGAGGAGGGCGTCGACGCGGTACTGATCAACGCGGGCGCCTGGACCCACTACAGCTATGGCATCCGCGACGCCCTGGCGATCCTCACCGTGCCGGTGGTGGAGCTGCACATGTCCAACATCCATGCGCGCGAGAGTTTCCGCCATCACTCGGTATTCGCCGAGATCGTGCTGGGGCAGATCGCCGGCTTCGGCGTGGACAGCTACCTGCTGGCGCTGCGCGCCGCGGTGAGCGCGGCCCAGGCCAGGCAGTAGCGAGGCGCTTGGTGTCATGCCTCCAAGAAGCCCTGGCCATGCCGGGGCTTTTTCGTGGGAGCGACCCTCACCCCGGCCCTTTCCCAAGGGGAGAGGGGGAGGCAACGGGGATCCCCGTGTAGGGTGGCAAACCGCGCAGCGTTTTCCACGTTAAGGCTGGGCTTATCGCGGCCATGGGCCGCTCCTACATTTGGGCTTTTTCGTGGGCGACCCTCACCCCGGCCCTCTCCCAAGGGGAGAGGGGGAGGCAACGGGGATCCTCGTGTAGGGTGGAAAACCGCGTAGCGTTTTCCACGCGTCAACAGGAGGCTCTGGCGTTTTGCTTCCTCGCAGCCATGGCGGTCCGCCGATGCACCGCTCCTATGCTTACCTCGGAGCCCGTAGGAGCGGCCCATGGCCGCGATAAGCAAGGTTGGACGGTGGAAATTGCGTCACGATGGAACCCAACCTCTATCCCTCATCCACCCCCGTCCGCAGCAAGGTACCTATCCCACCCTCCAGGACGAAACCCGCCTTGGCATAGAGCCGCTGAGCCTGATGCCCGTCCTCGGCGACGATCACGAAGGCCTCCACCGACTCGCGCTGCCGTTGGAGCACCGTGCCGAGCAGGGCCTGGCAGAGGCCGCGGCGGCGCCAGTCCGGGCGAGTGGTGACGGCCTGGAAGCGACCCAGTCGACCGAAGCGATAGAGGCCGAGATAGGCCAGCAGCTCATCGCCAGCGAATACGCCCCACCAGTCGCCCAGACCGCCGTCACACAGCGAGCGGTAGCGCCGGGCCTGGTAGTCCAGATAGCGTCGGTGGGCCTCCGGGTGTTCGCTGCCTGGGGTGACTTCGGCCTGCAATTCACACCACTGTTGCCAATCGGTGGCCTCCTCGAGGCGGCGGATCGTCAATCCATCAGGTAGCGCGGGAGCTTGCCGTACGGCGTCGGCTGGCAGGCGCATCGAGACCAGGTGCAGATAATCGTAGCCGTCAGGCAGGTCTGCCGGAGGTCCTTCGGCTTGTGGCTCTGGCCAGACGAACGCACGGTGGGCCAAAGGCTCTGGGCTACCAACTAGGTCTTCGAAATCGGCTGACCAGGCGACTAGCTGCTCGGCGGTAGGGCGCTGGTCCAGCAGCAGATAGTTGCCGAAGTAATAGTCGGGACAGTCCGGCGTACGAATGCCCACCCAGTGCTCTCCATAGGCGAGACGGGTATCGAGTGCCAGTTGCAGCTGGGTGAGGAGTCCGGCATTGGCGTGGATGGTGGCGGGCAGTCGCGGCGGATTCACGGGCATTCGTCCTCTTGCGGCGACATCGCCACTCCCGGATGCGGCCCCAGCTCTCGCTCTGGATAATCCCGCCACTGCCTGTCCCCCAGGCCTGCGGTGTATTCCGGATGCAGCGGATAGTGCAGCCGGTTGTCCGTACGGCCCGCATCGCCCACCACCAGCAACTCCACCGGCTCGTCGGTCTCGTTGATGAAGGTATGGGCGACGCCATCCCCGGCCTTGAAACCCACGCCGTCGCCCGGCTTGAGCCGGTGGGCGTGGCCGTCGATCCAGGCGGTGGGATGGCCCGCGATCACATAGATGAATTCGTCTTCGGTGGCCTCGGCATGGGGCCTTGAGGTGCGCCGGCCGGGTGGCAGCCATTCATGGTGGATGCCCAGGCGGGCGAAGCCGAAGTGGCGGCCGAAGGCGGCGCCTAGGGAAAAGCGTTCGTCACTGTCGGGATAGCCGGGGCCATCCGGGGCCTGGAGCTGGGTCCAGTGCACGATCTTGTCGAAATCTTTCCGGGATTGCATGGGGTGCTGCGCCTCGCGGGAAAATAGCTCAAGCTTAGTCGTTTAGGCGGACGCTGCCGCCTCAGGTCTCTTTCGGTGCAGGAACGCGATGCCCAGACTGTCCAGACAACTCCTCGCACTGCTGACCCTGGCGCTGCTCGGTGGCTGTTCACCCGATACGCCGATCAACAGCCCCTACCGTGCTGGAGCCGAAGGCCAGAATACCCTCTATACCGCCTTTACCACCCGTTCGCCGAAGTACCTGGATCCGGCCAGTTCCTATTCCGGCGACGAGACCAACTTCACCTACAACATCTATGAACCGCTCTACGGCTACCACTACTTCAAGCGGCCCTACGAGCTGATCCCCCGCGGCGCGGAGCGGGTGATCGCGCCTTACTACCTGGACGCCCAGGGCCGGCGCCTGCCGGATGATGCACCGCCGGCGCAGATCGCCGAGAGCGTCTACGACATCCCCATCCGCCGCGACGCCCGCTACGCGCCCCATCCGGCCTTTGCCCGGGGTGCCCAGGGCCACTACCGCTACTTCCCGATCCAGCCTGCCGACCTGGCCGATCGCTACCAGATCCCCGACTTTCCCGAGACCGGCAGCCGCGCCCTGACCGCCGCCGACTACGCCTACGGCCTGCGGCGCCTGGCCAGTCCGCGGCTGGTCTCGCCCAGCTACGCGATCTTCGCCGAGCACCTGGTCGGCATGCAGGCCTTTGGCGATGGCCTGCGCGCCGCCGACAAGGCCCTGCGCGCCAGCCTGCCCAGGGGCGCGCCGCTGCCCTGGCTGGACCTGCGCCAGGGCGAGTTGCCCGGGGTCGAGGTGCTGGATGAGCACACCCTGCGCCTGCGGGTGATCGGCAAGTACCCCCAGTTCAACTACTGGCTGGCCATGACCTTTGCCGCGCCGGTGCCCTGGGAGGCGGATCGTTTCTACAGCCAGCCGGGCATGACCGAGCACAACCTCGGCTTCAACAGCTGGCCGGTGGGCACCGGACCCTATCGGCTGGCCGAATCCATTCCCAATCGCCGCCATGTGCTGGCGCGCAATCCCAACTACCACGCCGATCCCTATCCCTGCGAGGGCGAGCCCGAGGATCGCCAACAGGGGCGGCTGGACGACTGTGGCAAGCCCATGCCGCTGATCGACCGCGCGGTGTTCAGCCTGGAGAAGGAAGGGGTGCCGCTGATGGGCAAGTTCATCCAGGGCTATTACGACACCCCCCAGGTCGAGCGCGGCGAGTATGGCGTGGCGCTGCGCACCAAGGCGGGTGACTCGGTCGATTCCGCCGAGCTCTATCGCGAGCGCGGCCTCAAGCTGCCCACCGCGGTGGAGGCGTCCAACTGGTACCTGGGTTTCAACTGGCTGGATCCGGTGGTGGGGCAGGGCGCCACACCCGAGCAGCAGGCACGCAATCGCAAGCTGCGCCAGGCGCTGTCCATCGCCTTCGATTGGGAGAGCTACATCACCGTCTTCCTCAATGGCAACGGTCTGGTCGCCAATGGCCCGCTGCCGCCGGGCGTGCTGGGCTATGAAGCGCCGCCGGCGGGCAGCAATCCGGTGGTGTATCGGTTGGTGGATGGCAAGCCCGAGCGGCGGCCCATCGAGGAGGCCAGGCGGCTACTGGCCGACGCCGGCTATCCCGACGGTCGCGACGCCAAGAGCGGGCGGCCGCTGATCCTGCAATACGACGCCCAGAGCAGCGGCGACAGCGCCATGTTCGACTGGATGCGCCAGCAGACCGCCAAGCTGGGTATCCAGCTGGAATTGCGCGGCTCGGACTACAACCGATTCCAGGACAAGATGCGCAAGGGTGCGGCGCAGATCTTCTTCTGGGGCTGGAACGCCGACTATCCCGACGCCGAGAACTTTTTGTTCCTCTTCTACGGTCCCCAGGGCAAGGCCAAGCATGGTGGCGAGAATGCAGGCAATTACAGCAATGCCGAGTACGACCGGCTGTTCGAGCAGATGAAGAGTCTCGACGATGGGCCGGAAAAGGTCGCCCTGATCCGGCGCATGGTGGCCCTCGTGCAGCAGGACGCCCCCTGGCTGTTCGGCTGGAATCCCCTGTCGGCCGGGGCCTATCAGCAGTGGGTGTACAACGCCAAGCCGACCCAGATGGTGCGCGATCAGCTGCGCTATCTGCGCTTGGACCCGGCGCTGCGCGAGCGCAAGGTGCTGGAGTGGAACCGGCCGGTGCTCTGGCCGCTGTGGCTGTTGTTGGGCCTGGGACTGCTGCTGGCCTGGCCGGCCTGGCGCAGCCTCCGTCGTCGCGAGCGCCAGACCGCCTTTGGCGACGAGACCGGGGAGGGGCGGCCATGATCGGCTATCTGCTGCGGCGCCTGGCCTATGGCGTGCTCATCCTGATCGGGGTGAATCTGCTGACCTTCCTGCTGTTCTTTACCGTCAACACCCCGGACGACATGGCGCGCCTGGCCATCGGCGGCAAGTACGTCACCGCCGAGGCCATCGAGGACTGGAAGGCGGAGCACGGCTACGACAAGCCACTGCTTATTAATACCACCCGTGAAGGGGCGGAGCAGTTCACCGATACACTCTTCTTCGACCGGTCGGTCAGTCTGCTGGTGTTCGACTTCGGCACGGCCGACAGCGGTCGCGACATCGGCCGGGAGATCGCCGAGCGCGCCGGGCCCAGCCTGGCGCTGGCGCTGCCGACCTTTATCCTCGGCCTGGTCGCCAGCGTCGGTTTCGCCCTGCTGCTGGTGTTCTTTCGCGCCACCCGCCTGGACTTCTGGGGCGTGGTGCTCTGCGTGCTGCTGCTGTCGATCTCCTCGCTGTTCTACATCATCGCCGGCCAGTGGCTGTTCGCGAAGATCCTGCGCCTGGTGCCCTATTCGGGCTACGAGGAGGGCTGGAATCTGCTGCGTTTCCTGGCGCTGCCGGTGCTGGTCGCGGTGATTTCCGGGCTGGGCAGCCAGGCGCGCTTCTACCGCGCGCTGTTTCTCGAAGAGATCGGCAAGGACTATGTGCGCACCGCGCGTGCCAAGGGCCTGGCCGAGCGCCAGGTGCTCTTGCGCCATGTGCTGCGCAACGCGGCGCTGCCGATTCTCACCGGCGTGGTGTCGGCCATCCCGCTGCTGATCATGGGCAGCCTGATCGCCGAGTCCTTCTTTGGCATCCCGGGCCTGGGCAGCTACACCATCGACGCCATCAACGGCCAGGACTTCGCCGTGGTGCGCACCATGGTGTTCCTCGGCTCGGTGCTCTACATCGTCGGCCTGATCCTGGCGGACCTGTCCTACACCCTCGCCGATCCGCGCGTTCGCTTCAGGTAGCCGCCATGCCGAAATTCGTCTTGCTCTGGACCGACCTCGCCCTCTACCTGCTGGTGGCCGGTACCCTGTTTTACGCCTGGCGCGCGCGTCGCCAGCCAGCCCTGCGCGCCAGTTGGCGGCGGGTGCTGCAGGATGCCCCGGCGATGAGCGCGGCCGTGGTGCTGGCCAGCTTCGTCGCCATCGCCCTGCTGGATTCGGTGCACTACCGGCCACAGCTGCCCGCCACGCCCGGCGCCACGGCGCCGATCTATTCCCCGACGGTGCTCTCGGCCCTCGATGGCCTGCTGGCCGACACCAGCCTGACCCAGCGCGAAAAGACCTATTCCGCGCCGCTCGCCACCCACCAGTTCACCAAGGAAACCCTGGGCACCAGCGCCGAGGGCCTGCCGCTGCGCGACTTCCCGCGACTCAAGCATGCCGGTACCACCTTGAGCGATCCCGCCATCGAATGGCGGGGCGATATCCTCGAGCGACTGACGTTGGGCCTGCTCGGCGGTCTGGCGCTGGTCCTGGCGACTGCCGCCCTGGCCGCGGCGCGATTGCGCGACACGGGCGGTTTCGCGGCCCGCTGCGGACTCATCCTCCGTGGCCAGACCGCCACCCCCTGGCGCGCCATCCTGCTGACCTGGCTGGGTGTCTGCCTGGTGGCCGGCAGCGTGATCGCCCTGGCCAGCGGCTATCACGTGCTGGGGACCGACAGCACTGGCAACGACGTCCTCTACCAGTCGCTCAAGAGCATTCGCACCGCCTTCGTCATCGGCAGTCTGACCACCCTGGCCATGCTGCCGCCGGCCATCGGCTTCGGCCTGGCCGCCGGCTACTTCAAGGGCCGGGTGGACGACGTCATCACCTACCTCTACACCACCCTGACTTCCATCCCCGGGGTGCTGCTGGTGGCGGCCTGCGTGCTGATGATGCAGGTATTCATCGACCGCCATCCGGAGCTGTTCGACACCGGTGCGGCGCGCGCCGACCTGCGCCTCTTCATGCTCTGCCTGATCCTCGGCCTCACCGGCTGGGCCGGGTTGTGCCGTCTGCTGCGCGCCGAGGCGCTCAAGCTGCGCGAATTGGAATACGTCCAGGCGGCGCGGGCCTTTGGCGTCTCCCACTTCACCATCCTGCGCCGGCACCTGCTGCCCAACGTCTTCTACCTGGTGCTCATCACCCTGACCCTGGAGTTCTCCAGCCTGGTGCTCTACGAGGCGGTGCTCTCCTACCTCGGCATCGGCGTCGATCCGACCATGAATTCCTTCGGCTCCATGATCAACGATGCCCGGACCGAGATGTCCCGTACGCCGATGATCTGGTGGAATCTGCTCAGCGCCTTCGCCTTCATGCTGGCCCTGGTGCTGGCGGCCAATCTCTTCGCCGATGCCGTGCGCGACGCCTTCGATCCGCGCAGTCGCCGGCTGAGATCCGCCTGGCTCGGACGTCGCCCCGGCCAGGGTGGGGTGCAGCCATGACCCCGGTGCTGGAGATTCGCGATCTGGAGATCCTGGTCGAGGGCGAGGAGGGTGCGCGCCAGGCGGTCCGCGGCCTGAGCCTGGCCATCGCCCGCGGCGAGACCTTCGCCCTGGTAGGCGAGTCGGGCAGTGGCAAGAGCGTCACGGCGCTCTCGCTGTTGCGGCTGCTGCCACCGTCGCTGGGTATCGCCCGCGGCGCGGCGCTGCTGGCCGGCACCGACCTGCATCGACTGCCGGAAGGACGCCTGCGCGAGCTGCGCGGCGGGCGCGTCGGCACCATCTTCCAGGAGCCCGCCACCAGCCTGAATCCGGTCATGCGCGTCGGCGAGCAGATCGAGGAAACTCTGCGTGCCCATACCGCGCTGCGCGGCGCCGCCGCCCGTGCCCGGGTGGTGGAATGGCTGCGGCGGGTCGGCATTCCCGAGCCGGAGCGGCGGATCGACGACTATCCCTTCCAGTTCTCCGGTGGCCAGAAGCAACGCATCATGCTCGCCCTGGCGCTGGCCGCCGAACCGGACCTGCTGATCGCCGACGAACCCACCACGGCGCTGGACGTCACCGTCCAGGCGCAGATCCTCGCGCTGCTGGCCGATATCCAGCGTGAACTGGGCATGGCCATCCTGCTCATCACCCACGATCTGGCGGTGGTGCGCCAGGTGGCCGATCACGTGGCCCTGATGCGCCATGGCGAGATCGTCGAGAGCGCGCCGGCCGCGGAATTCTTCCAGGCGCCCCGGCATCCCTATGCCCGCGAGCTGTTCGCCGCCATTCCCACCTTCGCCAAGCGCGGCCACACCCTGGCCGGCACCCCGCGCGCCCTGCCGCAGCGCCAGCCAGGCGCGCGGCTGCTGGAGGTACGTGAGCTGGCCGTGCACTATCCGCTCCGCCGCGGGGCCTGGGGCCGAACGCGGGACTGGGTCAGGGCGGTGGACGGGGTGAGCTTCGACCTGCACGCGGGCGAGACCCTGGCGCTGCTGGGCGAGTCCGGGTGCGGCAAGACCACCACCGGCAAGGCGCTGCTGCGCCTGCTCGATGGACCGCGCATCAGCGGCAGCGCCCAGCTGGCCGGCGAGGACCTGCTGACGGCCGATCGGCGCACCCTGCAGCGGCTACGGCGGCAGATCCAGATCGTCTTCCAGGATCCCTTCGCCTCGCTGGATCCGCGCATGCGCATCGGCGCTACCCTGGAGCAGGGCTTGCTGGCGCTGCGTCCCGAGCTGGATACCGGCGAGCGCCAGCGCCGCGCTGCCGCCCTGGTGGAGCGGGTCGGACTGCCCGGCGACACCCTGCAGCGCTTCGCCCACGAATTTTCCGGCGGCCAGCGGCAGCGCATCGCCATCGCCCGGGCGCTGATCGTCGAGCCGCAGGTGCTGGTGTGCGACGAACCCACCTCGGCGCTCGACGTCTCGGTGCAGGCGCAGATCCTCGATCTCCTGCGCGAGCTTCAGGCGGAGCGGGGGCTGGCCTATCTGTTCATCACCCATAATTTCGGCGTGGTCGAGTACCTGGCCGATCGCATCGCGGTGATGGACGGCGGCCGCATCGTCGAACAGGGCAGCGCCGAACGGGTGCTCCGTGCGCCCGCTCACGCCATGACCCAACGCCTGCTGGCCGCCGTGCCGCGCCTGGATTTCGGGACCTCGCCATGAATTTTCCACCGCGCATCGCCCTGGCCGACTTCGCGCTGGTCTGGCCGCAACCGCGCCTGGCCGCGGCCTTCGCCGAGGCGCTGAACTGGAGCTATGCGGACCACCGCCGCTTCCTCGGCTGGGCGCGTGAACAGACCACTGTTGCCCAGGCCCGCGACAGTCTACTCGCCGCTCGCGGCGCCTTCACCCTGGCCCAGGGCGAGAAGCGCTACTTCCTGGTGCGCGGTGACGAGTTGCTCGGCTGCCTGGGGCTCACGCCACTGGACGGCGGGCGGCGCTATGAGATCGGCTACTGGCTGCACAGCCTGCATACCGGTCAGGGCCTGATGACCGCCGCGCTGCGCTACTTCGTCGAGCAGCGCGGCGCGGCGGGGCTCTTGCTCACCACCTCGGCCGCCAACGACGCCAGCCAGCGACTTGCCGAGCGGGTGGGTTTCCGGCGCGTCCGGGTGCTGGAAAACGCTCGGGAAGGTCCGGACGGACAGCGCTGCGCCACCTGGGTCTACGAATTGCCGCCACAGGTGAGGCCATGACCGCCCTGAGCGTTCCGCTGCAGTATCCACCCCGCTTCGCGGTGACCGAGGCGGTGGAACTGATCGACCTGACCCTGGCGGATCCCGCCGCGGTGGCCGACTACTACCGGCGCAATCGGCAGCACCTGGCGCTGTCGATGCCACGGCGCTCCGACGCCTTCTATACCCTGGCGCAATGGCAGGGGCAGGTGGCCGCCTATCGCGCCGGCGGGCCGGGCCTGAGCGAGTTGCGCCTGGTACTGCGGGCGGGGCCGCTGGTGATAGGGACGGTGAATTTCAGCCAGATGGTTCGCGGCGGTTTCCAGGCCTGCTACCTGGGCTACGGCCTGGATGCAGCCTGGCAGGGACGGGGGTTGATGCGTCAGGCGGTGCGCCTGGGGCGGGACTTCGTCATCGGCGAGCTGGGCCTGAATCGGATCATGGCCAACCATCTGCCGGAGAACACCCGCAGCGCTCATCTGCTGATCAGCCTAGGCTTCGAGCGCGAGGGCCTGGCGCGGCGCTATCTGGAGATCGACGGGGTCTGGCGGGATCACGTGCTGACCAGCTATGTACGTCCCGCCCCCTGAATTGAGAAACCCGGCGGGAGCGATCCGCCGGGTCCTGGCTTAGACGCGTGCCGCCGTGACCGCGGCCGAGCCCCAGGTGGTGCGCCAGCGGCGCTTGACGCTGAGCAGGCCGAACCAGGCGAGCACGCCAAGGGCGGCAAACAGCCAGAGCCCCAGCTGATAGTCGCCGGTGGCCTGCTTGACCGCACCGAGGCCGGCGGTGAGGGCGAAGCCGCCGATGCCGCCCGCCATGCCGATCAACCCGGTCATGACACCGATTTCCTTGCGGAAGCGCTGGGGGACCAGCTGGAACACCGCGCCATTGCCGGCGCCCAGACTGAGCATGGCCACCACGAACAGGGTCAGGGCAGCCATGGCGCTGGGCAGGTGGAAACCCACGGCGGCGATGCAGATGGCCGCCACGGTGTACATGCCGAGCAGCGCACGGATACCACCGATACGATCGGCCAGGGCGCCGCCCAGGGGGCGCATCAGGCTGCCGCCGAAGACGCAGGCCGCGGTGTAGTAGCCGGCAACCACCGGCTCCAGGCTGTACTGGTCATGGAAGTAGCCGGGCAGGGTGCTGGCGAGGCCGAGGAAGCCGCCGAAGGTCACGCTGTAGAAGAACATGAACCACCAGCTGTCCTGGTCGCCCAGGGCGCGGCCGTAGTCCGCCAGCTTCTTCGGTGCCGGGCGTTCCGGGGCGTTGCGGGCGCAGAGCACGAAGACCACCAGGGTGAGGATCAGCGGGATCAGCGCAAAGCCGAACACGTTGGTCCAGCCAAAGGCCTTGGCCAGTGCCGGGGCGAAAAGGGCGGCGAACACCGTGCCGGAGTTGCCGGCACCGGCGATGCCCAGCGCCTTGCCCTGATGCTGCGGCGGATACCACTGCGACGCCAGCGGCAGGGCCACGGCGAAGGAAGCCCCGGCGAAGCCGAGGAACAGGCCCAGCAGCAGGGTCTGCTCATAGCTGTGCACGCCGTGCTGCCAGGCCACCAGCAGCGCCAGGATCACCACCACCTGGCCGATGACGCCAGCGGTCTTCGGCGACAGCCGATCGGCGACGAAGCCCAGGATCAGGCGCAGGACAGCGCCGGCAAGGATGGGCGTGGCCACCATCATGCTGCGCTGTTGGGTAGTCAGCTGCAGGTCGGTGGCGATCTGCACGGCCATCGGGCCGAGCACGTACCAGACCATGAAGCTCAGGTCGAAGTAGAGGAAGGCGGCGAACAGGGTCGGCGCATGGCCGGCTTTCCAGAAACTGGGACTCATGGAGGCACCTCGGGCACGTCACGGGCATGAAAAAGGCGCCAGTCACCCTTGCCCGTTGTCGGGAGGTGAACTGACGCCTTTGTCGATTGGGGTGACCGCCGTTGGCCACCGCTACCCAGGTCTTTGCAAGAGCGAAGCCAAGTCGCACGAGCCCGGTGCCGACCGAGCCTGACAGCGTTGCCAGCGTCCAAAGAGCACGCTGCGCTGCACAATGATCGGGCGCCGTTATGACAGATTGCTCTCTATTAGCGCTTCGTAGAGCAGTACTGAACCAGAAGCCCAACAGTGTAGAGCAGTACTGAACCAGAAGCCCAACAGTAACGCAGGGTGCCAACAATGTTGGGCTTCGACGAGGGAGCCGTCTCAACCCAACCTACGGTCTATTCCTGCAGCGGCGTGCTGCACCCGTAGGTTGGGTTGAGCGTAGCGAAGCCCAACAGTGACGCAGGATGCCGGCAATGTTGGGCTTCGACGATGGGGCCGTCTCAACCCAACCTACGGTCTGGTCCTGCAGCGGCGTGCTGCACCCGTAGGTTGGGTTGAGCGTAGCGAAGCCCAACGGTGCCACGGAGTGCCGGCAATGTTGGGCTTCGACGATGGAGCCGTCTCAACCCAACCTACGGTCTGTTCCTGCAGCGGCGTGCCGTACCCGTAGGTTGGGTTGAGCGTAGCGAAGCCCAACGGTGCTACGGGGTGCCGGTAATGTCGGGCTTCGACGATGGAGCCGTCTCAACCCAACCTACGGCTCATACCTTTACTTCGCGTACCTGGTCTGCAGGGCCTTGGCTTCCTGGAGGTGGTGCTCCAGCTTGGGCAGGGTCTTCTCGGCGAAGGCCTTGAGCGCGGCGTCATCGCCGGTCTTGGCTTCGTTGCGGAAGATCTCGATGGTCTGCTCGTGAGCCACGACCTGGTTGTTGGCATAGGAGCGATCGAAGGAATCGTCACGCACCTGCAGGATCATGGCCTTGGCCTTGTCCATCAGCTCGGCGTCGGTGGAGACTTTCAGCTTCTTCTCCTGGGCCAGGCTCTTGAGCTGCTCGTTGGCCTTGGTGTGGTCGTCGATCATGCTCTGGGCGAAGGTCTTGATGTCCTGCGACTGGCTCTTTTCCAGGGCCAGCTTGCCTGCTTCGATCTCGGCGATGCCCTTGGCCGAGGCGTCGTCGACGAATTCGGCCGGAGACAGCTTGTCGGCGGCCTGGGCCAGACCGGCACCGGCAGCCAGCAGGATGGCGAGGGACAGGCTGGAAGCTTTCTTCAGCATGGGCGTCATGGACGTGCTCCTGATTTTCTTGGCAGTAAGGGAAGGGCGTCACCGGCTGGCAGTGAACGCACCTGCAAAATGGGACCTGCCTAAAAAGTCATACGTTCCCTGAAGAAAGCGTGCGAAGCCAGATCAGGTGCGGCTTACGCTTGAGCGAAACGCTTCGTAGGCGTCGAAATCGAAGCGCGTCGCCGAGACGATCTGGCTCTGTTTCAGGGTCAGGTAGATGTCCTTGCCCTTGTCCGCATAGTGGGTGGTAAAGGTCACCCAGAGTTTGTCCTTGTCGCGGTAGCCGCTCATGATCGGCTTGATGCAGACGTCCTGGTCGGCCCCTTCCGTTTCGCTCGGCTCGCCCAGGGTGGTGATGCGACCGACGTACACCTTGCGCTCCTCCAGGGTCAGCATCAGCGTCTCCTTGTTGATGGAGGCGGTCATCAGCAGATCGTCCAGCGGGCTGTCCTTGAGGATGCCGGCGAGGATGAAGGTACGGTAGTTGTCCTCGCTCAGGCCGTACTTGCGCTTGATGGTCCAGCGCGCCAGCGTGGCCCAGGCGCCGGGGATCAGCAGGGCGGTCACCGTCACCACCAGGATCCAGGCAGCCTGCAGCGGATCCTCCAGGGTGCCGGTGCGGCGCAACAGCTCGGCGACACCGGCGAAGTAGTCGAGAGAAAAGGTTCGCCCGCCCCATGACCAGTTGCGCCCCTGCAGGACCTGAGCGATGCCCAGGTGCAGGATCACGGCGAGCAGGGTGCAGAACAGGCCGAAACGGGCGCTCTGCAGATAGAGGTACTGGCCCTCGTAGCGGTGCAGGCGATAGAAATAGAGCGGATGCTTGTGGCAGACGAGAAAACCGCTGACCAGGATCGGCAGGAGCAGCAGCAGGAACATCAGCGGTTGATGAGCCGCCGGGCGCGGTCCAGGTCTTCCTTGAATTCGGGGGAGTCGAAGACCTCCGCCGGATCGATGCGCAGGGTGCCGCGGCCGACCACGCGCATGGACTTGTAGGAGTTGTTGATGCTCGCGGCTAGCTTGAGATCGTCCGCGGAGGGCGATTTGAGCAGGTTGAACAGGCCTTTCAGCATGGCGATATCCTGGGGATGCACTAGGCGCTTATAGCTTGGAACACCCGGACTGACAAGAATTCGCCGCGCCGCCAGTCGACGGCGCGGCGAAGGCTCAGGCCGGCTCGACGCCGGATTTGCGCGGGGCCGCCTTGGGCAGCAGGCCGTCGGCGCGGAACATCTGCTTGATGCCGCGCACCGCCTGACGGATGCGGTCCTGGTTCTCGATCAGGGCGAAGCGCACATGGTCATCGCCATAGTCACCGAAGCCCAGTCCCGGCGAGACGCAGACCTTGGCCTCGGCCAGCAGCTTCTTGGCGAATTCCAGCGAACCCAGGTGGGCATAGGGCTCGGGAATCCTGGCCCAGACGTACATCGATGCCTTGGGATTCTCCACCATCCAGCCGGCTTCGTGCAGGCCACGCACCAGCACGTCGCGGCGCTGCTGGTACTGCTGGGCGATGTCGCGCACACACTGCTGGTCGCCTTCCAGCGCGGCGATGGCCGCCACCTGCAGCGGGGTGAAGGTGCCATAGTCATGATAGCTCTTGATCCGCGCCAGGGCGGCGACCAGCTCGGGATTGCCGACCATGAAGCCGATCCGCCAGCCGGCCATGTTGTAGCTCTTGGACAGGGTGAAGAATTCCACCGCGATGTCCTTGGCCCCGGGCACCTGCATGATGGAGGGCGCCTGCCAGCCGTCGAAGACGATGTCGGCATAGGCCAGGTCATGCACCACCAGCACGTTGTAGCGCTTGGCCAGCTCCACCACGCGCTCGAAGAAATCCAGCTCCACGCACTGGGCGGTGGGGTTGGAGGGGAAGCCGAGGATCATCATCTTCGGCTTGGGAATGCTCTCGCGGATGGCCCGCTCCAGTTCGGCGAAGAAGTCCATGCCCTGCACCAAGGGCACCGAACGCACCTGGGCGCCGGCGATCACCGCGCCGTAGATGTGGATCGGATAGCTTGGGTTGGGCACCAGCACGGTGTCGCCGGCATCCAGGGTCGCCAGCATCAGGTGCGCCAGGCCTTCCTTGGAGCCGATCGTGACGATGGCTTCGCTGTCGGCATCGATTTCCACCTGGTAGCGGTCGCGATACCAGTGGGAGATGGCGCGACGCAGACGCGGAATGCCCTTGGAGCTGGAATAACCGTGGGTGTCTTCGCGCTGGGCGACCTGGCAAAGCTTCTCGACGATATGCGGTGGGGTGGGGCCGTCGGGATTGCCCATGGACAGGTCGATGATGTCCTCACCGCGACGGCGCGCGGCCATCTTGAGTTCGGCGGTGATGTTGAAGACGTAGGGGGGCAGGCGATCGATGCGCGCAAAGCGGCGCACGGGACTGGAGTCAGTCATGCGTTCCTCGAAGTACGTAAGCGCCCGGAACCGTCCGAGCGACGTGGGTCACAGGAGGTGACCTGCAGCGGACATTAGCCGCAGATCGCTGCGCTTGTCGAGGAAAAAATCGGGCTGGTCCGCGCGCCCTGTCTCAGCCGAGCAATTCGCTCATGGCGATGATCTGGTCGGCCACCTGGATCAGCTTCTGCTGCTTGCTCATGGCCTGGCGGCGCATCAGGGTATAGGCCTCGTCCTCGCTGCAGCCGCGCATCTTCATCAGCAGGCCCTTGGCCTGGTCGACCTTCTTGCGCTCCAGCAACTGCTGCTCGCGGGCCTGGAGTTCGGCGCGCAGGGCCTGGTCGGTCTCGAAACGGGCGCGGGCCACATCGATGATGGCCTGCAGGCGGCTGGTCTGGATGCCCTCGACGATGTAGGCGCTGACCCCGGACTGGATGGCCCGGCGCATCACCGCCGGATCGTGCTCGTCGGTGAACATGACGATGGGGCGTGGCCGGTCGCGGGTCACCAGGCAGACCTGCTCCATGACATCGCGACCGGGTGATTGGGTGTCGAACAGGATGACGTCCGGACGCAGGGCCTCGATGCGCGCGGGCAGATCGATGGTCAGGCCGGATTCCTCGATGACCTCGAAACCGGCTTCGATCAGCGCGGCCTTGAGACGGCCGACCTGCTTGGGGGTGTCGTCGATGAGCAGGATGCGCAAGGTCGTTCTCCCTAGTGATCGCTGAGCGCGTGAATGGCGAAGCTGCGGGCGTAACCGGCCGGATCGCTGCCGTCCCAGATACGACCGTCGAACAGGGTGCTGCTGCGCCGGGTCGGCGGCACCGCCAGGCCCAAGCCGGTAGCGGCCTCCTGATACAGCTCGGTGCATTGCACGGACTGAGCCACGGCCAGGTAGTCCGGGTCCTCGCGCAGCAGGCCCCAGCGGCGGAACTGGGTAAGGAACCAGAGGCCGTCGGAGAGATAGGGCGGATTGACCGCGCCCTGGCGATGGAAGGCCAGGGGATGCTCGTCCTCCCAGCGGCGGTCGAGTCCATCTTCGTAGTGGCCGAGGAAGCGCCCGGCCAGCAGCGCTGGATCGGCGTTCACGTAGGCGGCATCGCTGATCAGCTGGGCGGTGCCCAGGCGGTTCTCGCGACTCTCCTCGATGAAGCGGCTGGCGTCGAGCAGGGTGCGGATCAGCGCCCGGGCGGTGTTGGGATAGCGCTCGGCGAAGGCGGCGGTGCAGGCCAGCACCTTTTCCGGGTGGTCCGGCCAGATCGCCTGGGTGGTGGTCAGGGTGAAGCCCTGGCCGCGCGCCACGGCGGCAGCGCCCCAGGGTTCGCCGACGCAGAAGCCGTCGACCCGGCCGGCAGCCAGGTGCTCGGGCATCTGCGGCGGCGGCACCAGCGCGGTACGCACGTCCTTGAGGGGATGGATGCTCTGGGCGGCCAGCCAGTAGTAGAGCCAGAAGATATGGGTGCCGGTGGGAAAGGTGTGCGCCAGGGTTAAGGGCCTGGCATCCGGTCGGCGGATCCGCTCGACCAGGGAGGCGGTATCCTGCACGCCTTCCAGGGCCAGGCTGCGCGCCAGATTGAGACTCTGGCCGTTCTGCGCCAGCCCCATGAGCACCGCCATCGGCGTCGCGGCAGCGCCGCCCAGTCCCAGCTGGGCGCCATAGACCAGGCCATAGAGGCAATGAGCGGCATCGAGCTGGCCATTGAGCAGGTTGTCGCGCAGCGCGGACCAGGAGGGCTGGCGGTGCAGATTGAGTGTCAGGCCATGGGGTTCGCCAAACCCCTGGGTCGCCGCCACGATCAGCGAGGCGGCATCGCTCAGCGGCAGGAAGCCCAGGTTGAGCTCGGGCTTTTCCGGGGCATCCGAACCCGCGACCCAGAGATGCGCGGCGTGGGGGGAAGGCTGGGCAGGCATGGTGTCTCCGGCGGCTGACGGACGTCCAGGCACCTCTTTGTGCACCGCTGTGGACGTCTCGGCTAGGGCCTGCACCATTTTGGTGACAGGCGCGGCACCATCACCGGGCGCTTCCACGGCCACGACGCCTGCCGGACAGCGCTTCTGCAGCGGTCCGCGGCGCGGCGGGAGGAGGAGGCGCCGGCTGAGGTCTGCGAGGGAAGGGGCAAAACCCGCGCCAAGTCACGGGTTGCCAGGGGAGGATTACTTCTGCGGGATCAGTAGCAGGCGGTCACGGCCATAGACGCGCTCCAGATTCTGCGGCTGCAACGGCAGGCTCTGGTATTGGCCGCGGCTCCAGCCCTTGCCCGGGGTGCCGGCCTGGCTCGCCTGCAGGGGCTCGGCCAGGCCGAAGTCCACCACCAGGCGCAGCGCCGGCGCCAGCCAGGCCTGGTCATCGCCGCCCCAGTGGCTGGCGGTCAGGTCCAGGGTCGAACCGTCGCCGCCACTGGCATTGCCGTCCAGGCGGTGCAAGCGGCCCCATTGCCAGGCAGCGCGATTGCTGCCCAGCTTGGTCTCGCAGGTTTCGACGGCCCCGGCCAGAGCGCGGGCGAAGATCGCCGGCTTGTCTTCACGGGTAGGCGTGCTGACGTCATCCCAATAGGGGCTGTCGTCGCGGGCCAGGAGATGATCGACGATGGCGTTGTAGCTGGTGTCGCTCAGGGTAGTGAAGGCCTGCCAGGCCGGACTTCTGGTACCACCCAGCTCGTCGGCGAAGGTCTGTTCGGCCAGGGCCTGCAAGAAGGCCTCGTAGAGCGCCGCATCCGCGGAGCCGGCGGCCAGGCGACCGTCGAAGGCCAGCAGGCGCCGCAGGGCTTCTTCCGCCTGTTGGCGCTGGGTGGCCGGCAGGGCGGCAATGGCCTGGCGCAGCGGTGCGGCGAAGCCGGGGGCGTCGAGCTGGGTCCTGAGCTTGGCGGCCAGGGTGGTGGTCTGGTCCTGCTGCAGGGCCATGGCGTCGCGGCTGTCGAGGCGCGCCGAGCGCCCGGCCAGTTGTGCCAGGCGCTCCTGGCGCTCGGGGCCCGACCAGTTGCTGGACAGCTGCATGCCGTAGCCGCGCGGCACCACGCGCTGGTTGGCGGCGCCCAGCCAGCCCTGGGCCGGATCCTGGTCATAGGGGTGCAGCATGGGGTCGGCGTAGCCATCCCAGGCATAGCGCTCGTCCCAGCCGGGCGAGGGCAGCAGCCCCAGGCCGCTGCGGCGATTGGGGTAACGGCCGGTCACCTGCCAGCCGACATGCTCGGCATCGGCGAATACCAGATTCCAGTCGCTGGCGCGCAGCTCGCGAGCCAGTTCGAAGGCGCGCTCCACGTCCTTGGCGCGGGTGAGGTCGAAGAGGGCATCCAGGCTCTTGTCGGCTTCCAGGCGACTGCTGCGCAGGGCCAGGCCGTAGCCGTTGGCGTCCGGCGCCAGGGCCAGATTCAGCAGCGGACCGCGCGGACTGGTGTAGAGGGTCTCGCGCCGCGGCTTTTCACCGCGGACGAAAAAGGTCTCCACCCGCTCGCCGGCCGGCTGCCACTGCCCGCCACTCTGCACCTGCAGGCGACCGCCCTGGCGCTGCAGGCGTTCGAGGTAGAGGTCCTGGCTGTCGCCCATCAGGGTGGCGGCGCCCCAGGCCAGCTTGCCGTTGTAGCCGTCGAGCAGCAGCGGCAGGCCGGGCAGGGTGGTGCCCACGGCCTCGAAACGCGGCGCCCTCAGGGTCACCAGGGTGAAGGGCGATTGGCCGGCAAAGGCGCTGACCTTGTCGACGCCGAGCAGGCTGCGACCGCTGCGGGTATGGCCCGGGGTGGCGGCCCAGGCGGTACCGGTGGGGCCGCCGAAGGGGGCGAGCGCCGCCAGTTGCCGCTGGACCTGCAGCAGGGCGTCGAGCCCGGGCAACTGGCCACGCAGATTCAGGCCGCGCAACTTGGCGGTATCTTCTTCCGGCAGCGGTTCGTCGGGGTAGGTGGGCAAGAGCCAGGCCAGGCGCTCGGGACCGACCTGGGCGGCCAGGGCCAGCACCGCGGTCTCCTTGCGCAGGTCCACCGCCTGGGCGAAGTTGAGCAGTTCGAAGAGCAGGGCGCTGTCTTCGGCTTTCCAGTATTCGGCGCGGTAGTCGTGGCCATCCAGCTCGACCCGCTCACCGGCGCGATAGAGGTAGGCGTTGACCCCCCGGGCATAGACCTCGAAGAAGGTCTTCATCCGCGGCGAGGCGTTGCCGTAGGCCACCTGGGCGGCCTTGCGCAGGTCCACGGCGCGCATGAATCTGTCGCTGTCCAGCCGGCTCTCACCGTAAGCCTCGGCCAGTCGCCCCTGGGCCAGCAGGCGCAGCTCCACCATCTGCGCCAGGCGTTCGCTGGCGTGAACGTAGCCGAGGGCGAAGAGGGCATCGTGAAAGGTGGTGGTCTCGATCAGCGACTGGCCGTCGGCATTGCGGCGCACCGAGGCGGTCTGCGCCAGGCCGCGCAGGGGCAGGCTGCCCTTGAGTTGCGGCTGGCCGCGGGGCGACGGCTCCTCGGCGAAGTACTGGCAGCCGGCGAGGGCGGTCAGCAGGCCGAGCGTGGCGAGGCGCAGCGGCGCGCGCGAGCGAAACGGGAGAGGCGAGACCATGAACAGCGGACACTCCGAGCGGATGGATGCGAACGGGTGGCTACGTTAGCAGGGTCCGCCGGGGGAGCAAGCCTCGGGCGAGGGGTGGCGTCTGGGCGCTGCCGACAGGTCATCGGGAAAGGGGCCTAGCGCAGCCTCTTCCCGCTCAGCGCAGTGCCATCCAGATCAGCAGCGCGGCCTGGAACAGGCAGAACACCGCCAGGCAGCCGATGGCGAAACGCAGCGAGATGTCGTCACGACGGTAGAGGGCGATGCGGTCTTCCAGCTGGCGCAGGCTGGCATCGCGCTCGTCGATCACCCGATCGCACTGTTCCAGCAGGGTGGCGCCGTCCAGCAGCGACAGCAGCTGGACCTTGTCGGCGTTCCAGTCCTCGCGCAGCTGGCTGACCCGCGCTGCCCGGCAGAGCTGCTGACGCTCGTCGTCCGCTGCGGTTTCGACGGTGAAGCCCTGGGCGCCGAGCACGTGGTCGCGGCGTTTGCGGCTGTCTTCGTCGAGGGCGTCGCGGCGCGCCAGGGGCAGGTCCTGCACCCGGTAGTGGTTCCAGCGCAGGCGCGCCCAGGCAGCCGCCCGGGCCAGCAGGAAGCGGCCCAGGCCGCGCTCTTCCGGCTCGATCTGCAGGCCGCGTTCGGGGCCCAGGCGGATTTCACCAAGGCGATGGTCGACCCAGACCTCCAGCACGTTCACCTCGCGGTGCAGCAGCTGACCGGGAATCTGCACCGTCAGTCGCAGCAGGCTTTCCTCGTCGCCATGGCGCTCGACCAGGCCGAGTTGCACGAAGCGCAGGGGGCGCACGCCCACCCGCCGATCCGCCGGCTGCGGCATCAGCCGCAGCAGCTGGAAGCGCTCGGGCGGCAGGCTGGCCCAGGGATGGGGCTCATTGGGGACGGCTTCGACGGCCGGCGATGCTTGATCGGGGGTTTCCACGGGCGGACTCCAGCTGGCGCGCCTCCTGGGCGCCTTTGCCGGCTTATCGGCCAGGGTGCGGGGAACCTGAGCGCGCGACGAAGGCGGTCACGCGCTCGACCAGCGCGCGGGCCAGCGGCAGGTTGGGGTTGTCGTAGGTGGGCAGTTGCGCCTGGATGTCCGCCGGCGCGATGCGCAGCACGTGGTTCATGCCGGGAATGATCGCCAGTTCGGCATCCGGATTGGCCCGCTGCAGGGCGCGGGCATCGTCCACCTCCACCTGAACGTCATGGGTACCCTGGACGATCAGCGCCGGGGCGTGGATGCCGGCAAAGGCCTTGGCCGGGTCCTGGCGGAACAGCGAGATCAGATAGGGCTGGACGCTGGGGCGGAACAGCACCAGCAATTCCTTCGGCACCTCGGGCACCGGCGTGCCGCGCAGCAACTGGTCGATGATCCACTGGGCGCTGGCCAGGCCGGCGGGCGACAGCTTGCCGGCCAGCTGCTCGCGCAGCACCACGTCGATGGGCCGGCCGCTGCCGGCCAGGGTGACCACGCCGGCGACCGGCACCCGGTCGGCGGCCAGGCTGGCGATCAGGGCGCCTTCGCTGTGACCGAGCAGAATCACCTTGGAAAAGCGCGGATCGGCGCGCAGCAGCCGGATCCAGCCGACCAGGTCGTCGACATAGCGCTCCACGCTGAGACGACTCTCGTCCGGCTCGGCGCTGCGACTCTCGGCCACCCCGCGCTTGTCGAAGCGCACGCTGGCGATCCGCTGCCGGCCCAGGGCCTCGGCCAGACGCTGCAGGGCGGCATTGCGGGCGCCGGGGGCGTTGCCATTGCGATCGATGGGGCCCGAGCCGGAAACGAAGAGCACCACCGGTTGCGGACGCTCGCTGCGCGGCAGGATCAGACTGCCCTTGAGCACCCCGCTGCCGGTGTCGAGCTGGAGGGGGCGATAGAGCACGGGATCGGCCGCCGTGGCGAGGGCGGGCAGGGCGAGGCACAGCAACAGGGAGAACAGCAGACGCATGGCAGGAAGGGCACCGGAGAGCTGGGGTGTGGGGGCCTATCCCGCACACAATCCGTGTAAAAGACCACGGCGCGTGTAAAATCGCCCATTCCCAATTTGAATCTATACCTTTCACCCGTAGCGCGGAGCCCTCGCATGTCCGGCAATACCCTCGGCACGCTGTTTACCGTCACCACCGCCGGCGAAAGCCATGGCCCGGCGCTGGTCGCCATCGTCGACGGTTGCCCACCCGGACTGCCCCTGGACATCGCTGACCTGCAGCGTGACCTGGATCGGCGCAAGCCCGGCACCAGCCGCCATACCACCCAGCGCCAGGAAGCGGACGAGGTGGAGATCCTTTCCGGGGTCTTCGAGGGCGTCACCACCGGTACCCCCATCGGCCTGCTGATCCGCAACACCGACCAGAAGTCCAAGGACTACTCGGCGATCAAGGACCTGTTCCGCCCGGCCCATGCCGACTACGCCTACCACCACAAGTACGGCCTGCGCGACTACCGCGGCGGCGGTCGCAGCTCGGCGCGGGAAACCGCCATGCGCGTGGCGGCCGGTGCCATCGCCAAGAAGTACCTGGCCACCCAGGGCATCCGGGTGCGTGGCTATATGAGCCAGCTGGGCCCCATCGAGATCCCCTTCAAGACCTGGGACAGCGTGGAAGAGAACGCCTTTTTCAGCCCCGATCCGGACCGGGTACCGGAGCTGGAGGCCTACATGGATCAGCTGCGCCGCGATCAGGATTCGGTGGGCGCGCGCATCACCGTGGTCGCCGACGGCGTGCCCCCGGGCCTCGGCGAGCCGATCTTCGACCGTCTCGACGCCGAGCTGGCCTATGCGCTGATGAGTGTCAACGCGGTGAAGGGCGTCGAGATCGGCGCCGGCTTCGCCAGCGTCGCCCAGCGCGGCACCGAGCACCGTGACGAGCTGACCCCGGAGGGCTTCCTGTCCAACAACGCCGGTGGCGTGCTGGGCGGCATCTCGTCCGGCCAGCCTATCGTCGCCCACCTGGCGCTCAAGCCTACCTCCAGTATCACCACCTCGGGACGTTCCATCGACGTCCATGGCAATCCGGTGGATATCATCACCAAGGGTCGCCACGATCCCTGCGTGGGCATTCGCGCCACGCCCATTGCCGAGGCGATGATGGCCCTGGTGCTGATGGATCACCTGCTGCGCCACCGCGCGCAGAACGCCGAGGTGAAAGTGCACACGCCCATTCTGCCGCAACTCTGATCAGCGGACGGACGATGCCGGTTCCCTATTGGCGGCTGTCGGGCTTCTACTTCGCCTACTTCGCGCTGCTGGGGGCCACGGCGCCCTACCTGGGGCTGTACTTCCACCACCTGGGTTTTTCCGGCACCGCCATCGGCCAGCTGGTGGCCATTCCCATGCTGATGCGGGTACTGGCGCCCAATCTCTGGGGCTGGCTGGCCGATCGCACCGGCCGCCGGCTGAGCATCGTCCGCCTCGGCGCCGCCTGCACCCTGCTGTGCTTCTCCGGTATCTACCTCGGCCGGGGCTTCGCCTGGCTGGCGCTGATCATGGCCGGCCACGCCTTCTTCTGGCATGCGGTGCTGCCCCAGTTCGAAGCCATCACCCTGGCCCATTTGCGCGACCAGCCGCAGCGCTATGCGCGCATCCGCCTCTGGGGCTCTGTGGGCTTCATCGCCGCGGTGGCCGGACTTGGCTGGGCCTTCGAATACGTCAGCCTGGATCTCTATCCGGCCTATCTGCTGCTGGTGATGGCGATCATCCTGCTCGCCTCGTTGGCGGTACCCGGGGTCGCGGTGGATCCTGGCCAGCGCCCCGAGGCGCCGGCCGAGCCCTTCCTGACCACCCTGCGCCAGCCGCGGGTGCTGGCCTTCTTCGCTGCCGCGGCGCTGATGCAGCTGTCCCATGGCCCTTACTACACGGTCTTCACCCTGCACCTGGAAGCCCTTGGCTATGGCCGCGGCGTCATCGGCCAGCTCTGGTCCCTAGGGGTGATCACCGAGGTGCTGATCTTCCTGGTGATGCCGCAACTGCTGGCACGACTTTCGCTCAACGCCCTGCTGGTCGGCGCCTTTCTGATCGCTGCCGGGCGCTGGCTGCTCCTGGGCGCCCTGGCCGACCAGTTGCCAGTGCTGCTATTCGCCCAGCTCCTGCATGCGGCCACCTTCGCCTGCTTCCACGCCGCCGCCATTCAGTTCGTCCAATCCCATTTCGACCGCCGCCGCCAGGGCCAGGCCCAATCGCTCTACGCGGCGCTTTCCGGGGCTGGCGGTGCGTTGGGCGCGCTGTATGCTGGCTATGCCTGGCAGGTATCCGGCGCCCTTGCCGCCTTTGCCGGCGCCTCCCTGGCAGCACTGGCAGGCGCCTTCCTCATCCTCTTGTCCGTTAGGAGAACCCTCCATGATCCAGCAGCGTGAGCAACTGGCCCGGGAAATCATCGACGCCGGTCGCTTCCTCTATGGCCGCGGCTGGTCGCCGGCCACCAGCAGCAACTATTCGGTACGGCTGTCCGACAGTCGCCTGCTGCTGACCGTCTTCGGCAAGCACAAGGGTCAGCTGGAGCTGGACGACGTCCTCGCCACCGATCTCGACGGCACGCCGCTGGAGGACAAGAAGCCTTCGGCCGAGACCGCGCTGCACACCCAGCTCTATCGCTGGCAGCCGGAAATCGGCGCCGTACTGCACACCCACTCGGTGAATTCGACGGTGCTCTCGCGCCAGCTCGAAGGCGATCGCCTGCTGCTGGACGGCTACGAGCTGCAGAAGGCCCTGCATGGCGTCACCACCCACGACGTGCGAGTGGAGATCCCGGTGTTCGACAACGACCAGGACATCCCGCGCCTGGCCGATCAGGTGCAGACCTGGCTGGACGTGCATCCTGACTGCGTGGGGTACCTGATCCGCGGGCACGGCCTCTATACTTGGGGCCCGCGCATGGCTGATGCCCTGCGCCACGTGGAAGCCTTCGAATTCCTCTTCGAATGCGAACTCAAGACCCGGAGCCTGCGTCCATGAGCCGACTGACCGTCTACCACGATGCCGAACCGCGCCAGCCGCTGAAGGTGATCAGCGATGGCGAGCACATCGCCGCCACCCTGGCCGAGGTCGGGGTGCGTTTCGAGCGCTGGCAGGCCACCGCCCCGGTGGCGCCGGGCGCCAGCCAGGAGGAGGTGATCGCCGCCTACCGACCGGAAATCGATCGCCTCATCCAGGAGCGTGGCTACCAGACCGTCGACGTCATCAGCATGCATCCCGAGCATCCGCAGAAGGAGGCGCTGCGCGCCAAGTTCCTCGAAGAACATCGCCACAACGAGGACGAGGTGCGCTTCTTCGTCGCCGGCCAGGGCCTCTTCACCCTGCACATCGACGACCAGGTCTATGCCGTGCTCTGCGAGAGGGACGACCTCATCTCGGTGCCGGCCGGCACCCCGCACTGGTTCGACATGAGCGAGTCGCCGTCCTTTGTCGCCATCCGCCTGTTCGACAATCCCGATGGCTGGGTCGCCCACTTCACCGGCGTCGACATCGCCCAGCGCTTCCCGCGCCTGGAGGTCGAGGCGTGACGATCAAGGCCATCCTCACCGATATCGAAGGCACCACCAGCGCCGTCAGCTTCGTCTTCGACGTGCTCTTTCCCTATGCCCGCGCGCACCTGCCAGACTATGTGCGCGCCAATGCCGGAGAGCTGGCGGGGGCCGAGCAACTCGATGCCGTGCGCGCCGAAGCCGGCGAGCTGGACGCCGACGTGGCGCGGGTGATCGCCATCCTGCTGGAATGGATCGCCACCGACCGCAAGGCCACACCGCTCAAGGCGCTGCAGGGTCAGGTATGGGAGCAGGGCTATCGCGCCGGCACCCTCCAGGGCCACGTCTATCCCGACGCCGTCCAGGCCCTGCGCCAGTGGCACGCGGCCGGACTGCCGCTGTACGTCTATTCCTCGGGATCGATCCAGGCGCAGAAGCTGATCTTCGGCTGCTCCGAGCATGGCGATCTCACGCCTTTGTTTTCCGGGTATTTCGATACCCTGACCGGCGGCAAGCGCGAAGCCGCGTCCTATGCGCGCATCGCCTCGGCCACCACCCACGTGCCGGCGGAGCTGCTGTTCCTCTCCGACGTAGTGGAGGAGCTGGATGCCGCGCGCCAGGCGGGCCTGCCGACCTGCGGGCTGGTGCGTGCCGGTGGCCAGCTGGGCGATCATCCGTGCGTGGCGTCCTTTGCCGACATCGATCTGGCCAGACTCGCCTGAAGCCCGCGGCCGGCACCGCTGCCAAGCGAGCCGGCCGAACTCGACGCCCTCATCGCCAGTCCCAATTGACGAGACCTATGTCCTCGCAACGGGAGTCGCGACATGATCAATTCCACCATCGGCGGTGTACTGGGCTTCATCGTCTTCCTGCTCGACATCTGGGCCATCGTCAACGTCATCCGCAGTGACAGCACCAGCAACGCCAAGATCGGCTGGACGGTGCTCATCATCGTGCTGCCGGTGATCGGCCTGATCGCCTGGGCTGCCGCCGGACCGCGCGGCAATCGCTCGGCCACGGCGCCCACGCACAAGGGCTAGCCAGCACAACGCTGGAGCCTGTCACATCCAGCTCTTACAATGCCCGGCTTTTGGCCGGGCATTGTCTGTCTCGGCCAGCCACCTGCGGAGATCGACATGAGCGACTACCTGGAAACCCTCTACGACGGCTACGGTCAGCGATTCACCGTCGAGCGCATGCTGCACGAGGTGCGCACCGAGCATCAGCACCTGGTGATCTTCCAGAACGCCGTGCTGGGCAAGGTCATGGCCCTGGATGGCGTCATCCAGACCACCGAGGCCGACGAATTCATCTATCACGAGATGCTCACCCACGTGCCCCTGCTGGCCCATCCGGCGCCCAGGCGGGTGCTGATCATCGGCGGTGGCGACGGCGGCATCCTGCGCGAAGTGGCCAAGCACCGGGGTGTCGAGCACATCACCATGGTCGAGATCGATGGGTCGGTGGTGGCGATGTGCAAGGAGCATTTCCCCGGTCACTCGGCGGGCGCCTTCGACGACCCGCGGCTGAATCTGGTGATCGACGACGGCATGAATTTCGTCGCCACTACCACCGAGCGCTACGACGTCATCATCTCCGACTCCACCGATCCCATCGGACCGGCCGAGGTTCTCTTTTCGGAGAACTTCTACCAGGCCTGCCATCGCTGCCTGAACGACGGCGGCGTGATGGTGGCCCAGAACGGTACTCCGTTCCTGCAGCTGGACGAGGTCAAGACCACTGCCAGCCGCATGTCCGGGCTGTTCGCCGATTGGCACTTTTATCTGTCGGCGGTGCCTACCTACATAGGGGGCGTCATGACCCTGGCCTGGGGTAGCAAGGACTCGACCTTGCGTCGGCAGAATGCCGAAACCCTGGCGCAGCGCTACAGTGATACAGGCATCCAGACCCGTTATTACACTCCGGAGCTGCATGCTGCAGCCTTTGCTCTACCTCGATACGTGCTGGAGGCCATCGGCAAGGCGTAAGCCCTGACGGTCGCTGCACCGTTCGAGTTCTCAGCCGCGACTCGCCAGGCGTCGGTAGCGACGTCCAGCGAGACGATCATCCGAACCAGAGGAGGGAAGTCCTATGTCCTTGTCGTTTGCCGATGATGTGAGCTTGAACCTGCTGCAGCGGATGAAGGAGGGCGGCTTCGATTTCGCCCGCTTCCATCCTATCGACTTCTTCGCCATCTTCGCCGATGAAGGCAAGGCCCGCATCGCTGCGGACCAGTTTCACGGCGAATCCCTCAACGCTCAGGTGGTGCCTCATGAAGAGGGGGGCTGGCATCTGCAGGTCAGCAAGGTGATGTTCGCCACCCACGCCACCATCGATGATTTCGAAAGTGATCTCGAAGCGGTGGTGGCGCCTCTTGGCGGTCAGCTCGATGGGTGGGGCGTCACCCAGGAAGTCAGCCGCAGCTCTGCCTGATCCTGCACGTCCCGAGGCGGCATCCCAGACGGGGTGCCTGTCTCATCTCTGGTAACCGCTCCGCCTATCAATCATCGCACTTTCCGCCTGGCGCACCGTCTTAGGCTCATGACGGAGACGTTGCGGTGCACGTGCACGCCTACGTGCCTGGGTTTGGTGCATCGTGCGACCCGCAGCGGCGCAAGGGCTTGATCTTGAAGGCTCTGGCGCTGGCACGCGGCTTGCGAAGCTGCACCGTGGGTGACAAGGAGATCGGCATGAGCCGCCAACTGTATAACGAGATGTATGACGTCCAGGCACAATGCCGACCGCACTATGGTCGCTATGCCCAGTGGCTGAGCGAGACACCCCCGGAACTCCTGGCCCAGCGGCGGCGCGAAGCCGATCTGCTGTTCCATCGCGCCGGGATCACCTTCACCCTCTATGGCGACGAACAGGGCACGGAGCGCCTGAT
Organism: Pseudomonas sp. SHLD1; assembly: GCF_028640935.1. Taxonomy (NCBI): domain Bacteria; kingdom Pseudomonadati; phylum Pseudomonadota; class Gammaproteobacteria; order Pseudomonadales; family Pseudomonadaceae; genus Pseudomonas; species Pseudomonas sp. SHLD1. Next base: position 158,627 of record NZ_JAQZAD010000013.1, read on the forward strand.
TCCCTTCGACGCCTTGCCGCGCGCCATTCCCGCCAGCGAATGGCAGATCATCGAACGTGGTTGCATTCAGCGCGTCCAGGCGCTGAATCTCTTTCTTCACGACCTCTATCACGACCAGCGCATCATCAAGGCCGGAGTCATTCCCGCCGAGCAGGTGCTGGCCAACGACCAGTACCAGCTGGCCATGCAGGGGCTGGACCTGCCCAACGGCATCTACGCCCATATCGCCGGGGTCGACCTGGTGCGTGACGGCGATGGCGCCTACTACGTGCTGGAAGACAACCTGCGCACCCCCAGCGGCGTCTCCTACATGCTCGAAAACCGCAAGATGATGATGCGGCTGTTTCCCGAGCTGTTCACCCTGGAGCGTATCGCGCCCATCGACCATTATCCGAACATCCTGCTCGATACCCTGCGCAGCTCCACCCCGGTCAACAACCCCACGGTGGTGGTCCTCACCCCGGGCCGTTTCAACAGCGCCTACTTCGAACACGCCTTCCTCGCGCGCGAGATGGGCGTGGAGCTGGTGGAGGGTGCCGATCTGCTGGTGCGCGACGAACAGGTGTTCATGCGCACCACGTCGGGCTTCCGCAAGGTCGATGTCATCTACCGGCGTCTCGATGACGCCTTCCTCGACCCCCTGGCCTTCAATCCCGATTCCATGCTTGGCGTGCCTGGCCTGCTCGCCGCCTATCGCGCCGGGAACGTCATCCTGGCCAACGCCATAGGTACCGGGGTGGCCGACGACAAGTCGATCTATCCCTATGTGCCGGAGATGATCCGCTTCTATCTCAGCGAAGAACCCATCCTCTATAACGTGCCCACCTGGCAGTGCCGCAAGCCGGACGAACTGTCCCATGTGCTGGCCAACCTGCCGGAGCTGGTGGTCAAGGAAGTCCATGGTTCCGGCGGCTACGGCATGCTGGTCGGCCCCACCGCCAGCAGCATGGAGATCGAAGCCTTCCGCGCGCGGCTCAAGGCCAATCCCAGCGCCTACATCGCCCAGCCGACCCTGTCGCTGTCCACCTGCCCGACCTTTGTCGAGAACGGCATCGCGCCGCGACACATCGACCTGCGGCCCTTCGTGCTGTCCGGGCGCAAGACGCGTCTGGTGCCCGGTGGCCTGACCCGGGTCGCCCTGCGCGAAGGCTCGCTGGTGGTGAATTCCTCCCAGGGCGGCGGCACCAAGGACACCTGGGTGGTCCAGGACTAGATCGCCACAGAACAGCGGCCGCTCCGGCGGCCCCGCAAGGACCTTTGAAAGGCGACCCCACCATGTTGAGTCGTACCGCTGCCGATCTGTACTGGATGTCCCGCAACCTTGAGCGCGCCGAGAATCTCGCGCGGATGCTGGACGTCAGCTATTCGCTGTCGATGATGCCGCAGAGCGGGCAGGGCGGAGGCCTGGATGAACTGGCCATGCCACTGCTCATCACCGGCACCCTGGATGACTACCGGGAAAAGCACGGGGCCCTGCACCCCGAGCGCCTGCTGCACTTCTTCGCCCTGGACGAGCGCAACCCCGGCAGCATCTATTGCTGTCTTCAGGCCGCGCGCAGCAATGCCCACGCGGTGCGGGGGCGCATCACCGCCGACATGTGGGAGAACGTCAACTCCACCTGGCTGGAGATGCGCGAGATCGCCGTCACCGGCCTGATCCGCTTCGGCATCAGCCGGTTCTGCGAATGGGTCAAGGAGCGTTCCCACCTGTTCCGTGGCGCCACCGTCGGCACCATCATGCGAAACGACGCCTATCGCTTCATCCGCCTGGGCACCTTCGTCGAGCGCGCCGACAACACCCTGCGCATGCTCGACGCCCGCTACCAGGTCCTGGGCGAAGAAGAAGCGGAAGCCATCAGCGACGCTTCCGCCCGCGGCTTCTATCAGTGGAGCGCCCTGCTGCGCGCCCTGAGCGCCTTCGAGGCCTACACCGAGCTCTATCGCGATGCGCTCAACGTGCGCAACGGCGCCGAGCTGCTGCTGTTGCAGGAAGACCTGCCGCGCTCGCTGCTGGCCTGTGTGATCGAGTTGCACCGGGTGCTGGCCAGCCTGCCCGGCGAGAACGGCCGCGAGGCCAAGCGCCTGGCCGCGGGGCTCGAGGCGCGGCTGCGCTACACCAGCATCGACGAGGTGCTGGAAGAGGGCCTGCACGCCTGGATCGGCGACTTCATCGTCCATGTCCGCCAGCTCGGCAGCGCCATCAACACCGCTTACCTGGAGACCGTATGAGACTCGCGATCCATCACGAAACGCTGTATCGCTACGCCGATCAGGTGCGCGCCAGCATCCAGTACCTGCGTCTCACGCCCCAGGACGACGCCCGGCAGAAGATCCTCGGCTGGGAGCTGGCCCTGCCACGCCCGGCGCGGGCGCAGCGCGATCCCTTCGGCAACATCCTCCATGTGCTGACCCTGGACACCCCGCACGACGCCATCACCATCACCGCCAGCGGCCAGGTGGAGATCGACGAGACCTTCGAGGCGGAACCCTGCCAGGCCTCGGCCTTTCCCTTTTTGCGCCAGACCCGGCTGACCGAGGCCGACGAGGCGTTAACCGCATTCGCCCGCGAGGTCTGCGACGGTCGCCGGGATCGCGACACGCTGATCCAGCTGATGGAGCGCCTGCACGAGCGCATGACCTATATACCCGGTTCCACCGAGGTGGACGGCAATGCCGCCCAGGCCTTCGCCAAGGGCGCCGGGGTCTGCCAGGACCATGCCCATGCCTTCCTGGCCTGCGCCCGCAGCCTGGGCATCCCGGCGCGCTATGTGTCCGGCTATCTGTCCACCGATGACAGCGCGCACCTTTCCAGCCACGCCTGGGCGGAAGCCTGGCACGACGGCGCCTGGTACAGCTACGACGTCACCAATCGCCTGATCCGGCCGGAGCGACACCTGCGCCTGGCCATCGGCCTGGACTACCTGGATGCCTGTCCGGTGCGTGGCATGCGCCGCGGTGGCGGGGTGGAGCACATGGAGGCCAGGGTACTGGTCGAGCCCTTGCAGCAGGCGCAGCAACAGCAATAATCAGCGCTGCCCACAGCAGACGAAAAGGCGGCCACGTGCCGTCTTTTCTTTTGGTACCGGGCCTGTTGCGTCGACCGTTCCATTACCCGAGGTTCGCATGACCTATTGCGTCGCCATGAAGCTGCAAGACGGCCTGGTATTCGTCGCCGATTCCCGTACCAATGCCGGGGTCGACAACATCGCCACTTTTCGCAAGCTGCACCTGTTCCGGATCCCCGGCGAGCGCCTGATCGCCATCCAGTCAGCGGGCAATCTGGCCACCTCCCAGGCGGTCGTAAGCCTCCTCCGGCAACGTCTGGACAGCGAGCAGGACAACCTGCACGGGGTACCTACCCTGTATGACGCCGCCCGGCTGCTGGGGCAGACCTTACGCGAGGTCCTGCAGCGTGACGCCGAAGATGCGCCCCAGGGCCACGGTCTGGACCTGAGCTGTTCCTTTCTGCTGGGTGGGCAGATCCGCGGCGCGGAGCCGGAGCTGTTCAACCTCTATCCCCACGGCAACTTCATCAGTGCCACCGAGGACACGCCTTACTTCCAGATCGGCGAGAGCAAATACGGCAAGCCCATCCTGGATCGGGCGCTGACCTTCGCGACGCCGCTGGAGGAAGCCCTGCGCTGCGCGCTGCTGTCCTACGACGCCACCATTCGCAGCAATCTGTCGGTCGGGCTACCGCTGGATCTGGTGGTCTATCCGCGTGATCGACTGGCGCAGGTGAGCAGTCATCGGATCGACGAACACGATCCCTACTTCCAGGCCTTGCGCAAGGGCTGGGGGGAAGGGCTGCGTGATCTGCTGGCAGCCTTGCCGGCAGCACCTGCGGACTACTGGCGCTAGGGATCAGCCAACGAATCGCGAGAGGTTGGGGATGACCAGCACTACGGTGGTGACGATGAGCACGAAACTCGCCTGACGCCACTTGGGGACGGGATTCTTGAACATGACTCGGGGCCTTTATTGTTAGCTGTTTAGAGCCTTTACGTCTTCAGCGGGAAGCGCTTGCGCAACAGCGGCATGCAATTACTGATACCCGCAGGCTTGAGCACTATCCAGTAGCTATAGAACATAAATTTCAGTTTTGTGGCGATAACCGACCAGGCGGTTATCAGAAATGTCGTACCAGGCGATTTTTCCTTTGCTTTCAGCCGATTAGAAAAATGCTTGCGACGCTACCGTTGGTCGGAGGTATCAGCGGTGCGAAGCGACGGCACAGCGACCAACCGGTCATCCCATGAACGGGGCAGGGCGGGGCCCCTTCCAGGTCATGAATGCAAATGCATGAATCGATTGAAGAAAAAGCTTGCCATCGAAATCGCCTTTGCCTATAGTTGCGCGCCTCGGTGATGCAGATGCAGCCGCCGAGCAAATCTGGTGAGGTGTCCGAGCGGTTGAAGGAGCACGCCTGGAAAGTGTGTATAGGAGAAATCTTATCGAGGGTTCGAATCCCTCCCTCACCGCCAGATCTGAGAGAACCCCTGAGAGCCCAGCTCCAGGGGTTTTTTCTTGCCTGCGATTTGGTCAGGCCATGGGTGGATCAGGCCGCCTGGGCAAAGGTCGCCGCGGTATCCCGCGCGTTGGGCAGGACCGCGCTCAGCTGCGCCAGATCGATGCTGGCGAACAGCGGGCCGCTCAGGTCCTGCACCTTGCTGTCGCCGGCACTCTCGTGGAGCACTTCGGCCACGGCGACCGCCTGGGCCACGACCAGCGCATAGCCATTGCCTCCCGGTGCCTGCAGCGGACGGGCCTGATAGCCGATGGCGTCGCGTAGCACCTGGGGCAACTGCCAGCGGCGGGCCAATTCCGCACCCACCTCCGGGTAGCCGAAGCCCAGTTGCAGGGTCTCGTCGGCAGCGCGATGGCTGCTGGCGGTGGCACGGCCGGCCAGGCTCGGCGCCAGTTCGGGCGCGCCGCTCTGGATCAGTAGTTCGCCAATGTCATGCAGCATGCCGCAGGTAAAGGCCGTTTCCTGGTCCAGACCGGCCTGCTTGGCCAGCGGCTTGCACAGGCTGGCGACCAGAAAGCTGTTGTACCAGAAGGCCTGCAGATCGAAGCCGGGCGCGGATTTGAAGCCGCTGGCGAAGGCCGAGGCCAGGACCAGGGTGCGCAGGGTGTTGAAACCCAGGCGCAGGGCGGCATCTTCGATGCTGGTGGATTCACGGGCGCCACGGAAGCGCGCCGAATTGGCCAGGCGCAATACCTTGGCGGCGATGACCGGATCGCGCGATACGGTGCGCGACAGGGTTTCGATGCTGGTGTTGGGGTCGTCGAACTGCTGGATCAGGACCTGCGCCACTTCGGGGACGTTGGGCAGGTTGTGCAGCTGGGCAAACAGGGTGTCGAGTTGCATGGGCGTCTCCGCGGAAAAGGGTTACATCTCCTTACACCCTCGTCATCGGTCGCCTGCGCGGATTTCTGTAGCTGTCATGTGACGATCGGTCGCAGGCAGGACGGCCATGATTGAGTAGCCGAGCAAAATCGCTTTACCGGTCAGGGACTTGCTGCAAGCGAGCCAGGCCTGCCTGGCCGCACCATTACCGTTCGTCGAGGGCGAAATCGACCTGGGTCAGACCCGCTCCGCTGGCCTCCAGCACCCAGCCGCGACGGTCCCAATCGCCCAGCACGATACGTTCGGCCGGCTGGCCATCGAGCAGCAGCTCATGGCGGGCGGGCCTGTGGGTATGGCCGTGGATCAGCGTCGTCACCCGGGCGGCGCGCATTTCCCGCTCGACCTCGGACTCGGTGACATCGGTGATGTCCATGGCCTTGGTCCGGGTCTGCTGGCGACTCTCGCTGCGCAGCTTGCGCGCCAGCTTCTGGCGGCTGGCCAGCGGCAGGTGGCGCAGGACGAAGAGGGTGAGGGGGTTGCGCAGGATGCGGCGCAGCTTCTGGTAGCCCTCGTCGCGGGTGCAGAGGGTATCGCCATGCATCAGCAGCACCCGGCGACCCTGGAAGTCGGCGATATGGCGATCCGGTAGCAGGCGGCAACCCGCCTGGCGGCAGAAGGCCTTGCCGATGAGGAAGTCGCGATTGCCATGCATCAGGTAGACGGCCGTACCGCTGTCGGCCAGCTGGCGCAGGGCGGCGGCGATCTCCTGCTCGAAAAGTCCCATGGCATCATCGCCGATCCAGGCCTCGAACAGATCCCCGAGGATGTACAGCGCCTCGGCACCGCGGGCGCGGTTCTGGAGGAAATGCAAAAACGCCCGGACCAGGTCCGGGCGTTGCGGTTCGAGATGCAGGTCGGAGACCAGTAGAATCACTCGATGATCTCGGCCTTCTCGATGATCACGTCTTCGCTCGGCACGTCCTGGTGACCGGCCTTGCTGGTGGTGGCGACGCCCTTGATGGCGTTGACCACGTCCATGCCCTCGACGACCTTGCCGAACACCGCATAGCCCCAGCCCTGGCTGGTGGGCGCGGTGTGGTTGAGGAAGGTGTTGTCGGACACGTTGATGAAGAACTGCGCCGAGGCGGAATGCGGGTCCATGGTGCGGGCCATGGCGACGGTGCCGATGGCGTTGGAGACGCCGTTGTTGGCCTCGTTCTTGATCGGGGCGCGGGTCGGCTTCTGCTTCATGCCCGGCTCGAAACCACCGCCCTGGACCATGAAGTTGCTGATCACACGGTGGAAGATGGTGCCGTCGTAGTGACCGCTCTTGACGTATTCCTTGAAGTTGGCCGCGGTTTCGGGCGCCTTGTCCTCGAAGAGTTCCAGGGTGATGACGCCGTGGTTGGTGTGCAGCTTGATCATGGCAGCGAATCCGTAGCTAAGGGGGACAGCATCCAGACCCGGCGAGGGCCTCAAGGGTTTCGCCGGGACTTGACGGGTTGGGCTATGATACGGGTTTACCTTTGCCCGGCCTACCCTGGCCGTGCGTCTGCCCAGTTAAGGATCCCATGAGCAAGCCGACTTCCGACTCGTCCACCGCCGCCAAAGCCGCCCCCGCGCATTTCCTGCGGCAGATCGTCCAGGCTGACCTGGACGCCGGCAAGCAGGCCAAGATCGTCACCCGTTTCCCCCCGGAGCCCAACGGCTACCTGCACATCGGCCACGCCAAGTCGATCTGCGTCAACTTCGGGCTGGCCAAGGAATTCGGCGGCGACTGCCATCTGCGCTTCGACGACACCAACCCGGCCAAGGAAGACCAGGAATACATCGACGCCATCAAGAGCGACGTGCACTGGCTGGGCTTCGACTGGGCCGGCGAGGTGCGCTATGCCTCCGCCTACTTCGACCAGCTCTACGCCTGGGCCGTCAACCTGATCGAGCAGGGCCTGGCCTACGTCTGCGACCTCACCCCCGAGCAGGCCCGCGAATACCGCGGCAGCCTTACCGAGCCGGGTCGCAACAGTCCTTTCCGCGACCGTTCGGTGGCCGAGAACCTGGACCTCTTCGCCCGCATGAAGGCCGGCGAATTCAAGGACGGCGAAAAGGTGCTGCGCGCCAAGATCGACATGGCCTCGCCCAACATGAACCTGCGCGATCCCATCCTCTATCGCATCCGCCACGCCCATCACCACCAGACCGGCGATGCCTGGTGCATCTATCCGAGCTATGACTTCACCCATGGCCAGTCCGATGCCCTGGAAGGCGTGACCCACTCCATCTGCACCCTGGAGTTCGAGGACCATCGCCCGCTGTACGAATGGTTCCTCGTCAAGCTGCCGGTGCCGGCCCAGCCACGCCAGTACGAATTCGCCCGCCTCAACCTGAACTACACCGTCACCAGCAAGCGCAAGCTCAAGCAGCTGGTGGACGAAGGCCACGTGCACGGCTGGGACGACCCGCGCATGTCGACCCTGTCGGGCTATCGCCGTCGCGGCTATACCCCGGCCGCCATCCGCAACTTCTGCGAGATGATCGGCGTGACCCGCTCCAACGGCGTGGTCGACGTGGCCATGCTGGAATTCGCCATCCGCGAGGACCTGGACCAGAACGCCCCGCGCGCCATGTGCGTGCTGAAGCCCCTCAAGGTGGTGATCACCAACTACCCCGAGGGCCAGGTGGAGCACCTGGAACTGGCGCGGCACCCCAAGCAGGATCTGGGTGTGCGCCAGCTGCCCTTCACCCGCGAGCTGTACATCGACCAGGGTGATTACGAAGAGAATCCGCCCAAGGGCTACAAGCGCCTGGAGCCGGGTGGCGAGGTGCGCCTGCGCGGCAGCTACGTGATCCGTGCCGACGAGGCCATCAAGGATGCCGACGGCACCGTCGTCGAACTGCGCTGCAGCTACGACCCGGACACCCTGGGCAAGAATCCCGAGGGCCGCAAGGTCAAGGGCGTGATCCACTGGGTGCCAGCCGAGGGTAGCGTGGAGTGCGAGGTGCGCCTCTACGATCGCCTGTTCCGTTCGGCGCAGCCGGAGAAGAGCGAAGAGGGCGGCAGCTTCCTCGACAACATCAACCCCGATTCCCTGGTGGTGCTCCAGGGCTGCCGCGCCGAGCCGTCGCTGGCCCAGGCCCAGCCGGAAGACCGCTTCCAGTTCGAGCGCGAGGGCTACTTCTGCGTCGATCCCAAGGATTCGGCGCCCGGCAAGCCGGTGTTCAACCGCACCGTGACCCTGCGCGATTCCTGGGGGCAATGATGGCGCTGCACCTCTACAACACCCTGACCAAGACCAAGGAAGCCTTCACGCCGCTGGTGCCGGGGCAGGTGCGCATGTACGTCTGCGGCATGACCGTCTACGACTACTGCCACCTGGGTCATGGTCGCAGCATGGTGGCCTTCGACGTCATCACGCGCTGGTTGCGGCATAGCGGCTACGACCTGACCTATGTGCGCAACATCACCGACATCGACGACAAGATCATCAATCGCGCCAATGCCAACGGTGAGCCCTTCACCGACCTGGTGGCGCGGATGATCGAGGCGATGCACGAGGACGAGGCGCGGCTGAATATCCGCAAGCCCGATCGGGAGCCGCGCGCCACCGATCACATCGATGGCATGCACGCCATGATCCAGACCCTGATCGACAAGGGCTACGCCTATGCCGCCGGCAATGGCGACGTCTACTACCGGGTCAATCGCTTCGCCGGCTACGGCAAGCTGTCGCGGCGGCGCGTCGAGGATCTGCGCATCGGTGCCCGCATCGAGCCGGGCGAGGCCAAGGAGGATCCGCTGGACTTCGTGCTGTGGAAGGCCGCCAAGCCGGGCGAGCCGAGCTGGCCGTCGCCCTGGGGCGCCGGGCGGCCGGGCTGGCATATCGAGTGCTCGGTGATGTCCACCTGCTGCCTGGGCGAGACCTTCGACATCCACGGCGGCGGCAACGACCTGGAATTCCCGCACCACGAGAACGAGATCGCCCAGAGCGAGGCGGCTACCGGCAAGACCTATGCCAACGCCTGGCTTCACTGCGGGATGATCACCATCAATGGCGAAAAGATGTCCAAGTCGCTGGGCAACTTCTTCACCCTGCGCGAGGTGCTGGAGAAGTACCACCCCGAGGTGGTGCGCTACCTGCTGATCGCCAGCCACTACCGCAGTCCGATCAACTACTCGGAAGACAACCTGCGCGAAGCCAAGGGCGCCTTGGAGCGCTTCTACCATTCGCTCAAGGGCCTGCCTCAGGCGCCGGCGCAAGGCGGCGAAAGCTACGCCGAGCGCTTCGCACAGTGCATGGACGACGACTTCAACACCGCCGGCGCCTGTGGCGTGCTGTTCGAACTGGCCCGCGAGATCAACCGCCTGCGCGAGAGCGATCCTGCCGCGGCGGCTGGCCTGGCCGGGCGTCTGCGCGAACTGGGCGAGGTGCTGGGCGTGCTGCAGCTGGAGCCGGAAGCCTTCCTGCGCGCCGACGCGGCGGGGCGGGTGGATGCGGCCGAGGTCGAGGCCCTGATCCAGGCGCGCCTGAGCGCGCGCGCGGAAAAGAACTGGGCGGAATCCGACCGCATCCGCGACCAGCTCACCGCCCTCGGCGTGGTGCTGGAAGACGGCAAGGGCGGCACCACCTGGCGCTTGACGGAATAGGTCTGAGTTCAGGTGGATGACGGTGCTGCGTCATCCACCTGATCGGGCCTGTTCCACCCTTCCGTCGCCGGAAAACGCTGCGCGGTTTTCCAGGCTACGGGATGTGTCGTAGTTATCGTAGGTTGGGTTGAGCGCAGCGAAGCCCAACAGGTCTTGCCGCAGGGGACTGGCAATGTTGGGCTTCGACGATGAAGCCGTCTCAGCCCAACCTACGGTCTATCGCAGCCCTGGCCGCGATCATCCGTCTACCGTCGCTTCACCGCTAGCACCACCCCCACGCCTCAGGGCTTCTTGCGCGGCTTGCCGAAGCCGGGCGACTTGCGCACCGACTTGACCTTCGGCTTGCCGTCTTCCACCCAACGCCCCAGGGGCTTGTCCGATACCGGCGCGCCTACCTTGGGCTTCTTCGGCTTCTTGGGTTTCTTCACGACCAGGCCATTGGGTCGGGTTTCCGGGACCCGGTGATCGGGGATGAAGTCCGGTTCGTCGCGGCGCTGCAGGACCTGGCCGATCAGCGTCTCGATCGCGGCCAACTGCTCCACTTCGTCCGCGCAGACCAGGGACACCGCCTGGCCCTGGTTGCCGGCGCGCCCGGTCCGGCCGATGCGGTGGACGTAGTCCTCGGCGACGATGGGCAGGTCCAGGTTGACCACCAGTGGCAGGTCCTGGATGTCCAGGCCACGGGCAGCCACATCGGTGGCCACCAAGATGTCGGCCTCGCCGGCCTTGAAGCGGGCGAGGGCGCGCAGCCGCGCGGGCTGGGGCTTGTCGCCGTGGATGGATTCCGCGGCCAGACCTTCGGCCTGCAACGCCTCCACCAGTTGCTCCACACCCTTGCGGGTCTTGGCGAACACCAGCACCTGGCCGTGGCGACCGCTGCGATAGAGGTGCAGGAAGAGTTCGGTCTTGCGCTTCTTGTCGACCGGCACCACCCATTGCTTGACCGTGACGGCAGCGGTGTTGCGCGGACTCACGTCGATCGTTTGGGGATCGCGCAGCACGGGCGCGGCCAGCTGGCGCACGGCGTCGGAGAAGGTCGCCGAGAACAGCAGGGTCTGGCGCTTGCGCGGCAGCATGACGAACAACTCGCCCAGCTGCCGCGAAAAGCCCAGGTCGAGCATGCGATCGGCTTCGTCCAGTACCAGCAGCTGCACCTGGTCGAAGCGCACGGCGTTCTGGCTGAACAGGTCGAGCAGCCGCCCGGGGGTCGCCACCAGCACGTCCACGCCCTTGCGCAGCTTCATCATCTGCGGATTGATGCTGACGCCCCCGTAGGCCACTGCGGTGCGCAGGGGCAGGTGCTGGGCGTAGTCGCGCAGACTGGCATGGACCTGTTCGGCCAGCTCGCGGGTAGGGGTCAGGATCAGCGCCCGGATATGGTTGGGCGCAACCGGCGGGCCTTCCTGCACCAATCGCTGCAGGAGCGGCAGGCCGAAGGCGCCGGTCTTGCCGGTGCCGGTCTGGGCGGCGGCCAGCAGGTCGCGACCGGCCAGCACCGCCGGGATGGCCTGGCGCTGGATCGGGGTAGGGGAGCTGTGCTCCAGGGCGCTGAGCGCCTGCAGCAGCGGATCTATGAGGCCGAGGTCGGCAAAGGTCATGACGGGCCCGGAAGGCGACGAAAAGGGAGCGAATTCTAGGCCGACTGTGACGCGTGCTCAAACTTTGTAGCCAGGCGGCGGCTGCAGGCGGAATCCCGACACGGCATAGTGGTCAGTTCCGTGGCCACAGGAGACCCCATGAGCGCTACCCCTACCTTGCCCCCGGTCCTGGCCGGCCCGCTGCTGCGGCGCACCGAGGCCTCCCGGTTGCTGCTCTGGCTGGTGACCACCACGGCCGAGGCGCCTGTCCCACGGCTATGGCAGGGCGAGGTCGAGCTCGGGGCTCGGGCCGAGGTGCGGTGCCTGCGCCTGGGCGAGCACGCCTATCTGCAACTGATCGATGTCCGGCCGGACGCCGCGTTGCCGGTCGACGCCTTCATCCAGTACGACGTGCGGCTGGCCGCAGGCGGGATTCGCGATTGGGCGCCGCACCTGCTCTCCACGGAGAGCGAGCTGCCACGCTTCGTGCTGCGCGCGCGTTTCGATCACCTGCTTCACGGCTCCTGCCGCAAGCCTCATCACGCCTCGGCCGATGGCCTGATCGCAGTGGATCGCCTGCTGCAGGCCTGCACGATCCCCGAAGAGCGGCCCGCGGCCCTGCTGCTCACCGGCGATCAGGTCTATGCCGACGATGTCGCCGGGCCGATGCTGTTGGCGGTGCAGGCGCTGATCCGCCGCGTCGGCCTCCATGGCGAGTACCTCGAAGGCGCGGTGGTGGCGGACAGCGACGCCCTGATGGCCCATCCGGCCAACCTCTATCACCGCGAAGACCTGCTGCCGGCGTTCAAGTCCAACCGGGCGCTGCGCGAGAAATTCTTTGGCGGGGTGGAGAAGCCGATCTTCACCTCCACCAACGCGCACAATCACCTGGTGACCCTGAGCGAGGTGCTGGCGCTCTATCTGCTCTGCTGGTCGCCGACGCCCTGGACCCTGATCGAGGTCGTGCCGCCGGCGCTGGACGCCAAGGACAGTGAGCGTTACGCCGCCGAATCGCGCTGCATCGACGGCTTCGTCGCGACCCTGCCCCAGGCGGCACGAGCCCTGGCCGGGGTACCGACGCTGATGATCTTCGACGACCACGACGTCACCGACGACTGGAATCTGTCGGCCCGCTGGGAAGAGACCGCCTACGGTCACCCCTTTTCCCGGCGCATCCTCGGCAATGCGCTGCTGGCCTACCTGCTCTGCCAGGCCTGGGGCAACGCTCCGGAAGCGGTCGCCGAACCCCTCGCGGTCACCGCCCGCCTGCTGGACACGGCGGGCGGCGACGGCATGCTGGATTGCCCGGTGCAGAACAGCTGCATCGACGATCTGCTGCGCTTCCAGGGGTGGCACTATGTGCTCAAGACCGACCCGCCGCTGATCGTGCTGGACACCCGCACCCGCCGCTGGCGCAGCGAAAGACGCCTGGAGCATCCGTCGGGCCTGATGGACTGGGAAGCCCTCTGCGAATTGCAGCAGGACCTGCTGGACCATCCCTCGGCGGTGATCGTCTCGGCCGCGCCCATGTTCGGCGTCAAGCTGATCGAGGCGGTGCAGCGTATCTTCACCTGGTTCGGCCAGCCGCTGATGGTGGACGCCGAGAACTGGATGGCCCACCCCGGTGCGGCCAGGACCATGCTCAACATCTTTCGGCACCGGCGCACCCCGGGCAACTACGTGGTGCTCTCCGGCGACGTGCACTATTCCTTCGTCTACGACATCCGCATCCGTGACCGACGGGGCGAGCCGCGGCTCTGGCAGATCACCAGCAGCGGCATCAAGAACGAATTTCCGCCACGCCTGCTGGCGACCCTGGACCGACTCAATCGCTGGCTCTATGCGCCCTGGTCGCCGCTCAACGGCTTCACCAAGCGCCGCCGCTGGGAACTGCAGCCACGCCTGCCGGATCGGCGCGAGGCCGGCGAGCGGCTGTGGAACGGCGCCGGTATCGGCCAGGTGCTGCTGGATGAGGAAGGGCGGCCGGCGGTGATCCGCCAGCACAATGCCGATGGCTCGCCGGCCACCGAGTTCGTCGAGCGCCCGGCCTGAGCTCAGCGCGGCCGCTTGCTAGGTTCTCGAGGCTGACAGGCGTCTGATCAGCCAGGTCGAGATCCAGTACACCGGCTCCAGCACCAGAAAACCCAGCAGGATACCGCCCAGCCGCGCCATGCCCGCCACCGGGTCGATATGGTCATAGTGGTCAGGCACCATCATCACCAGAAACGCCAGCGCGAACTGCATGCCGAGATAGCCGATACCCAGTGGGCCGTTCTCGAGGTGTCTGCCGATCAGCACGCCGAGCGTGACGCCCGCCAGCGTCAGCCAGAGACTGTCCTGGCTGACCAGCAGCAGAATGGCCGCCAGGCCGCCGCCGAGCAGGCAGCCGAGCATTCGATGCAACAGCCTTCTGGAGACCGCCTTGCCGGCGCTGCTCAGGCCGTCGAAGGGAACGACCATGACCGCCAGGATGGTGATGGCGGCCTGGCTCATGTCCACCTCGATCTTCCCCGTCGCGCCCAACGCCAGGGCCAGCCCCCCTGCAGCGCATGGCGCAATGCCAGCGGCTGCCAGACACCCAGGGTGCGCGACGGTTGGGCTACCGTGGCTGGTGCCTTGGGCCATAAGCGGGCACGGACGCCGTAGGTGGAAAGCGCGCTCACCACTACGCAGGCCGAGGTGCCGAGCGCCACTTCCAACAGGCGCGACAGGGCGTATTGCTCGAGCTGATCGGGCGCCTGGAGGCTCGTCAGGACCACCATGGCGTAGGTGAGGCCGCCCAGCAACCAGGCGTAGCCATAGCGGCCCACCAGTGTCAGATAGAGGGTGATGCTGCCCACGGTGCCCAGCAGTAGAGCCTGCTCGTAGGGGTTCAGCTGCAGGTGACGCAGGACCAGCAAGGCGCCGGCGGCACCGATACAGGTACCCAGCACCCGCAGGCAGCCGCGCGCGAAGCTGTCGCGGACATCTGACCTCATCACGATATAGCCGCTGAAAGCCGCCCAGCCGACATGCTGAACCCCGGCCACATGGCCGAGCAGGATCGCCAGCAAGACCGAGGTCAGGGTTTCCAGTTCGTCGACCAGACGGCGATGGTCGCGGCCGAACTGGCGGAGATCTCCCGCCAGATCGCGCAACAACTGCCTGAATTCCGACAACGCCTGGGAAGGTGGCATGGATCCATGATGATTGCCGTGGTCTCGGCCTAGACTACCGCGCCTGATCGTCCGGCATCAAAGCAGGCTTTAGCTGGGCAGGAGGCGCGATGACCAAACGCAAAGGTGGCCTGCGAAGCTACGGTCAGAGGAAGCGGACCGGGGCGCCAGCGGTCAGGCTCCAGCTCTGGTGTCCGAGCGGGAGCGGCGCATCGCGACGGGGCCGCTCAGGCCGACCTGCCGCCAGCGGCCAGCCAGCGCAGCACGCCCCGGCCCGCTGCGCGGCCGCTGGCGAAGCAGGCCGTGAGCAGATAGCCACCGGTGGGCGCTTCCCAGTCGAGCATCTCGCCGGCGCAGAACACGCCAGGCAATTGCCGGAACATCAGGCCCTCGTCCAGGGCTTCCAGGGGCACGCCGCCCGCGCTGCTGATGGCTTCCGCCAGGGGGCGGGGTCTGACCACGGTGAGGGGCAGGGCCTTGCAGGCCTGGGCCAGCCGAGCCATGTCCTGGAACGTTTCCGGCGGGGCCAGCTCGCGAAGCAGGGCGGCCCGGGCGCCGTCGATCCCGGCGTGACGCCGCAGGTGATTGGCGAGGGACTGGCTGCCGCGTGGCTTGGCGAGTGCCCGGCCGAGTTCGGCAAGGTCGCGCTGGGGTGCCAGATCCAGGGTCAGGGTTGCCTGGCCGTCGCGTTCGATGGCCGAGCGGATCTCTGCGGACAGCGCATAGACCAGGCTGCCCTCGATGCCGGTCTCGGTAAGGACGAATTCGCCCTGGCGCGGCGGTTGGCCGGGCAGGGCCAGGGCGGCGGGCTTTACTGGCGCGCCGGCATGACGAGTCCTGAGGAAGTCGCTCCAGCCGGCCACCTCGAAACCACAGTTGGCTGGTTCCAGCGGTCGCAGTGTGACGCCACGTTCGGCCAGCAAGGCCTGCCAGGCACCGTCCGAGCCCAGGCGCGGCCAACTGCCGCCGCCCAACGCCAGCACACAGGCCTGGGGCCGCAAGAGACGCTCGCCCTCCGGGGTCGCCAGGCGCAGTCGGTTCTCGGCGTCCCAGCCCAGCCAGCGGCTGCGGGTATGGATGCGCACGCCCTGGTCGCGCAGCCGATGCAGCCAGGCACGCAGCAGGGGCGCGGCCTTCATGTCGGCGGGAAATACCCGACCCGAGGTACCGACGAAGGTCTCGATGCCCAGCTCATGGATCCAGGCGCGCAGGGCATCGCTGTCGAAGGCATCGAGCCAGGTGCTGACGTCGCCTTCGCGCTCGCGATAGCGCCGGCGGAAGGTGGCCTGCTCTTCGGCATGGGTGATGTTCATGCCGCCCACGCCGGCGAGCAAAAACTTGCGGCCAACGGAGGGCATGGCGTCGAAGAGGTCTACGGAGATGCCGGCGGCGGCCAAGGTCTCGGCCGCCATCAACCCGGCGGGGCCACCCCCGATGACAACGACGGCAGGGGTGGCGGGGGAGAGAGACATGGCGGCATCCAGGAGCTACGGAAAGCCGCCATTGTACGCGAGGTGCTAGGCTCTTAGACCACGCCAGCCTGACCCAGGGGTGCCGCCAGGGGTTCTTCCAGGCGCTCCGGAATCAGCGGTTCACTGCGCCCGGGCGTGAGGATCACCTTGCGGCAGTCCTCCTGCTTCTTGTCGAAGATCTTGTAGCCCTCGACCGCCTGCTCCAGGGACATCCGGTGGGTAATGATCGCCTCGGGAGCGAGATCGCCGCGCTCGATGTGTTCGAGCAGTTCCGGCAGGTAGCGCTGCACGTGGGTCTGGCCCATCTTGAAGGTCAGGCCCTTGTCGAAGGCGTCGCCGAACAGGAAGCCATGGATGAAGCCGGCATACACACCCGGGACACTCACGGTGCCGCCGCGTCGTACCGCAGCGATGCACTGACGCAGGGCCTTGCCGCTGCTGCCTTCCAGCTTGAGGTTGGCGAGGATGGTCTCGGTGGTGCTGCCCTTGGCCTCGAAGCCCACCGCATCGACCACGCCGTCTACACCGCGCTTGCCGGGCGTCTGCTCGATGATGGTCGCCGCCGGATCGTCGTCTTCGTCGAAATTGATCGGGATGACGCCATAGGTCTGCTGCGCATAGGCCAGGCGATAGGGGTGGTGGTCGACCATGAAGATGCGCTCGGCACCCAGCATCCGCGCGCAGGCGGCGGACAGTAGGCCGACCGGTCCGGCGCCATAGATGGCGATGCTGGAGCCCTGACCGATGCCGGTGTTGAGTACCGCCTGCCAGGCGGTGGGCAGGATGTCGGACAGGAACAGTACCTTCTCGTCGGCCAGGGTGCCGGGTACCTTGAAGGGGCCGGTGTTGGCCTTGGGTACGCGCACGTATTCGGCCTGGCCACCGGGCACGCCGCCATAGAGATGGCTGAAGCCGAACAGCGCCGCGCCCGGCGGGATCTGCTTCTTGTTGAGGATGGCGCCACGACCGGTATTGGTGGTCTCACAGGCGGCATAGAGATCCTGGTTGCAGAAGAAGCAGCTGCCACAGGCGATGACGAAGGGGATCACCACCCGATCGCCTTTCTGCACGGCCGTGACCGCCGAACCGGTTTCCTCGACGATGCCCATGAATTCGTGGCCGAAGATATCTCCGTGCTCCACGGTGGGAATCTTGCCGCGATAGAGGTGCAGATCCGAGCCGCAGATGGCCGTGGCGGTCACCCGCAGGACGATGTCGTCAGCGTCCTGGATGGTCGGATCAGGCACGGTATCGACGCGTACATCGTGGGCACCGTGGTAGGTCAAGGCTCGCATGGCGGTCTCCGTAGGCTGCATTAACCTAGGGTGGAGGCCGCCGCCCGCCGAGCGGTTCCGCGACGTCTGACCGGTGGTATGGCGACCTGATGGCGACCGATCGCGACTTTTCACCGTCATCGCCCGGGCCAGAGCCGGGCAGGCGCAGCGGCGTCAGCGGTTGCGGATATAGACGGCCTTGCCCGCGCTGCCATCGGCGGGGTCGCGCTCCTGCACCTCGAACCGATCGCCATGGGCCTTGACCAGGCCGCTGAATTTGCGATGCCCATAGAGGCGGGCGTCGAAATCCGGACGCACCTTGCCCAGGTTGGTGCCGACCAGGCCCAGATTGGCCCAGCCGCCTTCGTCGGAGGCGTCTTCCACCGCCTGTTCGATGAGCTTGAGGATGGTGCTCAGCTTGGGCTTGCCGCGGTTGGTGGTAGCCGGCTTGTCGGTGGTGCTGGTGGCTTCCCGCGGCTCTTCCCGCGGCTTGGACCTGAGGATCTCGGTGTAGATGAATCTGTCGCAGGCCGAGACGAAGGGGTCCGGGGTCTTTTCTTCGCCGAAGCCATAGACTGTCAGTCCTTCCTCGCGCAGCCGCGCCGCCAGGCGGGTGAAGTCGCTGTCGCTGGAAACCAGGCAGAAACCGTCGAAGCGACGGGTGTAGAGCAGGTCCATGGCATCGATGATCAGGGCGCTGTCGGTGGCATTCTTGCCTTTGGTGTAGCCGAATTGCTGCACCGGCTGGATGGAATGGTCGAGCAGCACCTTCTTCCAGCTGTTCAGCTGGGGCTGGGTCCAGTCGCCATAGATGCGTTTGACGCTGGCCACGCCGAAGCGCGCGATCTCGGCCATGAGACCGTCGACGATGGCAGCTGGCGCGTTGTCGGCATCGATCAGTACTGCCAGGCGCGCCTGGCTGGATTCAGAGGTCTTGACGGTCTTGCTCATGAAAACTCCTGTTCAGGTCAGGCCCAGTTCCTGCCAGACCTGGGTCGCGGTGTGATGGAGGATGCCGTGCCGGCGGGCCAGGGCCAGGCGATCGGCGGAATAGCCGCCGCCGATCACCCCTACGACCGGTATATCCGCCGCCAGGCAGCGTCGCAAGACGAAACCGTCCCGGGCGGCGAGACCGGCATCGGTCAGGTCCAGATAGCCCAGGGCGTCATCTCGGTGGACGTCGACGCCGGCGTCGTAGAGCACCACGTCGGGCTGATGAAGGGGCAGCAGGTAGCCCAGGGCCTCGTCGAGGACCTGGAGATAGCCGGCGTCGTCCAGGCCGCGGGGCAAGGGGATGTCCCAGTCGCTCTGTGCCTTGCGCGCCGGATAGTTGGTGGCGCAGTGCAGCGAGACGGTGACGGCGTCCGGCACCCCGGCGAGGATGCGTGCCGTGCCATCGCCCTGGTGGACGTCGCAGTCCAGGATCAGCACCCGCCCGGCGCGCCCGCTTTCCAGCAGCGACAGCGACAGGATCGCCAGATCGTTGAAGATGCAGAAGCCGGCCGGATAGTCGTGGTGCGCATGATGGGTACCCCCGGCGAGGTGACAGGCCAGGCCATGGCGCAGTGCCAGCTCCAGGGTGAGCAGGGAGCCGCCCACGGCGCGGATGGTGCGGCGCACCAGGGCTTCGTTCCACGGCAGGCCCAGCTGGCGCTGCAGCGGCGGCGCCAGCTCGCCGGCCTGGAAGGCGCGGATGTAGGCGGGCGCATGGGCCAGCGCCAGCACCTCGTCCGGGCAGAGTTCGGGGCGCTGCCAGTTGTCCGTGCCGAGGATGCCGCTGGCGCTCAGGTGCTCGTGCAGCAGGCGGAATTTCTCCATCGGAAAGCGATGGCCCGCGGGGAAGGGCGGACTGTAGTCCTCGTGGTAGACCAGCGGCAGTCGCGTGCTCAAAACACCAGGAGCTCCAGGATGAACCAGAGGATGCCGGTACAGAAACCCAGTGCCAGAAGGAACAGCAGGCCATCGCGGGCGATCAGCGACAGGGCGAAGGAGGTCAATGCCAGTCCCGCCGTGGTGTTGGCGAAGGGCACCAGATCCAGCACCGGCATGGTCGCGGCGATCAGGATGCACAGCAGGGCGGTGACGAAGTGCGCCGGACGCGAGGTGAGCACCCGCAGTCGCGACTTGACCACCTTGTCCACCCAGCGCGCCGGCCTCTGCAGCAGCCGCAGCGACTTGCGCAGCTTGCCGCGCGAAACCGAGCGCTGCAGCACCCAGCGCGGCAGCCAGAAGTGATCCCGGCCGAGCAGCAGCTGGCCGCTCACCAGCATCACGAAGACGGCAATGGCGGTGGCGATACCGGGAATGCCAGTCAGCGGCGAGATCGCCAGCACCCCCGGCAAGAGAATCATGGGGCCGAAGGAGCGGCTGCCGATGGCATCGATCAGGTGCTGCACCGAGACCTGGTTCGGGCTGTTGCCGACCCGCTCCAGGCAGGCCAGAAAGCTCTGGAGGTCCACCGGGCCATTCTGCCCGGTGTCGCAGCTGGCGGGCTCGTGCTCCAGGGCCTCGTCCTTCATGGCTGGCCGCTGTCCAGCATGCGACGGATCCAGCGGGTCAGGTCCTGGCGACCATAGGGCTTGTTGAGAATCGGAAAGCGTTCGCCGTTGCCTTCTTCGAGTTCCAGCGCGTTGTTGGCATAACCCGTGGTCAGCAGGATGCGCAACTCGGGCTGTCGCCGCTGGGCCTCCTTGGCCAGCATCACGCCATTCATGCCGCCCGGCATGATGAGATCGCTGAACAACAGATCGACAGCGGGTTCGCGGGCAAGGATATCCAGCGCCTGCTGGCCATTGTGGGCGACCAGCACCTGGTAGCCGGTCTCCTCCAGGATGGCCTGGGCCAGTGCCGCCACGTCCGGTCTGTCATCCACCACCAGGATGGTCTCGGAGCCACCGCCGTCCTCGTGCGGGGTCGGCAGGGGCGTCGGGTGCTCGCGCGCCTCCTCTTCGGAAACCGGGAAGTAGAGGCGCACCGAGGTACCTATGCCTACCTCGGAATAGAGCCTGACCAGACCGCCCGACTGCTTGAGAAAGCCATAGACCATGGACAGGCCCAGACCGCTGCCCTGGCCTTCGTCGCGGGTGGTGAAGAAGGGGTCCAAGGCGCGCCCGAGCACATCGGTGGACATGCCGCTGCCGGTGTCGGTCAGGGCGATGCAGACATAATGCCCCTGGGCCAGGCCACCGTGGGCCAGGTCCTGGCCATTGACCTCGACGTTGAGGGTTTCCAGGGTCAGGGTGCCGGCGCCTCGCTCCTGCATGGCCAGGCGGGCGTTGTCGACGATATTGAGCAGCGCCGTTTCCAGCTGGATCGGATCGAGACGGCAGTTCCACAACGCCGGTGCCGGGCGGAAGACAAAGCGGAAGGGCCCTCCCAGCGCCTGGGCCAGGCGCCCCTGGCGGGCATTGATGAGCTTGTTCAGGTCCACCGCGCGCCCGGTCAGGCGTTGCTTGCGAGCAAAGGCCAGCAGCTGCTGGGTCAGGGTCGCCGCCCGATTCACCGCGTCGCGGGTGTTCTCGACATGGCGCTTGGCCTTGTCCTTGTCCAGTTCCGGACGGTCCAGGTTGATCCTCAGGATATCCAGGTAGCCGACCATCACCTGCAGCAGGTTGTTGAAGTCGTGGGCGATGCCACCGGTGAGTTGGCCCAGGGCTTCCATCTTCTGCGCCTGGCGCAGGGCGTCTTCGGCATCGCGCCGACGGGAGACATCCAGCTGCGAGGCGAAGTAGTAGCGCAGCTGGCCCTCGTGATCGAACACCGGCGAGATGAACAGCGCATTCCAGAAGGTCGAGCCGTCCTTGCGGTAGTTCAGCAGCTCGACGTCGCAATCGCGCTGTTCGCGTACGGCATTGCGGATTTCGGCGATGTGCTCCGGGCGGGTGTCGGGCCCTTGCAGGAAGCGGCAATTGCGCCCCATCACCTCGTCCAGGGCATAGCCGGTGGTCCGCAGGAAGGACTCGTTGGCGAAGATGATCGGATTATCCGGCTGGTGCGGATCTGTCACGATCATCGGCATCCGGGTCTTCTTCACGGCGGCAAAGAAGATGTCGTCGTGTCCGAGGCCCTTGCCCAGCTCCGCGATCTGCGCTGCGGAAGGGTGGGGAGACGAAGCATTGGCGGTTTCGGTCATGGAGAGGAAGCCTGCGAGCGGACAGCGATACCTTCATTGTGACCGCTTATGCGGCCACACGCTCCACCAGTTATCGTCATACGATGAGCAAAGTGTCTGAAAGCAAGGCGAACGCGCAGGATTTGACCGGTTTTGCGTATGATGATCACTCTCTGTCAAGGAACCCTCCCCATGAGCAAGGTGCTGGACAACCTGGTCGATCTGCTGACCCTCGAATCCCTGGCCCCCGATCTGTATCGCGGCGGCAGTCAGGATCTCGGCTTCCCGCAGCTCTTTGGTGGACAGGTGCTGGGGCAGGCCCTGTCGGCGGCCAGTCAGACCGTGCCGGTGGAGCGCCGCGTGCACTCCCTGCACGGCTACTTCCTGCGCGCCGGTTCTGCGGTCGAGCCGGTGACCTACCAGGTGGATCGCATCCGCGATGGCGGCAGCTTTTCCACCCGCCGGGTCACGGCCTTCCAGGGTGAGCAGCCGATCTTCTTCTGCAGCGCCTCCTTCCATGTCGAGGAGCCTGGCTTCGAGCACCAGACGACCATGCCGGAGGTGCCCGCACCCGAGACCCTGCAGTCGGAGATCGCCCATGCCCAGCGCTATGCCGAGCTGATCCCTGCGCCGCTGCGCGACAAGCTGCTGGGGCCACGGCCGATCGAGATGCGCCCGGTGGTCTTTACCGATCCCTTCAAGCCAGAGCCGACCGAGCCGGTCCGCCATGTCTGGTTCCGCGCCACGGGCGATTTGCCGGACCAGCCGGCGCTGCACCGCTACCTGCTGGCCTATGCCTCGGACTTCAACCTGCTGCCCAGTTCGCTGCTGCCTCATGGCACCAGTTTCTGGGATCGCTCGCTGCAGATCGCCAGCCTCGACCATGCGGTCTGGTTCCACCGCGATTTCCGTCTGGACGACTGGCTGCTCTACGCCATCGACAGTCCCTGGGCCGGCGGCGCGCGTGGCCTGTGCCGCGGCAGCATCTACAATCGCACGGGCCAGCTGGTGGCCTCGGTAGCCCAGGAAGGACTGATTCGCAAACGCGGCCAAGACCAGGCCCTCTAGCTGGCTATTTGGGTAGCACCCTTATAGGCTCTTGCCTGCGAAGCACAGGGCGCTTGTCCAGGCGTCCCAGACACATCATTAGTTTGAGGCATCGTTCTTGAATCGACTCGAGCGCGTCGTAACCGGTATCCAGGGGCTGGATGAGATCTTGAAGGGAGGCCTGGTCGCAGGCGCGTCCTATGTCATCCAGGGCCGTCCGGGCTCCGGCAAATCGATCATGGCCAATCAGATCGCCTTCAACCATGTGCGCGGCGGTGGCCGGGTGCTGTTTGCGACCATGCTGTCGGAAACCCACGAGCGGATGTTCCAGTTCTTTTCCACGCTGGATTTCTTCGACCGCGCCTGCATCGGGGATCAGGTCCAGTACCTGAGCGCCTTCGATACCATGGAAGGCGAGGGGCTGGATGAGGTCGTGCGTCTCCTGCGGCGGGAAATCAGCCGGCAGAAGGCCAGTCTGCTGGTGGTGGATGGTCTGCTCAATGCGCGCTCGCGTGCGGAAACGCCCATCGACACCAAGAAGTTCATCGCCGAGTTGCAGGGGCATGCGGCCTTTGCCGGTTGCACGGTGATCTTTCTCACCAGCGCGCGTCTCGAAGACGGCAGCCCGGAGCACACCATGGTCGATGGCGTGCTGGACCTGCACGAGGAAGAGATCGGCAGTCGCACCATCCGCCGTCTGGCGCTGCGCAAGACTCGCGGCAGCGGCGCGTTGCCGGGCTTCCACGAATTCACCATCTCCGATGCCGGCATCACCGTGTTTCCACGGTTGGAAACGCTCTATCGCGATCCCTCGGAGGGCGCGACCTACCGCATTGGGCACCAGCGCGTGACCAGCGGCGTGGCCTCGCTGGATGCGATGATCGAGAACGGGCTACCGGAAAGCTCGACCACGTTGCTCATGGGGCCCTCGGGTGCCGGCAAGACGTCCATCGCGCTGAATTTCCTGGCCGCCTGCACGCCCGAGGCCCCCGGTCTGATGTTCAGTTTCTATGAACCGCCGGAGCGGCTGCAGCTCAAGGCCGACGCCCTGGGGCTCGATCTGGCCGGCCGTATCGATCAGGGCGCACTGCACATGCACTGGCAGCCCACTACCGAGTTGCGCCTTGATGAAGTGGGTCTGAAGCTGCTCGCGCTGGTCGAGCAGCACGGCATCAAACGGCTGGTGATCGACAGTCTGGGCGCCATTGCCCGCTTCGCGCTGCCACAGGGGCGGCTCATCGAATACTTCAGTGCATTACTGAACGAGCTGCGTACCCAGGGCGTCACAGTTCTAGCTACCTGGGAATTACGGGACATGTTTGGCGCGGATATATCAGCGCCGGCGCCCGAACTTTCCAGCATGGTGGACAATCTGATTTTGCTGCGATTCGTCGAGGCCGAGGCGGAGATCAAGAGAGTTCTGTCCATCCTCAAGGTGCGGGATAGCCTGTATGACCCCTCGCTACGCGAGATGGTGATAGACAACTCGGGAATCGAACTGAAAAAGGCGTTCAAAGACATGGTGAAGGTGCTTTCCGGTTCAGCCATGCCCTCAATACAACCATGATCGCGTCGGCTGGGAGAGTCTCCACATGACGACGATACTGGTAGTCGATGACGAATTTCTGATAGCGGACATCCTGGCCTTCGCGCTTGAAGACGAAGGCTACATGGTGGTCAAGGCGAGCAACGGCCGTCGAGCGCTTGATGTCTTCGATCGAGAACTACCGTCGCTGGTCATCACCGACTTCATGATGCCGGTGATGAATGGCCGTGAGCTGGCGGAAGCGTTGCGCGAACGCCAGGGTCTGCAACACCTGCCCATCATTCTCATGAGCGGGGCCCAGGCACATCTGGCCCAGGAGAGCTCGGAGCTGTTCGATGCCGTGTTCCAGAAGCCGTTCAACATCGGTGAGATCGTGGACGCGGTGCACAGGCACCTGGTAACGCTGGAACGTTAATGGGCTCCACAGCAAAAAGGCCTGTCTAGACAGGCCTTTTTGCTGTGGAGCTGGCGCAGTGGCCAGCCCGGCGTCTCCGATCAGGAGCGCGAAAGCAGTACGCCCAGCACGAAACCGACACCGCCAGCGATGGCCAGGGCAGTGAAGGGCTTGTCGGCGGTCACATTGCGCGCGCAGTCGATGGCCTGGCCATATTGCTCTTGCAGCTTGCCTTCCAGTTGACGGGCCTTGCCCTCGGCTTGCCAGTCGGCATTGCCGGTCGCTGCGCCGAAACTGTCCTGGACCTTGCCGGTAGCGTCCTTGGCATTGCCTATGATCTGATCGGTATTCATAAATGCACCTCGTGTGGGGAAACGGGGGAGGTCATGCCAAGCGGCATGCTTCCTTTATTGATCCGCGCCAGACGCATTTCGTTCAGGTCAATTTGCTGTTCGCGACATCTTTCGCGGTTCCCTGTCGAGAGGATTCATGATCTCCAGCCGTCTTTCCGCCCTTTGCCTGCTGTCGCTACTGGCTGGCTGCAGCACTCAGCAGCCGCCGGTCGAGCCTCCGACCAGTGCCGATGACCTCTTCGCTCGTCCGGTCATCGCCGAAAGCGTTCTGCGCGAGGATTCACGCCTGCAGCTGGCGCTCGCCCTGGCAGAGGACGGTTTCGCCATGGTGTCGCTGGATTGCGCGGCCGACCAGGCTGAACTGCTCTACCTCGATGGTGCTCAGCGGGTCTATCCCGGACGGGTGAATGCCTATGCCGCGCCCCTGCCGCTGAGCGCCGCCAAGGTTGCGACGCTCAAGCAGCGTCCCGATGTGGCGGCGCTCTGCGCCCAGCCAGCCAACACCGACTGGCGCGCCCTCGCCAGTGGCCCCGGCGGTGACACCCTGGTGATCGACCGCAACAGCCTGGTGGATGCCAACGGAGTACGCCGCTTCTGGGGCGGTCAGCAACTGGCCGTCGCGGTGCAGACGCCGCGCTACGGCGCCCCGGTGCGTCAGTGGCGCGAGTCCCTGGCCGCCGATTGCACGGCGCGTCGTTACCTGCTGCTGGCGCGCTACGGCCTGGACGACCGCGGGCGGGTAACCGACAGCCAGTTGGGCGCCCAGGGCCAGGAGGCCTTCACGGCGGCGCCGATCGAGCGGCGTACGCTGTTGGAAGCCGCCTGTGATCGTCGGGATGCCTTGCTGGCCACGCCACGCCTGGATGGGGTCAAGGCTGCCGCCGCCGCACCGGCCGCACCGCCGCCGCCCGGCGAATTGCCCACGCCGCAGGCACAGCCCCTGCAGGTGCTGAAGGCGCAGGCGCTACCCGCGCCGCGCCTGGCCGTCCAGCGCTTCGTGGAGGAGGGCGAAAGTCGCTACGAAGGCCAGACCCATGCCTATCGCGAAGAGGTGCAGGTTAGCCCCGGCCCTCAGCCCGGACTGCTGCGCTTCAGTGCCCAGGGCAAGACCGCCCGGGTCGATTCGCTCAACTGGCGCGGGCTGATCGATCTGGTACGCCGTACCCGTATCGACAACGGCAATCTGCCGGTGGAAGAAGTGGCCAGCCTGGACCAGCTGAGCTTCAGCGGCGACTGGCGCGCCCTCGCCGTGGGCAGCCAGGTCGGCTATCAGGCGCGGCAATCCCTGACCGGCAATCTCAAAGGCACCGAGCAGCGCGAAATCAGGCTGTCCTGCAAGGTGGTGGGCGAAGGCGAGGCACGCAAGGTGCTGGCCAGCCTCAGCGGGCGGGCCAAGACCCTGGAGTGCCAGCATGGGGAGGCGGGAAGCGGACCGCGCAGTCGCTGGACCTACCTGGAAGACTACGGCTTCTTCCAGCTGACCAGCGTCGGCGCCGGCCGCGCCACGGGACTGGAAAAGCACCTGAGGGAGCTGCGATAGCTGGGCTAGAGCCCTTGGGCCAAATTGCCAACGCTCGGAACAGGTGGGAAGTTCCCCAGTGATATTTGCCTTATAGGTAAATATCACTCTCGAAAAGCGCTCTTTTTGGCGAATTAGTACTGGGAGTACGCTGTGTCTATCGAAACAGCACAACCAAGAGGTATTCGCTATGAAAGTCCTGGGTGTCCAAGCCATCGTCGCCGTCCTGTTCCTGGGCCTGCTGTCGGGTACGGCGTCCGCAGCCAGCCGCGACGTATCGAACAAATCGATCCGTGCCAATGCGCAAACGCAATTCCAGTCGGAGCATCCGAATCGGGTCTCCGCGCTTTACCAGAACAACGCCAACTAGGCTGGCTGTTGTCTCGACGCCCCGGCGACCCACTCATCGCCGGGGCGTCGTGCTGTCTGGCCAGCCGCCACAGGTCTCAGCCACTTCCCCGAGCGCAGCGTTTCACCTGCCGCCCCTCCGAGAAAAGCCGCAGTCCAGCACCGTCCCGACCGCCGTGGCCTCTTGCTCCGAAGCGGCCGGCGGCGCAGGCTGGGCGTCCGTCAGCAGAACGAGACAGAGTGATGAAGATCGGCGAATTGGCCAGGCGTACCGATTGCGCGGTCGAGACCATCCGCTACTACGAGCGCGAGGGGCTGCTGAGCCCGGCAGCGCGTAGCAGTAGTAATTACCGCAGCTATGACGACACTCAGGTCGAGCGTCTGGTATTCGTCCGCCATTGCCGTTCGCTGGACATGACACTGGAGGAGATTCGCGCCTTGCTGGCCCTGCGCGACACCAGCGAACCCGGCTGTGCCCAGGTGGATGCCCTGATCGGCGCCCATCTGCATCATGTCGAGGTGCGCATTCGCGAATTGAATCAGCTGCGCGAGCAGCTGGTGACCCTGAGGCGTCACTGCCAGGGAGAGGGCGAGGGTGACCGTTGCGGCATCCTGCGCGAACTTGGTCAGCCGGCGGCGCCGTCAGCGACCACCGCCAGTTGCAGTGCGGCCGGGCACGCCCATGTGCCCGGCACCCACCGTTTGCACGACTAGCTAGGGATCAGAGCGTCTCTGCCCAGAGGTCGTACTCGTCGGCGTCGGTGACCCGGACCCAGACCTTGTCGCCCGGCTTGAGGGGATTGGCGCTGTCGACATAGACGTTGCCGTCGATTTCCGGGGCATCGGCGTAGGAGCGGCCGATGGCGCCTTGCTCGTCCACCTCATCGATCAAGACCTCGATCTCGCGACCGATCTTGAGCTGCAGGCGCGCCGCGGAAATGGCCTGCTGGTGCGCCATGAAGCGCTCCCAGCGCTCCTGCTTGACCTCGTCCGCCACCGGATCCAGGCCCAGTTCGTTGGCGGGTGCGCCCTCGACCGGCGAATACTGGAAGCAGCCGACGCGATCCAGCTGGGCTTCGGTGAGCCAGTCCAGCAGGTACTGGAAATCTTCCTCGGTCTCGCCCGGGAAGCCGACGATGAAGGTGGAGCGGATGGTCAGTTCCGGGCAGATCTCGCGCCAGCGCTTGATGCGCGCCAGGGTCTTGTCCTCGAACGCCGGGCGCTTCATGGACTTGAGCACCTTGGGGCTGGCGTGCTGGAAGGGGATGTCCAGGTAGGGCAGCAGCTTGCCGGCGGCCATCAGCGGAATGACGTCGTCGACATTGGGGTAGGGGTACACATAGTGCAGGCGCACCCAGACGCCCATGCTCGACAGCGCTTCGCACAGTTCCAGCATGCGCGTCTTGACCGGCTGGCCGTTCCAGAAGTCCAGCCGGTACTTGAGGTCGACGCCGTAGGCGCTGGTGTCCTGGGAGATCACCAGCAGCTCCTTGACGCCCGCCTTGACCAGGCGCTCGGCCTCGGACAGCACGTCACCCACCGGGCGGCTGACCAGCTTGCCACGCATGGAGGGGATGATGCAGAAGCTGCAGCTGTGGTTGCAGCCCTCGGAAATCTTCAGGTAGGCGTAGTGGCGCGGCGTCAGCTTGATACCCTGGGGCGGCACCAGGTCGATCAGCGGATTGTGCTCCAGCTGCGGCGGTACCACCTCGTGCACGGCGTTGACCACCTGCTCGTACTGCTGCGGACCGGTCACCGCCAGCACGCTGGGATGCACGCCGCGGATGTTGCCCTCGTCCACGCCCATGCACCCGGTGACGATCACCTTGCCGTTCTCGGCGATGGCCTCGCCGATGGCGTCCAGGGACTCGGCCTTGGCGCTGTCGATGAAGCCGCAGGTGTTGACCACCACCACGTCGGCGTCTTCATAGGTCGGCACGATCTCGTAGCCTTCCATGCGCAGCTGGGTGAGGATGCGTTCGGAGTCGACGGTGGCCTTGGGACAGCCGAGGCTGACGAAACCGACCTTGGGGGCGGACGTTTGGATGGACATGGGCTAACCTCGGCGGGCGCTCAGGAGGCGCCTTGATCAAAAAACGCGCGATTCTAGCCATCTCTGCCGCTGCTTGGAAGGGGCAGGCGGGTCCTGGCGACCGCGCAGAGCTTTTTGCCGACCAAGGAGTCTATGGTGCTGGAAGCGCTGCGCCGAGAGGTTGCGCGCGCCACGCTACCGGCCTTTTCAACTTGATCCTGACGCCGCTTCGGCGCAGGATGCGCCGATTTTAGACTCTAGGAGCCCTGCATGAGCCGTCCGGAACACGAGCACGGTGGTAAAGCCCCTTCGGCCTTGGGAATGATCGTGCTCGCCACCGGCGTGGTATACGGCGACATCGGCACCAGTCCTCTCTATACCCTCAAGGAAGTCTTTTCGCCGCACTACGGCCTGCCGCTGAATCACGACAGCGTGCTCGGCATCCTGTCGCTGATCTTCTGGTCGCTCATCTGGGTCGTCACCCTCAAGTACATCACCTTCGTCATGCGCGCCGACAACCAGGGCGAGGGCGGCATCATGGCCCTCACGGCCCTCGCTCGCCGCGCTGCCCAGGGCTCGCCACGCCTGGCCACCACCCTGGTCCTGCTGGGGCTGTTCGGCGCCGCGCTCTTCTACGGCGACAGCATGATCACCCCGGCGGTCTCGGTGCTGTCGGCGGTGGAGGGCCTGGAGCTGGCCTTCGATGGCCTGGACGCCTGGGTCGTACCCATCTCCCTGGTGATCCTGGTCGGCATCTTCGCCATCCAGAAGCGCGGCACCGCCACCATCGGCAAGTTCTTCGGACCGGTGATGGTGCTCTGGTTCACCACCCTGGGCGCCCTGGGCGTCTATGGCATCGTCCAGCAACCCGAGGTGCTCAAGGCCTTCAATCCCTACTGGGCGGTGCAATTCTTCGTCGACAACCCGGTGAAGGGCTTCATCGTGCTGGGTGCGGCGGTGCTGGCGCTGACCGGCGCCGAGGCGCTCTATGCCGACATGGGCCACTTCGGGCGCAAGCCCATCGCCCGGGCCTGGCTGCTGCTGGTACTGCCAGGCTTGGTGCTGAACTACTTCGGCCAGGGCGCGCTGCTGCTCGCCGATCCCGCGGCGGTGCGCAATCCCTTCTATCTGCTGGCGCCTGAATGGCTGCTGCTGCCGATGATCGGCCTGGCGACCCTGGCTACCGTCATCGCCTCCCAGGCGGTGATCACCGGTGCCTTCTCCATGACCCGCCAGGCCATCCAGCTGGGCTATATCCCGCGCATGCAGGTCCAGCACACCTCCAGCCAGGAGCAGGGGCAGATCTACATCCCGCTCATGAACTGGGCGCTGATGCTGGGTGTGATCTTCCTGATCCTGACCTTCCAGTCCTCGGCCAACCTGGCCGAAGCCTACGGCGTGGCGGTGACGGGGACCATGCTGATCACTAGCTGCCTGGTGTCGGCGGTGATCCTGCTGCTGTGGAAATGGCCGCGCTGGATCATGGTGCCGCTGCTGATCGGCTTCCTGCTGGTCGACGTGCTGTACTTCTCCGCCAATGCGCCGAAGATCCTCTCCGGCGGGTCCTTCCCGGTGATCGCCGGTGTCATCATCTTCATCCTGCTGACCACCTGGAAGCGGGGGCGGCAACTGGTGGTGGAACGCCTGGACGACGGTGCCCTGCCGCTGCCGATCTTTATCAGCAGCATTCGCGCCCAGCCGCCGTTCCGCGCCAAGGGCACCGCGGTGTTCCTCACCGCCCGTACCGACGTGGTCCCCCACGCCATGCTGCACAACCTGCTGCACAACCAGGTGCTGCACGAGCAGGTGGTGCTGCTCACGGTGCGCTACGAGGACCGTCCGCGGGTATCGCGTGGTGAGCGCATCGAGGTCGAGGACTTCGGTGACGGCTTCTATCGGGTGGTGTTGCACTATGGCTTCATGGACGAACCGGACATCCCCCTGGCGCTCAGCCACTGCCCCTATCCAGGGCTGGATTTCACCCCGATGCGTACCACCTACTTCCTCAGCCGGGAGACGGTGATCGCTTCCAAGCGGCTGGGCATGGCGCCCTGGCGGGAGAATCTCTTCGTCTTCCTGATGAAGAACGCCAACGGCAACCTGAGATTCTTCAAGCTGCCGGTGAACCGGGTGATCGAACTGGGTACCCAGGTCGAGATCTAGTCCGGCGCAAGAAGAAAAGGCCCCAGCTGGGGCCTTTTCTTTGCCTAGTTGAACACTGGCGGCGGCAGGGCGTCGGGATCGGTGATGAAGGGCATCTGCCAGCTGTCGAGGGCCTGGCCGCGGCCTTCCAGCTCGCTGCGTACCGTGCCTATGTAGCCGGCCAGGCGCAGGGGATCACTGTAGTCGCTCTCGCTGAGCTGTTCTTCGGCATAGAGCGTCTTGCCCTGGGCATCGACCACGCCCAGGGCCAGGTCGTGGCCATCCGTACCGGACGACACCACGCAGCCAAGGGGTTGGAAGGCATCCACCAGGATCTTGCTGGCGGCATCGGCGGAAAGCGGTGTGCTCATGTCGGGGGTCTCCGTGGCTGTTGCAGCCATAGACCGCGGGAGACCGGTCCCTTGTTCCAGCCGTTCGTCCGGGCCCCGAGCCAGTCCAACGTCTACTGCGCGTCGGCCAGGCGGCGTTGAAGATGGCCTGGAGGGCCAGCCCCGTCGGGATGCTCATTTACCCATCGTAAACTCCGCTTCCTCAGGCCATCTTCGCGGGGCCACCCAGGCCTTGCTTGCCTCTGGCTCGCTAGCTTTTGGACAGGCTCAGGCCCGGTCTGTCTGGCGGCTACTGCGGCGTACGGGCCTCGATGGCCTTGACCATGAAGTCGGCCAGCTTGTCGTAGTTCTCGTCGAAATGGTGACCGCCCGGACGACCCAGCTTCTCACCCGGCTGACCCGCTTGGGTACAGCCACTGTCGTCCTTCTCTTCCTCGCCATAGACGCAAAACAGCTTGGCGGCGGGAATCTTGCTGGTTTCCGGCAGGGTATCGGCTTCGTCACCCGGCTTGCCCAGCCAGCCTTCCACGGCGATCTCGAAGTTGCTCTTGCGGCTGAAGGCCAGCAGCAGCAGGGAGCTCACCTGGTCCTGATCCGTCTTGGGCAGGCGGTTGTAGACCGCTGGCAGGATGTCGGCACCGAAGGAGTAGCCAGCCAGCACGAAGTGCTTGGCGTTCCACTTCTCGCGGTATTCTTGCATCAGGTTGGCAAGGTCGGCGGCGACCTGCTCGGGACTCTTGTGCTGCCAGAAGTAGCGCAGGGAGTCCACGCCAACGACCGGATAACCGGCCTCGTTCATGGCCTGGGCCGAGAGCCGGTCGATGTCACGCCAGCCGCCGTCACCGGAGTAGAAGATGGTCACGACGTCGGAATGGCCGGGCTTGACGTCCGGATCGGCCGGCATCTCGATGGTTGGGATGTCGTTGTGCTGGCCCAGCAGGCGATTCTTCAGCTGGGTGCGCAGGACCACCGGCAGGGCAGTGCCATAGTCGGCGATGGTCAGGTCGGCATTGCTCTGCTGACGCACGAAGATGGCCGAATCGTCGGTCGGATGATCGTTCCAGGCGATGTGCCATTGGCCAGCGGCCGCCTTGGCCGGCAGGGCGTCCGGGCAATCCAGGGTCTCCAGATTGAAGCCCACGCTCAGGGCCGCCGCCTTCGGGTTGTCCTGGGTCGTCAACCAGCGCCAGGCACGGGCGGCGCCTGGGCCAATACCGCCGACGAAGGTCGGCGCCCCACTCAGCTGCTTGGCCGCCTGGGTGAAGTCGTCGTTCTGCGCCTGGCAGCTGTTGGCGACCTTGACTTCGTACTGGACGATCTCGGCGCCGGTGTTGGTCGCCAAGCCCAGCAGGTCGGCATCCGCCAGTTGCAGGTCCGACGGCGTGGCCAGGACCACGCGGGCATGCGGCTCGCCCTTGGGCGCGGCCATGGTCAGCAGACGGCCATCCGGCTGTTCCAGGACCTTGACCTGGGGCGCCGACGGCCAGCGATGGAGCCACCACCAGCCCAGACCTCCCGCGATCAGCAGGATGACGAGCAGTACTGCGAGTGCACGTTTCAGCATAGGAGTCTCAACGTTTGACCAGGCCGGTATAACCCCCGGCGATTAGGGCGGCGGTATCGGCGAAGGCGACCAGGGGATCCAGGCCGGCGGGCACCGCCATGTAGCGCGGTTCCCATTCCGGATCGAACTTGTCCTTGAAGCGACGCAGCCCTTGGAAGTTATAGAACTGTTCGCCACGTCTGAACACCATGGCGCCCAGGCGCTGGGTGATGGGGGCGCCACGGCGGGGGTGCAAACCGGCCAGCGGGACCATGCCCAAGGAGAAGCGGGCGAAGCCGGCAGCCTTGAAGTGCAGGATCAGCCCCAGCATGAGGAATTCCATGGTCTGCTTGGGCGCATCCGCGGTGACCCGCATCAGGTCGATGCTGGCCAGGTCGGGGCGTTCGGTTTCCAGCAGGTTGGCGAAGGCCACCGCCTTGTCCTGGAAACGCACCACGGCGATGCGAAAGTGCTTGAGATAGGTCGGATCGAAACGACCCAGGGAAAAACCCTTCTCGCGCACCTGCTTGCTCTCCAGCCAGACGTCGGAGATGGCCTTTAGCTCGTCCAGCGGCGCTTCGCCCGGGGCGTGGAATTCGATCGCCAGGCCGTCGCGCTGGCCGCGATTCCAGGTGTATCTCAGGTCCTTCTTGCCCTTGCTGTCGAGATCGAAGGCATGCAGGTCCACCCGGGCCTCTTCGCCGAGCTTGAGCGCCGTCAGGCCGATGTCCATGTAGAAGGGCAGGTTCTCGGCCCGCACCTGATAGAACACCGGCCGGGCGTGGTGCAGGTCGCAGAGGTCGCGGAATTTCCAGATCAGCTCGGCACGGGGCTGGGAGCGGCCGATGGGGTCGAAGAGGGCGATCAGACTGCGGCCCCGTCGTCCGTACATCAGGAAGGCATCGTCGCTGTCGTGGAAGAGCAGGGCCTTGTCACCGGTCATCACCAGGCCGCCATCCGGCTGACTGGATTTGCGCACGATGGCGAAGGCCCGCTCGAGCTCGGCGCTGGTGGGGGCTTCGATCGGCGGCGGCGCGGCGCGCAGCAGCCAGCCCAGGGCGATGATCAGCAGCAGGACCGAACTGCCCAGGGCGGCACGCAGGCCGCGTGGGGCATCGGCATCCAGCGCGAATTGCCACCAGAGGCGGGTGTCGTAGGGCACGTCCTGATAGGCGAACAGCAGCAGCCACACCGAGGCGGCGACCACGCAGATGCTGGCGGTCACGTACAGCGGCGAGAAGGGCTGTTCCATCAGCCGGCTGCGGCGATAGAAGGATTTGCGGAAGATGGCGAGCAGCGCGGCCGTGATCGCCAGAATGGAGGCTTCCTCCCAGTCGAAACCTTTCAACAGGGACAGCAGGCAGCCCAGCAACAGCAAGACCAAGGTCACCGCCCAAGCCGCGGAGAGGCGCCGGCGCAGTCCCTGCGCCAGCAATAGACAGACGACGCCGATCAGGCTCGCGCCCAGATGGGAGGCATCGATCAACCGCTGGGGCAGCAGAAAATCCATGCCCTCCAGGCGGGTGTCTATTTCAGGGGTGACCCCAGAAAAAAGCAGTACCACCCCAGAAAAAAAAACCAGGATGGCGAGGATGGGTGCCGCCAGGCCTGAGGCGACCCGTACGGCCGGACTGTTCGACAGCAGGCGGCGGCCCTCGCTGAACAGCAGCACCAGGCAGGCGATCACGAAGGGCAGCAGCACATAGAACAGGCGGTAGACCACCAGCGCCGCGGCCAACTGGGCGGCGCCCAGCTCGTTGGCGAAGGCTGCCAGCAGGACCGCCTCGAACACGCCGACACCGCCCGGGACGTGACTGAGCACCCCGGCGGCCAGCGCCAGCAGGTAGACCAGCAGGAAGGCACCGAAGGGCGGCGCTGTGGGCAGCAGCAGATAGAGCACCATCGAGGCGGCGGTCACGTCGAGGATGGTGATCACCAGCTGCAGCACGGACAGCCGCAGGGTCGGCAGGCGCAGGGCGCGCTTGCCGATGCGGAAGTGCAGCGCGTGGGCGCAGGGCTGCTCGGGCACCCGCCAGCGGCGCAGGGCCAGAATGCCGACGGCATAGCCGATCAGGATCAGGGCGGACACGGTGATGATCACCGCTTCCGGAACGCGCAGGGCCTGGGTGGACGCTGGCAGGTTGGTCAGGGCGGCGATGGCGGCCAGGGGCGGCAGCGCGGTGCCCAGCGCCAGGCTGGAAAACACCGTCATCTGCGCCACTTCCAGGGCGCTGAGGCCCTGGCGGGCATAGAGGCGATAGCGCACCGACCCACCGGACAGCATGGACAGGCCAACCGCATTGCCGATGGCGAAGGCGGTGAGGCCGCCCATGGTCCAGGCGCGTGCCGGCAGCTTGACGTCGGCGAAGCGCATGG
Source organism: Pseudomonas sp. SHLD1 (assembly GCF_028640935.1). NCBI lineage: Bacteria > Pseudomonadati > Pseudomonadota > Gammaproteobacteria > Pseudomonadales > Pseudomonadaceae > Pseudomonas > Pseudomonas sp. SHLD1. The sequence goes on from NZ_JAQZAD010000013.1 coordinate 193,861, forward strand.
CCGACCACTCGTAGCCGAGCAGGATGGTGAAGCCGGCGGCTGCGGCGATCAGCGCGCCGATCAGGGAGGAGTGTGGAATATCGTGAAGGGCATCATGGAGAGCTTCGCCATCGATGCTGCTCAGCAGATGCCAGCAGACCACCAGGGCGGCGGCGAACAACACCAGCGTCAGACCCAGTTCGATGGGTTGTCGGTAGGCCGTCAGGCGCTCCAGGAGGCGCCAGGGCAGCGCCTGAGGGGGCGAAACAGGGTGGTCCGCAGGGGATGCCGGCTTCGAGGAGACCTCTTTGGCTGGATCAGGTGCAGTCATGCAAACTCCTCTAGACAGGAACGCGCGTCAGATTACTGGTCGCGCGCGGTTTGCCAAGCCTTGTACAGATAAAAAAAGCTCTATACCAACCTTTGTAGCTCTTGTAGCTACAGAGTTCGCACCGCCTGGATCTGAACCGGGTCAAATTCAGGGCAAAAAAAAACCACTCAAGAGAGTGGTTTTTTCGAATTTGGTTGCGGGAGCTGGATTTGAACCAACGACCTTCGGGTTATGAGCCCGACGAGCTACCAGACTGCTCCATCCCGCGTCCGATGTGGCTCAGTATAGGGCCAAGAAAAAATTCGTCAAGAAAAAATTTAATATTCTTCAAAGGCTTATTTGCCAGGCAGGGACAGGCCTATTTGTCGCCGTCGCTTTTCTGCATCTGCACCGACGCCTTTTCGCCGCTGGAGCGATTCTGCTGATCCGATTGGTCGCGATCGAAGCAGCCACCGAGCATGAGGCCGAGGAGTAGGGCAGAGGACACGAGTAGAGGACGTTTCATGGGGGTTCTCCTAGAGGTACGTCCTCAGTCGACCTATCTAGCTGGCAAAGGGTCCGGAAACCCGATGAGGGCCCCTGTGCGATCAAGTGAGAAGGTGATAGCAAAACGCCGCTAAGCGGCCGAGGCGGGTGGTGGCCATGTGCTATCCTGACTGAGTGTTATGGAGAACCTCATGCACCCTACCCAGGATTCGAGTCGTCTGGATCAGCGCATCATGCGCGTGATGGATCACGATATAGCGACACTGGTCGCCCAGTTGTGCAATCTTTCCCTGGCGCTTACCGGCAGCAGTGCCAAAGGTGCGTCGGAGATGGCACTTCAGGTCGTGGAGAAAGTCGAATTGCTCGTCGACGACATGCAGACACTCCGCGCCGCCGTGCAGGAGTTGCTGGACACCACGTCCCGCCATGTTCGCTCCGGCCATATAGAAGATCGGACCGTCATCGCCGGCGACGAGGGTGCACCTTTCGACGATGGGCAGCGCGACCGAACCGTTTGACCAGGAAAGTCCAAGGGGCCGCCATGAATCTGCTGCTGGAAACCTTGCTCCAACATCTCCAGGGCCTGGGTCGCATCGAGTTCTTCGAGCGCAGCGAGCATTTCGCACGGTTGATGGTTACCACGCCCGACGGCGTGATCGCCGAGCGCCACCTCTATTACGATCAGCTGCACCATGCCCATGACCTCAAGGCGGTGGTCGATGAGTTGCGCGAAGAGGTCGTCCATCGGCAACGCCTGCTGCAAGACGTCGGTTGACGGGCGATTCGTCGTCCGCCATGGACAAATCCAGGCGGTCTTGGCTTACTGTACGGATAATCAGCCGCCAAGCCCGGCCCGGCATCTCCTTTCATGGCTCCGGACAGTTCTCCCGCTCAGCTCCCAACCAAGCGCCAGCGCAAGATCATCCATGTCGACTGTGACTGCTTCTATGCGTCCATCGAGATGCGCGACGATCCGCGCCTGGGCGGCAAGCCGCTGGCGGTAGGCGGGACCCCTGATCGTCGTGGGGTCGTCGCCACCTGCAACTACGAGGCCCGGGCTTTCGGCGTGCGCTCCGCCATGTCGTCCCATCAGGCGCAGAAGCTCTGTCCCGACCTGGTCTTCGTCAAGCCGCGCTTCGAGGTCTACAAGGAGGTATCACGGCAGATCCACGGCATCTTCCAGGACTACACCGAGCTGATCGAGCCGCTGTCCCTCGACGAAGCCTATCTGGATGTCACCCAGTGCGAGCTGTTCAACGGCAGCGCGACCCTGATCGCCCGCGATATCCGCAGGCGGGTGTGGCAGGAGCTGAACATCACGGTGTCCGCCGGGGTGGCGCCCAACAAGTTTCTCGCCAAGATCGCCAGCGACTGGAAGAAGCCCAACGGGTTGTTCGTCATCGCCCCGCACGAGGTGGACGACTTTGTCGCCGCCTTGCCGGTGGCCAAGCTGCATGGCGTGGGCAAGGTCACCGCCGACAAGCTCAAGCGCCGCGGCATCGTCCTCTGCAGCGACCTGCAGACCTGGTCGCGCTTCGATCTGCTGCGCGAATTCGGCAGCTTCGGCGAGCGCCTCTGGTCGCTGGCCCATGGCATCGACGAGCGTCAGGTCAAGGTGGACAGCCAGCGGCAATCGGCCAGCGTGGAGCGCACCTATGACCGCGATCTGCCCGATGCCGCCGCCTGTGTTCAGGAATTGCCCGAGTTGCTGGCCAAGCTCGAAGAGCGGCTGACGCGCCTGGCCGATCGTTATCGCCCGGAGCGACCCTTCATCAAGGTCAAGTTCCACGACTTCACCCAGACCACCCTGGAGCAACAGGGCGCCGGGCGTGATCTCGACAGCTATCGTCGCCTGCTGGAGCAGGCCTACCGACGGGGCAATCGGCCGGTACGGCTGCTCGGGGTGGGCGTGCGCCTGACCGATCTGCGCGAGGCGGCACTGCAGCTCAGGCTGTTCGAGGACTAGCCCGCTAGAGCGGGCTCTTGGCCTGGGTGGACAGATTGACGATGGCTGCGTCCAGTTCTTCCAGCGCCGGGCTGGAGGTCGGCGCGCCCTGCTTGAGCAGGGTTTCGCTGTGCTGGCAGGCGGCGCGCAGCTGGGGAACGCCGCAATAGCGGGTGGCGCCATGCAGGCGGTGGACGCGCTCGATGAGGGCGATGCGGTCGCCGTCTTCGCGGGCCTGGCGAATGGCCTGACGGTCCGCCGCCAGGGAGGCGAGCAGCATGCTCAGCAAATCCTTGGCCAGGTCCGGCTTGTTGGCGGCCAGGCGCAGGCCTTCGTCCGCATCCATCACCGCCAGCGTGGAAATGTCCTGGCCGCCGCTGTTGAGGCTGGTGACCTCGGGCGCCGAGCTGTGCAGCAGGCGCAGGCCGGTCCACTTGAGGATGACCTGGGCCAGTTGCCGATCGCTGATGGGCTTGGTGAGGTAGTCGTCCATGCCGCTCTGCAGCAGGGCACGCTTCTCGTTGGCCATGGCGTGGGCGGTAAGGGCGACGATGGGCACCGGGGTGCCACCTTCGCTGGCTTCCCAGTCGCGGATCGCCTCGGTGGCCTGGCGGCCGTCCATGCCGGGCATCTGCACGTCCATGAACACCAGATCGAAGCGCTCCTGCTGGACGGCTTCCACCGCCGCGTAGCCGCTCTCCACCGCGGTGACCTGGGCGCCGAGATCGGTCAGCAGGGTTTCCACCAGCAGCAGGTTGGCCGGGTTGTCGTCCACGCAGAGCAGCCGCGGCGGCCGGTCGGTGATGCCCAGGCCACCGCTCTCGTTGCGTTGCGGGCGCTGGTTGAGCAGCTCGGCCACCGCCTGCTCGAGTTTGCGGCTGCAGGCCGGCTTGGAGTGCAGCTGGCAATGGACATCGGGCAGGGAGGCGTGGAACACCGCCTGGTCGGTGGTGGGGCAATAGACCAGGGTATTGCAGTCCTGGCGACCCAGCTCCCAGATGCGCTCGGTGAGCAGGTCCGGCGGGATGCTGCGGGCACTGACGCCGAGCACCGCCAGGCTGACCGGCAGCTTGCCGGAGGCCGGGTGGGCGACCGCTTCGCTGAGCTGCTCCAGGGTCTCGAACGGCTCCACGCTCAGGCCGCATTCTTCCAGCTGGTGCTGCAGTGCCTGGCGGGTGAGGGGGTGGGGCTCCACCAGGCCGACGCGACGACCGGCCAGGGCGATGCGCTTGTGGCTCTCGACGCTGCCATGGGCCTTGGGCAGGTTTAAGGTGATCCAGAATTCCGAGCCCTCGCCGGGAATGCTCTCCAGGCCGATCTCGCCCCCCATCTGCTCGATCAGGCGCTTGGAGATGACCAGGCCGAGCCCGGTGCCGCCGGCCTGGCGGGTCAGGGAGTTGTCGGCCTGGGAGAAGGCCTGGAACAGCATCTGCCGGTCTTCGTCGGTGAGGCCGACCCCGGTGTCCTGGACGCTGATGCGCAGCTGGGCGTGGTCGTCGGTCTCTTCCTCGACCATGGCGCGCACGGCGATGGTGCCGGAATGGGTGAACTTGATGGCATTGCTCACCAGGTTGGTGAGCACCTGGCGCAGGCGCTGCGGATCGCCGACCAGATGGGTCGGGGTGTCGCGGTAGACCAGGCAGACCAGCTCCAGGTGCTTTTCATGGGCCGAGGGCGCCAGGATGGTCAGGGTGTCCTGGATCATGTCACGCAGGTTGAACGGCAGATTCTCCAGCACCAGCTTGCCGGCCTCGATCTTCGAGAAGTCGAGGATCTCGTTGATGATGCCCAGCAGGCTCTCGGCGGAATTCTGGATGGTGCTCAGGTAATCCTGCTGGCGCGGGGTCAGCTCGCTCTTCTGCATCAGATTGGTGAAGCCGATGATGCCGTTGAGCGGGGTGCGGATCTCGTGGCTCATGTTGGCCAGGAATTCCGACTTGATGCGGCTGGCTTCCAGCGCGGCCTTGCGCGCCAGGTCCAGCTCGATGTTCTGGATCTCGATGGTCTCCAGATTCTGGCGGACGTCCTCGGTGGCCTGGTCGATGTTGTTCTGCATCTCGAACTGGGCGTTTTCCATGGCTTCGGCCATGCGGTTGATACCGGTCGCCAGTTCGTCGAATTCGGGGCTGCCGAGCTGGGTCGGCAGGCGCGTCTCCAGGCGACCCTCCTGCAACTGGCTGACGCCATGGGCGATCACCTGCAGGGGCCGGTTGATGCGGCGGCCCATGCGCACCGCGATGAAGGCGGTGAAGGCCAGGCCGAGCAGGATCAGCAGGAGGCCGGCCACCAGGTTGCGATAGCCGCGCAGCAGGGTGGCGTGATGGGAGAGTTCGAGCTGGATCCAGCCCAGGGTCTGGGGCGTGGCCGGACTGCCGTCGCTGCGGGTCAGGCGCAGGTCGTGGGTCTGCACCGGCAGGTTGAAGTGGGTGATGTCCAGCCCGGATCTCATGCTGATGGTCTGGTAGTCGCGCCCGGTGAGCTCCACGGTCATCGAGGGACCGGCGTGGGCGAGCAGGTTGCCGTCGGCATCCAGAAAGCTGATGGCCCGGACATCGGCCTGGTCGAGGGCGCGCTGGGCGATACGGTTGAGCTGGTCGTTGTCGCCGGTGCGCATGGCCGGGGCGATGAGCGGGGCCATCTGCTGGGCTACGAGCTGGCCGTGCTCGATGAGCTGGCTGCGCATGTCGGACAGCTGCACCCAGCTGAAGTAGACCCCCAGCAGGGCCGCCATGCAGCAGGTCGGGAGGACGCTCAACAGCAGGATGCGTCCCTTAAGTCCCAATTCGTCCAGCACTGCGCGTCCCCCGAGGAAATTGGCGAGTCTAACCCCTTTACCAAATGTAAAGAGAGTCTTTGCGAAAGGGGTCGCACCCCCTGGCGCGCCGATTCGCGAAAATCCGCGAAGGCTGCCACGGTCCCTGGCCGGGGTGCACAACCATTGACCCCATCGGCGGTCTGGTAGGGACTGCCGGTCGTTCCGGTGCGGTTGCGTTCGAGGAGATCCTTTGAAGAAGAGTTGCAGTCTGATGCTGGCGGGCGCCCTGTTGCTGGGGACCGGCTGGATGGCGTCGAGCCAGGCCCAGGAGCCGAAGAAGACCACCCTGGTGGAGCGGGGGTCGATGTACTACAGCTTCGAGACGCACCTGCTCGACTCGGCGGACGGCAAGCGCCGCTATCGCGTCTATATCGGCATTCCCAAGCAGCCGGCGCCGATGATGGGGTATCCCGCGCTGTTCCTGCTCGACGGCGACGCCGCCCTGGCGCAACTCCAGGATGTCTGGCTGTCCCCCCATAAACTGAAGAGTGCGCCGGTGCTGGTGGCCATCGGTTACGCCGATGCCGCGGACGCCATGCAGGAGCGCACCTATGACTATACCCCGGCGGTGGGCACTGGCCGCACGCGCGACGACGTGCGCAAGGACTGGCCGGCGGGAGGGTCGCGGGCCTTTCTCGACCTGATCGAGCAGCGCATCAAGCCGCTGCTGACCCAGAGCGTGCCGGTGGACCCCAATCGCCAGACCCTCTGGGGTCATGGCTACGGCGGGCTGTTCGTGCTCGACACCCTCTATCGGCAGCCGCAGGCCTTCCAGCGCTACGTGGCGAGCGATGTCGCCTATGGCTGGCAGCAGGGCTTCATCCTCAAGCGGGCCGAGGAATTCCAGGGCGTGGGTGGCGCCCGGCCGGTGCAGCTCTGGCTGTATTCCGGTACCGAGGACCTGACCCGCAAGGTCGCGCCCGACGCCGCCAGGCGCCTGGCCGAACGCCTGGGCGGGCTGCCGGGGATGCAGGTGACCCCCCAGGTGCAGCCCAACCTGGGGCCGGAGGGCATTCTGTCGCTGAGCCTGCCCGCCGCCCTGGAGGTGGCCAGCGACGGCGCCGCCACGCGCCGGCCCTAGCCAGGCGCCGGACGGGTAGGGTCGGCGAGGCTTTGGGAGTATCATGGAAGGCTTTCACCCCTGGCGGAACGAGCTGATTCATGAGTCTGCACTATCCCACCATCGCCGATTGCATCGGTAACACGCCGCTGGTGCGCCTGCAGCGCCTGGCCGGCGACACCCGCAGTACCGTGCTGCTCAAGCTGGAAGGCAACAACCCGGCGGGCTCGGTCAAGGACCGCCCGGCGCTGTCGATGATCCGCCAGGCCGAGGCCCGTGGCGACATCCAGCCCGGCGATACCCTCATTGAGGCCACCTCCGGCAATACCGGGATCGCCCTGGCCATGGCCGCCGCCATCATGGGCTACCGCATGATCCTGATCATGCCCGACAACTCCAGCGCCGAGCGCAAGGCGGCCATGACCGCCTATGGCGCCGAGCTGATCCTGGTCAGCCGGGAAGACGGCATGGAAGGCGCGCGGGATCTGGCCACGCGCATGCAGGCCGAAGGCCGCGGCAAGGTGCTCGACCAGTTCGGCAATGGCGACAATCCGGTGGCCCACTACCTGGGGACCGGGCCGGAAATCTGGCGCCAGACCCACGGCAGCATCACCCACTTCGTCAGCTCCATGGGCACCACCGGGACCATCATGGGCACCTCGCGCTACCTCAAGGAGCAGAATCCCCGGGTGCAGATCGTCGGTTTGCAGCCGGAGGAGGGGGCGGCCATCCCCGGCATCCGCCGCTGGCCGGAGGCCTATCTGCCCAAGATCTACGAGGCCAGCCGCGTGGATCGCATCATCGACATGGGTCAGCAGGAAGCCGAGGACACCATGCGCCGCCTGGCGCGGGAAGAAGGCATCTTCTGCGGCGTGTCGTCCGGCGGGTCGGTGGCGGGCGCCCTGCGCATCGCCCGGGAAGTGGACAATGCGGTGATCGTCGCGATCATCTGTGACCGAGGCGATCGCTACCTGTCGACCGGCGTCTATGACGCGCGCTAAGCGGGGCGGCGGCGGACTGCGCTTCCAACCGGCCGGTGGCGCCCGGGCGACCGGGGTACCGACCGGCAAGCGGCAGCTGCTGGGCATCGAGCGGCTGTCCCATGACGGACGCGGCATCGCGCGCGAAGGCGGGCGGACCTGGTTCGTCGCCGGCGCCCTGCCGGGCGAGCAGGTCGAGGCGCGGGTGCTCGGCGCCCGCAGCCAGGTGGTCGAGGCCCGTACCCTCAGGGTGCTGGAGGCCAGTCCGTTGCGGCGCACGCCGCCCTGCAGCGTGGCCGACCGCTGCGGCGGTTGCACCCTGCAGCACCTGCCCCATGCCGATCAGCTGACCCTCAAGCAGGAAGCCCTGGCCGAGCAATTCCGCCGTCTGGCCGGGGTGCAGCCGCTGGCCTGGGCCGCGCCCATGGTCGGTCCCGAGTTCGGCTATCGCCGCCGCGCCCGCATCGCGGTGCGCTGGGACGAACGCCAGGGGCGCCTGGAAGTGGGCTTTCGCGCCGAGGCCAGCCAGGACATCGTCACCCCCGACGACTGCCTGGTGCTGGTGCCGGAGCTGCAGCCGCTGCTGCGCGCGCTGCCCGACCTGCTGAGCGGGCTGGAACGGCCCCAGGCGATCGGTCATGTGGAACTCTTCCAGGGGACGGCCACGGCCTTGCTGGTGCGTCATACCCAGGCGCTGCTGCCCGGCGACCAGGCGCGCCTGCGCGACTTCTGCGCGGCGGCGGGCGTCCAGCTCTGGTGGCAGGGCAAGGGTGAGCCGCAGCCGGATCAGGCCGACGCCAGGCTGGGCTTCCGGCTGGCGCCCTGGGACCTGACGCTGGCCTATCAGCCGGGCGACTTCGTCCAGGTCAATGCCGCCATCAACGAGGCCATGGTCGCCCAGGCGCTGGACTGGCTGACGCCAACGGCGGATGACCGGGTGCTCGATCTGTTCTCCGGGCTGGGCAACTTCGCCCTGCCGCTGGCGCGGCAGGCAGCGGCCGTCACCGGCATCGAAGGGGTCGCGGCGATGACATGCCGGGCAATACAAAATGCACGTGACAATGGCATCGGCAACGCGCACTTTCTACAGGTGGATCTGTCGAACCCGCTACCCGCCGATCTGGGCAGCCATTCGCTGGCCCTGCTGGATCCGCCGCGCGACGGTGCGCTGGAAGTGGTCCGGCAGCTCAGGGGCCTGGGTATCGGGCGGCTAGTCTATGTCTCCTGCAATCCGGCCACCCTGGCACGGGATGCCGGGGAGCTGGTCCGACAGGGCTATCGCATGACACGAGCGGGCATTCTCGACATGTTCCCGCAGACCGCCCATGTGGAAGCCATGGTGCTGTTCGAAGCGGGCAGGATGCCCGGGTAACGACGGCTCGCCAACCGATGCGAGCCAATCCGGCGAGAAGGCTACGCCGTGAGGAAGGGGTAGATGGTACAGGTCAGAGCGCATCAGCCAGTCAACGTCGATGGCAGCATCAACCTCCACGCCTGGCTGGATCATATCCAGAGCGTGGATCCGAATCTCGATCGCGAGGCCTTGCTGGACGCCTGCGGCTTCGCCCGCACGGCGGAAGAGAATTCCGGCCAGGTCGAGCACACCTGGGCGGAGGGGACCTCCAGTTTCCATACCGGCCTGCAGATGGCGGAGATCCTGGCCGACCTCAAGCTGGATCAGGACAGCCTGATCGCCGCCATCGTCTACCGGGCGGTGCGCGAGGGCAAGGCGACCCTGGAGTCGGCGGCCGAGCATTTCGGGCCGGTGGTGGCCAAGCTGATCGAAGGCGTGCTGCGCATGGCGGCGATCAGCGAGAGTCTCAATCCGCGCAAGTCCATGGTGCTGGGCAGCCAGACCCAGGTCGACAACCTGCGCCGCATGCTGGTGGCCATGGTCGACGACGTGCGCGTGGCCCTGATCAAGCTGGCCGAGCGAACCTGCGCCATCCGCGCGGTCAAGAACGCCACTGAAGAGCGCCGCAACCGGGTGGCCCGCGAGGTCGCCGACATCTACGCGCCCCTGGCCCACCGCCTGGGCATCGGCCATATCAAGTGGGAGCTGGAAGACCTGTCCTTCCGCTACCTGGAGCCCCAGCAGTACAAGCAGATCGCGACCCTGCTGCATGAACGGCGGCTGGATCGCGAGCAGTACATCGCCGACGTCATGCAGCAGCTGCGTGACGAGCTCACCGCCACCGGCATCAAGTCCGACCTCAGCGGGCGAGCCAAGCACATCTATTCCATCTGGCGGAAGATGCAGCGCAAGGGCCTGGAATTCAGCCAGATCTACGACGTGCGCGCGGTGCGGGTGCTGGTGCCCGAGGTGCGTGACTGCTATACCGCGCTGGGCATCGTGCATACCCTGTGGCGGCATATTGCCCGCGAGTTCGACGACTATATCGCCAATCCCAAGGAGAACGGCTACCGTTCCCTGCATACGGCGGTGATCGGTCCGGAGGGCAAGGTGCTGGAGGTGCAGATCCGCACCCACGCCATGCACGAAGAGGCCGAACTGGGAGTCTGCGCCCACTGGCGCTACAAGGGGACCGACGTCAAGTCGGCCTCCAATCACTACGAAGAAAAGATTTCCTGGCTGCGCCAGGTGCTGGAATGGCACGAGGAGCTGGGCGACATCGGCGGCCTGGCCGATCAGCTGCGGGTCGACATCGAGCCGGACCGGGTCTACGTCTTCACCCCTGACGGCCACGCCATCGACCTGCCCAAGGGCGCGACGCCGCTGGACTTCGCCTATCGGGTGCACACCGAGATCGGCCACAACTGCCGCGGGGCCAAGATCAACGGCCGCATCGTGCCGCTGAACTACCAGCTGCAGACCGGCGAGCAGGTGGAGATCATCACCGGCAAGCAGGGATCGCCCAGCCGCGACTGGCTCAACCCCAACCTCGGCTACGTCAACACCTCGCGGGCCCGGGCCAAGATCGTCCACTGGTTCAAGTTCCAGGCGCGCGACCAGAACGTCGCCGCCGGCAAGGCCATGGTCGAGCGCGAGCTGTCGCGCCTGGCGCTGCCCCCGGTGGACTTCAACACCCTGGCCGAAAAGGTCAACTACAAGGGTGCCGAGGACATGCTCGCGGCCCTGGGCGCCGGCGATCTGCGCCTGGCCCAGGTGATGCACGCCGCCCAGCAGCTGGTGGAGCCGGACAAGGGCCTCGATACCCTCGATCACCTGCCGCGCAAGCCCACCAACAAGCCGGGCAAGCGTGGCGATGTGCAGATCCAGGGCGTGGGCAACCTGCTCACCCAGATCGCCGGCTGCTGCCAGCCGGTGCCGGGCGATGCCATCGTCGGCTACATCACCCTCGGCCGTGGCGTGACCATCCACCGGCAGGACTGCGCCAATGCCCTGCAGCTGGCCAGTCGCGAGCCGGAACGGACCATCCAGGTGAGCTGGGGCCCGGTGCCGGTGCAGACCTATCCGGTGGACATCGTGATCAAGGCCTTCGACCGTTCCGGTCTGCTGCGCGATGTCTCGCAGATCCTGCTCAACGAGCGGATAAACGTGCTGGCGGTGAATACGCGCTCCAATCGCGAGGAAAACACCGCCAACATGCTGCTGACCATCGAGATCCCCGGTCTCGACGCCCTCGGCCGCCTGCTCGGACGCATCTCCCAGCTGCCCAACATCATCGAAGCCCGGCGCAATCGCGCTGCCTGAGTGGTGTGACGCTGCCCTCACGAGGCGCCTCCTGGCGCCTCGTTCTTTTTCCAGTGACAGGATTCATCCATGTACCAGCTCGACGACCTGCTGCACCTCATGGCCCGGTTGCGCGATCCCCGGCACGGCTGCCCCTGGGACCTGCGCCAGGACTACGCCAGCATCGTGCCCCACACCCTGGAAGAGGCCTACGAGGTCGCCGACGCCATCGCCCGGCGGGATTTCCCCCAGTTGCGTGACGAGCTGGGCGACCTGCTGTTCCAGGTCGTCTACTACAGCCAGCTGGGTCGCGAGGATGGCCATTTCGACTTCGCCCAGGTAGTGGATGGCATCACCCGCAAGCTGGTGCGCCGCCATCCTCATGTCTTTCCCGACGGCGACCTGCATGGCCCGCTCGACCTGCCGCGACTGGACGAGGCGACCATCAAGCGCCGCTGGGAAGAGATCAAGGCCGAGGAGCGCGCGGAAAAGGCCGCGGCGCCGGAGCAGCTGTCGCTGCTGGATGACGTGCCGGCCGCGCTGCCGGCCCTGAGTCGTGCGGCCAAGCTGCAGAAGCGTGCGGCCAATGTGGGCTTCGACTGGGCCGATGCCACGCCGGTGGTGGCCAAGATCCAGGAGGAACTGGACGAGGTGCGCGAGGCCATGGCCAGCGGCCAGGCTGCCCAGGTGGCGGAAGAGGTCGGGGACCTGCTGTTCGTGATGGTCAACCTGGCGAGGCACCTGCAGGTCGACGCCGAGGACGCCCTGCGCCAGGCCAACGCCAAGTTCGAGCGGCGCTTCCGGTTCATAGAAGAGGCGCTTAAAGCCCAGGACCGCACGCCCCAGGAGGCCAGTCTGGAGGAGATGGATGCCCTGTGGGACGCCGCCAAGGTGGAAGAGAAGGGCGCCGTCGGGCATTCGTTGCGGCGGGGGTAGGGCAGGTTTTTGCGGGTTTTATCGCGGCCATGCCGGTGCGCCGTAGCGACCGCTCTGACTTGGACTATCGCGGCCATGGGCCGCTCCTACAAAAGCATCACTCCCTGTAGGAGCGGCCCATGGCCGCGATAAGAGAATTGAGCTGGATATCTACGGCATCCGCTCCCAACCGTACGACAGATCCGGCTGGTCGGCCAGGTGCGCCGGGCACTTGCCCTTGAGGTGCCAGGCGAAGGCGATGATCTCGGCCAGGGTGCGATAGAGCGCCTCGGGGATTTCGGCGCCCAGTTCCAGGCGCGCCAGGATGCGCACCAGGTCGGCGTTCTCGTAGATGGGCACCTCGTGCTCCCGGGCCGTGGCCAGGATGAGTTCGGCCAGTTCGGCATCGCCCTTGGCGGAGAGGATGGGGGCGCTGCTGCCGTCATAGGACAGCGCGATGGCCTGGCGGGTGGCGGATGTGCTCATGCGGTGTCGTCGATCCAGCGTTGTTCGAGGGTGGTGCGCGGATGGCGTGCGGGACGGCCCTGGCGGCTGCTGAGGTCGCCGACCACGAAGCCGGCCGCCAGCAGGCGTTCGCGCAAATGGGGCAATTCGGTATCGATCAGCGTCGCGGTGGCGCCCTTTTCCGCCCAGAATTCGCTCGACAGCCGGCCGCTGGCCAATTGCGCCCGCACCTGCAGCGGCCCCAGCGGTGCCAGGTCGAACGCCAGTTCCACCTTCCACAGACTGTCGCGGGCTTCACCGTGGCTATCCGGCGGCGGTCGTTCTTCCTGGAAGCGCACCTGCACCGCGCCAAGGCGCTCGCCATCGCGCCAGGGAATCTCGGTCTGCCAGGTGGAGAGGTAGTAACCATCGGGCAGGACCTGGGTCTGGGCCAGGCTGGCGAGCTGGTGGGTCTGCAGGCGGGCGATGACGCCCGTGGCCAGTTGCAGCAATTCGTCGAGTTCGGCGTTGGCGGCACTGAGGCCGCGACCATCGCGCTCGCCCAGGGGAAAGTCCAGGGCGGTCGGTTGGCGACTGGTGGTGGCATCACCCAGGGCCCGGCGCAGGGCATCGGGCAGATTCTGCTGGGCGGTCTGGATCGCGACCTGGGGATTGCGCAGGGCATCGCCCGGCACGCTGGCCAGCAGCCGATCCACCAGGCGCAGCAGGTTGGCCTTGAAGTCTTCCTGGAGATCGGGACCGCCGCGATCCAGCAGTTGTTGCTCCAGTTGCAGGCCACTGCGCGCCAGGGCGCGGGCCCAGCCCTGGGGCGTGGCCAGGGCCGCGGTGGTTTCCAGATTGGCCAGCAGGGACTTGAGCGCGGCGCCCACCGACGGCGGCAGCTCTGCCTCGGGGACGTCCTCCAGCCATTGCAGCAGGGCATTCATCGACAGCTGGCGCTGCCCCTGACTCTGCAGCTGGCGATCGATGTCGAGCTGGTCGAGGCGCTGCGCCATGGGCAGCACCGTGACCTCCTGGCTGTCCTTGATCACCACGGTCAGCAGACTGCCCACCGGTACCGGGCGGGGCGATTCCAGCTTGAGCTGGCGACCTTCGAGACTGGAACTCAGGGCCTTGGCGATCACCTCGTAGGTGGGCGTCGCGCCGGGCGGCTGTTGCAGCAGGCTGCTCAGCACGCGCAACTGCAGGGTCGTGCCCACCGGTAACTGGCGCAGATCCAGTTGCTGCAGCGGCGGCGGTGGTGCGTCGCCCTCCAGGCTCTGCAGCAGCACCGCCAGCTGGGTGGAGCCGAGGGTGCTCACCAGCAACTGGCTGCCCACCGGCAGGTTGTTGGTCGGACTCTGTGTCGTGAGCAGGACGCTGCCGCCCTCGGCCAGCTGCAGTTGCAGCAGGAACTGGAAGCTCTGGCCGGCCGGACGGGTGGCGAGTACCTCGGCGGTGGCCGTGCTGCCGGGCGGAATCAGGTCGTCGAGGGATTGCAGGGCCTGCAGGATCTGCGCCCCCGCGTCCGACGCCTGCGCCGCCGCGGCCCGGACGGGCAGGGCGGGCGTGACGCCGACGCTGGGTTGGATCGCGGAGATGGAAGTCATCGGGCAGGTCCGGTGGAATCGCCTGTGTATAATGGCGCGCCTTCAAGGGCGTGTGCCGGGTTAACGGCCAGCGCCCGACCGACTTTAGTGCCGTGAGATCCCCTGTCTTGAATCAGCCCCTGCTCGACGCCGTCGCGCTCCGTTGCGAACGGGGCGGTCGCCTGCTGTTCGACGACCTGAGTCTGAGCGTGGCGGCGGGCGAGTCGCTGCAGATCGGAGGCGTCAACGGCAGTGGCAAGACCAGCCTGCTGCGTATCCTGGCGGGACTGCTGCCGGCCGATGCGGGTACGGTGCGCCGGCCCGCCGCGGCCGAATTGCTCTGGCTGGGCCATGCGCCCGGCATCGCCGAGGGGCTGACCGCGGCGGAAAATCTTCATGGCCTGGCCAATCTGTGGTGCCCGACCGCGAGTGAAGCCTGCCGGGCCGCCCTGGCAGAGGTGGGGCTGGCCGACTGGGCGGACGAGCCCTGCGGGCAACTGTCGGCCGGCCAGCGTCGGCGCGTTGCCCTGGCCCGGCTCCAGCTGCCCGAACCGCCGCGGCTCTGGCTGCTGGACGAACCCTTCACCGCCCTGGACGCCAGCACCTGCACGCAGCTGGAAGAGCGCCTGCGCGCCCATTGCGCGGCAGGCGGCGCCCTGGTGCTGACCAGTCACCGCGAGCTGGAGGTCGTCCCCGAAGGGCATCGGCTGCTCTGGCTGGACGGTGGCCGATGAGCGGCGCCTGGTTGGCCTTCCTCAGGCGCGAAGGGCGCCTGGCCTGTCGCCGTCCGGCGCTGTGGCTCACGCCCCTGGCCTTCCATGCCCTGGTGGTGACCCTCTTTCCCCTGGCGCTGGGTACCGATAGCCAGCAGCTAGCCGCCCTGGCACCAGGCCTCCTGTGGATAGCGCTGTTGCTGGCCTTGCTGCTTGGCCAGGAAGCCCTGTTTCGCAGCGACTGGCAGGATGGCTCGCTGGAGCTCTGGCTGCTGGCGCCCCAGCCCTTGCCGCTGCTGGTGCTGCTCAAGCTGCTGGTGCACTGGTGCTTCGCCGGCCTCGGCCTGGTCGCCCTGACGCCGCTGCTGGCGCTGATGCTGGGGTTGCCCGCCGCGGCCCTGCCGGCGACCCTGGCGGCCCTGATCCTGGGCAGTCTGGCCCTGACCCTGATCGGCGCCATCGGCGCGGCGCTGACCGTGGGCCTGGCCCGTGGCGGGCTGCTGCTGGCGCTGCTCAACCTGCCGCTGCAGATCCCGGTGCTGATCCTGGGCGCCAGCATCCTGGACGCGGCGCGTCTTGGCCTGCCGGTGACCGGGCTGCTGCTCTGGCTGGGTTGCCTGACCCTGCTGGCCCTGACCCTGGCACCCCTGGCGGTCGCCGCCGGCCTGCGCATCGGCGCGGCCCAATGACGAGGACGACATGAACTGGACCTGGCTGCATCGCCTGGGCTCTCCCGCCATCTTCTATCGCCTGGCCGGCCGCCTGCAGGGACCCTGCCTGGCGCTGGCCGGAGTGCTGCTGGCCGTCGGTCTGGTGTGGGGGTTGTTCCTGGCCCCGCCGGACTACCAGCAGGGCGACAGCTTTCGCATCATCTATGTGCATGTGCCGGCCGCCTTTCTGGCGCAGTCCTGCTATCTGCTGCTGGCGGTCGCCGGGGTCGTCGGCCTGGTCTGGCGCCTCAAGCTGGCCGACGTGGCCCTGCGCGCGGCCGCGCCGATCGGCGCCTGGATGACGGTGATCGCCCTGGCCACGGGGTCGCTGTGGGGCATTCCCACCTGGGGCACCTGGTGGATCTGGGACGCCCGGCTCACCTCGATGCTGGTGCTGCTGTTTCTCTATCTGGGCGTGATCGCGCTGGGGCAGGCCATCGAGCATCGCGAGAGCGCCGCCCGCGCCTGCGCCATCCTGGCCCTGGTCGGCTCGGTCAATCTGCCGATCATCAAGTATTCGGTGGAGTGGTGGAGCACCCTGCACCAGCCGGCCACCTTCAGCCTGGTGGAACGTCCACCGATGCCCGCCGCCATGTGGCTGCCGCTGCTGGTGATGGTGCTGGCGTTCTATCTGTTCTTCGCTGGCGTCTTGCTGCAGCGGATGCGCCTGGAGGTGCTCAGGCGCGAGTGGCGCAGTCGCTGGGTACGCCTGGAGCTGGGCGAGGAGGGCGCGTGAGCGGAGTGGAATGGGCGCAGGTCCTCGGCATGGGCCGCCACGGCCTCTATGTCTGGCCGGCCTTCGGCCTGACCCTGGTCATCCTCGGCGGCCTGCTGCTGCACGGCTGGCAGGCGCGTCGCCGGCTGCAGCGGGCGTTGCGCCAGCGCTGGCGGCGGGAGCGGCGGCCATGAATCCGGTCCGCCGTCGACGGCTGCTGTGGATCCTGCTGCTGTTGCTGGGCGTAGGGGGCGCGGCGGCGCTGGCCCTCAGCGCCCTGCAGCAGAACATCAATCTCTTCTATACCCCGAGCCAGATCGCCAGGGGTGAGGCGCCGCCCGCCACCCGCATCCGCGCCGGCGGCATGGTGGAGCAGGGCAGCCTGGTGCGCGCCGCGGATTCCCTGGCGGTGAGCTTCGTCATCACCGACTTCCAGCAGGAGGTGCGGGTGAACTATGCCGGCATCCTGCCGGATCTGTTCCGCGAGGGGCAGGGGGTCGTGGCCCTGGGCCGGCTCGACGACCAGGGGCGTCTGGTCGCCGATCAGATCCTTGCCAAGCACGACGAGAAATACATGCCGCCCGAGGTGAGCCAGGCGTTGCGCCAGGCCGGGCGACCGCTGGACGGCGCGAGGCCGACGCCATGATCCCGGAACTCGGGCAACTCTGTCTGCTGCTGGCGCTCGTCATGGCCCTGGTGCAGGGCACCCTGCCACTGCTGGGCGCCTGGCGCGGTCAGGCCGACTGGATGCGCCTGGCGCGCCCGGCCGCCCTCGGTCAGTGCCTGTTCCTGGCGCTGGCCTTCGCCGCCTTGACCTGGGCCTTTCTCCAGGACGACTTCTCGGTAGCCTATGTGGCGGCCAACTCCAACAGTCGCCTGCCCTGGTACTACAAGGTCAGCGCCACCTGGGGCGCCCACGAGGGCTCACTGCTGCTGTGGGCGCTGACGCTGGCGGGCTGGAGTCTGGCGGTGGCCGTCTGCTCGCGCCAGTTGCCCCAGGCCCTGCTGGCGCGGGTACTGGGCATCCTCGGGCTGGTGGCCACGGGATTCCTGACCTTCCTGGTCGCCACCTCCAATCCCTTCGCGCGCCTGCTGCCGCAATTTCCGCGGGAGGGCAACGACCTCAATCCGCTGCTGCAGGATCCGGGGCTCATCCTGCATCCGCCCATGCTCTACATGGGCTATGTCGGCTTTTCGGTGGCCTTCGCCTTCGCCCTGGCGGCCTTGCTGGAAGGTCGCTTGGACGCCGCCTGGGCACGCTGGGCCCGGCCCTGGACGTTGCTGGCCTGGGCCTTTCTCGGCTGCGGCATCGTGCTGGGCTCCTGGTGGGCCTACTACGAACTGGGCTGGGGCGGCTGGTGGTTCTGGGATCCGGTGGAAAACGCCTCCTTCATGCCCTGGCTGGTGGGCACGGCGCTCCTGCATTCCCTGGCGGTAACCGAGAAGCGCGGTCTGTTCAAGGGCTGGACGGTGCTGCTGGCCATCGCCGCCTTTTCGCTCAGCCTGCTGGGGACCTTTCTGGTGCGCTCGGGAGTGCTGACCTCGGTGCACGCCTTCGCCAGCGATCCCACCCGCGGCGTCTTCATCCTGGCCTTCCTGCTGATGGTGGTCGGCGGTTCGCTGGCGCTGTTCGCCTGGCGCGCGCCGGCGCTCGGCGGCTCGGCGTCCTTCAGCCTGGCTTCCCGCGAGGCGTTGCTGCTGGTCAACAACCTGATCCTGGTGACCGCCGCCGCCACGGTCCTGCTCGGCACTCTCTATCCGTTGATCATCGACAGCCTCACCGGGGCCAAGCTGTCGGTGGGCCCGCCGTATTTCGACCTGCTGTTCGTGCCGCTGATGGCGCTGCTGATGCTGGCCCTGGGCGTCGGGGTGCTGGTGCGCTGGAAAAGCAGCCCGGGTCGCTGGCTGGTGCGCCTGCTGGCGCCCGTCCTGCTGGCTTGCGCCGTCCTGGCGGGGCTGGCCGGCTGGTGGCTGGACCAGCCCCGGGCGGCGATCCTGGCGGTGCTGGCGCTGGCGGCGTGGATCCTGCTGACCGCGCTGCGCGACGTGCTGGGCAAGGTGTCGGCGCTGGGCTGGCGCCGTGGCCTGCGCAGTCAGCCACGCAGCTACTGGGGCATGCACCTGGCCCACCTGGGGCTGGCGGTGCTGGCCCTGGGCGTGGTGCTGGCCAGTCAGCTGGATGTGCAGCGCGATCTGCGCCTGGCGCCGGGCGAGCATGTCGAGCTCCAGGGCTATCGCTTCGGCTTCGCCGGAACCCAGCACTACGAGGGGGCCAACTTCACCGCCGAGCGTGCCTTGCTGCAGGTCGAGCGCGAGGGGCGGGTGGTCGCCCTGCTGACCCCGGAGAAACGGCGTTATCTGGCCGGTGGCGCGGTGATGACCGAAGCTGCCATCGACGCCGGCCTGACCCGCGATCTCTATGTGGCCCTCGGCGAGCCGGTGGGGGAGGGCGCCTGGGCCGTGCGCCTGCAGATCAAGCCCTTCGTCCGGCTGATCTGGCTCGGCGGGCTGCTCACCGCCCTGGGCGGCCTGCTGGCCCTGGCCGATCCGCGCTATCGCCGCCGGCGCTCGTCTTTCCCTGCCGCTGCCGTGGAGTCCGCCTGATGCGCCGTCGCCTGTTGCTCTGCCTGCCACTGCTGGCCTTCCTGCTGCTGGCCGGCGTTCTCTTTCGCGGGCTCTATCGCGATCCCCAGGCCCTGCCGTCGGCGCTGGTCGGCCAGCCCTTTCCGGCCTTTTCGCTGCCGGGCGTACAGGACGAGCGACTGTTCACCCGGGAGGATCTGCTCGGCCGCCCGGCGCTGGTCAATGTCTGGGGCACCTGGTGCGTGGCCTGCCGTGAAGAGCACCCGGTGCTCACGCGACTCAAGGCCGAGGGCGTGGTGATCCATGGCATCAATTACAAGGACGACCAGGCCAGCGCCCGCCGCTGGCTGGCGGAGTTCCACGATCCCTACCAGCTCGATATCCGTGACGACGAAGGCCGGCTGGGGCTGGACCTGGGTGTCTACGGCGCGCCGGAGACCTTTCTCATCGATGCCCGCGGCGTAGTGCGCTATCGCCATGTCGGGGTGATCGATCAGCACGTCTGGGACGCCGACCTCGGGCCGCGCTACCGGGCCCTGGTGGCGATGCCATGAGGGCCGGCTGGCTGCTGCTGTTGCTGGTCTGGTCGACCCTGATCCAGGCGGCCATCGACCCCTATGGCTTTCGCGACGACGCCGAACGCGCGCGCTTCCAGGCGCTGACCCGCGAATTGCGCTGTCCGAAGTGCCAGAACCAGGACCTGGCCGATTCCAATGCGCCCATCGCCGGCGATCTGCGCCGCGAGATCCAGCGCCTGATGGCGACCGGGCAGAGCGATGACGAGATCATCGCCCACCTGGAGCAGCGCTATGGCGAATTCATCCGCTATCGGCCGCCCTTCGAGAGCCGCACCCTGCTGCTCTGGCTGTTGCCGGGCCTGGGTCTGCTGGGCGGCGCCGGGCTATTGCTGGTCCTGACGCGGCGGCGGCGCCCGGAGCAGACGCTGAGCGACGCCGAACGCCAGCGACTGGCCGCGCTGCAGGCCGAGGAGGAGGAGCCAAGATGCTGACCTTCTGGGGGCTGGCGGGACTGCTGCTGATCCTGGCGGTGCTGATCCTGCTGGTGCCGCTGCTGCGCGGTGGACGCGTCATGGCGGACGAGCGGGCGGTGCTCAATCGCTCGCTCTATCAGGAACGCCTGGCCGATGCCCGGGCGCGGGCCGCACGGGGGGAGCTGGACAGCCAGGCGCTGGCACTGGCCGAAGCCGAGGCGGGCCGCAGCCTGCTCGCCGACAGTCCGGCCGAGGGTTCTTCGCCGCTGCGCCACGGCCGGCGCCTGGGTATCGCGGTCGCCCTGGGCGGCCCGGCCCTGGCCCTGGGGCTCTACCTGCTGCTCGGCGCCTGGCCGGCGCTGCAGCTGAGCCAGCGCCTCGCCGCGGCGCCGGCTTCGCCCCAGGCGCTGCTGGCCGATCTGGAAGCGGCGACGCGACTGCAACCCCAGGCGACCGACAACTGGTATCTGCTGGCACGGGCCTATGCCGGCCTGGGTCGCTACACCGATGCCGTGGCCGCCTTCGAGCAGGTCATCCAGCGCGATGGCCGGCGCGCGGAAGTCCTCGGGCAACTGGCCCAGGCCCGTTTCTTCGCCGCAGGGCGTCAGCTGGATGCGCGCACCCAGGCACTGGCCGACGAAGCCCTGGTCGCCAATCCTGGCGAGCCCACCACCCTGGGTCTGCTGGGCATGGCCGCCTATGAACGGGGGGCCTACGCCAAGGCGGCGGGCTACTGGCAGCGCCTGGTCGCCGTGCTGCCGCCAGGGGATCCCCTGCGCGCAACCCTCGCCCAGGGCGTCGCCCGGGCGGAGACGGCGGCGCGGGCCGCCGGTCAGGCGCTGACCACGCCGGGGCTGGACGTGGAGGTCAGTCTGGCGCCCGCGGTGGCGCAGCGGGTGCGGCCCGAGGACAGTGTCTTCGTGCTGGCGCTGGCGGTGGATCAGCCCGGCCCACCGCTGGCGGTACGGCGGCTGCGGGTCGCCGATCTGCCCCGCCGGGTGCGGCTGGATGACCGCGGCGCCATGCTGCCCCAGCGCAAGCTGTCCGACCATCGACGGATCCGGCCGGTCGTGGTGATCGCCCGGGGCGGCGATCCGCTCAAGGGGGACTGGCGACACGAGGGGCCGCCATTGGAGCTCTCTTCTGGTACGTTCAGCCTGTTGCGCGTGGAAGCCGCTGATGCCATTGCGCCATGATCGGGCGGGATACCGACACTCAGGGCAGGGAAGGCATGTACACCTATGAAGACGCCGTCGCAGCGACCCGCGAACTCTGTCGCCAGATCGAGAACGTCCCGGCCCGGCGGCGGGCGGTGCGCGAAGACTTCTATCTGCGCTTTGGCGATGCCGACAACGACGGCCTGAGCTATGGCGACTCGGAACTGGCCTTTCTCGACTGGGAAATCCAGGCCGGTGTCCTGGATCCCGTAGCCGGCAGTGCCTGGTGGCGCAACGTCAATTTGCACTTCATCTACCTGGCCGAGCTGGCTGGCTGGCTGGCGCAGCATGGGCTGCCCGGCGACCAGGCGCCCTATCCGACGCGCTGCTGGCTGACCTTCATCGCCGATCCCACCCCGCGGCACTGGTACCGGGCGCACAACGCCTCCATCCTGGCCGGCTTCGCCCTGCATCAGGCGGATGCGCGCGCGGAGAACGCCGTGGGTCAGCTGTTTCTCAACATAACCCTCTACCGATTGATGTTCGCCCAGGCGCTGGTGGAAGAGGCGACGCTGTTCGCCGAGCTGGGCGCCTTGCTGGCCGACCCGCGCGGCTTCTCGGTCAAGTTGCTGGTCAGCCTGGCCGAGTTCTATCCGCCGCACTATCCCCTCACCGATGCGGATCGCGAGGTGATCGAGGGCCACGGCCTGGGTATCGAGGAGTTGGGCGTGCGCCTCATGGATGGCTGGATCCGGCTGGAATTGCACCGCCTCTACAGCGAGGCCGCGGTCTGGAACCAGGCGCCCGAGCTGCTGGACTACCTGGATGGCACCGCGCCGTGCTATCCGCCTGCCCTGGACCGCTGCGCCGAGCGCGCGGCGGTCCAGGCGGTGGCGCTACTGGAAGGCGTCCTCGCCGGGCAGGACCTCGCGGTGGCCGAGCAGGGCACGAGCGGTCTGCAGGCCGGATAGGGTCGCCGACTCCACGCAGCCCATGTTGAAGCCGTTGTCGATCCAGTCGCCAGTCAGATAGAGGTTGCGGCAGAGGCTGCCGTCGGTGGCCAGGCGATAGCGGCTGCTGCCGGCCACGCTCTGTACATAGCGCTCGCTGGGATCGACGTTGGCTCGCCAGTATTGATAGTCGAAGCGCGCCGGCCCCTGGACCTCGGCGGGCGCCAGCAGGACGTCCCAGCGATAGCCCGCCGGGGTCACGGCGGTCGGCCAGTAGGCGCCCAGTTTGGCGTTCATGAGGTCGAGGAAGGCCTGCTTGACCTTGGCGGCCTCCTGCTGCGGATAGTCATCCTTTTTGCCGATGGGCGGGGCGGCCTCGGCGGCGAAAACCCCGCAGAAATAGCTGATGTCCGCGGGCGGCGTGCCGCTCGACCAGTCTTCGCGGTCCACCAGGTAGCTGACATCCGCCCAGGAGTCCATCGCCTGGGCGGCGAAGCCCAGCAGCTCGGGGGCCTGCCCACCCTGAGGCGAGCCGCTCCAGCCCAGTTGCCAGACGTCGCGGTTCTGCCAGAGCTGTACCGCCTGGGTGGCGACGGTGGCCACCTGCCGGGTCATGCGGTCGAACGCCGGGTCCAGGGCGCAGAGGCCGGGGGCGAGGTCGGCCAGGCCGGCCACGGAGATCCCCAGCACCACCTCGTCGAAGTCGCGGTCGACCTGCAGCTCCAGCTGCTCGACGCCCTGCCAGCCGCTCCAGTTGGATTCCAGATTGATCTGGCCCTCCTGCAGGTCCCGGGCGATCTGGTCGTCGAGCTGGTCGTACAGCGGCGCCGAAGGCCAGCAGGGCAGGCCCTTGACGTCCACCAGCGGTTGGTAGGCGTCACCCTTGAGCGTGACCTGGCGCTGGATCCGCAGGCGCGTCACCCGCGGCCCCTGACCGTCGTCAGCCGCTTCGATGGCGGTTACCTGGTGGAAAAAGCGGAAGTCCACGCCGCGGCGGGCGAGCACCTCGTAGTAGGGCGCGAAGACCACGTCGCCCATGCCGGCCTGCATGCGCCAGATGAAGGAGCCCTTGGCCGTGGTCAGGGCCAGCAGGGCGGCACGCAGCACGGTGCCGGCCTCGACGTCGGGCCGGGCGAGGTCGCCGTCGCGATAGGCGAAGATGCCACCGTGCAGGGACTTAAGCACCGCGCCGTCCAGGGTCGCGGCGCTGGCGCCATGGCGGCCCAGCCAGGCCTGGAAGGTCTCTTCGTTGAGCGCTGCGAAGCCCTTGGCATAGACCTCGTCGGCGAGCATGCCGATCAGCACGGTCAGGCCGAAATCCATCAGCAGCCACAGCCGGTGGGCCTTGACGTGGGTCTGGCTGCGGTCGTGCAGGATGTCGCCGAGCAGGCCGCGGAGCCTGCGCAGCAAAGCCAGCAGCACGGGATGGTCGACGCCGTCGGGCAGCGTCGTGCGGGCCTGCCGTAGTTGGTGCTCCGCCTCTTTGAGGGCCAGCTCCTGCAGTTCTTCCCGGCAGTGCGCGCGCAGCCGGGCGAACAGGCCGCCTGGCGCGGCGCCCGCCGGGGTGTCATCCACTTCGCCCAGCCGCAGCAACCATTCCAGCAGATCGCCGAGGGCGGCCATGAAGGGCTTGGGATTCCAGCCCTCGCCGGGCTTGCCGGGCAGGGCCAGGGTGTCGATGGGCCAGGTGGTCCACTGCCCCTGGAAGGCATCGGCGAAGGCGGTATGGGAATGCGGGAAGAAGGCCTCGTCGAGGGTCGCCAGGGGCGCGCCGGCAGGCCGGTCCAGTTCCTCGTAGCACTGCCTCAGGCTGTGGAAGGCGTTGTAGTAGAAGCCGAACCAGACATGGATGCCGTGTTCCTCGATGCGCTGGTGGTCGGTCGCGTTGCGTCCGCTGGCGCCCTTGCCGCCGAGACGCCAGCCCTGCTGGTACAGGGTGATCTGATAGCGGTTCTGCCAGTTGGGCTCACTAGTAAGACGAAAGGCGGTGGTGACGGCGGACACGCCGCCGCCCAAGATGGCGATCTTGCGGACAGAAGGTACAGCGTCCATGCGTATTGCTCCGAAGTGTGCAAATTGTTGCACCAGTGGACGGAAGCCAGATGATGGCTAGGGTAATATCACTTTATCGAAAAGTTCCCTTGAGACTTTAGCAAGGCAACGGAAATAGTTGAGGCGCTGGCCCGGTATCCCCGGTCGGCCGAGGATCGAGGCGAACGCGGTGTTGAGGATTCCAGGCTACAGCTGCAAGGCGCAGGTGAGCGAAAGCCGCCATGCCCTGATCTACCGTGGCACGCGCCTGGCCGATGGCCAGCCGGTGATCCTCAAGCAGCTGGCCGCCGACTATCCCACGCCCCAGGCCCAGGCCGGGCTGCGCCACGAATTCGAACTGACCCGCCGCGCCAGTGCCAGCGGGGCGGTGAGCGCCGCCCTGGAACTGCTGGAATACCAGGGTCGCCAGGTGCTGGTGCTCGAAGACATCGGCGGCACCGACCTCGCCGAGTTGCTCGCCTCCGGGCCGCTGGCGCTGGACGACTTCTTCGACTGGGCGCTGGCCATCGTCCGGGCCCTGGCGCGGCTGCACCGGTTGCGCATCGCCCACAACGATCTCAATCCGCGCAACATCGTCTGCAACTGCACCACGGGCAGCCTGCGGCTGACCGATCTGGGCATCGCCACGGCCTTTGGCGCCGTCCATGGCGGCGATGCCCGTCTGGAGGGCTCGCTCACCTATCTCGCCCCGGAGCAGAGCGGGCGGACCGGGCGCCACCAGGACTATCGCAGCGACTTCTATGCGCTGGGCGTGACCTTCTACGAGATGCTCGCGGGCGAGCCGCCGTTTCGCGCCCAGGACCCGCTCGAACTGGTGCATGCGCACCTGGCGATGCGTGCGCCCTCGCTGGTCGAGCGGGTGCCGACGGTACCGCCGATGCTGGCCGCGCTGGTGGACAAGCTCATGGCCAAGGCCGCCGAGGAACGCTACCAGGGCTGCTTCGGCATCCTGCGCGATCTGCAGCGCTGCCAGGCGGCCCATCAGGCCGGTGAGCGGGCGCCCTTCGCCCTGGGCGAACAGGATCCGCCGGCACGCCTGATGCCGGTACGCACCCTGCAGGGCCGCGGCGCGCCCCTGCGCCTGCTCGAAGAGGCGCTGGCCCGGGCGACCCTGGGCCGGATCGAAGCCGTCTTCGTCAGTGGCAGTTCCGGGGTGGGCAAATCGGCGCTGGTGCAGGCCTTCGTCCGCCGCCAGGGTGAACGGGTGCTGCTCGCCCACGGCAAGTTCGAGACCCTTGGCAGCGGTGTGCCCTATGGCGCCCTGCGCCAGGCCGTGCGCGAGCTGGTCGACGTCGGCCAGAGCCTGGGCGAGGCCTTCGCCGACCGCCTGGTCGCGGCCCTGGGCGGCAACGCCGGGGTGCTGACCGAGGTCTCGCCCGAACTGGCCAGCTGGCTCGGGCCCCAGGCGCCGGTGGCCGAACTGCCGCCGCTACAGGCCGAACAACGCTTCGACGAAGCCGTGATCGCGCTGCTGCTGGCCTTCGCTACGGACACCCGGCCGCTGCTGCTCTGGCTAGACGATCTGCAATGGGCCGACAGCGCGTCGCTGCGCCTGATCGAGCGGCTGCTGGCGCGCACCGACCAGGGGCCGCTGCTGCTGGTGGCGACCCATCGTGAAGAACAGCTCGCCGGCAGCACCCTGGAACGCCTGCTCGGCGCGGCGCTGATCCGCACCCTGTCGCTGGGTCCGCTGTCGCGCGTGGAGATCGAGCGACTGATCGCCGAGCTGCTGCCGGCGCCGGCGGAGGAGCAGGCGGCCCTGGCCGGGCTCTGCCTGGACAAGACCCTCGGCAATCCCTTTTTCATCGAGCAGTTGCTGCGCAGTCTGCAGCAGGAAGGCCTGCTGGAGTTCGACGGCGAGCACGGTCAGTGGCACTGGGAGCTGGCCCGGCTCCAGGCCCTGGACGTCTACGACAATGTCGTCGACTTCATGGTCGGCAAGCTCAAGGAGCTGCCGGCCAGCACCTCGCAACTGCTGCAGTGGGCAGCCTGCCTGGGTACCCATTTCTCCAGCGATCGCCTCGCCGCGCTGATGGCGGAATCGCCTGCGGACATCCGCCGCCTCTGCCAGTCGCTGGTGCAGGAAGGCCTGCTCACCGAGCCCGAAGGCGGCCCGGCGGGGGAACAGACGCCCACGCACTACAGTTTCCTGCACGATCAGGTACGCCATGCCGCTCACTCGCTGCTGGCGCCCGCCGAGCGCGAGCGGGTCCACCTGCGCGCCGGTCAGCTCTATCTCGCCGAAGGCAGCGCCACGCGACTGGACGCGGTCAATCACCTCAACCTGGCGCTGGCGCTGATCGAGACGCCCGCCGAGCGGCTGCAGCTGCTGGAACTCAATCTGGAGGCCGCGCGCAAGGCGCGCCAGGCCAACGCCTATCCCGCCGCCCAGGACTTCCTGCGCACGGCGGTCGCGCTGATCGACGATGCGGCCTGGGAGAGCCGCCATGGGCTGCTGTTCCAGCTGCATCGGGAATGGGCCGAGGTCGCGCACCTCTGTGGCGACGCCAACGAAGCCCTGCGCATCTGCGAAGTGCTACTGCCGCGGGCGCGCAGCATCTTCGAGGAAGCCGGGGTGCGTGCCCTGCAGATCGACCTCTACAGCGGCCTCGGGCGCTTCACCGAAGCCCTGGTGGTGGCCAAGGCCGGCATCCAGGTGCTGGACGAACCCTGGCCGGAGGCGCCGGACGCCATCAACCAGGCCATCGGCGCCGACAGCGCCGAGGTCGAGGCCTGGCTCGCCGAGCGCCATCCGGCGGCGCTGCTCGACCTGCCGCGCATGGAAGACCCGCGTGCCCAGTTGCTGATCCGCCTGCTGGGCCTGCTCTGGGGGCCGGCGATCAACGTCGACCTGCCGATGAGCCTGCTGGCGGTCATGCGCATCGTCAAGCTGTCGATCCAGTACGGCAACGGCGATCTCTCGCCCTTCGGCTATGCCAACTACGGCTCGCTGCTGTCAGCCTTCCACGGTCGCTACGAAATGGGTTACCAGGTCGGGCGCCTGGCCGTCGACCTGGTCGACCGCACCGGCAATCTGCCGCTCAAGTGCAAGGTCTACACCATGTTCGCGGTGACCAACAGCCCCTGGTCGAGCCCCATCGCGGACAACGTCGCCCTGCTGCGTGAGGCCCTGGCCGCCGGGCAGCGCACCGGCGAGATCATCTTCACCGCCTACAGCGCCTTCCACATCCTCAAGCACCTGCAGCACGCCGGGGCGCCGCTGGACGACATCCTTGGCGAAACCGCGGAGATCGAGCGGATCCTGCTGGGCATCGGCGATCCCAACACCCTGGAGATCTTCACCATCCTGCGCCAGTCGCTGCGCCTGCTGCAGGGGCTCACCCCGGGTCAGGAGACCTGGGACGAAGAGGGCCAGGACGAAGCGGCGCTGGTGCGGCAGATGCGGGACAGCGGCCATGTGCTCTGTCTGAACTACTACGACTTCAACAAGATGCAGGCGGCGCTGCTGTTCCGCCGGCTGCCCCAGGCGCGGCAGCATGCCGAAGCTATGGAAGCCTCGCTGGCGGCGAGTTTCGGCTGGTTCAGCATCGCCGAGCACGCCTTCTATCAGGCGCTGATCCTGCTGGCCGAGGGCGAACTGGCGGGCGAGGCGCTGGCCAAGGTCGAGGTCGCCCAGGAACGGCTGAACGGCTGGGCCGCGCACTGCCCGGAAAACTTCGCCCACAAGCGTGACCTGGTGGCGGCCGAGCGCGCCCGCCGCGAGGGCCGGGTCGAAGCCGCCATGGATCTCTACGAGCAGGCCCTGGAATCCGCGCGCTTGCACGGCTTCCGCCAGGGCGCGGCGCTGACCGAGGAACTCTATGGGCGCTTCTGGCTGGAACAGCAGCGTCCGCGGATTGCCCGGACCTACCTGCAGGACGCCCAGCGCAGCTATCTGCACTGGGGCGCCGCGGCCAAGGCCCAGGCACTGGAGAACGAATTCCCGCAATGGCTGCGCGCCGCCGAGGCCAACGCCCTGACGGTGCAGCGGACCCATAGTCAGTCGACCAGCGAGATGATGCGGCTGGACTGGCTGTCGGTGCTCAAGTCGCTGCAGACCATCTCCAACGAACTGGCGCTGGATCAGCTGCTGGCGCGGATGATGCGCATCATCCTGGAGGAGGGCGGCGCCCAGCATGGCCTGCTGCTGTTGCCCGAAGGCGGTCGCTGGCTGGTGCAGGCATCGGTCTGCAGCGGCTCGGCCGAGCCCAAGGTGCTGCAGGGGCTGCCGCTGGCGCTGAACGAACAGGACTCCGGCGAGGGCCTGGTGCCCCTGACCCTGGTGTCCCACGTGATCCGTCATCGCGAACCGGTGATCCTCGATGACGCCGCCCGCGCCGGCCGCTTCGTCCGCGACGCCTACATTCGCGCGCGGCGCCCGCGGTCGGTCTGTTGCCTGCCGGTGCTGCGCCAGGGGCGCCTGATCGGCATCCTCTACCTGGAAAACAACCTGCTGGCCCAGGCCTTCACCCCGGGTCGGCTGCAGGTGCTGGGCATCCTGGCCACCCAGGCGGCGATTTCCCTGGAGCACGCGCAGATCTACGAAACCCTGGAGCAGCGCGTCGGCGAGCGCACCCTCGAGCTGGACCAGGCGCGCATCCGGGCCGAGGAAGCGGCGGCGGCCAAGTCGCTGTTCCTGGCGACCATGAGCCACGAGATTCGCACCCCGCTCAATGCGGTGATCGGCCTCAGCCGCCTGACCCTGGGCACCCGGCTGTCCGGCGAGCAGCGCGGTCACGTCGGCAAGATCCTCGACTCCGGCGAGACCCTGCTGGGGGTGATCAACGACGTGCTCGACTATTCGCGCAACGAAGCCGGCGGTACCCAGCTCGAACAACTGGGCTTCAACCTGGCCAAGGTGCTCGAGCGCACCCTCAACCTCTGCGCCATCAAGGCCCACGAGAAGGGCGTCGAACTGGTGCTGGACTGCGGTCCGGACATTCCGCTGGCGCTGGAGGGTGATCCCTTGCGCCTGCAGCAGGTGCTGGTCAATCTGCTGAGCAATGCGGTCAAGTTCACCGAGCGCGGTCATGTGCTGATCCGCGTCGGCGCCGTCTGCGAAGCGGGTCGTGCCCATTTCAGCCTGGCGGTGGAAGACACCGGCATCGGCCTGACCGAGGCGCAGCAGGCGCAACTCTTCCAGCCCTTCACCCAGGCGGATGGCTCCATCAGCCGCCGCTACGGCGGTACCGGCCTGGGCCTGGCGATCTCCCGCCAGCTCACCGAACTCATGGGCGGCACCCTCGAGGTCCACAGCGAAGCCGGGCGCGGCTCCTGCTTTACCCTGCGTCTGACCCTGCCGGTGGTAGGCGAGCCCGAGCGGCTGCCCAGCCAGACGCCACGGCAGGTCCTGCTGGTGGACGACCACGGCCTGGCCCGGCGCACCCTGGGCCAGCGCCTGCGCGAACTGGGCATGCAGGTGGTGGAAGCGGAATCCACCGAGCAGGCCCTGGCGGCGATGGCCACATCGGTCTTCGAGCTCGCCATCGTCGACTGGCGCCTGGGCGCCGAGGATGGCCTGGCACTGGCGCGCCAGTTGCGCTTCCGGCAGCCGGAGCTGGCGCTGACCCTGCTGGCCTCGCCCTACGAGGCGGAAGAGGTGCGCAGCCTGGGCGAGGATCTGCCGGGCCTGGAACTCCTCGACAAACCGGTTACCGGCCCGGCCGTGCAGCGCCTGCTCGCGGGCCTGGGCCTGGCGCCGGTGGTCGCGCCGACGGTGGGCCAGAGCGTGGTGGATCTGCAGGGCATTCGCCTGCTGCTGGTGGACGACAATGCCATCAACCGCCAGGTGGTCATCGGCTTCCTGCAGGGCAGCGGCATCCTGATCGACGTGGCCGAGGACGGCCAGGCGGCGCTGGACCAGCTGGAGCGACAGCGCTATGACTTGGTGCTGATGGATGTCCATATGCCCCGCCTGGACGGCCTGTCGGCTACCCGCGAATTGCGCACCCGACCGGCGCTGGCCGCGCTGCCGGTCATCGCCATGACCGCCAACGGCCTGCCGGGCGATCGCGAGCGTTGCCTGGATGCGGGCATGAACGATCACCTGGTCAAGCCGCTCGATCCCGCCGAGCTGTTCCGCATCATCGCCGCCTGGGCCAACCTCGAGCAGCTGCAGCGCGCCGAGCGCAAGGCGGTGGAGGAGGGGGTGGACGTCAAGGAAGTCGGCGTGCTGGCGCGGGCGCGGGCCAGTGCGGTGCTCGAACCCGAGTCGGCGTTGCGCCTGCTGCGCGGCAGCGCCCAACTCTATGAACAGCTGATCCGCGATTTCCGCGTGCAACAGGCCGAACTGCCCGGGCGGATCGCCGCCTGGCGCGCGGCCGACGATGTCACCGCGCTGTTCGAATGCGCCCACGGCCTGCAGGCCACCGCCGCCTATGTCGGCGCCATGGCCTTGCAGGACGCGGCGCAACGTCTGACCAACAGGATCCGGCTGGCCCAGCCCATCGGCGAGGACGTGCGCCGCCTGCAGGCCGAGGCCGAGCGGTGCCTGGCGTCTCTCGACGAGATCCTGGTCGAGGTCGCCGGCGGCGAGGAGGCCTCCGTGGAGGAACTGGAAGCCCTGCTCGAACGCCTGGTCGGGCTCCTGCAGACCTCGGATTTCGCTGCCGAGGAGGTGCTCGACAGCCTGCTGCGCGCCTGCGTGAGCACCCCCCACAGCGCCGATGTGGTACGGATCCGCGAGTGGGTGAACGACGTCGAGTTCGAACACGCCGCCGATGCCACCGCGGATCTGCTGCGGCGGGTGCGGCAGGCCGGACAACGGGCGGAATAGCTGCCCATGGAGGGGCGTCGTCCCGAGCTGCCGTTGATCCTCATCGTCGACGATCAGAAGAGCAATCTGCGCGTCCTCGGCGACCTGCTGCGCAACGAGGCGCGCATCATGCTGGCCAAGAGCGGGGTCCAGGCGCTGACCAAGGCCGCCCGCGAACACCCGGATCTGATCCTGCTGGACGTGGTGATGCCCGGCATCGACGGTCTGCAGCTGATCCAGCTCTTCAAGCGCCGCGCCGAGACCAGCGCCATCCCGGTGATCTTCATCACCGCGGCCTACGACCTGCACCGCGAGGTGGAGTGTTTCGAGCTGGGCGCCAGCGACTTCATCCAGAAGCCCTTCAATCCGCTGGCCGTGCTGGCGCGGGTGCGGCTGCACCTGCAGCTGGCCCGCCAGCGGCGGCTGCTGGAGGAACTGGCGCACATGGATCCGCTGACCGCGGTGGGCAATCGCCGCCGCTTCGACGAGCAGCTGACGATCGAGTGGCAGCTGGCGGTCAGCCGGCGGGGTTCGCTGGCCATCGCCATGCTCGATATCGACTACTTCAAGCAGTACAACGATACCCACGGCCATGGCGCCGGGGATCAGGCGCTGGCGCGGGTCGCCCAGGTGCTGGAGCAACGCATCCGCGAGCGGGATTGCCTGGCGCGCTATGGCGGGGAGGAATTCGTGCTCTTGCTACCGGGCGCCACGCGCACGGCGGCGGAAGCGGTGCTGGAGCGCTGCCGGCAGGGCATCGCCGAATTGCGCATCGCGCATCCGCTGGCGGAGGACCGTCTCTGGCTGACCATGAGCATGGGCCTGGCCTGCTGCAGTCCGACCCCCGAACAGACCCCGGACGGCCTGCTCAAGGCCGCCGACAACCTGCTTTACCAGGCCAAGGCCGAAGGGCGTAATCGTCTGGTGAGTCGCAGCTTCTAGACGTTTGGCGAAACGCCTTGGGACGCCAGCTCCTGGCCACCCTTGACCAGATGCACCCGGTTGCGGCCTTCGGCCTTGGCCTGGTACAGCGCCTGGTCGGTGCATTCGATGAAGGCTTCGTGGTCGTCGCCGCTCTGCGGCTGGATGCTGCCGACGCCGATGGAAATGGTGACGAAGCCGAGGTCGCTGCCGGAGTGCGCCACCTGCAGCCGTTCCACCCCGGCACGGCAGGCTTCGGCGACCTTGAGCGCGCCCTCGGCGTCGGTCTCCGGCAGCACCATGGCGAATTCCTCGCCGCCGTAGCGGGCCACCAGATCGGCCGGGCGCTTGAGCTGCTCGGTGAGCACCGCCGCCACCTTCTTCAGGCAGAGATCGCCGCTGAGATGGCCATAGGTGTCGTTGTAGCGCTTGAAGTGGTCGACATCGCACAGCAGCAGGGCCAGCGGCTGGCGATTGCGTCGGGCGCGCAGCCATTCGCCTTCGTAGGTCTGGTCGAAATGGCGGCGGTTGTTGATGCCGGTGAGGCTGTCGATGGCCACCAGCTTCTGCAACTGGATATTGGCTTCGGCGAGCTGGCGCTGGCTTTCGCGCAGGAAGCGAAAGGCCTCGTCGCGCTGGGCGCGCAGGACGTGGGCTTCGGAGTGGTAGCGCACCCGCGCCAGCAGTTCCAGCTTGTCGGGCAGCTTGACCAGATAGTCGTTGGCACCGGTCGCGAAGCTCTGCGCCTTGACCTGGGGATCCTCCTTGGAGGAGAGCACCACGATGGGTACGTCGCGCAGGGCCGGCTCGGCGCGGAAGCGCCTGACCGTTTCCAGGCCGTCGATCTCGGGCATGATCAGGTCCTGCAAGACCACCGTGGGCTTGAGTTGCAGGGCCATGTTGACCGCCTGGTGAGCGTCCAGGCAGTAATGCAGCTCGATGTCGGGCTGATCGGCGATCATCCGCCGCAAGGCTTCGATGATGATCAGCTGATCGTCCACCAGCAGCAGGCGCACCTTGGGTGCGGTCAGGCTGTCCTGGGCGTTACCCTCATGCGTGGCCATTACTGCGAGTCCTTGTGCGGGCGGGGTCGGGCGTCCCGCGTCTCTTCTTGGCCAATCCCTGCCACTGCGCCGTCCAACGCTCCTGTTGGCGACCTTTCATGTCATGTTACGCGAGCCGTTGCCGAAGCGTCTTTGCAGCCAGGCGCCGATCTGCGCGGGGCTGAGAATGCGCTCCGCGGCGCCCATTCTAACCGCAGCCGCGGGCATGCCGTATACGGCGCAACTGGCCTCGTCCTGCGCCAGGGTCGGGCAGCCGCTCTGGCGCAGGGCATAGAGGCCGCTGGCGCCATCGCGGCCCATGCCGGTCAGCAGGATGCCCAGGGCCTTGCCGGCCCGCAGCGGGTGGCTGGCGAGCTGGGTAAAGAACACATCCACCGAGGGACGATAGGGGTAGTCCACCGGCTCGGCGGTATAGGCGAAGCGGCCGCGCTCATCCAGCAGCAGGTGGTCGTCACCCAGGGCCACGGCGACGCGACCGGGTTCTGGCAGGGCGCCCGGCATGGCGGCGGTGACCGGCCAGGCGATCTGGGTGCCGAGCCAACCGATGAAACTGGGGGCGAAGCGTCGGTCGATATGTTGCACCAGCACCACGCTGGCCTCCTTGGTTGGCGCCCAGGCCTCGAACAGGCTGACCAGGGCCGCCGGTCCACCCGTGGAGGCACCGATGGCCACCAGGCTGTCGCTGGTGGCCTCGGCCGCGGTGCTTGGCGTGGCAGCGCTGGCCTGGGGCGGGCGCGTGGCTCGTTCGGGCAGCCGCACCAGGGGCTCGATACGGGCGATCTTGCGCAGCAGGGCGCCGCCATCGGCACCGCCGCTCAGGGCCGGGGTAGCGGTCACGTCGAGGGCGCCGGCGCCCATGGCGCGAAACACCCCTTCGCAGTCGTCGGGGGTGGCGGTGACCATGAGGATGGCGCAGGGCGATTGCGCCATGATCCGGCGCGTCGCCTCGATGCCGTCCAGGCGGGGCATCTGCAGGTCCATGAGGATCAGATCCGGGCGGTCCTCGGCGCAGCGTGCCACGGCTTCCTCGCCGTCATGGGCGATCCAGGCGACCGTATGGCGCCCGTCGCCGATCAGCAGGCGACGCAAGGCCTCGGTGGCGAGCAGCAGATCGTTGACGATGGCGATTCTCATGGCGCTCCGATGAGGTCCTGCACGGCGGTGATCAGGGCGTCGTCGTGGAAGCTGCCCTTGGTCAGATAGTAGTCGGCACCGGCTTGCATGCCCTTGAGCCGATCCTCCGGGCGATCCTTGTAGGAGACGATCATCACCGGCAGGGCATGCAGACGCGGATCGCGGCGCACCAGTTCCACCAGCTCGATACC
Source organism: Pseudomonas sp. SHLD1 (assembly GCF_028640935.1). Classification (NCBI taxonomy): domain Bacteria; kingdom Pseudomonadati; phylum Pseudomonadota; class Gammaproteobacteria; order Pseudomonadales; family Pseudomonadaceae; genus Pseudomonas; species Pseudomonas sp. SHLD1. The sequence goes on from NZ_JAQZAD010000013.1 coordinate 227,995, forward strand.
GTTCATGCGCGGCATGTCGATGTCCGACAGCAGCATGTCGAATTCGCCGGCGCGCACGGCGTTCCAGCCGTCCATGCCGTCCACCGCCACTTCCACCTGATAACCCTGGCCTTCCAGGAGCTTGCGCTCCATCTCGCGCACGGTGAGGGAGTCGTCCACCACCAGGATCCGCTTGACCCTGCGGCTGTCCAGGGCGGCACCGCTCTGCACCTGTCGCAGGCGGCCCTCGCCGAGCAGTCGCTCGATGCCGGTGAGCAGGTCGGCGACGTCCAGCAGAAGCACCGGACTGCCGTCGTCGAGCAGTGCCCCGGCGATGACCGAGCGCAACTTGCCGAAGATCTCGTCCAGCGGCTTGAGCGCCAGGCCCTGTTCGCCGCGCAGGCGATCCACCACCAGACCGTAGCGCCGGTCACCACCGCCGATCACCAGCACGGCGAGATCGCCGGTGGGCGGCGCGCCATCCAGTTCCAGCAGCTGATGGGCCGCGACCAGCCCCAGGCGATCCTCGCCGAGCAGGAAGAAGGCCTTGCCCTCCAGCGAATGCACCTCGGCCGGATCCAGGCGCAGCACCCGTTCGATGCGATTGACCGGCAGGGCATAGGCCTCGCCGGCGATGTCGACGATCAGCGCCCGGACGATGGAGCGACTGACCGGTACCAGCAGGTGGGTGCTGAAGCCCAGCCCCGGGCGGGTTTCCAGGCGCACCTCGCCATCCAGGGCGCGAATGGCGTCGGCCACCACGTCCAGGCCCACCCCGCGACCGGACAGCTCGGTCACCGTCTCCTTGAGGCTGAAGCCGGGCAGCAGCAGGAATTCCAGCAATTCCGCCGGGCTCAGCTCGGCGGCCACCGGCGGCGGACTCAGGCGCCGGGCGATGACCGCGGCGCGGATGCGCTCCAGGTCCAGGCCGCGGCCGTCGTCGTGCAGGCTGACCTGCAGGCGCCCGGCGACATGGCGGGCCTCCAGGCGGATCTGGCCGCACTCGGACTTGCCCAGGGTGCGGCGTTCGGCCGGGGTTTCCAGACCGTGGTCGACGGCGTTGCGCAAGAGGTGATTGAGCGGGCTTTCCAGTCGCGCCAGCACCTCCCGATCGATCAGGGTGTCGGCGCCGTCCACCTGCAGCACGGCATCCTTGTCCAGGCCCCGGGCCAGGTCGCGGACCAACCGGGGAAAGCCCTGGACGGCATCGCGCAGTGGCCGCATGCGCACCCCGAGTACCTCGTCCAGCAGCCCCTGGCAGACGCCGAGCAGGCGCCGCTCATAGGCTTCCAGCGCCTGCAGCTGCTGCTGATAGCGATCGAGCAGGCTTTCCTGGCGCTGACGCCATTCACTGCTGACCGCCTGGGCCTGGCCGAACAGGCCCTGCAATTCCGCGCGATAGCCCTGGAAACCCTGGACCAGGCCATGCAGGCCGAGGCCCATGACCCGGGCTTCGCTGGTGAGGGCGAGAATCTGGTTGAAGCGACCGCTGTCCACCCGCAGCGGATCCCGGCTGCGCTCGGCATCGGGCGTTGGTTCTTCGGGTACGGCGGGTGCAGGCGCCGGTTCCCGCGAGGCGACCGCGGCCGCTGGCAGCGGATCGCCCACGCCAGCGCTCAGCGCCTGCGCCAGCGCCCGCTGGCTATCTCGCTGCTCGCGCTGCCAGCGCTGGCTGGCGGCCTCGTCCAGGCGACTGACCTCGCCGAGGACGTCGACGCAGCGAAACAGCTGATCGAGGTCCGCCGGACCGAGTTGGCGGCGTCCGGCCTGGACCGCGACCAGACAGTCCTCCATGGCGTGGGCCAGCTCCACCAGGCCGTCGAGGTCGACGATGCGCGCCGCGCCCTTGATGGAGTGGGCCGCACGCATCATCGGCTCGATCACCCCCGTGTCGCTGGGGTCGCGCTCCAGGCGCAGCAGACCGGCATCCAGCGCCTGCAGGTGACTCTGCACCTCGCTGGCGAAGAGGTCATAGAGGGACATCTCGCGCACATCGCGCGGTGGCTGGCTCATCGCAGCGCCTCTTCCAGGGCCCGCTCCAGGCGCGTCAGCTCGAGCAGGCCGACCTGGTACGCGCCCTCGCGATAGACGCCGCCCAGGTAGCTGAGCAATTCACCGCCCAAGGTGGCTGGCGGCGGCTGCACCTCGCCAGGGGCATAGCGCTGCAGGCCCAGCACCTCGTCCACCTGTACCGCCCAGTCACGATGACCGACATGCAGCAGCAACAGGCGCGGAAAGCCACGGGTCTGCTCAGCCGGCGCCACCGCCAGCAGCAGCTCCAGGGCGATGCAGGGCTGCAATTGGCCGCGCACCGGGACGATGCCGCGCAGCAGCGGCGAACGCCGGTGCGGGACGCGGTGCACGGCGGTGGGTTCGGTGGCGGTCACCAGGCAACTGCCCGGCAGCCCGAGCCATTCCGCGCCGAGGCGAAAGACCAGCGCACTGGCCGAGCGCGCCTGGCGATCGTCCAGAGGCTCGGCATAGTGCTCGGCCCAGGCGGCGCGCTCCAGGGCGCTGAGTTCGCGGTTCAGGCTCATGCCTCGTCACCGGCGCGGGTCTGGATGCGCGCGGCCCGTTCGCGCAGGCGTCCGGCTTCGTCGAGTCGGCCGGCTCTTTCACAGATCAGCGCCAGGCGACAGAGGGCGGGATAGTGCCCCGGTTCCAGATAGAGGGCCTGGCGCAGCGCCCGCTCGGCTTCGGCGGCGCGGGCGTCGGGCAGGATCAGCGCCAGCAGGAAGTGGGCCCCGGCCTGGCTGCGATCCGTCTCGAGCAGGTTGCGCAACAGCGCCTCGGCTTCGGCGCCGCGTCCGGCATCGGCCAGGCGCTGGGCTTCGTCGAGCGGCGCAGGGCCGGCGGAGACGGGGGGAGTCGGGGCCGGTGGAGGCGTGCTTCTGGCGCGCAGGCGCGCAGGCAGGTCCGCCGCCGCAGGTGGGCGCGGTGCGGCCTTGCGCCGGGGCGGCGCGGCCGGCGCGGGCGGGCGCGGCTGTTCGGGGGCGACGGCCTGGCGCTTGACCAGGGCGGAGGCGTGGGCCACGCCCAGGCTGGCGAAGCCGTGACGCATGGCGCTGACCATCTCCGAACTGCCGACACAGAGCAGGCCGTCGTCGTGCATGAGCGCGGCCAGGTGACTGAGGGCGCGGCCCTGGGTCTGGTCGTCGAAATAGATCAGCAGGTTGCGGCAGAGCACCACGTCGAAGGCGGTGCCGTCACGCAGGCTGCCCAGCTGCAGGATGTTGCCCTGGCGAAAACGCACCTGATTGCGCACCCGTTCGGCCAGGCGATGGCGATCGCCCTCGGGGTCGAAATAGCGATCGCGAAAGCTCAGGTCGCGAGCGCGAAAGGAATTGCGCCCATAGAGGCCGCGGCGGGCGCGCTCCAGGGACGGCTCGTTGATGTCCACCGCGGTCACCTCGAAAGCCGCAGCCGGCAGACCGGTATCGAACAGCGCCATGGCCAGGGTGTAGGGCTCTTCCCCGGTGGAGCAGGGCAGGCTGAGCAGCCGCACCGGCACGCCACTGCGGGCATGGCGTTCCTGGGCGAAGCGGGCGGCGTGGGCGATGGCCTGGGGATCGCGAAAGAACCAGGTCTCGGGAATGACCAGCAGGTCCAGCAGATCGGCGAATTCGGCTTCGTCGTCGAGGATGCGCGCCATGTAGCCCTCCGCATCGCTCTCCTGGCGCTCGCGCAGGCGCTGGCGGATGGCGCGACCGAGCATGTCGTCGGCGATGGCCAGGCCGGTACGCGCCCGCACCAGGGGCGCCAGCCGGGGATCGAGCTTCACGCGGCCTCCTGGAACAGCAGGGCGGCCAGGCTCGGCGAAAGCAGACGATCCGGCTCCAGCCACAGCCAGAGGCCCTCGGGTGTCTCCAGCACCTCGCCGAGCCAGGGATAGTCGGGCAACCGGACGCCTGCCGGCCGTGGCGCGCGAGCGGTGATCCGGCGCACGCCGGCGACGCCTTCCACCACCAGTCCGAGCGGACGGCTACGGCCCTCGGGCAAGTTGAAATCCACCAGCAGGATGCGGGTGTCCTGGCGCGCCTGGGCACCCGCGCCGCCGCTCATGGCGGTGACATCGACCACCGGGATCGCCGTGCCGTGCAGGTTCATCAGGCCGGCGACGCCCGCTGGGGCCGCGGGGAAGCGGGTGAGCTGCAGCAGGGGCAGCACCTGGCGGATCGCCGTCGTCGGCAGGGCTGCCGCGGCATCGGCCAGCTGGAAGATCAGGATCTGCATGGTCAACGGGTGACCGAGAAGGTGGCGACGCTGCTCTGCAGGTCCTGGGCCGCCTGTTGCAGATACTGGACCGCCTCGCTGGTGGCCTTGAGCGCCTCGGTGGTCTGCTGGGTGCTGTCGTTGAGCTGGGTGATCGTCTCGGCGATCTGGCCGGCACCCACCGCCTGGGACTGCATGCCCTCCAGCACGATGTCGAAGCGTGCCGGCAGCTTCTGCACGTCCTCGATCACCTCGGCCAGCTGATCGCTGACGCTGGCCACCTCCTGCACGCTGCGGCGGATTTCCTCGGAAAACTTGTCCATGCCCATGACGCTGGCAGAGACCGCGGAATTCATGTCCTTGAGCATCTGCTCGATGTCATCAGTGGCCGCGGTGGTCTGGTCGGACAGGCGCCGGATCTCGGTGGCCACCACCGAGAAACCGCGTCCTGCCTCACCGGCCTTTTCCGCTTCGATGGCGGCGTTGAGCGACAGCAGATTGGTCTGGTCGGCCACCTTGGTGATGGTGGTCAGCACCTTGTTGATGTGACTGGACTTCTCCGACAGGGCGGCGAGCTTGGCATTGATGGAATCGGTGGCGGCCACCATGCGCTGCATGGTGCCGTCCATGCTCGCCAGGCTGCTGCGCGCCTGTTCCGCGCCCTCGGTGGTCTCGTCCGCCACCTGCACGGCTTCTTCCATGGTGCGTACCAGGGCATTGGCGTTGGCGGCGATTTCCCGCGTGGTGCTCAGCACCTCAACGCTGGTCTGCGCCTGCTCGATGCTGGTGGCCTCCTGCTGGCGAGAGGAAGCGGCGATCTCGGTGGTGGAAGAGGTCACCTGGATACCGGCGCGCTGCACCTTGGCGAGCATGCCGCGCAGGTCCTCGATCATCTTGCTCAGGCCGCGGGCGAGCTGGCCGATGGCGTCGTCACCGCTGACCGCGGTCCGCCCGGTGAGGTCACCGGCGGCGGCCTTGCTGACCAATCCGAGCAGGTCGTCGACATCGGCCCGCAGGCGCTGCATCAGCACCTGCTCGCGGGCATGGTCATCCTGGATCTGCTGCGCCATCTGATTGAAGGCCAGGCCTACCTGGGCGAGTTCATCCCGGCCCTGGACAGCCACGCGAGCGCCGCTGTCACCCGCGGAAATGCGCGCCACGGTATCGGTCAGCCGGCGTACCGAGCGCAGCAGGTGATGGGACAGCAGCCAGGCGATGAGGGCGGCCAGCAGCACACAGAGGGCGCCACCGGCGACCAGGGTCCAGGTCAGCTGATTGCGCACCTCCTCGGTATGGTCCGCCCGTTGCGCGTACAGGCGGCGCTCCTCGTCGCCGATGGTCTGGATCTGCTGACGCATGGCCGCGACCTGGCTCGTCAGGGCGGTGATCAGGGGCTCGTTGGCCAGCTGTACCGGTGACAGGTTGCCGGTGTCGCGCAGGCGCAACAGGGGCTCGAAGGTCTGCTGCCGCCAGGTGTCGAGGTCCGCGGTGAGGCGGGCGAAGCGCTGCTGCTGGTCGGGATTGTCCTGAGTCAGCCGCTGCGGCACGCGCACGGCTGCGGCCAGGGGCCCCAGTGCCTGACGAGCGACGTCGGCGTCCGCAGTGGAGCCGGAATACCAGTAGTTGCGCAGCTTGGCCCGGGTCTCGAGCAGATTGTTGTCCAGCGTCGTGACCGACAGCAGCACCTCGGCGGTGTGCCGGTCCCAGCGATTGGCGTCGACCAGGCTCTGCAAGGCGGCATAGGTCAGCCAGAGCAGCAGAACCACCAGGGCGATGATGGCGGCGAAGCCGGCGAAGAGTTTGTTCTGGATGCGAATGTTGTTGAGCATGGGCACCGGCGCAGACGGACAGAGGCGGAAAGAGTGAGCCCTGGGGAGCACTCGGGTTGTCCGATAAAAGTAGCACGGTCATGCATTTGTGTGAGTTGTAACGCACTTCGGGGCTCAGGAGCCTGCAGTGCCGGCAGCGATGGAACAGCGACCACGGAAAGGGCAGCCTGCCAGGTCTTGCCATGCCTGGAGGGCTGCCGGACAGCGTCGAGGAACGCGGTTCAGGTCGCCTCGGCGTCATTCGCCGCTTCGGATCGGCGAGTGCCATGGCTGTTCTGGCCACCCTTGCGCCCGGCTTCGGAAGCCCGTGTCGGATTGTTGGCGAAATTGCCGCCGCTGGCACGCCCACCCTTGCGACCAGCCTCGGCGGCGCGATCGCGATTGTTGGCGAAGTTGCCTGGATTGCTGCTCTTGTTGGCCATCAGAACTTCTCCCACTTTCAATTATTGAAGAGTCGAACGCCGCGCTCCCCAAAGGCTAGGCGTTTCGGTTATTGAGAGTGGGGGTATGGAAGGCGAGTTCGAGCGAGGTGATAAAGGGGATTTTTGTTATACGACGTGCAAGTTAAATATAGACTTTTATTTAACGATAGCCTGGCTAGAGCCGTCAGGCCGCAACTTGTACAGGAGCTGTAGAAGAATCGGCGAGCAGAGCGACAGTATTCCAGCAGGCTGTCTGTCATAGGCTGAAATGTCTTGTTGCATCTGGCTGCAGGGCTTATCCGGGCTGGGCTTCGCCGCAGTCTTGATTCAGACGTCTTCGCCAGGAGCTTGTTCTTTTTTCACGCGTAAATTTATCGCCGATTCAATAGCGCCGTTTCTCATTGCCGTTACAGGATAACGCTGTTCGCCTGACGATATAATGGGGCGACAGCCAAGCCAGAGCGCTTCACCAGGAAATTGAGTCGATCGATCAGGGTGCTGGACAATCGGCGATATAATTCTTCCGATAAAGTTTAATGCGATAGGAAGTTGGTCAACAAGTCCAGTGAGGCGAATCTTGCAAAAAAACTTTCCAAATTTTCCCGAATGTGAGAAAAAATCCCTAAATTGGGAGGTGACCATGCTTGATCAACGTCTTGCCGTCCGGCTGAAGGCCCTGCGCCTGGAGCACGATCTGTCACTGGAGCAGTTGGCAACCCTGAGCGGGGTCAGTCGCGCGACACTGTCTCGGCTGGAAAACGCCGAGGTTAGCCCGACCACGGCGGTTCTCGGGCAGCTCTGTTCGGCCTACGGCCTGACCCTGACGCGCCTGCTGCATAGCGTGGAAAGCGCTTATCCGGCCCAGGTCGAGCGCCAGGCGCAGCAGATCTGGGCCGATCCCGGGCAGGCCTTCACCCGTCGTTCGGTCTCGCCGCCGGCCCAGGCCCTGGCGGGTGAAGTCATCGAGAGCCAGCTGGGGCCGGGAGTGGATATCCGCTATCAGGCATCACCCCGGCCAGGCCTCGAACACCATCTGCTCCTGCTCGAAGGCGAGTTGCAGCTGTGGATCGAAGAGCAGCCCTATCGGCTGGGAGTCGGCGACTGCCTGCGCTATCGCCTCTGGGGTGGCAGTCGCTTCCTCAGCGGCCCGGCGGGCGCCCGTTATCTCCTGTTCATGATCTGAGGTGTGTCCATGAGTGCTTCCCTGCGTATCGAACAGCTCGACGCCGCCGCTTTCACGAGTCATCTGAATGAATTCCAGCAACTGCTGGCCGCCTGTGTCGGGCAGGGCGCCAGCATCGGCTTCATCCTGCCGCTGGCCGAGGCTGTAAACCGGCGCTTCTGGACCGAAGCCGTGGCCCCGGGCCTGGCCCGGGGCACCCGGCTGTTGTTCGCCGCGTTGCAGGACGGCCGCGTGGTCGGCAGCGTGCAACTGGTCCTGGATACCCCGGCCAATCAGCCGCACCGCGCAGACGTGGTCAAGCTGCTGGTGCATCCGGACTGCCGTCGCCAGGGACTGGCACGCCGGCTGATGCAGGCGGTGGAGGCGGCCGCCCAGGCCCAGGGGCGGGAACTGCTGACCCTGGACACCCGCAGCGACGACCATGCCGAGCCGCTCTATCTGTCGCTGGGCTATCAGGTGGTCGGCAGGATTCCCGGCTATGCCCTGGATGCCCGCCAACCCGAACGCCGTGACAGCACCACCCTGATGTACAAGACGTTACCAGCCGCGCCCGCTAAGCTTGGCGCCCCTCGTTAAGGACCCTGTCCCGCCATGCCGCCTCGCTCCGCTCCCGAACTCTGGCAACTCCTGCGCGCCCAGGCCGAGGCCGGGCGCCGCGACGCCCCGGCCCTGGCCGAGGGTCTGACGCGAGCGCTGCTGCAGCCGGTCGATCTGGCCGCCGCCCTGGTCCGGCGCTGCGCCGAGGCCCTGGCGGAGGATCCACGGCAGGCCGAGGCCCTCGCCGAACGCTTCGCTGCCCTGCACGCCGAGTGGCCGGCCTTGACCCTGGCGGCCTGCGCGGACCTGGAAGCGGTGCTGGCACGGGATCCGGCCTATGCCAGCCTGCTGGAGATCTTTCTGTTCTCCAAGGGCTTCCTGGCACTGCAGACCCAGCGCCTGAGCCATGCCCTCTGGCACAACGACGAGCGGCTGCTGGCCCTGCACCTGCAGGCGCGCTGCAATCGGCTGCTGGCCATCGACATCCATCCGGCGGCGCGGCTGGGGCACGGCCTCATGCTCGACCACGGTACCGGCATCGTCATCGGCGAAACCGCGGTGGTGGAGGACGACGTCTCCATTCTGCAACAGGTGACCCTGGGCGGTACGGGCAAGGAGCAGGGCGATCGCCATCCCAAGGTGCGTCGCGGGGTGATGATCGGCGCCGGGGTCAAGATCCTCGGCAATCTGGAGATCGGCGAAGGCGCCAAGATCGGCGCCAACAGCGTGGTCCTGCATCCGGTGGCGCCCCACACCACGGTGGTGGGCATTCCCGCCCGCCCGGTGGGTCGTCCGCGCGACGCCCATCCGGCCGAAAGCATGGATCAGTCCTTCGACGGCTGAGCCAGAAAGACCTCGGCCTTGGGATAGCGCTCGCTGTTCAACGCGCTCGACTGCAGGCCCTCCGCCCGCGCCAGGCTGCGCACCAGTTCGCGATTGAAGGCGCTGTTGCCCGGATCTGCCAGGTAGTCGGGCAACGCCAGCCAGCGGGCGTCCGCGATCTCGTCCGGATCCTGGATGGCGATGTCGGCACTCAGGGGGTCGAGGCGGCAGACCACATAGAGATTGGACTTGCCGAAGCGGTAGGGGTGGGTGGTCACCAGGCCGACCACGCTGCGAAAGGCGCTGTGGATGCCGGTTTCCTCCCAGACCTCGCGGATCACCGCAGGCGCCAGGTCTTCACCCAGCTCGACATGGCCCCCCGGCAGCTTGTAGCCCTGGCTGCCGCGTTCGCGGATCGCCAGCAGTTCACCACGGGCATTGAGCACCAGGCCGCCAACGCCCAGGCTGTGGGTCGGCACGAAGGGCGCGAAGGCGGTGGGCGTGCCGCGCCAGACCAGGGTCAGTTCCTGCTCCAGGCAGTTGTGAAAGACGAAACCGGCGCTGGTGGCCACGCCGACCAGCTCGCCGAGGGCCAGCGGCAGGGTCAGCCAGATCAGATTGCGTCCGTCGCGGCGGGCGTCGGCGAGCAACTCGGCCAGCGCCGGGGCGAAGGCCTCGCGGGTAGTGGGCAGCGAGGCGGCGTCGATGATCAGGCCGTTGAAGGCGTCTTGACGGTATTGCACAGCTGTTACTCCGCAGGCCGTGGCTGGATGGGCGAGGAGGGCACGATACCGGCTTCGCTGGGCAGCAGCAGACTGGCGCGCGGATTGGCGATCTCGATGCCGCGTTCGCGGAAGCGTTCGAGGATGCGGCGGTTGAGTTCGCGCTGCACGCCCCAGCGGCCCTTGTCGAGGCATCTCATCTGCCCGGCGATGGTCACCATGGAGCCGTCGACGGCGTCCACGCCCCAGATCTCCAGATCGGCGAGGATGAGGTCCTTGAAGGCCTCGTCGGCGCGCATGCCGGCGCCGATGTCCTTGAGTTCGGCGATGACGCGTTCGATGTCTTCTGCGTAGCCCACGCTGATGCGCAGGGCGGCGTTGCCCAACCCACGGTTGATGTTGTTGACCGCCGACACCGAGCTGAAGGGCACGATGTGCAGGGAGCCGTCACCGGCGCGCAGGCGCACGGTGCGGATCGACAGGTACTCCACGGTGCCCGAGACCCCGGCCACGGTGACCCAGTCGCCCACCTGCATGGCGTTTTCCAGCAGCAGGAAGATACCGGTGATGAAGTCCTGCACCAGCTTCTGCGAGCCGAAGCCCAGGGCCACGCCGATGATGCTGGCACTGGCCAGCAGTGGCGTGGTGTTGATGCCCAGCTCGCTCAGGGCGGTCAGGCCGACGATCAGTGCGACCAGGATGAACAGGCCGGTGCGCAGCATGGGCAGCAGGGTACGCAGGCGGGCGGCCCGCACCGTGTCGCCGCGTTCGTTCCAGCTGCTCAGCCGACGATTCACCGTGGCGTTGGCGCCTTCCCAGACCACCACGGCGATGACGGCGGCGATGAGGATGGTGAGAAAGGCGGACAGCAGACTGCGCCCGATGCTGCCGTCACCGAACCAGTCCAGCACGCCCCAGCCCCAGGACTGGAACAGGGCCAGGGCGGTGATCAGGGTGACGATCACGCCCACCAGCCAGCGCGCCAGCGGATAGTAGCGCTGCAGGTGCACGTCGCTAGCGCTGCCGCCTTCGGGGGTGGCGGGCTGGAACAGCCGACCCAGCAGGCCGAGCAGGAACACCGCCGCCAGGCGCCCGAGGATCACGATGCCGGCGGAAAGCGCGACGAAATTCATCAGCCGCGGCAGCCCATTCTCGATGTCCAGTGCCCACATGGTCCAGCCACCCATGACGAACACGGCAGCGAATACGGCCCAGACCTGACCCAGCCAGGCGCGCAGCACGGTCAGGGCGCCACTGCCATCCTGGCGCCCGGCGATACGGGTGGCCACCGGACGGCGGACATGGAAGATCAGCCCCACCACCAACAGGTGGGCCAGCAGCGAGACCAGCTTGACGATGGCTTCGCGGCCCTCTTCGTTGGCACCCAGGATGTCCGCGGCCTGGGCCAGCGCCAGGCCGAAGGTGATCAGGGCGACGAAGGCGTGCAGCCAGCGCAGCAGGGTACAGGCAAGGGCCGTCCTGACCTTGAGCAGGCGGATGCCGTGGGCGGCGGGATCGATCAGCAGGCGGATGACGATCAGCACCAGGCGGGTGGTGAGATAGGCACCGAGGAAGCCACCAACCAGCTCGCGCTGATTGGCATCCGAACCCACCAGATAGTGGATCAGCAGCGCCGCCGTGGCCCAGAAGGCCAATAGCGGCAGCAGTTCCAGCAATAGCAGTCCCAGGGCGAAGGGCAGGTGCCGCAGGGTGGTCCAGTGCTCCTCGGCGCTGGGTCGGGCGCGGTTGGCGGGTGCGGGATCGGTGGCAGTGGCAGTGGCGGTGGACTCGGTCGCCGGTGCGGCTGGCGCAGGTGCGGCGCTGTCGGATGGGGCGATGGGCACTTCTTCGAGTTGATCCACGCCATCACGCTGGGTCTTGACCAGGGCCACCGCGGCTTCGGCCGGGCGGGTGGCGGCCTCCTCGGCCGCCGGTACCGAGGCCGCGGGCGGGGGCTGCCGGGCCGCCTGCTGCTGGGCCTGGCGCCGGGCGCGGGTGTCGGCAAGATCGGCATGGCGCTGCAGCCGTTGCCGCGGGCGCTGGAGCGCCCGATGGATCAGCCACTCGCCCACCAGGCCGGCGGCAAAGAGGGTGGCCAGGGTCAGCAGGGCCTGCAGCAGGGCGCGGCGACCCGCTTCGGAGGTGAAGCTGGCGCGCGACCAGTCGGGCAGGGTACGCACGGCCCGCTGCACCTGGTTCAGCTCGCTGCCCAGGTTGTCGGCCCAGCGACCGACGCGACTGAGGGTCTGGGCGATCAGGCCATTGGCTTCCAGCGGTACCAGCGCCTTTTCCTCGCCTGCCGCCGGGGCGGCTGCCGCTGGCGCAGTGGCGGCGGTTGTCGTAGCCGCCGGCGCCGCCTTCGTCCCGGTCGCGCTCGCCGGCTGGCTGGCGATGGCCTGCAAGGTCAGGATCAGCTCCTGGCGGCGCTGCGGATCCTGCAGCAGGGCCGCGACCTGGCGCGCCTGCTGGGGATCGAGGCCGGCCGGGGCCGGGGCCGGGGCCGGGGCAGGGGTTTCGGCGGCGCGCAGGGGCAACGCCAGGCACAGCAGCAACAGGGCGAGCAGGAAGTTCGGCATGGGGCGACAATGGTCCTGATGAAGGATCAGCAAGTTACGACCCTTGATCCTTGCCTATGCTCCCTTCAGTTGGCCATTCCCTGCCGCTGGAGACGCCGCCAGTCGCCGGGCGTCTGCTCGGTCCAGCGCTTGAAGGCGCGCTGAAAGGCGGCGGGGGAGGCGAAGCCGAGCAGATAGGCGATCTCGCCGAAACTGGCCTCGGTATCGCGGATATAGGCCAGCGCCAGGTCGCGGCGGGTCAGGTTGAGCAGGGTGCGGTACTGGGTGCCTTCTTCGGCCAGCTTGCGCCTCAGCGTCCAGGAGGGCAGACGCAGCCGGCTGGCGATCTGTTCCAGGGTCGGCTCGCCGTGCCGCAACAGCGGCCCCATGACTTCGACCACCCGCTCGGTGAGACCCCGGGTGCGGGTCAGGCGGCCGTGTTCGGCTTCGCTCAGCGCCAGCAGCTGGCGCCAGGTGGCCGGGCAATGCTCGGGCCCGGGCAGGGCCAGGGTCGCGGCATCGAGCAGGAGCGCATTCTCGGCGGCGCCGAATTCCACCGGGCAGCCGAAGGCGGCCTCGTAGGGTGCCACGTCCGCCGGTGCGGGGTATTCGATGAGGACGCGGCGCGGTTGCAGCGAGCGTTTCGCGACCGCGCTCAGCAGCGCCAGCCAGGCGCTGAGCACCACGTCCACCACGAAGCGGTTGTAGCCGTTGTAGGGGCTAATGCTATAGAAATGCAGCCAGGCGTCGCGGCCCTGGGCCGCATAGCGCGACTGGCCCCGGTAGTTGCGGCCATAGAGCGGTTCCAGCCCGAGCAGCGTTTCGGCGGCATGGCGCACGTCCGGTGCCTGGCCCACGGTGATGCCGGCGAGACCGAGAAAGGCCGGTCGCATCGCCCGGCCCATGGCCAGCCCCAGCGCCGAATCGCCAGTCAGTTCCAGGGCGGCATGGCCCAGGCGCATGTAGTGGGGGATCGACAGCCGTCCGCCAGGCTCGGCCAGCCGCGCCGCGGTCAGGCCGAAGCGTGCCAGCAGGCCGGCGGCATCGGCGTCCCGCTGGACGACGGCGGCCGCCAGCGCCAGCACGAAGCCGGTGGAAAGGTCGCCCAGGCGCAGCGCCGGCGCGCTCATAGCCGCAGATTGATCAGCTTGCTTCCGGCCTGGGTGGAGTCGGTGGCCGCGGTCGCATCCGGGGTGAAGGCCTGGCTACCGCCGTCGGCCTGCCATTCCCAGAGGCGGCCGCGCAGCTGCACTTCCAGGGCGGCGCGGATGCCGGCGGCGCGCAGGCGCTGGATGTCGAAGGGTGCCGGTGCCGGGGTGGCGCCCGAGGCGAGGGCGGGGATCGCCAGCAGCTCCACCTGGGGATCGTCGAGCACCCTGGCGCGACCGGTGTCGCTACCCTGGATGACGCCGAGACGGCCCAGCGGCGTCTCCAGTCGCAGCAGGGGCGGGCTGAGATCGTCACCGCTGTCCCTGGCCGTCAGCGGTCGCACCAGCGGTTGGCCGAGCACCTTGCCGTCGGGTCCGAAGACCAGGGTGACATTGCGCAAAGGTCCCGTACCCACCTGCAATTCGCCGTCGACCAGGGTCGGACCGGGCAGGACGATGGAGCCGGCCACCAGGGTGACGCCGTACTGGCGGGCGAGGCCGCCGAAGAGCTGCTGATAGGCGCTGGCCATGTCCCAGGCCTTCATGCGCAACAGACTGTCGGCCAGGCGCCGGTCGCCTTCGGCCTGGAACCAGGCGCGAGCCACCCGCAATGGGTTGCCCAGCAGCAGCCACTGGATGGCTTCTTCGCTGCGCGCCGCGGCATAGACCTCGGGCTTCTCGCCCATCAGCGCCAGGGGCGTGCCCAGATGCTCGGGCAGCACCACGATGGTCTGGGCGCCGATCAGGCCCAGGCGCCGTGCATTGGCCAGGTATGCATCGAGCTTGAGGCGCAATCGCGCGGGATTGCCATAGTCCAGGGCGACCAGTTCGGGCTCGATCCCCAGCAGGTTGCCGGTGGTGGCCGCCGCTGGCGTGGTGGTCAGGTCCACCGCCAGGCTACTGCGCAGATCCGACAGGTAATGGAAGGCTGGCCGCTGGGCCACCCAGCCCGCCAGCACGGCGAACAGGGCGATCAGCACCAGGAACACGAGCTTGCGCATCGGCACTCCAGAGCGGTCCCAGCCTCCCGGGCCGGGCGAGATAAAGGTGCTCAGGGTAGGAGACCAGGCCGCCACTGCCAAGGGGTGGCTGTACATTTGGGTAAAGAGGTTGTCATTTCCGGTGATTGAGGCCAGACCACGCTGCTCCTATCGTGGCGCCAGGCTTTCCCAGAAAGGCCAACCACCGGAGACCGCCATGATCGAGCTTGCCCCCCGTAATACCACCCCTATTGATAGCTATCCGCATCTGCTCGAACCCCTGCCCGTGGGGTCGATCACCCTGCGCAATCGCGTGGTGATGGGGTCCATGCACACCGGATTGGAAGAGCGACCCGGCGGCTTCGCGCGGATGGCCGCCTTCTTCGCCGAGCGAGCGCGGGGCGGGGTGGGGCTGATCGTCACCGGCGGCATAGCGCCGAACGAAGAGGGGGCGGTGGCCAAGGGCGCGGCCAAGCTGACCACGGCCGAGGAGGCCGAGCACCATCGGCCGGTAACGGACGCGGTCCACGCCGCCGGCGGGCGTATCTGCCTGCAGATCCTGCACGCCGGTCGCTATGCCTATAACCCCCAGCTGGTGGCGCCCTCGGCGCTGCAGGCGCCGATCAATCCCTTCACCCCACGCGAGCTGGATGAGGCCGAGGTGGAGGGGCAGATCGCTGCCTTCGTCCGCTGTGCCACGCTGGCGCTGCAGGCCGGCTACGACGGCGTCGAGGTGATGGGGTCCGAAGGCTACTTCATCAACCAGTTCATCGCCGCGCGGACCAACCACCGCACGGATCGCTGGGGCGGCGACTTCGCCCGGCGCTGCCGCCTGCCGCTGGCCATCGTCGAAGGCATCCGCATGGCGACCGGCCCGGATTTCCTGATCATCTTCCGCCTCTCGCTGCTGGATCTGGTGGAACAGGGCAGCACCCCCGAGGAATGCCTGCAGCTGGCGCTCTGTCTGGAAGACGCCGGGGTCAGCCTGATCAACACCGGCATCGGCTGGCACGAGGCGCGCATCCCCACCATCGCCACCCTGGTGCCGCGCGGCGCCTTCGCCGCCGTCACCGCCCAGCTCAAGGGCCGGGTGCGGGTGCCGCTGATCGCCACCAACCGCATCAACACCCCCGAGGTGGCCGAGGCCATCCTCGCCGCCGGCCAGGCCGACCTGGTGTCCATGGCCCGGCCATTGCTGGCCGACCCCGATTTCGTCGCCAAGGCCGCCGCCGGCCGCGCCGACGAGATCAATACCTGCATCGCCTGCAACCAGGCCTGCCTGGATCACACCTTCGCCGGCAAGCTGACCAGCTGCCTGGTCAACCCGCGCGCCTGCCACGAGACCGAGTTGCAGATCCTGCCCGCCGTCGAGGTCCGCACCTTCGCCGTGGTCGGCGCCGGGCCAGCCGGCCTGGCGGCCGCCTGCACCCTGGCCGAGCGCGGCCACCAGGTGGTGCTGTTCGAGGCCAGCGAGCGTATCGGTGGCCAGTTCAATGTCGCCCGGCGCATTCCCGGCAAGGAAGAATTCGGCGAGACCCTGAGGTATTTCCAGCGTCGCCTGGAGCGACTGGCGGTGGATGTCCGCCTCAACCATCGCGTCAGCGCCGCCGAATTGCAGGCCGGGGGCTTCGCCGGGGTGATCCTGGCCACCGGGGTGACGCCACGGGTGCCGCCCATTCCGGGGGTCGACCACCCCAAGGTCCTGGGCTACCTGGACGTCCTGCTGGAGCGCAAGCCGGTAGGGCGGCGGGTGGCACTGATCGGCGCCGGCGGCATCGGCTTCGACGTGGCGGATTTCCTCACCCATGGCCATCAGCAGGCGGAACCCATCACCGCCTTCTACCGCGAGTGGGGCATAGACCCCAGTTTCAGCAGTCGCGGCGGGCTGGCCCCGGCCACGCCGCCGGCGGTGCCGCGCGAGGTCTGGCTGCTGCAGCGCAAGCCGGGCAAACCCGGCAAGGGGCTGGGCAAGACCACTGGCTGGATCCACCGCGCGCGCCTGCAGCAGCGTGGCGTCCAGGCGTGGGGCGGGGTGGAATACCTGGGTATCGACGACGCCGGCCTGCGCCTGCGGCTGCCCGATGGCAGCGAGCAGGTGCTGGACGTCGACAACGTCGTGCTCTGCGCGGGCCAGGAGTCCCTGCGCGAGCTGGAAGACGAGTTGCTCGGCGCGGGCGTGGCGGTGCATCGGGTCGGTGGCGCGGATGTCGCCGCTGAACTCGATGCCAAGCGCGCCATCGATCAGGCCATTCGCCTGGCCGCCGAGCTGTAACTCTTCGTTGCAATCAGGGATGATTTCTGTGATCCATTCCGCATAACATCGGTTCCGGACCGACCCTCGTCCCAATGTCTGCCCTCTCTTCCATCCCGCCGACCAGGATTGGCTAAGCTGCCGTCCTGATGCGTCGGGTGGGGGCCCGGCGCGTCGGAGAAGTCGGGCGGAGACGCGGGTCGACCGCGTCGCCGCCAGAGGTCGGCGGGCGGACGCAGGTCCGGTCGCCAGCTGGCGAGACGCCGGCCTCGGTATTCATGTGGGATCGACAGAGCACGCGGCGAGAGATGGCAGAGACGTTGAACGAAGAGGCGGTACTGACCCCGGTGGTGCTGGGGTTCGGCGACCAGGGTGTGAATCGCGCCTTGCTGTTTCCCGATTTTCAGGCGCTCTGGCAGGGCGACCAGACGCTGCTCGACTGCGCCGGACGGCGCCATCGCTTCGTCTATCTGTTGCTGGACGATCACCGCCGGGTCAAGGCCGCGGTGTTTTTCCTGCTGGCCTTCGATGCCCAGGGCAAACCGCTGCCGGAATGGGACCTGCCGCTGGGCGAGCTGGCCGAGCGCGGCGATGTCGGCCCCGACCTGGGCGCCGGACCGATCCGCCTGGCCAGTCGCAGTCATTGTCCGATTTCCTGGCACCAGGGTGATCTCTGGGATCCACGCAGCGAGGCCGAGCATGACGACTGGCAGGCGATCCGCGATTGCCTGGGCCTGGTCGCGCCGCGCGATGGCGAGGTGGAGCTGGCCGGGGAATACCACCCCAGTGCCGCCGACGGCATCGACGTCGAGGCCCGTCTCGAACGGGTCCGCCGCATCCTCGCCCAGGAACACCAGGAGGCGCTGGACAAGCTGATCGCCGGTCAGCGCACCCGGCTGCTGACCCTGACCCGCCAGCACCAGGAAGACCTGGCGCGTCTGCAGCGCGACGCCGACGACGTGCGCGCGGCCAAGGCCGAGCTGGAGGTGCGCTATGCCGCCCTGGCCCAGCACCTGGAGCAGCAGCACGAGCAGGCTCGCCAGCAGCGCGAAGAACTCAACGAGCAGATGCGCACCCTGGAGCGCAACGCCCTCTACAAGATCGAGGCGCTGCGCATCCAGTCCGAAGCCGAGAGCGAGGCCCGGGTGGCCGCCGCCGTGGGCGAGCTGAAGAACCAGCTGACCATCCGCGAGGTGGAACTCAAGTACCGCGACGAGCTGGACGGCCAGTTGCAGGAAGACATCCGCCAGCTGCGCGAACGCTGCACCCAGCTGATCGGCGACAGCAACGAAGGCCAGCTGGAGCGCCTGGCGCGCCAGGGCATCCTGTTCGTCACCTTCCAGCCCGGCGCCGGTCATCTGATCCTCAGTCGCCAGGACGTTCCGCGTTTCAGCACCGATCCCCTGGGTTATGTCGCCGAGCACTGCAAGGTCAGTCGTGAGCAGTACCAGCGCTGGCTGGAACATCACCAGCAGCCGGTCTGCCAGGCCGAGGTAGAGGGCGAGCGCTGCGGGCGGCCGGTGGTACGGGTGGAACATCCCGCCCAGTTCGATCCGCTGCGCTCGACCCTGTGCGCCGAGCACCGCGGCGATGACAGCGATGGTGACGTCGCCAATCTCTGAGCGCCTGGCTGATGACCTTTCTCCGGCCCGCCGCGCTCCAGGAGGTGCAGCTCGCCGCCCTGGCGGCGCGGGACCTGCGCCTGGCGGTGCTGCGCCTGGATCAGCGTCCGGCCGGGCATAACGGCAACAAGGGTTACAAGCTGCAGCCCTGGCGCGAACGCCTGGCCCGGGGCGAGGGCCGCGGGCTCATCAGCCTCGGCGGTGCGCACTCCAATCATCTGCACGCGCTGGCCGCCCTGGGTCGCGAGGAAGGCTTCGCCACCGTCGGCCTCTTGCGTGGTGAGCCCTGCCTGACGCCCACGGTTCAGGATCTACAGGCCAATGGCATGATCCTGCACTGGCTGGGCTATGGCGGCTATCGCCGCCGCCATGACGCCGACTTCTGGCAACCCTGGCAGGCGCGCTATCCCGGGTTGCTGCCCATTCCCGAAGGGGGTTGCGACGAGCAGGCCGCCGCGGCCTGCGCGGCCATCGTCACGGAGGTGCGGCAGGGACTCGCCGCCCTGGGCTGGCCCGATTGCCAGCAACTCTGGCTGGCCGCCGGCACCGGTACCACCCTGGCTGGGGTGATCCGCGCCGCCGATCCCGCCTGGCAGGTGGTGGGCGGCCTGGCAGTGCCACCCGGGCATGGCGTCGAAGCCACGCTCGACCGGTTGCTCGCGCAGCGCACCCGCTCGAACTGGCGCCTGCTGGACGCCAGCCGCGGCGGCTTCGGCCGCCTCGATGCCGAGCTGGCGCGGGCCATGGCGGACTTCGTGGCGCAGACCGGGATCACCCTTGATCCGCTCTATACCGGCAAGCTCTGGCTGGCGTTGCGCCAGGAAATCGAGGGCGGGGCGCTGGCGCCTAGCAGTCGCCTGGTGCTGGTCCACAGTGGTGGCCTGCAGGGCCGCCGTGCGCTGGAGACTCAGCTGGCGGCATTGGCAACTGGCTGAACCGGCCAGCCCGCAGGCACCAGGAACAGCCGCGCCTCTTCGTCGCCGCGTGCATCGCGTCGCACCAGCAGTTGCGGCCAGATCGGCTCGCCGTCCGGCAGCGGCAGGCAGGGCGTGTCGGCGACCGCGGGTGCCAGCCAGTGGCCCTTGGGCAGCACCTCCCAGGGACCGTCCGGCAGTTGCTCGCGGGCGCACCACAGCTGGGGTTGTCGGGGCGGCAGCGCGCCAGCCGGCCAGGGCAGGGGGCGGTCGAGCGGCTGGAACAGATAGCCGCCCAGCCACAGCGCCGCCTGCGGGGCGGCGATGTCCAGCGCCGCCAGGCTGGCCTGGGCCAGGGGCGTGGCTGACAGCGGCAGCTGGCGCTGGCGCAGATGGGCGAGCTTGCGCGCCAGCTGGTCTTCGCCGCCGGGACCCAGCCAGCGCGGCGCGTCCGCTGGGCCTTCGCCCAGGTAGAACTTCACCGCCAGTTCCAGGTGATGGACGCCCTCGGCGTCTTCCACCAGCAGGTCCAGTTCGCCCAGGGTACGGTCACCGTCACGCAGAGGCAGGTTGGCCGCGCGCAACCTCAACCCCGGGGCGCGCGCCAGGGCGAATTGCCAGAGTCTTTCGTACTGGCGCCCCAGCCGGCGATCGCTGCCCTGGGCCAGCCAGGCCGCCAGGGCCGCGGGCGCCGCGTCCTGTTGCCGCAGCCAGTCGGCCAGTCGTTCGGGATGGCGCGCCCAGTCGCTGGCGGCCAGTGGATGACGGGTATCGGCGGCTTCCAGCAAGGGCGGGGCGACCAGCGTCCAGGCGAGGTCGCGCACCTGGGGCTGGCTCAGGCGACGGGGCAGGGCGTGCAGCTCGGCGAAGGGCGTCATGGTGCCAGCATAGGCCAAGCCAGGTCGCTGCGGATCAACGCCGGCGACCCGCGGTCGGATGAGGGCGGTTTGCCGCTGCCACGGCCTTTCGCCCATACTTTCCGCACTTTCCAGCCAACGGGGCCGCCGACGCGTCATGGACTCCTTTCGTAACATCGGCATCATCGGTCGACTCGGCAGCACCCAGGTGCTGGATACCATCCGCCGGCTCAAGACCTTTCTGCTGCAACGCGGGCGCAACGTCATCCTGGAAAACACCATCGCCGAGGTCCTGCCCGGGCACGGCCTGCAGACGGTGTCGCGCAAGCTCATGGGCGAGATCTGCGACCTGGTGATCGTGGTCGGCGGCGACGGCAGCCTGCTGGGCGCCGCTCGCGCCCTGGTACGCCCACGGGTGCCGGTGCTGGGCATCAACCGCGGCAAGCTGGGCTTTCTCACCGATATCCGCCCCGACGAGCTGGAGACCAAGGTCGCCGAGGTGCTCGACGGTCAGTACCTGATGGAGACGCGCTTCCTGCTGGACGCCTTCGTCGAGCGCGGGGGCGAGATGATCGGCCAGGGCGACGCCCTCAACGACGTGGTGCTGCACCCGGGCAAGTCCACCCGGATGATCGAGTTCGAGCTGTACATCGACGGCCAGTTCGTCTGCAGCCAGCGCGCCGACGGCCTGATCGTCGCCACCCCCACCGGCTCCACCGCCTACTCGCTGTCGGCGGGCGGTCCCATCATGCATCCCAAGCTGGATGCCATCGTGGTGGTGCCCATGTATCCCCACACCCTGTCCAGCCGACCCATCGTGGTCTCCGGCGACAGCACCCTGTCGATCCTGGTGTCGCCGAACATGACGATCTATCCGCAGGTCTCATGTGATGGCCAGAATCATTTCACCTGCGCACCCGGCGATACCGTGACTATTCAGAAGAAGCCCCACAAGCTCAGGCTGATCCACCCGCTGGATCACAACTACTACGAGATCTGCCGGACCAAGCTCGGCTGGGGCAGTCGCCTGGGAGACGACTGATGCCCCAGGGCTACGATCTGATCGGCGACCTCCACGGCTGCGCCCATACCCTGGACCTGCTGCTGGAACGGCTCGACTACCGTCAGCTGGACGGCGTCTGGCAGCACCCCAAGCGCCAGGCGATCTTTCTCGGTGACCTGGTCGATCGCGGACCGCGCATCCGCGGCTCCCTGCGCCGGGTGCGGGCCATGGTCGAAGGCGGCCATGCCCACTGCATCCTCGGCAATCACGAACTCAATGCCCTGGCCTGGCACACCCCGGCGCTGCCCGGCACCGGCCAGACCTGGGTGCGCGAGCACACGCCGCGCCATCGCCAACTGATCCAGGAGACCCTGGCGGCCTTCGCCGACCACCCCGGCGAGTGGCAGGACCACCTGCGCTGGCTCTACCGGCTGCCGCTGTGCAAGGACTTCGGGCACTTCCGCATCGTCCACGCTTGCTGGGATCAGCGGCTGATCGACGAATTCCTCCACCACTATCCGGATGCCTGCATCGACGAGGACTTCGTGCGCCAGTCCATCGTCGGCGGCAGCCTGGCCAGTCGGGTCGCCTCGCGCCTGCTCAATGGCGTGTCGCTGCCCTTGCCCCATGGCCTGCGCCTCACCGGCAGCGATGGCTATGTGCGGGCGCGCTTTCGCACCAAGTTCTGGGAGAGCGATCCCCAGACCTATGGCGACGTGGTCTTCCAGCCCGATGCCTTGCCGGCGGAAATCGCCTGCGAACCCTTGAGCGACGAGGAAAAGGCCGGGCTGCTTTGCTACGGCGCCGATGAGCCGATGCTGTTCGTCGGTCACTACTGGCGCGATGGCCATCCCGAACCCTTGCGGCCGAACCTCGCCTGCCTGGACTACAGCGCGGTCAAGTACGGCAAGCTGGTGGCCTACCGCCTCGACGACGAACGTCAGATCGACCCGGCCAAGTTCGTCTGGATCGACGTGCAGCGCGAGGAGGGGCGATGAACCAGCCGCAACCCGTGCTGCGGGTGCCCCTGGGCCGCGATCTGCTGGGCTTCACCCGCCTGCTGCGGCGCCTGCAGATCCGCCACCGGGTAGTGGAAGAGGGCGACAGCCAGGTGCTCTGGGTGCTGGACCCGGCGCGGGTCGAGGAGACCCGCGCGCTCTATGAGCGCTATCCCGACGGCGATCCGCGCGGCGAGGTCCAGGCTAGCCGCGGACCGCGGGGCTTCGGGCTGCTGGCGCAACTAAAGGCCAGTCCGGTCAGCGCCGTCTTTCTCGCCATCACGCTGCTGCTGGGTCTGGCCACTAAACTGGGCGACAACCTGGCGTTGATCCACTACCTGACGCTGCAGGAATTCCGCCTGATCGACGCCGAGCACATCGCCTTTCTCGATCTCGACGCCAGCCTGGCTCGCGGCGAATGGTGGCGACTGGTCACCCCGATCTTCCTGCACTTCGGTCTGCTGCACCTGGCGATGAACGCCCTCTGGTACTGGGAGCTGGGTCGGCGCGTCGAATTCCGCCAGGGCGGCCTGATGCTGCTGCTCCTGACCCTGGTGTTCGCCGCCGGCTCCAACCTGGTGCAGTACGCCTGGACCGGCCCCGCCCTGTTCGGCGGCCTGTCCGGGGTGCTCTATGGCCTGCTCGGCCACTGCTGGCTGTTCCAGTGGCTGGCGCCCAACCCGGCCTATCGCATGCCGCGCGGCGTGGTGGCCATGATGCTGATCTGGCTGGTGATCTGCCTGACCGGCGTCTTCGACCTGCTCGGCTTTGGCTCCATCGCCAATGGCGCCCATGTCGGCGGCCTGGTGCTGGGATGCCTCACCGGGCTGCTGGGCGGTGGCCTGGCACGCTTACGGCAACGCTAGCTAGCGCCGCCGCTTGAGCTCGGGAGCGAGGCTCAAGGCATTGCGATAGCGCCAGCGCCGCTGGCTGCGGCGGCGCAACCAGAGCCCCATGAGCAGGAGCAGCGCACCGCCGCTCAGGAAGCCCTGGGCGGCCTCGCGGGTCAGGGTCAGATAGGGGGCCAGCTGCGGCAGCTGTAGCAGGGCGGCACCGCCTGCCAGCAGCGCCGCCAGGCCGGTCAGCACCGAGAAGGTGCCAAGGCCGGCGGCGAGGGAGGTCAGAAAGGGCCGCCGCAGGCGCAGCGGTGGCGGATCGAAACGGTCGTGCTCGGGCAACTGCATGCTCATACCCCAGGCTCTGTAAGGCCGCCGAGGTTATACGCCTCGGCGTTGCTTGGCGAGCCTGGGAGGCGCGGGCTAGCGCAGCAGCTGGCGGGCGCCCTGCTTGAGCATGTCCCAGCGATTCGGATCGCCACTGGCGATAGCGCCGAGGAAGGCCCTGGCCTGCTCGAAGCTGATGTGCGGCGGCAGCGGCGGCACGCTGGGGTCGGTGACGAATTCCAGCACCATCGGGCGATCCGCTTCGAAGGCCTGCTGCCAGGCATCGGCCACCTCGTCCGGGCGATGGATGCGCAGGCCCTTGAAGCCCAGCAATTCGCCATAGCGGGCATAGGGGAAGTCGAGCACATCCTGCGCCGGGGCGAACTTGGGATCCCCGGCCAGGGCGCGCTGCTCCCAGGTCACCTGGTTGAGATCGCCATTGTTGAGCACCATGACGATAAAGGTCGGATTGCTGAATCTCTTCCAGTACTGCTGCAGGGTGACCAGTTCGGCATTGCCGTTCATCTGCATGGCGCCATCGCCCACCAGGGCGATCACCGGGCGATCCGGATGGGCGAACTTGGCGGCGATGGCGTAGGGAATGCCGCAGCCCATGGTCGCTAGCTTTCCCGACAGCGACCCCAGCATCTGCCCGCGCAGGCGGATGTCGCGGGCATACCAGTTGGTGTGGGAGCCGCTGTCGCCGCAGAGGATGGCATCCTGTGGCAGCTGGCTGGAAAGTTCGTGGAACACCCGTTGCGGATTGATCGGCTCGGCCGGCGCCAGGGCGCGTTGCTCGATGGAGTGCCAGGAAGCGGCCACGCTCTTTTCGATGCGCGCGCGCCATTTATCGTGGGGTTTGCTCTCCAGCAGCGGCAGCAGGCGTCTCAGGGTCTCGGCGGCATCGCCCAGCAATGGCTGCTCGATGGGATATCTCATGCTGATGTTGCGCGCATGCAGGTCGATCTGCACCGCCCGCGCCTGGCCTTCCCGGGGCAGGAACTCGGTATAGGGGAAGGTCGAGCCGACGATCAGCAGGGTGTCGCACTCCTTCATCAGCAGATCGCTGGCCTCGGTGCCGAGCAGGCCGATGGCGCCGGTGACATAGGGCAGTTCGTCGGAGAGTACGCCCTTGCCCAGCAGCGCCTTGGCCACCCCGGCGCTGAGCTTCTCGGCCACCGCCATCACCTCGCTGCGCGCCTGCAGGGCGCCGGCGCCCACCAGCAGGGCGACCTTCTTGCCGGCATTGAGGATATCGGCGGCGGCCTGCAGGTCGTCTTCCTGGGCATAGGGTCGCGGCGGGATGGCACCGGCACCGGAAAGGACATTGGCATGCTGGTGCGGCGGACTTTCCACCGCCGGCAGCTGCTGGATGTCGTTGGGGATGATCACCGTCGCCACCTGGCGCTCGGCGATGGCCACGCGGAAGGCGCGGTCGATGACATGGCGCAGCTGCGCCGGATGCACCACCGTCTCCACATAGGCGGAAACGTCCTTGAACAGGGTGTGCAGGTCGACTTCCTGCTGGTAGTCGCTGCCAAGCGAAGAGGCCGCCTGCTGGCCCACCAGGGCCACTACCGGCATATGGTCCATCTTGGCGTCGTACAGGCCGTTGAGCAGGTGAATGGCCCCGGGCCCGGAGGTGGCCAGGCAGACGCCCACCTCGCCGGTGAACTTGGCATGGGCGCAGGCCATGAAGGCGGCCATCTCCTCGTGGCGCACCCGCACATAGTCGAACTGGTCGGCCACCCGACCCAGGGCGCCCATGATGCCGTTGATGCCATCGCCGGGATAACCAAAGATGCGCTCGACGTGCCACTGGCCGAGGCGCTCCCAGAGATGGTCGGCTACGGTCTTGCTCATGACGTTCTCCTCGTTGAAGGTCTAGGCTTAGGAAGAAAGGCCCGGACGTTAAGTTCCTGCAGCCGGACCGGGCGCGGGTTAGAATGCGCGGCTGATCATCCGGAGCCTTTCATGAGCGAATCCCGCCTGCGCACCTTGCGCGACCACATCCGCTGGGCCGTCAGCCGCTTCCATGCCGAAGAGCTGTTCTTCGGCCATGGCCACGACAACGCCTGGGACGAGGCCCGCGCCCTGGTGCTGGGCGCCGTGCACCTGCCCTGGGACACCGCCGATCGCTACCTGGACTGCGCCCTGGAAGACGACGAGCGCTACGAACTCGGGGTGCTCCTGCACAAGCGCATCCAGGAGCGGGTGCCCACCGCCTATCTGCTCGGCGAAGCCTGGTTCTGCGGCTTGCCGTTCACCGTCGACGAGCGGGTGCTGGTGCCGCGTTCGCCCATCGGCGAGCTGATCGACGCGCAATTCGCGCCCTGGCTGCCGGCCGCGCCGGCGCGCATCCTCGATCTCTGCACCGGCTCGGGCTGCATCGGCATCGCCTGTGCCTATGCCTTCCCCGAGGCCGAGGTGGCGCTGGGGGATCTGTCCTACGACGCCCTCGAGGTGGCCTGGCAGAACATCGAGCGCCACGACCTGAAGGATCGCGTCTATACCGTCCAGGGCGACGGCTTCGCCGGACTGCCGGGGCAGCGTTTCGACCTGATCGTCAGCAATCCGCCCTATGTGGATGCCGAGGACTTCGCCGACATGCCGGCCGAATACCAGCACGAACCGGCCCTGGGCCTGGCCTGTGGCGACGACGGCCTGGATCTGGTGCGGCGGATGCTGTCCGAGGCCGCCGATCACCTCACCGAGCAGGGCATCCTGATCGTGGAGGTGGGCAACAGCCAGGTTCACGTCGAGGCGCTCTATCCGGAAGTCGATTTCACCTGGCTCGAATTCGAGCGCGGCGGCCATGGCGTCTTCCTGCTGGCCGCCGCCCAGTGCCGCGAGCACCAGGCGCTGTTCCGCAGCCGTCTGGTCCCCTGATCACCTGCGGTCGCCCGCGGCGGCCGCCCTTTCTTTACCGAGGTCTACCCGTGTTTACCGAACTCGCTCTGCACGAGCGCCTGCTCAAGGCCCTCGATACCCTGGGCTTCAAGACGCCCACTCCGGTCCAGGCCGCTGCCGTGGGCCCGGCCCTGGCAGGCCATGACCTGCGCGTCACCGCCCGCACCGGCAGTGGCAAGACCGCCGCCTTCCTGCTGCCGCTGCTGGATCGCCTGCTCAAGGATCCCAAGCCCCGCTCCGGCGCCCGTGCGCTGATCCTGCTGCCGACCCGCGAGCTGGCCCAGCAGACCGCCAAGGAAATCGAACGCTTCGGCCAGTTCACCTTTCTCAAGGCCGGCCTGGTGATCGGGGGCGAGGACTTCCGCGTCCAGGCCGCCGGCCTGCGCAAGAATCCGGAAATCCTGGTGGCCACCCCCGGCCGCCTGCTGGAGCAGCGCAACGCCGGCAACGTGAACCTGAAAGACATCGAGATGCTGGTGCTCGACGAAGCCGACCGCATGCTCGACATGGGCTTCTCCGAGGACGTGCTGCAGATCGCCGCGAGCTGCGAGCGCGAGGGTCGCCAGACCCTGCTGTTCTCCGCGACCAGCGGGGGCAACAGCCTGCGTCAGGTGGTCGAGCAGGTCCTGCGCGAGCCGCAGAATCTCATGCTGGACCGCACCGGCGAACTCAACGAAGCCGTGGTGCAGCAGGTGATCCTGGCCGACGAGCCACCGCACAAGGAGCGCTTGCTGCAGTGGCTGCTGGCCAACGAGACCTATCGCAAGGCCATCGTCTTCACCAACACCAAGGTGCAGGCCGATCGCCTGACCGGCCGCTTGGTGGCCGAGGGCCTCAAGGTCTTCGTGCTGCACGGCGACAAGGACACCAAGGACCGCAAGCTGGCCGTGGAGCGGCTGCAGAGCGGCGCGGTCAAGGTGCTGATCGCCACCGACGTGGCCGCCCGCGGCCTGGACGTGGAGGGCCTGGACCTGGTGATCAACTACGACCTGCCGCGCAGTGGCGACGAATACGTCCACCGCATCGGCCGCACCGGCCGCGCCGGCGAGGCGGGTACGGCGATTTCCTTCGTCACCCATGGCGACTGGAATCTGATGTCCAGCATCGAGCGCTATCTCAAGCTGAGATTCGAGCGCCGTCACCTGCCGGGTCTCAAGGCCAGCTACAGCGGTCCGAAAAAGCTCAAGGCCTCGGGCAAGGCGGCGGGCGTGAAGAAGAAAAAGACCGAGGGCAAGAAGGACGGCAAGGCCAAGACCAAGGCCAAACCCAAGTCCGAGCGCCGCCCCGGCGCCCTGGTGCCGACTTCGGCCGACGGCTTCGCGCCGCCGCGCAAACGCACCCAGGAATGATCCCGCTCCGGGCCTGAGGCGCCAACCCGCGGCGCGACGCGGGGCAGGACGGGCTCAGTGCTTGGCGGCGTTGTCGAACAGCTGGAAGACCGGGGCGCGGCGGGTCGAGCGTTGCAGATCCGGTTGCTGGATCAGCAGCCAGGCCTGCAACTCCGGTTCGGGCATCGGTTTGCCGATCCAGAAGCCCTGGCCTTCGTCGCAGCCCATGGCCAGCAGGCTGGCCAGGGCCTCGGCGGTTTCGATGCCCTCGGCGGTGATGCGAAAGCCCAGTTGATGGGACAGTTCGATCAGCGAGCTGACGATCAGCCGGTCCTTGGTGCGATGGGTCAGTTCGCGCACGAAGCTGCGGTCGATCTTGATGGTATCGGCCGGCAACTCGCGCAGGTGCGAGAGGTTGTTGTAGCCGGTACCGAAGTCGTCGATGGCGATGCCGATGCCCAGCTCGCGCAGGGCGGCCAGCTGCCGATGGATCAGCGCCACGTCACCCAGCAGGGCATTCTCGGTGACCTCCAGCTCCAGGCGCCGGGGATTGACCGGATAACGCTGCAGCAGCTCGGTGGTCTGCTCGGTGAAGTCCGGATCGTTCAGGTCATGGGCGGAGATGTTGATCGCCACGCCCAGACTCCGGCCTTCCCGCTGCCAGGTATAGGCCTGGCTGATGGCCTGCTGCATCACCCAGCGACTCAGGGCGGTGATCAGCGCGGTCTTTTCCGCCAGCGGAATGAATTCCGCCGGACTGACCGGGCCCAGGTGCGGATGCTGCCAGCGCAACAGGGCTTCGACGCTGTGGCAGCGACCGGTGGCCAGGTCGATGCGCGGCTGGTAGACCAGGCTCAGCTGATCCTCGGCGCGCAGCGCCTGGGGCAGGGCGCTGAGCAGGGCGAAGGCGCGGCGATAGGCGGCATCGTGCTGCGGATCGAAATGCCGGCAGCCGCGCATCTCGGCGCGGGCATCGTCGGCGGTGGCGATCAGGGCGCGCAGCCAGTCGGCGGGATGATCGTCGGTTAGGGACATCACCCCCAGGCCCAGGCGGGTCTGGATGGGAATGCCGTTGTAGTCGAGCACCCCGGTCAATTCCTCCTGCAGGCGTTCGAGCAGCGCCTGCTGCGCGGCCTCGTCGGCGTCGTGCAACAGAAAGCCGAAGCGGGCCGGCCCCAGGCGATACAAGGGTAGCTCGACCGGCAGCAGGCGACGCAGGTGCTGCTTGATGGCGCGTTGTAGGCCATCGAAGTGGGCCTGGCCCATGGCCTTGATGAAGTCGTTGAGGTAGCTCTGGGCGAACAGATCGGCCGCCACGGCCACCACGCGGGTGCCCGCCCGGGTCAGGGCTTCGGCATCCTCGATGAAGCGCTGGCCATTCGGCAACTGGGTGACCGGGTCCCAGAAGGCTTCGGTGCGCAGCAGTTCGATGTGCTGGCTGGCGAGGGCCGCCAGTTGCTGCAGCGCTATCAGCCGATCCTGGGGCAGGGCGGCGCGGGGTGCCGAATCGAACAGGCAGAGGCTGCCGAGCATCAGCCCTTCGGTCGTGCGCAGCGGCGCGCCCAGGTAATAGCGGATGTTGGGCGCGCTCGTGACCACCTGGAGAGCGGCGAAGCGGGCGTCGTTGCGGGCGTCTTCCACCTGCAGCGGCAGGCTGGATTCCTGCAGGTGCTGGCAGAACGACTGGGTGCGCGGCACGGTCAGGGGCGCACAGCCCACGGTGGCTCGACAATGGACCTGCTGGCCGTCAAGAAAGCAGATCATGGCGTAGGGGACGTCGAACAGCCGCGCGCAGAGATCGGTGAGATCCTGGAAGGCACGATCGGAAGGACGGTCGATCAAGGCGAGATCGCGCAGCAGTGCAAGGCGCTGGCGTTCATTGGCCGCAGTGAGTGGAGCGGGCTCCATAGCAACGTCTCGGTGCGCTGTAGTAGCAGATTGCTACTTAGAGCGTGATCGGGTCGAGAGTTCCCTCACCACCCGCCTCACACTCTGCCAGTCGTCATTTATCTGTCGAAAGGCTCAGGCCGCGAAGTAGAAGACAGCGAACAGCGCCTGAGGGTCGGTCCATACCCATACCTGTCTGAAACCGGCGTCTTCGGCCAGCGCGCGAAAACTCTCCAGGCTGTACTTGTAGGAGTTCTCGGTATGCAGGCGCTCGCCTTCACGGAAGGTGAATCGGCGGCCTTCGAGACGTACGGTCTGGTCGCGGGTGCTGACCAGGTGCATCTCGATGCGCGCCTGTTCTTCGTTGAAGAAGGCCAGGTGCCGGAAGCGCTGCGGATCCAGATCGGTGTCCAGCTCGCGGCGGATGCGTTCCAGCAGGTTGAGGTTGAAGTCGGCGGTCACCCCGGCGGCGTCGTTGTAGGCCGCGTCCAGTCGCGCCCGGTCCTTGATCAGGTCCACCCCGATCAGCAGGCCCCCGGTCGCCGGCAGCATCCGGTGCAGGTTGCGCAGAAACACGCCGGCTTCTTCCGGGGTGAAGTTGCCGATGCTCGAGCCCGGAAAGAAGGCGATGGGACGCAAGCCGTCGAGACTGTCGGGCAGGGTCATGGGTCGACTGAAGTCGGCGCAGGCGGCGCTGACGTCCAGCCAGGGATAGTCGACTGCCAGCCGCTGGGTGCTGCTGAGCAGGAATTCCCGGGAGATGTCGATGCCCAGGTAGCCGGCCGGGTGCATGGCTTCCAGCAGCAGGCGCACCTTGCGACTGGCGCCGCTGCCCAGTTCGACCAGGGCCGCGTCGCGCCCGGCCAGGCGAGCGATCTCACCGGCCGCCGTGGCCAG
This sequence comes from Pseudomonas sp. SHLD1, assembly GCF_028640935.1. NCBI lineage: Bacteria > Pseudomonadati > Pseudomonadota > Gammaproteobacteria > Pseudomonadales > Pseudomonadaceae > Pseudomonas > Pseudomonas sp. SHLD1. The sequence goes on from NZ_JAQZAD010000013.1 coordinate 258,214, forward strand.
GATGGCCTCTTCGGTACGGGTGGGATAGTACTCGGGCTGGCGGGTGATGGCCTCGAACAGCTCGGAGCCGCGCTGATCGTAGAAATACTTGGGCGACAGCGCCTTGGGGGTCTGGGCGAAGCCCTGGAGCACATCGTCCCGCAGCGAGCCGTCGGCGACGCTCACCGGTTGCTGATCGAAGAAGCGCACGGCTAGGGCCATGGGTCAGACCTCTCTGGCCAGGCGCAGGCCGGAAAACTGCCAGCGCATGGTGGGATAGAAGAAGTTGCGGTAGGAGGCGCGCACATGGTCCTGGGGCGTGGCGCAGCAACCACCGCGCAGGACCATCTGACCGGACATGAACTTGCCGTTGTATTCGCCCAGGCTCCCCGGCAGCGGTTTGAAGCCGGGGTAGGGGCGGAAGGCGCTGCCGGTCCACTCCCAGACATCGCCGAACAGCTGGCGCATACCCTGGCCCGCGCTGGCGACCGGCTGCAGGTGATCCTGCTCGACGAAGTTGCCCTGGACCGGCTGGCGCGCCGCCACGGTTTCCCATTCCGCCTCGGTAGGTAGCCGGGCGCCGGCCCAGCTGGCGTAGGCATCGGCTTCGTAGAAGCTCAGGTGGCAGACCGGTGCGGCCTGATCGACGGGAGTGAGGCCACCCAGGGTGAAGTGATGCCAGACGCCATCGAGCTTCTGCCAGTACAGCGGCGCCTGCCAGCCGAGGCTGCGGATGGCCGCGGCGCCGTCCGACAGCCAGAGATCACTGCGGCCGTAGCCATTGTCTTCGATGAAGGCCAGGTATTCGCCATTGGTGATCAGCCGATCAGCCAGCTGGAAGTCATCGACGAACTGGCGGTGGACCGGGGTCTCGCAATCGAAGGCGAAGTCTTCGCCACCATGGCCGACATGCCGGACGCCGCCCGGATGGGCTGCCCAGCCCAGAGGCGCGACCGCGGCCGCGGGGCCCTTGGCCAGGTCGGCGCGATAGACCGGATGCAGCGGGTTTTGCGCCAGGATGTGCTTGATGTCCATGAGTAGCAATTCCTGGTGCTGCTGCTCGTGGTGCAGACCCAGCTCCAGGCGGCGGGCGATCTCGGCGGCATGTTCGGCGGGCGGCGCGCTGAGCAGCTCGGCCATGGCGGTGTCCACCGCCGCACGAAAGCGATAGACGTCGTCCACGCCCGGTCGCGACAGATGCCCGCGGGCCGCCCGGGGAAAGGGTTTGCCGTGGGTCTCGTAATAGGAGTTGAACAGGTAGTCGTAGGCCGGATTGGGCGTCTGGTAACCCTTGAGGAAGGGCTTGAGGATGAAGGCCTCGAAGAACCAGGTGACGTGGGCCAGGTGCCATTTCGGCGGACTGACGTCGGCCATGCTCTGGATGACGTAATCCTCGACGGTGAGCGGGGCGCACAGGGCCTCGCTGGCCCTGCGCACGCGCTGGAAGCGGTCGAGCAGGGTGGTGGCGGTGTCACTCGCTGCGGGCAACTCGCGGGCGAGAGGATTCATGGCGTTCTCCCTGGTCGGCCTTTTGGTTGTCAGGAAACCGACCGGGCGGCATACGTTTAGTTCGCCTGGTTATGACGGGCGGTCTCGCTTGCTTCCGTCTACCACCAGGTTTCCAGCTGCACGCCGAAGTTGTTGCCGTGGCGGGCGTCGCCGAAGGCGCCGCTGTCGGACAGCGCCGTGCCAGCCACGGCAGCGTCCTGGGCGCCGCGGTTCCAGCTGGCGTAGGTCCAGTAGAGGCGGATCTCCGGCCGGTCCATCAGCCCCATGCCGCCCAGCGCCAGGGTCGGCGCCACGGTAACCTTGTTCAGCGTGCGGGTGGCACCGCTGTCGGGGTGGATCTGGTCGTGGCCGAATTCCACCTGCAGCTTGAACAACCGGGTGAAGGCATAGCTGGGCCGCACGCCAAAGGAGTACCAGGTCTGGCCGCCATCGCCCGGCGCTCGGTCGCGCTGGTAGAGTGCCAGCAACTGGCCGCCGAAGCGCGGGGTAAGCTGCCAGCGCGGCGACTCGAGCACGCGCAGGCTTTGGTAATCCTGGTCGGCGGTCAGGCTGCCGGTGGCGCCCAGGCCGGTGCCCGGTCCGCGGCCGTATTGCACGGTGAAGACATTGACCCCGCCAAGGAACTGCGACTGCTTGTGTTCGGCGGTGGCCGACCAGCCGCTGTGGGCGTTCTGCACCTGGCCGGCGCGCTGGACATAGGACAGTCCCAGTTCGATCTCGCCGCCGGGATTGGTCTTGATGCCGCCCAGGTTCAGGTCGTGGCGATTGGCCTTGTCCGGCTGGTCGACGTTGTCTTCGCGACTGAAGGCGTAGCTCAGGCGCAAGCCACTGTCGCCCAGGCCGTAGTCCTCCACGCCGAAACCGGTGCCGCTCGGATTCCAGTAGTAGAAGTCGTTGATATGGATGTCGTGACGCTTGTAGTAGCGGCGACCGGCCCAGAGTCCGCCGCCATTGAGCGCCGGCAGGCTGAGACTGGTCCAGATCTGCGGCAGGCGCACGTTGCCGTTGTCGCCGCTGAGGGTGGGCGTCTGGTCGTAGACGTTGTAGAGGCTGGCCATGCCGTGCACCTTGAGCTCGGTGCCATCCACGCCCTTGTACAGGGTCTGGTGCAGCTCGAGTTCCCAGTAGGTCTCGCATTCATTGCCCAGCCGGTACTTGGCGGGTGCCCCGGGCAGCTGGAAGCAGCTCTGCTTGCCGCCTTCCGCGGCGCCACCGACACCTACCCGACCGTAGCCGTTGAATTCCAGCGCCGTGGCGTTCAGTGGCAGGCCGGCGAGCAGGGCGAGGCAGGAGGCCGTGCCGGCCTGGCGGAGAACTCTAGTCATCCCGAAAATCCCTGTGTGGTTGGCGAACGCCGATCGGACCTTGGGTGAGGTCCGCAAGTTGCGCGAAAGTCCTGGCCGATCAAGTACTTGCCCAAGGTTCGGGCCAGCGGTGAACGCCTCTGAAAACAGCGCACTAAAGAGAATGGTTGACGACCATGGCTCCTGCTGGCGACGCTTGGGTTTTGTCACAGGGAAAGTATTACAAGATGAAACCGACGCTGCTGATGGCCCCGCAATTGCCCCAGGGACTGGTAACCCGGCTCGAAGCCTACTACCGGGTCCTGGGTCCCTTTCCCTCAGCCGATCCCGCGGCGCTGCCCGCCGGGGCCGAGGAGGCCGTGGCCCTGCTGACCATCGGCGGCCTGCCGACCCGCGCCGCGCTACTGGATGCCCTGCCGGCCCTGCGCCTGGTGGCCTGCTACGGCACCGGCTACGAGGGGGTCGAGCTGGCGGCCTGTCGCGCGCGCGGCATCGCCGTGACCACCGCCGGTGACGCCAATGCCACCGCCGTGGCGGAATTCACCTTTGGCCTGATCCTGGCCAGCGCGCGCCGCCTGCTGCAGGGCGATGCCTTCGTCCGCAGCGGTCGCTGGCAGGGCAACGCCATCGAGCGCATGCCCCAGGTACCGGGCCTGGCCGGGCGACGCCTGGGCATCTATGGCCTGGGCGAGATCGGTAGGCGCATCGGTCGCCGCGGCGAGGCCTTCGACATGGAGATCGGCTACTTCAATCGCTCGCCGCGGGAGGGGCTGGACTATGCCTACCACGGCAGTCTGCTGGAACTGGCGCGCTGGAGCGACGTGCTGGTGGTGGCGGTGAGGGCCAGTGCCGAGACGGTAGGGGCGGTGGATGCCGAGGTCCTGGCCGCACTCGGCGCGGAGGGCCATCTGGTCAATATCTCCCGTGGCAGCGTGGTCGACGAAGACGCCCTGGCCGAGGCCCTGGAACGGGGAGTGATCGCCGGCGCAGCGCTGGATGTCTTCGCCCGCGAACCCGAGGTGCCCGAACGCCTGCGCCAGCAGCCCAACCTGGTGCTCAGTCCCCATGTCGCGGCCAACGCGGCCTCGGCCCAACAGGCGCAGCAGCAGGTGATGCTGGCCAACCTCGAAGCCATGCTGGAGGGGGGCGAATTGCGCAATCGCATCGCCTGAGCCGCCGGTCGGCTCGGGTTGTGGCCCCTGAGGGCCACTCCCATATTGAGCGCATGACCTCGAACTCGCCTGCCGCCGTCCTGGCGGACTTTCACGACGCGCCGCGCAGCTGGTTCACGACGCGCTTTCCCGCCCCGACCGAGGCGCAGCTGCAGGCCTGGCCGGCCATTCGCGCCGGCGCCTCGGTGCTGGTGGCGGCCCCCACCGGCTCGGGCAAGACGCTGACCGCCTTCTTCGCCGTGCTGGATGGCCTGGTCCAGGAGGCATTGCGGGAAGACGGCCTGCCCGAGGCCTGTCTCTGGCTCTATGTGTCACCGCTCAAGGCCCTGTCCAACGACATCCGCCTCAATCTCGAAGAACCCCTGGCCGGCATCGGCGCGGCGCTGGAGGCACGGGCTTTACCGCCGCTGGCATTGCGCACGGCGGTGCGTACCGGCGATACCCCGCAAAAGGAGCGAGCGGCCATGCGCCGGCGGCCGCCGCACCTGCTGGTCACCACGCCCGAATCCCTCTATGTGCTGCTGGGTTCGGATTCCGGGCGTCGAATGCTGGCCAGCGTGCGCGGCGTCATCGTCGACGAGATCCATGCCATCGCCGATGGCAAGCGCGGCAGCCACCTGACCCTGAGCCTGGCGCGACTGGAAGCCCTGACCGGGCATCCGCTGCAGCGCATCGGCCTGTCCGCCACCCAGAAGCCGCTGGCCGCGGTGGCTGCCTTTCTGGTCGGGCGCGATGCGCAGGGCCAACCCCGCCCCTGTACGGTGATCGACATCGGCCACCAGCGCGCCCGCGACCTGGCCCTGGAGGTGCCGCCCATTCCCCTGGAGGCCATGCTGTCCACCCAGGCCTGGGAGCTGGTCTACGACCGTCTGGCCGAACTGGCCGAGGCGCACCGCACCACCCTGGTGTTCGTCAACACCCGCCGCCTGGCCGAGCGCATGGCGCGCCAGCTGTCGGATCGCCTCGGCAGCACCCAGGTCGCCGCCCACCACGGCAGCTTGGCCCGGGAGCAGCGACTGGACGCCGAGCAGCGCCTCAAGCGCGGCGAATTGCGCCTGCTGCTGGCGACCGCTTCCCTGGAACTGGGCATCGACATCGGCGAGGTCGACCTGGTCTGCCAGATCGGCTCGCCGGGTTCCATCGCCGCCTTCCTGCAGCGGGTCGGCCGGGCTAACCACCAGGTCGGCGGCTTGCCCAAGGGACGGCTGTTTCCCACCTCGCGGGACGATCTGGTGGAGTGCGTGGCGCTGCTCGACTGCGTGCGTCGCGGTGAGCTGGATACCCTGCACATCCCCCAGGCGCCGCTGGACGTCCTGGCCCAGCAGCTGGTAGCCGAGGTCGCCTGCCAGGAGTGGTCGGAGGCAGGCCTGCTGGCCGTGCTACGCCAGGCAGAGCCCTATGCGGCGCTGAGCGAGGCCGATTACCGGGCCGTGGTGGAGATGCTCAGCCAGGGCTATACGGATCGCCGCGGTCCGCGGGCGGCCTATGTCCATCGGGACGCGGTCAATGGGCTTCTGCGCGGCCGCCGGGGCGGCAAGGCGACTGCGGTGATGAGCGGCGGCACCATCCCGGAGAGCGGCAATTTCAGCGTACTGCTCGAACCCCAGGGCCATACCGTCGGCAGCGTCAACGAGGATTTCGCCTTCGAAAGCCTGGTGGGCGACGTCTTCCAGCTGGGCAACACCGCCTACCGCATCGTCAAGATCGAAGGCAGCAAGGTGCGGGTCGAGGATGCCAAGGGACAGCCACCCAACATCCCCTTCTGGCACGGCGAGGCGCCGGGGCGCAGCGATGAGCTGTCGGCCGGCCTGGCGCGGCTGCGCGCGGAACTCGAACCCCTGCTACCCGCGGCCGGCGAACCACCGGAACCGGCTATCGTCCGCATCGGCGCGGCCTATGCGCTGGAGGAGGGCACGGCCCGCCAGCTGGTGGACTATCTCGGCCGGGCGCGCCAGGCGCTGGGCGCCTTGCCGACCCAGCAGACCCTGGTGATGGAACGCTTTTTCGACCAGGCCGGCGGCATGCAGCTGATCATCCATGCGCCCTTCGGCAGCCGCATCAACCGCGCCTGGGGTCTGGCCCTGCGCAAGAGATTCTGCCGCAATTTCAATGTCGAGCTGCAGGCGGCGGCGACCGAGAATGCCCTGATCCTGTCGCTGGCCACCAGCCACAGCTTCGTGCTCGACGAGGTCTGGCGCTACCTGCATCCGGCCAGCGCCGAGACCGTGCTGATCCAGGCCCTGCTCGACGCTCCGCTGTTCGCCGTGCGCTGGCGCTGGAACGCCACCACGGCCCTGGCCCTGCCGCGCTTCAGCGCCGGGCGCAAGGTGGCCACCCAGGTGCAGCGCATGCGCAGCGAAGACCTCCTGGCCACGGTTTTTCCCGACCAGGTCGCCTGCCTGGAAAATCTCGCCGGCGAGCGGCAAGTACCGGATCATCCGCTGGTCCGCCAGACCCTCGACGACTGCCTGCACGAGTCTCTCGACAGCCGCGGTTGGCTGGCCCTGCTGGCACGTATCGCCGGTGGCCAGCTGACCCTGCTGACCCGCGACCTGCCCGGACCTTCACCACTGGCGGCGGAGGTACTCACGGCCAAGCCCTATGCCTATCTGGACGACGCGCCCGTCGAGGAGCGGCGGACCCTGGCGGTGCAGAATCGCCGTTTCGGCGGCGCCGATCCGGACGAGCTGGGCGCCCTGGATCCGGCGGCCATCGACCTGGTTCGGGCGGAGGCCTGGCCGCGGCTGGAAAGTGCCGATGACCTGCACGAAGCTCTGCTCGGGGTCGGCTTTCTCACCGAGGCGGAACTGGCGCCCCACCAGGCCCAGGCCCGCCAGTTGGTCAAGACCGGGCGGGCAGGGCGGCTGCGGCTGCCGGCGGCGACCCTCTGGATCGCGGCCGAGCGCCTGCCACTCTTCCAGGTGCTGTTTCCAGGCGCCGCCACGGAGCCAGTGCTCAGTGCGCCGCCAGGTTTCGCCGCGCCCGCGGACGTCGAGGCGGCCCTGGTCGAGGTGCTGCGCGCCCGCCTCACCGCGCTGGGGCCGGTAGACCAGGACGAGCTGGCCGCCAGCCTCGGGTTGCCGCCGGCGCAGCTCACGCCGACGCTGCTGGCCCTGCAGGGCGAGGGCTATGTCCTGCAGGGGCGTTTCACCGCGGCGGGCGGCAGCGTGGAATGGTGCGAGCGCCACCTGCTGGCGCGGATCCATCGCTACACCCTGGGGCGACTGCGCAAGGCCATCGAGCCGGTGGCCCTGGCCGACTACCTGAGATTCCTGCTGGAGCACCAGCAGCTGGCCGGTCCGGCAGGCCTGAGAGGCAACGAGGGGCTGGAGCAGGTGATTGGCCTGCTGGAAGGCTTCGAGGTCGCCGCCGCCGGCTGGGAAGGCGAGATCCTGCCCAGTCGCCTGCCGGACTATCAGTTCACCTACCTCGATGACCTCTGCCGCGCCGGTCGCGTGGTCTGGCTGCGCCTGCCCCAGGCGGGACGTGGCGGTAGCGGACCGGTCAGGGGTTCGCCCATCGTCCTGCTGCCGCGGCGGCACCTGGCCGACTGGAACGGCCTGACCGAGCCCACCGGCAGCGAGATGCTCTCACCCAAGGCGCAACGGGTGCTGGAGGTGCTGACGCGCCGCGGTGCCTCCTTCTTCGATGAATTGCTCGGCGAGGCGCGCCTGCTGCGCAGTGAGCTGGAGACCGCTTTGGGTGAGCTGGTGGGGGCCGGTGCGGTCAACGCCGACAGCTTCGCCGGTCTGCGCGCCCTGCTGCAGCCGGCAGCCAAGCGCGGTAGCGGTCGCAGCGGTTCGCGCCGTGGGCGCCTGGCGCTCTATGGCGGGATGGAGGATGCCGGCCGCTGGGTCGCCTTGCGGCTCGCCGAGGCGCCGGGCGAAGCGCGGCTGCCGGATGCGCTGCTGGAGCGCCTGGTCGGGCTGCTGCTGCGCCGCTATGGCGTGCTCTGCTGGCAACTGCTGCAGCGGGAGAGCGCCGTCTTGCCGCCCTGGCGTGACCTCCTGCGTGCCTGCCATCGCCTGGAGGCCCGTGGTGAGATTCGCGGTGGCCGCTTCCTTGCCGGGCTCTCCGGCGAGCAATTCGCCGATCCGGCCGCCATCGCCCCCCTGCGCGAGTGGCGCCAGCGCCCGGCGGAGGATCTGTGGGTGTGCGTCTCGGCGTTGGATCCGCTCAATCTGGTCGGTACCCTGCTGCCCGGCGCCAAGGTACCCGCCGTGGCGGGCAATCGCCTGCTCTATCGCGACGGGGTGCCCATCGCCGCGCGGGTGGGAACCAAGGTCAGCTGGCTGGTCGAGCTAGGAGCAGAGGAGCAGGTGCGGGCGCGCCAGGCCCTGCAGCAACTGGGACGGGAACGACCCCAGGTCGGCATCGGGCGCAGCCTGCTGCGGCAGTAAGACTAGAAGAAGGGGTGCGAGGCCTTGAGCATCAGGGCGCTGTCGCAGTAGGTATTGTGGCCCGAATACACCGAGCAGTCGGCGCCTCTCAGGCTGGTGCCGCTGTAGGTCAGGTTGAACAGGGTGTTCACCCACTTGCGGCTCAAATTCACCGACCAGTCGTTGAAGCTGCGCACCATACCGCCGCTGTCGAGGGTCGAGGGCACATCCATTACGTAGTTGGTGTACTTAAGCGAAACCCCGGTCTTGATCAGCGGCAGCGTACCCAGGTCGGCATAGACCGAGGCGTTGTGGCGACCCGGGTCATTGGCGAAGGCGGCGCCGAGGCGCTTGCCATAGACGGTCATCCCGGAATACAGCTCGCGGCTGGGATCGACGTTCTGGATCAGGTTGCTGTAGTTGATCACGCCCAGCTCGTAGCCATAGCCAGGGGCGAAGCGGTGCTTGTAGCCCGCGTAGGTGTCCATCTCCAGCAGCGGCGCATCCGCGGACGAGGCGTTGTTGGTCGTCCACTGGCCGAAATACAGCCCGCTGTCGTGGGTGAGATCGAAGCCACCGCCCATGCCGGCGGAATTCGGCGCGACCAGACCCTGGGCCATGCTGCGTGACGGCGCCGTGCCCATCTTCAGATCGAAATCCCCTACCTCGCGCTGCATGCCCCAGCTGGCCGCCAGCGCCGGACTGGCCAGCAGCCCGAGCACGATGAAGAGAGGTAAGGATCTGGTCATGGAAGCACTCCTGCCGTGCCGGTCACGCTAACTTAAAAGTGGATGTGATGGGGATAACAACAAGCAGGGAGAACATCGAGGTGCGAGCACCCTGATGACATCGTTGTTATTGGATGAGAAACCGCGGCTAACCCGTTATCGTCCCTCGATGATAACCAACGACAGCGGCATATTTTCACCATTCGTCAGTTTTCGGGTCGAGAATTGAACTCGATAGCAGTAACAAGACAGGCGGATTTGATATGGGTTCCGATAACAATCGGCGGCCGTTGTCCAGGCTGGCGCCAGAGCGGCGCTGGCCCTGTCTTCCGGCAAAAGACACACTTTTTGACAAAGCGCGGCCCTGTTGCGACGAACAACCGCACGGTAGTGGATTGAATCGACCCGGGAAGACTCAATATTGTGGAGGAGGGCAGCAAGGTCTGCCCGCCAAGGCTGTCCCTGATTGAGCGCTGGCTCGAGGAGTTTCCATGAACGACCGTATACAAGCTCTGATGCTGGACCTGCTCGCGCGACTCGGTCTGGTCAAGGCCATCCCGATTCCCAGCCGTGAACGCGAGCAGCTGGCGGCCCAGCGTCGTCGCCAGCAGCAGCGCCGCTAAGCGCCACCGGCCCTGACGGACGCGAACCGGGCCGGCTGGAGCCGACCGGTTCGCGCGGGGTCCCCAAGGTGGGGACCCAGGCCTACTTGAGGTTGCCGCTGAGGAACTGGCGCAGGCGCTCGCTACGCGGGCTCACCAGCACCTCGCTCGGCGGACCTTCTTCCTCCACCACCCCCTGGTGCAGGAACAGCACCTGAGAAGACACCTCGCGGGCGAACGCCATCTCGTGGGTCACCATGAGCATGGTGCGTCCTTCCTCCGCCAGGGCGCGGATCACCTTCAGCACCTCGCCGACCAGTTCCGGGTCGAGCGCCGAGGTGGGCTCGTCGAACAGCATGATTTCCGGCTCCATGGCCAGGGCGCGGGCGATGGCTACCCGCTGCTGCTGGCCACCGGAGAGGAAGGCCGGATACTGGTCCGCGACCCGCGGCTGCAGACCGACCTTGTCCAGGTATTTGCGTGCGCGCTCTTCGGCTTCCGCCTTGCTGATGCCCAGCGCCTTGCGCGGTGCCAGGGTGATGTTGTCCAGCACGCTCAGGTGACTCCAGAGATTGAAGTGCTGGAAGACCATGGCCAGGCGGGTGCGCAGATTCTGCAGTTGGGCCGCATCGGCCACCCGGACGGCGCCGCGATCCTCGGCCATGCGGATGGTCTCGTCATCCAGGGTCATGGTCACGGCGTTGGGCTGCTCGAGGAAGTTGATGCAGCGCAGGAAGGTGCTCTTGCCCGAGCCGCTGGCGCCGATCAGGCTGACCACATCGCCGGTCTTGGCCTTGAGCGAGACGCCCTTGAGCACTTCGTGGTCGCCGTAACGCTTGTGCAGGCCTTCGACGGTCAGTTTGTACATGGATAGGAATTCCACAGCTGAAAAGGGGTAGGGGTCACGGCGAGAGCAGGTAGCCGCTGCGATAGGCCTCGGTGCCCGCCACATGGGCGATCACCATGCCGGCCGTGGCCATGCGGCGATTGGAACGCGCATAGAGGATGCCGGCGACCGCGCTGCGGACCTCTTCGACGCGGTCGCTGATGGGATCCACTACCTGCGCCAGCAGCTGGCCGACCTCGATGCGTTCGCCCACCTGGGCCTTGAGCACCAGCACGCCACCCTGGGTGGTCGCCACGGGCTCCACGGCGGCCAGCGGCGTGGCCGGTTGCAGCAGCGGCGGCAGGGGCGCGGCGCTGCCGCTCAGGAAGCCTTGGTGGCGCAGGTAGTTGACGATGGCCTCGGCATCCGCCGCGGAGAGTTCGTCACGTACGTCCAGCTGGCCGCGCAGCTCCAGGGTCACCGACAGGCTGCCCAGGGGCAGGCGCTCGCCAAAGCGCTGGTTGAGATTCCACCAGAGCAGGGTGAAGCATTCGTCGAAGGACTGGCCGCCCGAATCGGTGGCGAGCAGGCTGGCTTCGGAACCGAAGTAGCGCGCCAGCGGCTCGACCTGGGGCCAGGCTTCCGGCGTGGTATAGAGGTGGGCGACCGCGTCGAAATCGCAGTGCAGGTCGAGCACCACCTCGGCGTCGCAGGCCAGGCGCTGCAGGGTCAGGCGCTGACTGTCGAGCTGGGTGCTGGCGGCTTCCGCGGCCAGGGCCATGCGGAAGGCCTCGCGCACCAGGGCCTGGTTGGCGCTCACGTCGTCGCCGAGGCGTTCGCTGATGGCGGCTTCCACCTGGGCGGTCATGTCGCGGAAGCGACGATTGAAGTTCTGCCCGCTTTCCAGCTCGTAGCGACCGAGGTGGACGTCGGCGACCTGCTGATCCTGGCCGATAGGGTTGGCCAGCGGTACCAGGACCACCTCCGCCAGGAGTTCACCGGCGGCTTCCAGCGTTCTGAGGCGCTGCTTGAGGTGCCAGGCGGTGAGCATGCCGGGCAATTCGTCGGCATGCAGCGAGGCCTGGATATAGACCTTGCGGCCACTGTCGGCGGGACCGAAGTGGAAGCTGTGGATGCAGCGCTCGGTGCCCGGGACCGGGGCGACCAGCGGATGGGTGAGATGGCGCATGACAACTCCGGGGCCGCGCCAGGCGCGGCCGCTTGGGTCAGTGGGTCGGGCCGAGGAAGGCCAGCCAGCGGCGCTCCGCCAGGCGGAACAGGCCGATCAGGATGAAGGACACCGCCAGGTACAGCAACGCGGCCAGGCCAAAGGCCTGGAAGGTCAGGAAGGTGGCGGTGTTGGCGTCGCGGGCGATCTTGAGCAGGTCCGGCACCGTGGCGGTGAAGGCCAGGGTGGTGGAGTGCAGCATCATGATGACTTCGTTGCTGTAGAAGGGCAGCGAGCGGCGCAGCGCCGAGGGCAGGATGACGTGCACGTACAGGCGCCAGCCATCCAGGCCGTACGCCTTGGCCGCCTCGACCTCGCCGTGGGGGGTGTTGCGGATGGCCCCGGCAAAGATCTCGGTGGTGTAGGCGCAGGTATTCAGGGCGAAGGCCAGGATGGTGCAGTTCAGGCCGTCGCGGAAGAAGCTGCCCAGCATCGGCTGGTCACGCACGAAGCCCAGGCTGTAGATGCCGGTGTAGCAGATCAGCAACTGCAGATAGAGCGGGGTGCCACGGAAGACGTAGGTGTAGAAGCCGATCGGCCAGCGCAGCCAGCGACGCTCCGAGACCCGGGCCACCGACAGCGGCACCGATACGATGAAGCCGATCACCACCGAGGCCACCAGCAGCCAGAGGGTCATGGCCAGGCCGGTGATGTGGTAGCCATCGGTCCACAGCAGGGGTTTCCAGTATTGCTGCAGGAGTTCGATCATCGCTTGGCCTCCCGCACGCCGACGTGATAGCGCCGTTCCAGGGCCCCGAGGATGGCGTTGGTCACGGCGGTGATGAGCAGATAGATGACGCCGGCGACGATCAGGAAATAGAACAGCTTGAAGGTGCCCTTGCCGGCCTCCTGGGAGGCGCGGACGAGATCGGCCAGGCCGATGATGGAGACCAGCGCGGTGGCCTTGAGCAGCACCTGCCAGTTGTTGCCGATGCCGGGCAGGGCGAATCTCATCATCTGCGGAAAGGTGATCAGGGTGAAGGTCTGCCAGCGGCTCAGCCCGTAGGCCAGGGCGGCCTCGCCCTGACCGCGCGGCACGGCGAGGATGGCGCCGCGAAAGGTCTCGGTGAAGTAGGCACCGTAGATGAAGCCGAGGGTGGCGATGCCGGCGGCCATGGGATCGATGTCGATGTAATCCCAGCCCATGTAGTCGGTGAGGGCGCCCAGCCAGTTCTGCAGGCTGTAGAAGATCAGCAGCATCAGCACCAGATCGGGCACGCCGCGGATCAGGGTGGTGTAGCTCTGGGCAATGAAGCGCAGGGGTGCGAGGCGCGACAGCTTGGCCGAGGCGCCGAGCAGGCCGAGGATGACCGCCACGATCAGCGCGAAGCCGGCGAGCTTGAGGGTCGTCAGGGTGCCTTCCAGGATCAGCGGGCCGTAGCCATGCAGGCTGAGCGTGCCCAGTCCGATGGACTGCAAGAAGGAGTCGAAGGAATTCTGCTGCATGCGTCTTGGGAAAATCGCCTGGTGAGGCCGCCGGCGCGGTGGGCGCCGGCGGTCATACGTAAAACGCCCCCGGTGGCACCGGAGGCGTTTGCCGAACCGACCTTACTTGGGATCGTAGAGGTTCAGGTCGCCGAAGTACTTCTTCTGGATCTTGTCGTAGGTGCCGTCGGCGTGGATGGCCGCGATGCCCTTGTTGACGAAGGTCTTGAACTCGTCGTTGCCCTTGCGGATACCGATGGCGGTATCGGCCGGCAGCAACTCGTCGTGGATGGCGGTGTTGGTGTAGCCCTTGCCCTGGGGCGACTTCATGAAGCCACCTTCGGCCTGCAGCATGTCCTGCATGGCGACGTCGATACGACCGGACACCAGGTCCGCATAGACCTGATCCTGGTTCTGGTAGCTCTGGACGTTGACGCCGTTGGGCGCCAGCTTCTGCTTGGCGAAGGTTTCCTGGATGGTGCCCTGCTGCACGCCCACGGTCTTGCCCTTCAGGCTTTCCGCGGTGGCCTGCAGGTTGGCGCCTTCCTTGGTGACCATGGAGGAGGGGCCCGACCACAGCAGGTCGGAGAAGTCGATCTGTTCGGCACGCGCCGGGGTCTTGGTCAGCGAGGACAGGATGCCGTCGAACTTGCGCGCGCGCAGGCCGGGAATCAGGCCGTCGAAGTCACTCACCACCCACTTGCACTTCACGTCCAGCTTTTCGCAGATGGCGTTGCCCAGCTCGATGTCGAAGCCGACGAAGCTGCCATCGGCGGCCTGGGATTCGAAGGGCGGATAGGTGGTATCCACACCGAAGCGGATCTCTTTCCATTCCTTGGCCATCGCCGAACCGGCGGCCAGACACAGGGCGAGCGCAGAGAGAGTCAGCCAGCTTTTTTTCATGTCGGATCCTAGTGCGAATGTGGATGAAATCATGGCGCCAGTACGACGCCCGTGCCCTCGCGGGAGCAATAAGCTTACCAGTCGGCGAAGATCGTCCCAAATCTGTACGCGGTTGCCGCGTTGGTTACATCCTGTAGCAGCCGACCCCGCCGAGCGGCGCGCATTATGCACCGGAAAGGCGCGGCTTTCCTGCCCGGCGCGGACGAACGCACCGCTTTGGGTCTAAAAATATACGCATGCGCCAAAGGTGGGCAGAAAGGTAGCAGGAGGCCCGCTTCGCCAAGACATCGTATCTGTTCGGTAGCAGTAACGCTGGGCAGCTGTGTGCAAAGGAAACGGGAGAGAGGCCGGATGAACTGTGGTGAAAGGGCGGGGACCTTGAGCAGGAGTGAGGCGCCTGGCGTCTATCGACGCCGCCCGGTGCGCCGGCCATGGGCAAGGGTAGTCGGCCTGCTCGGCTTCCATCAGGCAATGGACTAGCCAGTGGCAAGGAGCCTGGGCAGGTTGCTGGCGCTGGTCGTCCTGGCCGCGCTCTATGGGGCGCTGCATGACCAGCTCAGCTATGGCCTGGGTCCGGATTACTTCGATTGCCTGAAATTCCCGCAATTCGGTCTGCTCGATAGCGAGGTGGCGCCGCGCTGGCGAGTGGCGCGGGTCGGCCTGCAGGCCGGCGCGGCGGCAGGACTGCCCCTGGGCCTGGCGCTGCTCTGGCTGGCGCGCGGACGTCCTGCCGGTGACCGTTATCTCTGGCGCGGCAGCGCCGCCGTGCTGCTCGGGGCGCTGGGTTGCGCGGTGCTGGGCTTGGGCCTGGGTTGGCTTGCCCTGGACCAGGGCAGCGTCCTGCGAGTGCCGGACTGCGTGCAGGACCGCAGGGGTTTCCTGTTGGCGGCCTGGATGCACGATGGCAGCTACCTGGGCGCCCTGTTGGCTTTGCTGGTGTTTGCCTGGCGCAACCGGCGTCGCCGCTGAAGCCGGGCGAGGACCCGTGCGACGCCGGCTTCCAGCGCCAGAAAGAGCAGGGCGACCGTGCCACCGAGCAGGGTGCTGCCGATCCGTTCGCGGGCGATGCTCGCCTCGGGCACGCCGGCCAGAGTGACCATCAGCACCGTGGTGCCGGTGATGAACAGCGTCTGCAGCGAGTAGCGCCCGTCTTGCAGCAGATAGGCGCCCGCTGCACACAGCAGGCAGGCAGCGGCCAGGACGATGGGCGTGTTGTCGAGCCAGGCCACCGCGCCCGCCAGCAGGCAACCGGCCAGGGTGCCGCCCAGCCGACCCAGGCCGCGCCGCCAGGTATCGCCCAGGCGCGGCTTGAGCACCAGCAGGGCGGTCATCGGCGCCCAGTAGCCGTGGCCGTAATCGAGCAGGCCGGTCAGGGTCTGGCAGAGGGCGACCACGGCGGCGGCATAGAAGCCGTAGCGGCCGAGCCGAAATCTGTCCTCGAACAGCACCACCACCTCCCTGAGATGGGCCTTGAGGGAACCGGTGCGCAGCCGCCATTGGGAGCGATAGAGGGCCTTTTGTATGAGGGCGAAGACCAGCAGTTGCAGCAGTCCGCCGCCGAGCACCAGGCCGCCCCGCAGTAGGGCCTGGTGCAGGTCACCGGGAAAGCCGCCGGCTACCAGCAGGGCCACCGTCCACTGCTGGGTGATCCACCAGGGGCCATTGCCAACCGCGAACAGCCAGGCGCAGCAGGCCGCCCACAGGGCGCCGGCCAGGACCAGCGGCAGCAACTGCTGACCCAGCAGGGAGCCGACCACGGCGGAAAAGGCCATGCCCAGCGCCGCCACCAGCATGGGCGCCAGGGGCTCGGCGGCAAAGCTCTTGTAGGCGCCGAAGCCGACGGTATAGGCGCCACCCAGGGCCACCACGCAGGGGAGCCAGGCCCCGGTCCACCAGCCGGTGAGCAGGATCGCCGCCAGGGCCGGCAGGCAGGCGAGCGCCAGGGCCCAGCGCGGTTCCCGCGGCGCGCCTAGGGCGCCATCGGTCACCGGCGGCGCTGTCTGGCCAGCCATCGCTAGGCCAGCAGATTCTGCAGGATGTCGAGGGTGTCGGCTTCGGCCACCGGCTTGTCGTGGCGCCAGCGCAGCATCCGCGGAAAGCGCACGGCGACACCGCTCTTGTGGCGCTTGGACAGGGCGATGCCCTCGAAACCCAGTTCGAACACCAGGGTCGGCTCGACGCTGCGCACCGGGCCGAACTTTTCGACCGTGGTACGTCGGACGATGGCGTCCACCTTGCGCATCTCTTCGTCGGTGAGGCCGGAGTAGGCCTTGGCGAAGGGCACCAGGGTACGTTCGCTACTTTCCGGCGGACCGTCCCAGACGGCGAAGGTGTAGTCGGAATAGAGACTGGCACGCCGCCCATGGCCGCGCTGGGCATAGATGAGCACCGCATCCACCGAGAAGGGATCGACCTTCCATTTCCACCAGGTGCCCATGTCCTTGGTACGGCCGACGCCATAGAGCGAATCCTGGGCCTTGAGCATCATCCCTTCGACCCCCAGGGTGCGCGAGGCCTCGCGCTGGCGGGCGAGATCCTGCCAGTCTTTGCCGTGCAGCAGCGGCGAGGGGCGCAGCAGCGGACTGGCGCAGCGTGCCACCACCCGTTCCAGTTCGGCGCGGCGCTGGCGTTGCGGCTGGCTGCGCAGGTCATGGCCCTGCCATTCCAGCAGGTCGTAGGCGAGCAGGATGACCGGTACGTCTTCGAGGATCTTCTTGCCCAGGGTCTTGCGCCCGATGCGTTGCTGCAGCAGGGCGAAGGGCTGCACGCCGAAGGGGATGGGCGCGGCTGGATCGCGGCCGTCCTGCTGCTCGCTCACTTCCTCGCTGCTGAGCAGGGCGTCGGGCGCGGCGTCTTCCTTCCAGACCACGATCTCGCCGTCGATGACGGTGCCATCGGGTAGCGATTCCGCGAGGGGATGCAGTTCGGGAAAGCGATCGGTGACCAGATCCTCACCCCGCGACCAGATCCACAGGCGACCGTCGCGCTTGACCAGCTGGGCGCGGATGCCGTCCCACTTCCATTCCACCTGCCAGTCTTCGGCCGGACCCAGTTGTGCCTCGAACTGCTCCACCGGCAGTTGCAGGGCGTGGGCGAGAAAGAAGGGATAGGGCTGGCCGCCGCGCTGGGCATGCTCGTCCGGACTTTCCGGGGCGACTAGGCGGGCATAGCCCTCGGCGGTGGGGCGGTGGGACAGATCGGTGTAGCCCACCAGGCGCTGGGCAACGCGCTTGGGGTCGAGGTCCGCCAGGGTGGCCAGGGCGCGGGTCACCAGCAGCTTGGAGACACCGACGCGGAACTCGCCGGTGATCAGCTTGATGCACACCATAAGGCTCTGCCGATCCAGCTGGCCCCAGAGCGGCGGCAGGCGCTCGGCCAGTTCTTCCGGTGGCAGGCCGCGCAGGGGCAGCAGGTACTCCTCCAGCCAGAAGGCCAGGCCCTCGGCATTGGCGGCATCGGTGGTGGGAATCAGCAGTGCCATGGTCTCGGCCAGGTCGCCCACCGCCTGGTAGCTCTCTTCGAACAGCCACTCGGGTAGTCCGGAGAGGGCCATGGTCAATTCGCGCAGCTGCCGGGTCGGCACCAGTCGGCGGGGGCGGCCACCAGCGAGAAAGTACACCGCCCAGGCGGCATCCGCGGCCGGGGCGCTGCCGAAGTAGTCCACCAGCGCCGCGAGCTTGGCGTTGCTGGAGGTGGTGGCGTCGAGACGCCCATAGAGTTCGGCGAAGGCCTTCATGCCTGGGCCTCCGTGGCGACGGAGG
The DNA here is from genome assembly GCF_028640935.1 of Pseudomonas sp. SHLD1. NCBI lineage: Bacteria > Pseudomonadati > Pseudomonadota > Gammaproteobacteria > Pseudomonadales > Pseudomonadaceae > Pseudomonas > Pseudomonas sp. SHLD1. The sequence goes on from NZ_JAQZAD010000013.1 coordinate 276,030, forward strand.
TGTCGTCTTCCTCACCGTATTCGGTGGTGAAGCCCTGGGCGTCCAGGCCCTGGTCGCGCAGGTAGCGCACCAGGGTGGCGACCGAGCCATGGGTGACCATCACCCGTTCGGCACCGGTCTGCTCGATGGCCCACAGCAGGCCTGGCCAGTCGGCGTGGTCGGAGAGCACGAAGCCGCGATCCACCCCGCGCCGGCGGCGGGTGCCGCGCAGCATCATCCAGCCGCTGGCGAAGGCGTCGCTGTGCTCGCCGAAGCGGCGGATCCAGGTGCTGCCGCCGGCCGAGGGCGGGGCGATGATCAGCGCCTGGCGCAGCGTGGGGTCGCTCTTCTTGAAGTCGCCGGCGTAGTGGGTTTCCGGGATGCGAATGCCGGCTTCGCGATAGACCCGATTCAGGGGCTCCACCGCGCCATGGGCGAGGATGGGACCGATCTCCGGATCCAGGCCGTGCAGGAGCCGCTGCGCCTTGCCGAAGGCATAGCTGTAGAGCACGCTGGCCAGGCCCTGGGCCTGGTTGGCGCGCCACCATGCATTGACCTCGGCGAAGATCTCCGCCTGGGGGCGCCAGCGATAGATGGGCAGGCCAAAGGTGGATTCGGTGATGAAGGTATGGCAGCGCACCGGCTCGAAGGGGGTGCAGGTGCCATCGGGTTCGACCTTGTAGTCGCCCGAGGCCACCCACACCTCGCCGCGATATTCCAGGCGCACCTGGGCCGAGCCCAGCACATGGCCGGCCGGATGGAAGCTGAGCTTGACCCCGTGGTGGTCGATGACCTCGCCGTATTCCAGGGTCTGGAGGTTGATGTCGGCACCCAGCCGGGCGCGCAGGATGCCGGCGCTGCCGGAGGTGGCGAGATAGTGGCCGTTGCCTACCCGGGCATGGTCGCCATGGCCGTGGGTGATGACCGAACGCTCCACCGGATGCCAGGGATCGATGTAGAAGTCGCCGGGCGGGCAATAGAGGCCGTCCGGTCGGGCGATGACGAGGTCCATGGGCGCCGCTCTGCTGGGGAATACCCATAGGAACGGCGGCCGGGCTCCGGAGTTCGCCGCTCAGGCCTCGGCGGCGAAGCTCAGGGCCTGTTGCAGGGCGGCCTGGCCGACCACCTCGCCGATCACCAGGATCGCCGGACTGCGCAGCTGGAAGAGGGCGGCGTCCACCTGCAGGTCCTGCAGGGTCGAGCGACACTCGCGCTGGTCCGGCAGGGAGGCGTTCTCGATCATGGCCACCGGCGTGGTCAGCGCGAGACCGCCGTCCAGCAGGCCCTGCTGGATCTCGGCCAGGCGGGCCACGCCCATGTAGACCACCAGGGTGGTGCCGGTGGCGGCCAGGGCGGCCCAGTTGGGCGCTGTGTCGTCCTGGGTATGGGCGGTGACCAGGGTCACACCGCGGGCCACGCCTCTCAGGGTGAGGGAGATGCCGCAGGCGGTGGCGCCGGCCAGGCCGGCGGTGATGCCGTTGACGATCTCGCTGGCGACGCCACGGGCGGCCAGCCATTCGGCTTCCTCGCCGGCACGACCGAAGATGCAGGGATCGCCGCCCTTGAGCCGGGCCACGCAACGGCCCTGGCGGGCATAGCGCAGCATCAGCCGGTGGATGAAGGCCTGGGGTGTGGAGCGGCAGCCGCCGCGCTTGCCGACGCGGATCACCCGAGCGGTAGGACAGTGTTCGAGCACCGCCGGATTGACCAGGTCATCGATCATTACCACCTCGGCTTCGCCCAGGGCGCGCACCGCCTTGAGGGTCAGCAGCTCGGGATCGCCGGGGCCGGCACCGATCAACCAGACTTTCCCGCTCATGTAGTGACCTCTCGTTTCCAGGGTGGCGACTGTAACGCAAAAAAAAGGCGTCCCGCTGCAAGCAGCTGGGACGCCTTTGTCCGGAGGGTCTTTCCTCGCCGTTGAAGAAAGACCTGTATGTATTGTGGAATTGCAGACTTCATGCCAAGGCGCGGATCCGTCCTTTCGGGCGGTTTACCGCTGGAAACGGGCCGCTGGCTGCCCCTTTTGGGCGCAGCGTGCTGCAAAGGAGGGCATGGCGTCCCGACACTTCAGTGCCGATAGAGCCAGAGCAGCACCAGCAGCAGATTCAGCAGCAGCGAGCAGGCGGCCACGATCCGCCAGGTGCGCAGGGGATCGCGCTGCAGCAGCGGCAGCGGGCGGGCCAGGGGTTGGCGCTCGCCCTGCTCCAGCAGCAGCAGGGCTTCTTCGGCGGTTTCGAAGCGGTCGGCGGGGTCGACCGCCACGGCGCGCTGCAGCCAGTCGTCGAGCCAGGCCGGTACATCCGGACGCCGGCGCAGGGCACTGGCCGGCGCGCCGAAACGTGGCCGCTGGAAGGGCTCGACCTCGCCGTAGGGATAGCCACCGGTGAGCAGCTGATAGAGGGTCACCCCGGTCGCATAGAGATCCTGGGCCGGACTGGGCTCGGCGCCCTCGAAGGACTCCGGCGCCCGGTAGCTGGGGGTGCCCGGGCTGTCATGCAGGTCCTCGGACAGCTGCGGGCAGTAGGCCAGGCCGAAGTCCAGCAGGCGCAGTTCGCCATCCTGGCCGCGATGCAGGTTGTCCGGCTTGATGTCGCGGTGAAGGATGTTGCGCCTGTGCAGCTGGCCGAGGGCCCGCAGCAGGCGGGAGGCGACGTCCAGCCAGTCGGCCAGGGCCAGGGGGCCTTCCCCGCGTAGCTGCTGCGCCAGGGTGCGGCCGGCATATTCCCGTTGCACGAAGTAGAGATGCGCCCGCCGCGGCAGCGGATGGACCTCGACGAAGGCGCGCCCGGCGACCCGGCGCAGGAACCACTCCTCCATGAGCAGGGCATGGCCGGCCAGGGTGTCGAATTGCCGCGCCGCGGGCAGGGTCTTGAGCAGCCAGGGACGGCCACCCTCGTCGTTGACCCGGTAGAGCAGCGATTGCCGCGACTCGGCCAGGCGCTCCACCACCGTCCAGCCTTCGAAGTACTGGCCGGGCTTGAGCGCCGGCAACGGCGGCCAGGTGTCGGCGCTGGCCAGGGTATCGGCCAGGGACACATCGGGGAGGCGGTCGACCCGTACCAGCAGGGCGCTGGCGTTGTCCTGGCCACCGGCATGCAGGGCGCCGGCCACCAGGGCCTGGGCGGCGGCATCCAGCTCCGCGACGCCATCGACCAGAATGCGTCTCATGCTATCTTCACCCAGCGCGGCCCAGACGCCATCGCTCACCAGGAGCAGGGTTTCGCCGGCTTCCAGCTCGCCTTCGCGAAAGTCCACCACCAGGTGGTTCTCCAGCCCCAGAGCGCGGGTCAGCACGTGCTGCATGCCGGCCTGCTGCCAGACGTGGTCGACGGTGAGACAGCTCAGCCGGTCGCCATGCCAGCGGTAGGCGCGGCAGTCGCCGACGTGGGCCAGGGTATAGCGCCGCCCGCGGATCACCAGGGCGGTGAGGGTGGTCAGCAGGGGTTGGCCATTGCCCGCCGCCTGCAGCCAGCGATTCTGCGCCAGCAGCAACCGTTCCAGGGCCTGGGTCACCGGCCAGGTCTCCGGCGTGGAATAGTAATCCTGGGCCAGGGCCTGGAGGGTGGCGCGCGCAGCCAGGCCACCGTCCGGACAGCCGCTGACGCCATCGGCGAGGGCGAACAGATGCCCCTTGGTCGCCGCCAGCGCCGCGCTGGGCTGGACACTGCGCAAGGCGTCCTGGTTTTCCTTGCGCGGACCGGTCGCGGTGGCTTCGGCGAAGGCGAGTTCTAGGGGCATTGAAGGGGCGCCAGAGAGGAGAGGAGACCGGCGATGCAAAAGCGATACCCGACCACCGGACGCCCCGGATCCATCACCAGATTTCCACGCGTTTCTCGTCCGGCCGGACCATGGCATCGCCTGCCTTGCAGCTGAACGCCTTGGCAAAGGACGGCAGGTTGGACGGCGCCCCGATGGCGCGGAATCTCATGGGCGCATGGGGATCGGTGTTGAGGAACAGGCGCGCCTGCTCTTCACGGATCGAACCGCGCCAGACCCGCGCCCAGTTGAGGAAGAAGCGCTGCTGCTGGGTATAGCCATCGATCTTCCGGTTGGCTTCCTCCGGCTTCTTGGCCAGGGCCAGTTGCAGGGCGTCGTAGGCCGCACTGATGCCGCCGAGATCACCGATGTTCTCGCCCAGGGTGAGCTTGCCGTTGACGTGCAGCTCCGGATGATCCGGCAGCGGCTGGTAGTGGTCGAACTGCTCCACCAGTTTGCCGGTGCGGGCTTCGAAGGCCTTGCGATCGGCCGGTGTCCACCAGTCCACCTGGTTGCCGGCGCCATCGAACTTGCTGCCCTGGTCGTCGAAGCCATGGCTGGCCTCGTGACCGATCACCGCGCCGATGCCGCCGTAGTTGATGGCGTCGTCGCCGTCCGGATAGAAGAACGGCGGCTGCAGGATGGCGGCGGGGAAGTTGATGGTGTTGTCGGTGGGGCTGTAGTAGGCATTCACCGTCTGCGGGTACATGCCCCATTCCTGGCGGTCGGTGGGCTTGCCGATCTTGTCCAGGTCATGGCGATAGTTGAAGCGCGAGGCGGCTTCCAGGTTGGCGTAAAAACCCTGAGGCTTGAGCGTCAGGCCGCTCCAGTCGCGCCAGCGCTCGGGATAGCCGATCTTGGGCAGGAAGCTGTCCCACTTGGCCAGCGCCTTCTGCTTGGTCTCCGGGCTCATCCAGTCGAGCTGCTCGATGCGCGCCCTGAGCGCCAGCATCACGTTGTCCACCAGTTCCTGGGCGCGCGCCTTGGCCTGGGGCGAGAAATGCTCCTGCACATAGAGCTGGCCGAGACCTTCGCCCATGGCGCCGTTGACCGCGCGCAGCACCCGCTTCCAGCGTTCGCTCTGCTGCTGCTGGCCGCTCAGGGTCTTCTGGTTGAATTCGAAGCTTTCCTGCTGGAAGGGCCTGGACAGCAGCGGCGCGGCGTCGTCGATCACGTGAGCACGCAGATAGGCCTGCCACTGCTCGATGGGGGTGTCGGTCAGCATCCGGTCGAATTCGGCGAAGAAGCCCGGCTGGGACAGCGAAAAGCCCTGCTGGCCGGTGACGCCCTGGCTGGCGAAGAAGGCCTGCCAGTCGAAGTGCGGCGTGACCTTGTTGGCTTCGGCGAAGCTCAGGTAGTGATACTGGTTCTCCGGATTGCGCAGCTCCACCGGCTTGACCGAGGCGCGCGCCAGGCGACTTTCGAAGGCCAGCACCAGTTCGGCCTGGGCGGCCGCTTTGGCCTTGGGCACTCCGGTCAGCACCAGCAGCCGGGCGATGTGGCCGAGATAGGCCTGGCGCAGTTTGGCGTAGTCGGCTTCGGTGTAGTAGTCGGGCGTCGGCAGGCCCAGGCCGCCCTGATAGGCGTAGGCGATCTGCTGCTTGGCATTCTGGTAGTCGGCGCCGGAGCCGAAGGAGAACACCTGCATGTCGCCGCGGGCAAAGCTCTCGCGCAGATAGCTCGCCACATCGGCGGAGGTGCGCAGCCGGTCGATGGCGGCCAGTTGTGCCTGGATCGGCCGATAGCCGGCGCGCTCGATGGCGGCCTCGTCCATGCCCGACCGATACAGCCAGCCGACCTTCTGTTCCACCGAGCCCGCTTGCGCGCGGTCCGCCGTGCGGGCGGCGCGCTGCAGGATGGCGTGCTGGTCGTTGAGCGATTTCTCCCCCAGGGCCATGAAGGAACCCCAGCGTGACTTGTCCGGCGGGATCGGATTGGCCGCGACCCATTTTTCATTGACGAAGGTGTCGAGGTCGCTACAGGCGGTGGCGGGGTCACCCAGTTCGGTGACGTCGAAGACCGGGGCGGCGAAGGCCTGGCTGCCGAGCAGCAGGCCGATGGCGAGGGTGAGGGGTTTCAACGCAGGCATGGGAGAAAAGGGTCTCCAGGAAAGGACAGGGAAAGCAGGGTAGGGCGTCGAGGGTAGCGGTCGGGGCGCGACCCTGCCAAGCGCGGCGGCTTTGTCTGAAAAGTGTCTGCGCTCGGTCATGCAGCGTTAAAGATCCGCTGGATCGCCAGCTCGGTCGGAATACTCATTGACCACTCGTAAACTCGAGCGCGAGTCCGATCCGCTTCCTCACGGATTCTTGCCTTGCCTGACCTTCGCTCGGCGACTTTTCAAACAGGCCGCGATCCCAGAAACGAAGATCCCCGCCGAGGCGGGGATCGTGGGCGACGCTCTGGATCAGAACACCGTGAGCTGCGCCAGTTGCAGCAGCGGCTGCGGATAGACGCCGAGGATGAAGGTCGCGATGGAAATGGCGATCAGCATCACGCCACCGGCGCGCTGACCCCAGTTCATCGGCGCGTCGTGGCGCTGCAGGCCCTGCTCGGTCAGGTACAGGGTGACCATCACGCGCAGGTAGTAGAACAGGCCGATGGCGCTGCCCAGCACGATGGCCGCGGTCTGCCACCACATGCCCGCTTCCACGCCCACGGTGATGACGTAGAACTTGCCGATGAAACCGGCGGTGAGCGGGATGCCGGCCAGGGACAGCATCATCACCGTCAGCGCCGCGGTCAGGTACGGACGGCGCCAGAACAGGCCGCGGTACTCGAACAGGGCATCGGCGTCACGCTGGCCGTTGCTTGGGCTGGACATCAGGGTGATCACGCCGAAGGCGCCCAGGCTGGTGAAGACATAGGTCACCAGGTAGACCGCCACGGCTTCCATCGACAGGCCTTCGCCCGAGGCCACCGCCACCAGCAGATAGCCGAAGTGGGAGATGGAGGAATAACCCAGCAGACGCTTCAGGTTGCTCTGCATCAGCGCCAGCAGGTTGCCCACCAGCATGGAGGCGATGGCGATGAAGGCGATGGCATCGTGCAGCCAGCCGTCTTCGGTGGCCATGGGCATGGTCTGGAACACCCGCACCAGCACGGCGAAGACGGCGACCTTGCTGGCGGTGGCCAGGAAGGCACCGACCGGAGCCGGGGAGCCCTCGTAGACGTCCGGGGTCCAGAGGTGGAAGGGCACCAGGGACAGCTTGAAGCCGAGACCGACGATCAGCATGCCGAGGCCGATTTCCATCAGCAGGCCGGTGCTCGCCGGGGCGTCCATCTGCATGCCGATGTCGGCGAAGTTCAGGCTGCCGGACTGGGCGTAGAGCAGGGCCATGCCGAACAGCAGGATGGCCGAGCCGGCGGCGGACAGCACCAGGTACTTCATGCCGGCTTCCAGGGAGCGGCGATTGAAGTAGCTGTAGGCCACCAGGCCGTAGACCGGCACCGACAGCAGTTCCAGGCCGATGAACAGGCCGGCTACGTTCTGCGCCGCCACCAGCACCAGACCACCGGTGGCGGAGATCAGCAGCAGCAGGTACAGCTCTTCGCGGTTGCCCGGATAGCCTTCCATGTAGGCATGCGACAGGGTCATGCAGGCCAGGGTGGCGATCAGGATCAGCGCCATGTAGAAGCAGGTGAAGCCGTCGATGCGCAGCAGCGGGGTGACGTCGATGGCACCGACGCCGAGGGCCGGGATGCAGGACAGCAGGGCCAGGTTGAGACCGATCACGCCCAGGGTGGGAATGAGGGTGTGATCCCGCCGCCAGGCGATGCCCAGCATCACCACCACGGCGGTGAAGCCGGTGATGATGATCGGCAGGAGGGCGATGAAGTGTTCGTAGGTAAAGGTCATGGCGCTCTTACCGGGCGGAAACGAGAGAGGAGAAGGCTTCGCCGAGCCACTGCTGGACACCGGCCATGCTCGCGGCCGAGGTATCCAGCACCGGCTGCGGGTAGACGCCGAGCAGCACCAGCAGCACGCCAAGCAACAGCAGCATCGACAGCTCCCGTGCGTTCAGTCCCGGCAGGGCGCCTTCGGCCTTGGCCGGACCGAAGTAGGCGCGGTGGATCATGATCAGCGAGTAGACCGAGGCGAACACCAGGCCGAAGGTGGCGATGACGGTGATCATCGGCACCACCGGGAAGGCGCCCAGCAGGATCAGGAATTCGCCGACGAAGTTGCCGGTACCCGGCAGACCCAGCGAGGCAGAGGCGAAGAACAGACTCAGGGCCGGCAGGTAGGGCACCCGCGCCCAGAGCCCGCCCATCTGGCGCATGTCTCGGGTATGCATGCGCTCATAGAGCTGGCCGCAGAGGATGAACAGACCGGCGGCGGAGAGGCCGTGGGCGATCATCTGCACCACCACGCCCTGCAGCGCCTGAGGGCTGCCGGAGTAGATGCCGATCAGCACGAAGCCCATGTGCGAGACGCTGGAATAGGCCACCAGGCGCTTGATGTCGGTCTGGGCGAACGACAGGATGGCGCCATAGAAGATGCCGATGATGCCCAGCCACATGGCGATCGGGGCGAATTCCGCCGAGGCGTTGGGGAACAGCGGGATGGCAAAGCGCAGCAGGCCGTAGGCGGCGGTCTTGAGCAGGATGCCGGCGAGGTCGACGGAACCGGCGGTCGGCGCCTGGGCGTGGGCATCGGGCAGCCAGGAGTGCAGCGGCACCACCGGCAGCTTCACCGCGAAGGCGATGAAGAAGCCCAGCATCAGCAGGTATTCCAGCTTTGGATCCAGCTGCAGTTGCAGCAGGTCTTCGTAGTCGAAGGTCAGGACGCCGGTGGCACCGTAGTTCACCAGCACCAGGGCGATGATCGCCACCAGCATGATCAGGCCACTGGCCTGGGTGAAGATGAAGAACTTGGTGGCAGCGGTGATGCGGCTCTTCTTGCCGTCCGCGGAGCTATGGCCCCACAGCGCGATCAGGAAGTACATCGGTACCAACATCATTTCCCAGAAGAAGAAGAACAGGAACAGGTCCAGGGCCAGGAACACCCCCACCACGCCGCCGATGATCCACAGCAGGTTGAGGTGGAAGAAGCCGACGTGGCGCTGCACTTCGCGCCAGGAGCAGGTCACCGCCAGCACACCGAGCAGGCCGGTGAGCAGGATCATCAGCAGCGACAGGCCATCGAGGCCGAAGTGCAGGCTGATGCCGAAGCGCGGAATCCAGTTCATCTGGAATTCCGCGGTCCAGGCGGTTTCGGCGCCAGGGGCCGGAGCCAGGCTGTAGTCGCCGTGGGCCCACAGCCAGAGGCCGAGCACCAGCTCCAGCAGCATGGTGAACAGGGCGATCCAGCGGGGCACCAGCGGGCCGGTCTTTTCCGTGAGGAAACAGAGCAGGCCGCCGATGAAGGGGATCAGGATTAGCCAGGGCAGAAGCATGACGTGTACTTATCCTTAGTCAGGGGGTCAGGCCAGCAGCAGCGCGCCGAGCAACAGCACGGCGCCTCCCACGATGGAAGCCGCGTACCAGCGCAGACGGCCGTTCTCGGTGATGCTCAGTGCCAGGTTGCCGCCGCGAGCCAGCATCGGGATCAGGCCGATGGCCTGGTCGAAGGGATCGCGACGCAGCAGGCGGGTCAGCAGCAGGTACGGCTTGACGAAGATCAGGTCGTACAGCCAGTCGAAGCCCCAAGCGTGATACCACCAGGTCCCGAAGAAGCGACCCGGCGCACTCTTGGCCAGGCCGTTCACGAAGGAACGCTTGCCGAGGAAGAGCAGGGCGGCCAGCAGGATACCGGCGATGGCGATGGCCCCCGAGGTGATCTCCAGGGAATGCTTGGCTTCGCCACCGGCATGGCCGATCGATTCCGGCAGCACACCCGCCAGCGGCGGCACGATCATCGCGCCGACAAAGGTCGAGAGCACCAGCAGTACCGCCAGCGGCAGGTTGTGGGCGATGCCGTGGCCGGCATGGGCCTCGGTGTGCGCCTCGCCATGGAAGGTGATGAAGATCAGGCGGAAGGTGTAGATCGAGGTCAGGAAGGCGCCGGCCAGGCCTGCGTAGAGCAGGTAGGTATGACCGCTGGCCATGGCTTCCCAGAGAATCTCGTCCTTGGAGTAGAAGCCGGCGGTCACCAGCGGCAGCGCCGCCAGGGCCGAACCGCCCACCACGAAGCTGGCGTAGGCCAGGGGGATCTTCTTCCACAGGCCGCCCATCTTGAAGATGTTCTGCTCGTGGTGGCAGGCCAGGATCACCGAGCCCGAGGCGAGGAACAGCAGCGCCTTGAAGAAGGCATGGATCATCAGGTGGAAGATCGCCGGTTGCCAGGCGCCGACACCCAGGGCCAGGAACATGTAGCCGATCTGGCTCATGGTCGAATAGGCCAGGATGCGCTTGATGTCGGTCTGCACCAGGGCGGCGAAACCGGCCAGCACCAAGGTCACGGCACCGATGATGCCGACCAGGTGGAGGATTTCCGGCGCCAGCAGGAACAGGCCGTGGGTCCGGGCGATCAGGTAGACGCCCGCGGTCACCATGGTCGCCGCGTGGATCAGTGCGGAGACCGGGGTGGGGCCGGCCATGGCGTCCGCCAGCCAGGTCTGCAGCGGCAGTTGGGCCGACTTGCCGACGGCACCGCCAAGCAGCGCCAGGGTGGCCAGCACGATCAGCGGATCACCGCTGGCGAAGACGTCCGGCGCCTTCTGCAGCAGCTCCTGGATGTCCAGGGTGCCCAGGGTCATGAACAGGATGAACAGACCGAAGGCCATGAAGACGTCGCCGACGCGGGTGACGATGAACGCCTTCAGCGCCGCGTTGCCGTTGGCGCGCTCGCTGTAGTAGAAGCCGATCAGCAGGTAGCTGCACAGGCCCACGCCTTCCCAACCGAAATACAGCAGCAGCAGGTTGTCGCCGAGAACCAGCAGCAACATGCTGAAGATGAACAGGTTGGTGTAGGCGAAGAAGCGCGAATAGCCCTCTTCACCGCGCATGTACCAGGACGCGAACAGGTGGATCAGGAAGCCGACGCCGGTGACCACGCCGAGCATGGTCAGCGACAGGCCGTCCAGGTAGAGAGCCATGTTGGGCGCGAAGCCCTCCACGTTCATCCACTGCCAGAGGACGATGGTCAGGTGACCGTCGGCGGGCGGTGCGACGTGGAAGTTCCAGCCGACCCAGGCGGCGACCAGCGCCGCCAGGCCCACCGAACCCACGCCGATCAGCGCGGAGAGATTCTCCGACAGCCGACCGCGGGAGAAGGCCAGCAGGAAATAGCCGACCAAGGGAAAGGCGAAGGTGAGGGGTAGCAGGTTCATCCGTGCATCTCGCTGGCGGCATCGACGTCGAGGGTGTGGAAGCGGCGATAGAGCTGCAGCAGGATCGCCAGGCCGATACTGGCCTCGGCGGCGGCCAGGCTCAGCACCAGGATGAACATCACCTGGCCGTCGGGGGCGCCCCAACGGCTACCCGCGACCACGAAGGCCAGGGCGGCGGCGTTCATCATGATTTCCAGACTCATGAGCACGAAGAGGATGTTGCGGCGGACCATCAGGCCCACCAGGCCAAGGGCGAACAGGGCGCCGGCGAGGGCGAGTCCGTGTTCCAGAGGTATGGCGTTCATTGGCTGTTCTCCAGTCCTTGGCGACTCACTCGCCGATCCCGTCTTTGACGTCGCTGCGACCCAGGTGATAGGCCGCGACCAGGGCACCCAGCAGCAGCATGGAGGCCAGTTCGACCGCCAGCAGATAGGGTCCGAACAGGCTGATGCCCACGGCCTTGGCTTCCACCGAGGTATGACCGATGGCAGCGCCGCCCGGGGTGCGCGAGAGCACCACCAGCAGTTCCACCAGCAGCGCACCGGCGAGGATCGACGGACCGATCCAGACCTTGGGGGTCAGCCACTTGCGTTCCTGCTCGGCGACGACCGGCCCGAGGTTGAGCATCATCACCACGAAGACGAACAGCACCATGATGGCGCCGGCGTAGACGATGATCTCCAGGGCGCCGGCGAAGGGCGCGCCCAGGGCGAAGAACACCATGGACACGGCCAGCAGCGAGATGATCAGGTACAGCAGCGCATGCACCGGATTGGTGTTGGTGATCACCCGGAAGGTGGACAGGACGGCCACCCCAGCGGAGAAATAGAAGGCGAATTCCACGACAGCTCCTTAGGGCAGCAGGCTCTTCACGTTGATCGGCTCTGCCTCGCTCTGCGCGGCACCCTTGGGCTTGCCCGCGATGGCCATGCCGGCCACGCGGTAGAAGTTGTATTCCGGATACTTGCCCGGACCCGAGATCAGCAGGTCCTGCTTCTCGTACACCAGCTCCTGGCGCTTGAACTCGGACATCTCGAAATCCGGGGTCAGCTGGATGGCGGTGGTGGGGCAGGCCTCCTCGCACATGCCGCAGAAGATGCAGCGCGAAAAGTTGATGCGGAAGAACTCCGGGTACCAGCGACCGTCTTCGGCTTCGGTCTTCTGCAAGGAGATGCAGCCGACCGGGCAGGCCACGGCGCACAGGTTGCAAGCCACGCAGCGCTCCTGGCCGTCGGGGTCACGGGTCAGCACGATGCGGCCACGGTAGCGCGGCGGCAGGTATACGGGCTCCTCGGGGTATTGCAGGGTGTCGCGCTTGCGGAAGGCGTGGCCGAAGACCATCACGATGCTGCGCAACTGGGTGTAGGTGCCATGCAGGACGTGCAGGATTTCCTTGATCATGACGGATACCTCACTGGCCGATGGCCGGCGTGGCGCTATAGAGCACCACCGCGCCGGTCACCAGCAGGTTGATCAGGGTCAGGGGCAGGCAGAACTTCCAGCTGAAGGCCATTACCTGGTCGTAGCGCGGACGCGGAATGGACGCGCGCAGCAGGATGAAGATCATGATGAAGAAGGCGGTCTTCAGGGCGAACCAGAAAAACGACAGCCAGGGCAGGGTGTCCAGGAAGGGACCGTGCCAGCCGCCGAAGAACAGGGTCACCAGCAGCGCCGAGATCAGCACGATGCCGATGTACTCGCCGACGAAGAACATGCCCCATTTCATGCCCGCGTATTCGATGTGGTAACCGTCGGCGAGCTCCTGCTCGGCTTCCGGCTGATCGAAGGGATGACGGTGGGTGACGGCGATGCCGGCGATGAAGAAGGTGCAGAAGCCGAAGAACTGGGGAACGATGAACCACCAGCCCTGGTGCTGCGCCTCGACGATGTCCCTCATGTTGAAGGAACCCGTCACCGCGACGATGCCCATCACCGACAGACCCATGAACACCTCGTAGGAGAGGGTCTGGGCCGAGGCGCGCATGGCGCCCAGCAGCGAGAACTTGTTGTTGCTCGCCCAGCCGGCGAAGAGCACGGCGTAGACGTTGACACCGGCCATGGCGAAGAAGAACAGCAGGCCGACGTTCAGGTCCGCCACGCCCCAGGTGGGGGTGATCGGGATGACCGAGAAGGCCACCAGCAGCGAACCCATGGCGATCACCGGCGCCAGGGCGAAGATCATCTTGTCGGCGAACGGCGGCGTCCAGTCCTCCTTGAAGAACATCTTCAGCATGTCGGCGCCAAGCTGAAAGGCGCCGAAGGGACCGACGCGGTTGGGACCGTGGCGGTCCTGCCAGAGACCCAGCAGGCGCCGTTCGACGAAGCTCAGCAGCGCCCCGCAGATGACCACCGCCAGGAGGATGACGATGGCCTTGAGTATGCCGATCACCACGGCGATGAGGGTTGGGGTGAGCCAGGTCATGCCGCGGCCTCCTGCAGTCCTTCCACGGTGAGGCCGGCGAAGTCCACCGGAATCCCTTCGAAGCCGGCGGGCAGACCGACCAGACCCACCGACAGCTCGGGCTTGATCTGCAGCGGCAGGCGCAATTCCTGACCGGCGACCTGCAGGCGCAGCAGGGCGCCTTCATTGACGCCCAGGCGGTCGGCATCGGCCTTGGCCAGCGCCACATAGGCGGCCGGGATGCGCTCGCGTACCGGCTCGGCGCGGGAAGAGGTCTCTTCGCTGCCGAACAGGTGGTACAGCGGCACGGCCTGGAAGCCGGACTCGGTACCGCGCACGACGGCGGTCGGGACGGCAAACCAGCCCAGGCGATCGCCCTGGGTCTCGATCAGACGCACGCCCGGATCTCCGGCGCGCAGGTGACCACCGACCTCGTCCTGGAACTTGTTCCAGGCTTGGGGCGAGTTCCAGCCAGGGGACCAGGCGAAGGGAATCTGCTGACGCGGTTCGACGCTGCCGGCATAGCCTTCCATGGAGAAGGCGAAGGCGGTGTCGGCATCCTGGGGCGCGCGCGGCTCGTGCACGCTGAGGTTGGCGCGCATGGAGGTGCGGCCGCTGTAGCGATGCGGTTCGCGGGCGAGCTTGAGGCCCTTCACCCGGAAGCTGGCGTTGGGCGCGGCGTCGCGGATGCCGTCCAGCTGCGGCGCGGCGGTGGCCACGGCGTCGGTGACGTGGTCCAGCTGGGTCCAGTCCACCGGGCGGTTGTCCAGGGTGTTGCGCAGGGCGTGCAGCCAGCGCCAGCCCTCGCGGATCAGGCTGGAGGGATCGTAGTAGCTCGGCTCATAGACCTGGAAGAAGCGCTGGGCGCGACCTTCCTGGCTGACCAGGGTACCGTCGCCTTCGGCGAAGCTCGCCGCCGGCAGCACCAGGTCGGCGCGCTGGGCAGTGGCGGTACGCTGGTGATCCAGCACCACCAGCACCTGGGCGCGGGCCAGGGCCTGATCCACCTGCTGGGCAGGGGCGCGGCGATAGAGGTCGTTCTCCAGCACCACCAGGGCATCGGCCTGGCCGTTTTCCAGGGCCGCGAAGGCGTCTTCGACGGACTCGCCGCCATAGAGCGCCAGGCCCAGGCTGTTGGCTTCGGGCACCACCAGGCTCAGGGAACCGGCCTTGCCCTTGGCGGCCAGAGCCTTGGCCAGGTTGGCGGCGGCTTCGATCAGCGCCGGCTCACCCAGGGAGGTACCGGACACCACCAGCGGGCGTTCGGCCGCCAGCAGGGTTTCGGCCAGCAGGCGCGCCTGCTCGGCGACTTCGTCGCTCAGGCCGTCGACGGCCGGGGCGCTGGCGTCGATGGCATGGGCCACGGCATGGCCGAAGCGGGCCAGTTCCAGCGGCGAACCATGCAGGCGGGCGTCGGCGACGTCGTCCAGGCGGGTGGCGGCGACGTCGTCCAGGCGGGTGGCGGCGACGCTGGCGATGAACAGCGGATTGCGCTCGCTCTGGCCGATGTTCTGCACGGCCGCGTTCAGCCAGGGCTGGATCTTCTGGGCCGCGGCCATGGCCTCGGGCTTGCCCTTGACGGACTGCCGCAGGGACAGCGCCAGGCGGGCCGCGGTCTGGGTCAGATCCTCGCCGAGGACGAAGACGGCATCGTGCTTCTCCATGGCGCGCAGGGTCGGGACGGGCAGGGGGCTGTCCTTGAGCACCTGCAGCACCAGGCGGACGTTGGCCAGGTCACGGGCGCTCATGCCACTGGAGAAGTTTTCGGCGCCGACCAGCTCACGCAGGGCGTGGTTGCTTTCCAGGCTGGCACGCGGCGAACCGATGCCGATCACCTTCTTGCCGCGCAGCAGCAGGGCGGCGCGATCCAGGGCGGCGTCGATGCCGGTCTCCAGGCTGCCGTCCTTCAGCAGGGCCTGGCGCGGACGATCCTTGCGATTGACATAGCCATAGCCGAAGCGGCCACGGTCGCAGAGGAAGTACTGGTTGACCGAACCGTTGAAGCGGTTCTCGATGCGGCGCAGTTCGCCATAGCGCTCGCCGGGGCTGATGTTGCAGCCCGACGAGCAGCCATGG
This sequence comes from Pseudomonas sp. SHLD1, assembly GCF_028640935.1. Taxonomy (NCBI): domain Bacteria; kingdom Pseudomonadati; phylum Pseudomonadota; class Gammaproteobacteria; order Pseudomonadales; family Pseudomonadaceae; genus Pseudomonas; species Pseudomonas sp. SHLD1. Next base: position 291,516 of record NZ_JAQZAD010000013.1, read on the forward strand.
CAGATGCTCGGGGCGAACTGCATGTCCCACTTGCGATTGTAGCGCTCGGAGTGGGTCTTGTCGGTGAACACCCCGGTGGGGCAGACCTCGGTCAGGTTGCCGGAGAACTCGCTCTCCAGGGCACCGTCCTCGACGCGGCCGAAATAGACGTTGTCGTGGGCGCCGTAGACACCCAGGTCGGTACCGCCGGCGTAGTCCTTGTAGTAGCGCACGCAGCGATAGCAGGCGATGCAGCGGTTCATCTCGTGAGCGACGAACGGGCCGAGGTCCTGGTTTTGGTGGGTGCGCTTGGTGAAGCGATAGCGGCGCTTGTTGTGGCCGGTCATCACCGTCATGTCCTGCAGGTGGCAGTGGCCGCCTTCTTCGCAGACCGGACAGTCGTGGGGATGGTTGGTCATCAGCCATTCGATGACCGAGCTGCGGAATTCCTTGGCTTCGGCGTCTTCGATGGAGATGTAGGTCTTGTCGCTGGACGGGGTCATGCAGGACATGACCAGGCGCCCGCGGGTGTCATTCTCGTCGGCGAACTGCTTCACCGCGCACTGGCGGCAGGCGCCGACGCTGCCCAGCGCCGGGTGCCAGCAGAAATAGGGGATGTCGAGCCCCAGGGACAGGCAGGCTTCGAGGAGGTTGTCCGCCCCGTCGACCTCGTACGTCTTGCCGTCTACATGGATAGTGGCCATAGGGTTTTCTTCTCACCCGCGCAGGGCGGGTCTGGCTAATGGGAAAACGTTCGCGCCGCCCTGACGATCGTCGGAGGCGGCGCCGGCCGGAGCAGGTCCGGCCAGAAAGCGATGGGAGCGGCCCCGTGGGGGGCCGGTCCTCAGGTCACGCTCGCCGAAGCAGTTGGCCGTGGCTCGCTGGGCGCCTTGCGCACACCGGCCTCGAACTCTTCGCGGAAATACTTGATGGCACTGCCCAGGGGCTCGACGGCACCCGGTGCGTGGGCACAGAAGGTCTTGCCCGGGCCGAGGAAATTGACCAGCTGCAGCAGGGTATCGAGATCGCCCTGCTGGCCTTCGCCCTTCTCCAGGCTGCGCAGAAGCTTGACGCTCCAGGGCAGGCCGTCGCGGCAGGGGGTGCACCAGCCGCAGGATTCCCGGGCGAAGAACTCTTCCATGTTGCGCAGCAGCGAGACCATGTTGACGCTGTCGTCCACGGCCAGGGCCAGACCGGTGCCCATGCGGGTGCCGACCTTGCCGATGCCGCCGGCGTACATCTGCGCCGAGAGATGCTCGGGCAGCAGGAAGCCGGTACCGGCGCCACCGGGCTGCCAGCATTTCAGCTTGAAGCCGTCGCGCATGCCGCCGGCATAGTCCTCGAACAGCTCCTGGGCGGTGATGCCGAAGGGCAGTTCCCAGACGCCGGGATTCTTGACCTTGCCGGAGAAGCCCATGAGCTTGGTGCCCATGTCTTCGCTGCCTTCGCGGGCCAGGCTCTTGTACCAGTCCACGCCGCCCGCGACGATGCCCGGCACGTTGCACAGGGTCTCGACGTTGTTGACGCAGGTCGGCTTGCCCCAGACGCCGACGGCGGCGGGGAAGGGCGGCTTGGAGCGCGGGTTGGCGCGACGGCCTTCCAGGGAGTTGATCAGCGCGGTCTCTTCGCCACAGATGTAGCGACCGGCGCCGGTGTGGACGAACAGCTCGAAATCGAAGCCGCTGCCCAGGATGTTCTTGCCCAGCAGGCCGGCGGCCTTGGCTTCTTCCACGGCGCGCCGCAGGTTGGCGGCGGCGTCGACGTATTCGCCACGCAGGAAGATGTAGCCACGGTAGGCCTTGAGCGCCCGGGCGCTGATCAGCATGCCTTCCACCAGCAGGTGGGGCAACTGCTCCATGAGCAGGCGGTCCTTCCAGGTGTTGGGCTCCATCTCGTCCGCGTTGCACAGCAGGTAGCGGATGTCGAGGGATTCGTCCTTGGGCATCAGGCCCCACTTCACGCCGGTGGGGAAGCCCGCACCGCCACGGCCCTTGAGGCCGGAGTCCTTGACTTCCTGGACGATGGCGTCCGGTGCCAGCTCGGTCAGCGCCTTGCGTGCCGCGGCGTAGCCGTCCTTCGCCTGGTATTCCTCCAGCCAGACCGGGGCGCCGTCTTCACGCAGGCGCCAGGTCAGGGGATGGGTCTCGGGGGTACGGGCAATGCTGTTGGCAGGCCCGAAGGAGGTCAGTCTCATGCGTATCCCTCCAGCAGTTTGGCCACGCCCGCAGGTTGGACATCGCCATGGGTGTCGTCGTCGATCATCAGCGCCGGGGCCTTGTCGCAATTGCCCAGGCAGCAGACCGGCAGCAGGGTGAAGCGGCTGTCGGTGGTGGTCTGGCCCAGGCCGATGCCCAGCTGGCGCTGGATCTCGCCGACCACGGATTCGTGGCCGCCGATGTAGCAGGTCATGCTGTCGCACACGCGGATGATGTGGCGGCCGACCGGCACGCGGAAGATCTGGCTGTAGAAGGTCGCCACGCCCTCGACGTCGCTGGCGGGAATGCCCAGCACCTCGCCGATGGCGTAGATGGCGCCATCCGGCACCCAACCACGTTCCTTCTGGACGATCTTCAGGGCTTCGATGGACGCCGCGCGCGGGTCCTCGTAGTGATGCATCTCGTGCTCGATGGCCGAGCGCTCGGTGTCGCTCAGGACGAAGCGGTCGGTTTGGATCAGGGTTTCGGTGCTCATGCTCAGCGGTCCACGTCGGCCATGACGAAGTCGATACTGCCCAGGTAGGCAATCAGGTCGGACACCATGCTGCCGCGGATGACGGCCGGGATCTGCTGCAGGTGCGGGAAGCTCGGCGTCCGGATGCGGGTGCGGTAGCTCATGGTGCTGCCATCGCTCGTCAGGTAGTAGCTGTTGGCGCCCTTGGTCGCCTCGATCATCTGGAAGGCTTCGCCGGCCGGCATCACCGGACCCCAGGACACTTGCAGGAAGTGGGTGATCAGGGTCTCGATGTGCTGCAGGGTGCGTTCCTTGGGCGGCGGCGTAGTGAGCGGGTGATCCGCCTTGTACGGGCCTTCGGGCATGTGCTGCAGGCACTGCTCGATGATGCGCAGACTCTGGCGCATCTCTTCGACGCGCAGCATGCCGCGGTCGTAGCAGTCGCCGTTGTGGGCGATGGGCACTTCGAATTCGAAGTTCTCGTAGCCGGAGTAGGGACGAGCCTTGCGCAGGTCGAAATCGAGACCGGTGGCGCGCAGGTTGGGGCCGGTGACGCCCCACTCCAAGGCTTCCTTTGTGTTGTAGACGGCGACGTTCTTGGTTCGGCCGATGAGGATGCTGTTCTTCATCGCGGCCTTTTCGTACTCGTCCAGGCGCTTGGGCATCCAGTCGAGGAATTCGCGGACCAGCTTGTCCCAGCCGCGCGGCAGGTCGTGGGCAACGCCGCCGATACGGAACCAGGCCGGGTGCATGCGGAAGCCGGTGATGGCCTCGATGACCTTGTACGCACGCTGACGGTCGGTGAAGGTAAAGAACACCGGGGTCATGGCGCCGACGTCCTGGATATAGGTGCCCAGGTACAGCAGGTGGCTGTTGATGCGGAAGAACTCGGCCATCATCACCCGGATGAAGTCGACCCGCGACGGCACCTTGATGCCGGCGAGCTTTTCCACCGAAAGGACGTAGGGCAGGTTGTTCATCACCCCGCCCAGATAATCGATCCGGTCGGTGTAGGGGATGTAGCTGTGCCAGGACTGGCGCTCGGCCATCTTCTCGGCGCCCCGATGGTGGTAGCCGATCTCCGGCACGCAGTCGACGATCTCTTCGCCGTCCAGTTGCAGGATGATGCGGAAGGCACCATGGGCGGAAGGGTGGTTCGGGCCCAGGTTGAGGAACATGTAATCGGAATTCTCCGCATGTTCCTTCATGCCCCACTCTTCGGGCTTGAATCTCAGGGTCTCCTGCTCGAGATCCTGCTTGGCGGCGTTCAGCGCATAGGGATCGAACTCGGTGGCCCGCGCCGGATAGTCCTTGCGCAGCGGATGACCCTGCCAGTTGTCGGCCATCAGCATGCGCTTGGGCAGCGGGTGACCGTCGAAATGGATGCCGTACATGTCCAGCACTTCCCGCTCGTACCAGTTGGCATTGGGGTAGATGCCGGTGGCGGTGGGCAGGCGCAGGTCGTTGGCGGACAGGGCCACCTTGAGCATCACATCGCTGTTACGGTCGATGGACAGCAGGTGGTAGAAGACGGTGAAGTCCGCGTTGGGCAGGCCGCGGCGGTGAGTCCGCAGGCGCTCGTCCACGCCATGCAGGTCATAGAGCATGACGTAGGGGCGGGGCACGTTGCGCAGGAAGCGCAGTACTTCGATGATTCTTTCGCGCGCCACCCAGATCACCGGCATGCCGGTACGGGTGTCTTGCAGGGTCAGGGCGTCGGCGCCGAATTGGCCCTGGAGTTCGCCAACCACCGACGCATCGCCGGCAGGGGCGAGCGCAGAGGCGGACAGAGCGGTGTCTGCGGTCATGATGTTCCGTCGCTAATCGATCGTCGTCAGCGTGCAGGTCCCGTAGGGGACTTACACGTCGTCTGGGCTGCGCAGGTTGGTGACCTGGATGCGGCGCTCGCGGTTCTGCTCGCGCTGCGAAGGCATCTCGGCGCGATAGATGCCCTGGTCGCCCACCACCCAGGAAAGGGGGCGGCGCTCTTCACCGATGGAGTCCTGCAGGAGCATCAGGCCCTGGAGGAAGGCTTCGGGGCGAGGCGGGCAGCCGGGCACATAGACGTCGACGGGCAGGAACTTGTCCACGCCCTGAACGACCGAGTAGATGTCGTACATACCGCCGGAGTTGGCGCAGGCGCCCATCGAGATCACCCACTTGGGTTCCAGCATCTGCTCGTACAGGCGCTGGATGACCGGGGCCATCTTCATGAAGGGAGTGCCGGCGATGACCATGAAGTCGGCCTGACGCGGCGAGGCCCGGATGACTTCGGCGCCGAAGCGGGCGATGTCGTGGGGCGCCGTGAACGCGGTGGTCATTTCCACATAGCAGCAGGACAGGCCGAAGTTGTAGGGCCAGAGGGAATTCTTGCGTCCCCAATTGACCGCGCCCCGCAGGACATCTTCAAGTTTGCCCATGAAGATGCTGCGGTTGACCTGACTCTCCATTGGGTCGGCAACGGTTTCCCGTTGGCCGGCCGGATAGCGGTCTACTGCCGCATCGGGATCGATCCGGGTGAGATTGTATTGCATTGCCAAAGCCTCATTGTTTCGACTTCGCCTGCCGCTCGCGACGGCTCGCAGGCGCCCAATCGAGCGCTCCGATTCGCCACAGGTAGACAAGACCCGCCAACAGAATTGCTATGAAAATGGAGGCTTCCACGAAGCCGGCCCATCCCGATTCACGGATGGACACCGACCAGGCGAAGAGAAAGAGGGCTTCGACATCGAAGATCACGAAGAGCATCGCGACCAGGTAGAACTTGGCAGAGAGACGGAGACGGGCACCCCCGGTGGGGACGATGCCGGACTCGAAGGGATCGTTCTTGCTACGGCCCACGGCTTTGCTGCCGAGCAGGCTCGAGACTCCGAGCATGAAGGCGATCAGACCAACCACGCCCAGGAGAAATACCGCGAAGCTCCAGTTGTGGGTCAGTAGGCTGATCGACTCAGACATGCTTTGAATCCTTAATTATTGGGTATCAGGCGCTATCAGTGCGACACGGTGTCGCAAGACAGACAGATTTTATGCTCTATCGATTCATTCTGTAAATTTATTGGTCCAAAAAGATTCTATTGGACTGCTTTGAATCAAACTAAACAGAACTTCAGGTTTATTTGAGAATGAATATAAGAATTATTCTCAAAAAACTTCATTGTCTGGTGAAGCCTAGATTGCCAAGCGCCGCGAGAGTTCTCCCATTCGCCGGTCGGTCAGTCGATGAGGTCGGCGCGAATGCTCAACTGGCGGTCGTCATGACCCTCGGTTGAGTAGTAGCGGGTAAGCCCGTTCTGGTCGCCCTCGACCTGTTGCCGAAAGCCCCCTAGATTAAGCCATTGCCCGAGGGGACCGCTGATGCGAGTGGCGGCGCTCTGGGTCTGCACCGTACCCGGGCGCCCGGTGGCGGCCCGATCATCGACGCTACTGATGTCCAGGTGCACCAGGTTGCCGCTCAGACGGGCGGTGACCTGAAAGCCTCGTTCGAGGCGGCGGTAATCGGTCTGGGCAGAGCTCTGCCCATAGGGCGAGGTCTGGTAGGTGGTGACCGGGACATCCTCGCCGAAACGGATGAAGGCCGGGTAGCCCTCGGTGACCTGGACGCGCTGGGCGCCATCCTCCCGCTGATCGGTGCTGTCTTCGATGATGCGCACCTGGGGCGCACGCACGTCGCCGTTTACCGAATAACCCTGACTGGCACCCGAGCTGCCGGCGCGGGTAGCCAGGGTGACAAGCAGGCGCCGCGGCTGGGTATCCAGCTGGGCCAGCAGAGTCTTGATCTCGGCGAGCTTGGCCGGCTCGGCATTGACGATCAGCTGATTGCCATAGACGTTGACCTTGCCTTCGCCGCCGATGACGGATTGCAGGGTGGGCAGGAGATCGTCGGCGGTGCGGTACTGCAGGGGAATGACCTCGGTACGAGGCGTGGCCCAGGCGGTGGCCGTCAACAGCAGCAGAAGCGCCAGCAGGCCCTTCACAGCACCATCCTCCGCAATTCCTGATCCGGCTGGCTGATGGCCCAGAGGCGGTCGAAGACCTGCTGCTGGACCTTGACGGCGGCGCGGTCGCCATAACGCACGAAGCCATTGGGGGCGCTGCCCATGCGACGCAGCAGGGCCTGGTCGTCGACGATGAGGCAGCTGCCTTCCGGTTGCCGATCGGCCGGTGGCCGCCGGATCAGCAGATTGCTGGTCAGGCGCTGCGCCAGGGCGATGAGGCGGTGGCCCTGGCGCATGGCGAGGGCGCTGTCGTTGATCAGGATGCGTACCTGATGCCGCGGATGGCCCAGCAGCAGGCGCTTGATCGCCGTCTCGACGTCCAGGTTGTCGTAGAGGGGCGCTTCCAGATCGGGCGTCTGGAGGCACAGCTGGCGGCTGGCTTGAGCGATGAGGCGGACGCTGTGCTCACGCAGGGCGTCCAGGCCTTCGAGGCGCAGGGCGAAGTCCTGGCCGAGCTGGGGTTCGGGCAGGCCGTCCAGGGTCAGATCGGCAAAGGACTCGTCCACGGCGGCTCCCTATCACTCTTCGTCGTCTTCTCCGGCGAAGATCAGACTGCCCTGCTGGAGCAGCTCGCGGATCAGGCGCATGGCATCGTCGTCCTGCAGCCAGGGCGCGAGATTGGCCTCGTGCAGGACCTCCGCCGAGCATAGCAGGTCGAGCAGCGGTTGCAGCCTCATGGGTAGCAGGCGGCTCTGGCCGCTGGCGAAGACCATCACCTCGTCTTCCAGGCGACTCCAGGCGATGCGACCGCTGGGGTTGCGCATCAGCAGGGCGCCTTCGTCGAGTTCCTTGCGCAGCTGCTTGGCGCTGAGGTTTTCCCCGGCGACCCGCTCCGGGTAGCGCGGCTCGGTCATGTGCTGGCCGAACCAGGCCAGCAGCAGGCGATCATCGCTCAGGTGGCGCTCCATCAGGCCGCGCAGGCGCTCGATGGCCTCGGGCGGGATCTCCGCCGGATGCTCGCTGGCCGGCGCGCAACCGGCGTCGCTGTAGCGCTCGTCCTCGGGGATGAACTGGGCGAGGAAGTCGGTGAAGTGGGTGAGCACCTCGCCGGCGCTGGGGGCGCGGAAGCCGATGGAGTAGGTCATGCACTCGTCTTCGGCGATGCCGTCATGGGCCAGACCCGGCGGCAGGTAGAGCATGTCACCCGGTTCCAGGACCCATTCGTCGGTCTGCTGGAAATCGGCGAGGATCTTCAGCTCCAGGCCGTCGATCAGCGGGCTGTCGGCGGTGCAGGGCTGGCCGATGCGCCAACGGCGGCGGCCATGGCCCTGCAGCAGGAAGACGTCATAGTGATCGTAGTGGGGGCCGACACCGCCACCGGGGGCGGCATAGCTGACCATGATGTCGTCGACGCGCCAGTTGGGCAGGAAGCGGAAGGATTCCAGCACCTCGGCCACCTCGGGCACGAACTGGTCGACCGATTGCACCAGCAGGGTCCAGTCCCGCTCGGGCAGGCCGGCGAAGGTGTCTTCCGGGAGCGGGCCGCGGCGCAGCTCCCAGGTCTGGTCCTGGCCGATGATCAGGCGGGATTCGATTTCCTCCTCCAGCGACAGGCCAGCCAGTTCGTCGGGCTCCAGGGGATTCTGGAAGTCCGGGAGGGCCTGGCGGATCAGCAGGGGTTTCTGCTGCCAGTAGTCGCGGAGGAATTCACGGGCGGTCAGGCCGCCGAGCAGTTGCAGGGGTTGATCCGGGTTCATGCACACCTCGCGCAATGAAAAACGCCCGGCGAGGCCGGGCGTAGAAAAAGGATGATCTTCAGACCCGACGGGCCTGCTCGGCAGCATTGCCGATATAGCCGGCCGGGGTCAGCTGGCGCAGTTCGGCCTTGGCGGCCTCGGGGATCTCCAGGCCGTCGATGAAGTCCTGCAGGGCGCTGGCGCTGATGCCCTTGCCGCGGGTCAGCTCCTTGAGCTTCTCGTAGGGGTTGGCCACGCCATAGCGGCGCATCACGGTCTGCACCGGCTCGGCCAGGACTTCCCAGCAGGCGTCCAGGTCCTCGGCGATGCGGGCGGCGTTGAGTTCCAGCTTACTGATGCCCTTGAGGGTGGCTTCGTAGGCGATCACGCCGTGGGCCAGGCCGGTGCCCAGGTTGCGCAGCACGGTGGAGTCGGTCAGGTCGCGCTGCCAGCGGGAGATCGGCAGCTTGCTGGCCAGGTGCTGGAGGATGGCGTTGGCGATACCCAGGTTGCCTTCGGAGTTCTCGAAGTCGATGGGGTTGACCTTGTGCGGCATGGTCGAGGAGCCGATCTCGCCGGCCACGGTCTTCTGCTTGAAGTAGCCGAGGGAGATGTAGCCCCAGATGTCCCGGTCGAAGTCGATCAGGATGGTGTTGAAGCGGGCGATGGCGTCGAACAGCTCGGCGATGTAGTCGTGCGGCTCGATCTGGGTGGTGTAGGGATTCAGGGTCAGGCCGAGGTCGCCTTCGATGAAGGTGCGCGCATTGGCTTCCCAGTCGACGTCCGGGTAGGCGGACAGGTGGGCGTTGTAGTTGCCCACGGCGCCGTTGATCTTGCCCAGCGGGCGGACGGCGGCGATCTGCTCGATCTGGCGCTCCAGGCGATAGACCACGTTGGCCAGTTCCTTGCCCAGGCTGGTGGGAGAGGCGGGCTGGCCATGGGTGCGCGAGAGCATGGGCACGTCGGCGAAGCGATGGGCCAGCGCACGGATCTCGCCGGCGATCTGGCGCATCAGCGGCAGCAGCACCTGGTCACGACCTTCGCGCAGCATCAGCGCATGGGACAGGTTGTTGATGTCCTCGGAGGTGCAGGCGAAGTGGATGAATTCGCTCACCGCGGCCAGTTCCGGCAGGTCGGCGACCTCCTCCTTGAGCAGATACTCGATGGCCTTGACGTCGTGGTTGGTGGTGCGCTCGATGTCCTTGACCCGCTGCGCCTGCTCGACGCTGAACGCGGTGGCCAGCTTGTCCAGCAGGGCATTGGCCTCGGCGGAGAAGGGTGCGACCTCGGGAATGCCTGCGTGGGCGGCCAGGCGCTGCAGCCAGCGGACCTCGACCTGGGCGCGGAAACGGATCAGGCCGAATTCGCTGAAGATGGGGCGCAGGGCGGCGGTCTTGCCGGCGTAACGGCCGTCGATGGGCGATACGGCGGTGAGCGAGGAGAGCTGCATGGGCATTCTCTTGGTAGCAGGGGAGAAAGGGGCGGAATTCTACACGCAAAGGCCGGGTCTTTAGTACCGCCGCCGGCCAGTCCGGGATCAGCCGTTGCGCAGGGGATAGAGATTGTCGAGCAGCTTGCGGCGATTGAGCACCAGCTGCCAGCGATGGCCGCCGAGCTGCCGCCAGAGGCGGGCGGAACGAATGCCGGCCAGCAGCAGGGCGCGCACCCGCGAGGCGGTGGCGGACTGCTGGAGGTAGCGCATCTCGCCGTGCACCTGGATGCGCTGCTTGAAGGTGCTCAGGGTGTCTTCGTAGAGGCCACCGCAGGCGGCGATGACGTTCTCGTGGGCCACGCCGAAGTGTTCGACCTGGGACTGGATCTGGGTGAGGCGCCGGCCGATGAGGTCGAGCAGGTCGCCACGCTTCTCCAGCTTGCGTTCCAGGGCGGTCATCGCCAGGGCATAGCGCAGGGGCTCGCGCTGCAGGCTGTTGGGATTGCGTTCCAGGGTGCTGGAGAGGGCGCCCAGGCCCTCGCGCAGGGGGGCGACGCTGCCGCCATAGACGTCCAGGGTGCTGCCCGGATCCCGTACCAGCAGGCTGCCGAGCAGGCAGGCCAGGGGTTCTTCCGCGACCTGGCCGGTGCGCGCCAGCTGGTCCACCAGCAGGGCGGCCTGAAAGACGCCGCCCAGGGCGATGAGTTGTTCCTGGGTACGATTCATGCAGCGGGCGCCTCGGCGCAAGCGGGTTGGTAGTGTTCGATCACGCCGCCGCCCAGGCAGACGTCGCCGTCGTAGAAGACCACCGACTGGCCGGGGGTGACGGCGCGCTGGGGTTCGTCGAAGACCACCCGGTAGCCGGCGCCCTGACGCTCGATCCGGCAGGGCTGGTCCTGCTGGCGATAGCGGACCTTGGCGGTGAGGCGGCGCGGCTGGGCGAGCTGCAGATCGTTGACCCAGAACATCTCGCCGACGGTCAGGGACTCGGCGAACAGCCAGGGGTGGGCATTGCCCTGGCCGACGATCAGCACGTTGCGGGTCAGGTCCTTGCTCAGCACGTACCAGGGATCGTCACCGGCGTCCTTCATGCCGCCGATGCCCAGGCCCTGGCGTTGGCCGATGGTGTGGTACATCAGGCCGTGGTGGCGGCCGATGACCTCGCCGGTGGTGGTCTCGATGTCACCCGGCTGGGCCGGCAGGTACTGCTTGAGGAAGTCGCTGAAGCGGCGCTCGCCGATGAAGCAGATGCCGGTGGAGTCCTTCTTGCGCGCGGTGGCCAGGCCATGCAGCTCGGCGATGGCGCGGACCTCGGGCTTTTCCAGTTCGCCCACCGGGAAGAGCGTGCGCGCCAGCTGCTCGCCGCCCACGGCATGGAGGAAATAGCTCTGGTCCTTGTTGACATCCAGGCCCTTGAGCAACAGGGTCTGGCCGTCGACATCGCGACGGCGAACGTAGTGGCCGGTGGCGATCAGGTCGGCGCCCAGGGCCAGGGCGTAGTCGAGGAAGGCCTTGAACTTGATCTCGCGGTTGCAGAGGATGTCCGGATTGGGCGTGCGGCCAGCCTTGTATTCGGCAAGGAAGTGCTCGAAGACGTGGTCCCAGTACTCGGCGGCGAAGTTGGCCGTGTGCAACGTGATGCCGATGCGGTCGCAGACCGCCTGGGCATCGGCCAGGTCTTCCTTGGCGGTGCAGTACTCGGTGCCGTCATCCTCGTCCCAGTTCTTCATGAACAGGCCCTCGACCTGATAGCCCTGCTCCTTGAGCAAGAGGGCCGAGACCGAGGAATCCACTCCGCCGGACATGCCGACGATGACGCGGGTGCCGTTCACTTCAAAAACCTCTCATATCTACGATCATCGACAGGGGATAGCGGTGGCCGTCCAGGTATTTCTCGATGGCGTCCAGGACCAGGGGGCTGCGCAGCCGCGCCCGTTCGGCGCGGATCTCGTCGAGCGTCAGCCACACCGCGCGGGTGATGTCGGCGTCCAGGGCGCGCCCGGGCTCGTGGGCCAGGGGGCGGGCATGGAAGGCCGTGCGGTAGTAGGTGACGCCATTGGCTGGCGCCACATAGAGGCCGATGCCGATCACGCCCTGGATCTCCACCTGCCAGGCGGTTTCTTCCAGGGTCTCGCGGTGCGCCGCCTCGATCAGGCTCTCGCCTGGCTCCAGGTGCCCGGCCGGCTGGTTGAGCACCAGGCGACCCTGCTTCTCTTCTTCCACCAGCAGGAAGCGACCGGCGTCTTCCACCACGGTGGCCACGGTGACGTGGGCGTGCCAATCCATCTCGGACTCCGCTATCGGTAATCGCGCAGTATACGCCTTAAGCTTTGCCGGTCCCAAATGCAGCGAACCCCGGCCAGGGCCGGGGTTCGCTGAATCAACCTTTCAGGCTGCGGGCGCAGCCCTCAGGTTCAGCCCTTGAGCTGGGCCAGAGCGGCGTTGAGCGTGGCGCTCGGACGCATGGCCTGGCTGGTCTTGGCCTGGTCGGGGTGGTAGTAGCCACCGATGTCCACGGCCTGGCCCTGGACGCCGTTCAGCTCGGCGACCACCTTGGCTTCGTCGGCGCTCAGCGACTTGGCCACCGGCGCGAACTGGGCCTTGAGCTCGGCGTCTTCGCTCTGCTCGGCCAGGGCCTGGATCCAGTACAGTGCCAGATAGAAGTGGCTGCCACGGTTGTCCAGTTCACCCGTCTTGCGCGACGGCGACTTGTTGCTGTCGAGGAACTGGCCGTTGGCCTGGTCCAGGGTCTTGGCGAGGATCTTGGCCTTGGCGTTACCGGTGGTTTCGCCCAGGTGGTTCAGGGATTCGGCCAGGGCCAGGAATTCGCCCAGGGAGTCCCAGCGCAGGTGGTTTTCCTGCACCAGCTGCTGGACGTGCTTGGGCGCGGAGCCGCCGGCACCGGTCTCGAACAGGCCGCCGCCGTTCATCAGCGGGACGATGGACAGCATCTTGGCGCTGGTGCCCAGTTCCATGATGGGGAAGAGGTCGGTCAGGTAGTCGCGCAGGACGTTGCCGGTCACCGAGATGGTGTCCTCGCCCTTGCGGATGCGCTCCAGGGACACGCGGGTGGCTTCCTCGGGCGACAGGACGCGGATGTCCAGGCCGTTGGTGTCATGGTCCTTGAGGTAGCGCTCGACCTTGGCGATGACCTGGGCGTCGTGGGCACGGTTCTGGTCCAGCCAGAAGATCGCCGGGGTGCCGCTGGCGCGGGCACGGTTGACGGCGAGCTTCACCCAGTCCTGGATCGGCGCGTCCTTGGTCTGGCACATGCGCCAGATGTCACCGGCCTCGACCGGATGCTCGAAGATCACCTTGCCCTGGTCGTCGGTCACGCGCACGGTGCCGTCGGTGGGGATCTGGAAGGTCTTGTCGTGGGAACCGTATTCCTCGGCCTTCTGCGCCATCAGGCCGACGTTGGGCACGCTGCCCATGGTGCTGGGATTGAAGGCGCCGTTCTGCTTGCAGTCCTCGATCACCACCTGGTAGACGCCGGCATAGCAGCGGTCGGGGATGATGGCCTTGGTGTCCTGCAGGTTGCCTTCGGTGTTCCACATCTTGCCGGAGTCACGAATCATGGCCGGCATGGAGGCGTCGACGATGACGTCGCTCGGTACGTGCAGGTTGGTGATGCCCTTGTCGGAGTTGACCATGGCCAGCGCCGGACGCTGGGCGTACTGGGCGTCGAAATCGGCCTTGATGGCGGCCTGGGTGGCTTCCGGCATGCTGGAAAGGCGGGCGTAGAGGTCGCCGATGCCGTTGTTGCGATCGAAGCCGGCTTCTTTCAGGGCGGCTTCGTGCTTGGCCAGCACGTCCTTGTAGAACTCGCCGACGATGATGCCGAACATGATGGGGTCGGAGACCTTCATCATGGTGGCCTTCAGGTGCACGGAGAACAGCACGCCCTTGGCCTTGGCGTCTTCGATCTGGGCGGCGATGAAGCTCTGCAGGGCCTTGCGGCTCATGGTCGAGGCATCGACGATCTCGCCCGCCTTGACCGCGGTCTTCTCTTTCAGGACCTTGCTGCTGCCGTCCTTGCCGATCAATTCGATCTTCAGGCTGCCGGCGTTCTCGAGGGTGGCCGAGCGCTCGCTGCCATAGAAGTCATGGGCGTCCATGTGGGCGACGTGGGACTTGGAATCGGCGCTCCAGGCACCCATGCGATGGGGGTGCTTGCGGGCATAGTTCTTGACCGACAACGGTGCGCGGCGGTCGGAGTTACCTTCGCGCAGGACCGGGTTCACGGCGCTGCCCTTGACCTTGTCGTAGCGCGCCTTGACGTCCTTTTCCTTGTCGTCCTTGGGCTCGTCCGGATAATCCGGCAGGGCGTAACCCTGGCCCTGCAGTTCCTTGATCGCGGCCTTGAGCTGCGGTACCGAGGCGCTGATGTTGGGCAGCTTGATGATGTTGGCTTCGGGAGTGGTGGCCAGTTCGCCGAGTTCGGCGAGGTGGTCGGAGATACGCTGCTCTTCCTCAAGGTACTCGGGGAAGAGGGCGATGATGCGGCCGGCAAGGGAGATGTCACGGGTCTCGAGGGCGACGCCGGAAGAGGCGGTGATGGCCTCGACAATGGGGAGCAGCGAATAGGTCGCCAGGGCGGGCGCTTCGTCGGTCAGGGTGTAGATGATCTTCGACGTGGTGGACATGTCTTGCTTTAACTCCTCTTTATCACAGCTGTGGCGCGAAGCCGGGCGAGCGAGGATCGACCCTTGAGTCGATAGACGCCCCAAGAAGGCGTTATCGGGCCGCGCGACAGGCGCGGCGGCGATGGACGTGCGATGCGACAAAGCGTCGCTGCGGAAATTGCGGGATCGGCCGATACAGCCAGCGGAACCGGCAGGGCCTGCAGCGACCCGTCAGTCGGCGGAGTATACCAGCGCGGCGCCTGGCGTGCATTCGCACCACTGCGGCTGGGCTATGGAGAAACGTTGCCGGCGCGATCGGTCCGACAGAAGCGAACAGCCGCATCGTGGATTCAGGTCAAGAGGCTTGACCATTCGACGGCTGGCGCTGCACGGCAGTTGCTTAAGGGACTAAACTATTGCCCCTCTTAATTTGATGAGGTCGTTATGAAAACCAAGGACAACACGTCCAAGAGTCGTTCCTGGGCCATCGTCGGGCTGGAAACGCTCGTCATCGTCGCCCTGTCGCTGTACGTCGCCTTTGGCGCCGGGCTGTTCATCAAGCATCACTGCTGGGATACCCTGACCCCGCAGCAGCAAGACCAGATCCTCGAGCAGATGAGCCGCAGCGCTCAGGAAAATACCCTGCTCACCTGATTCGCGTCCGTTCGAATCCCTTCCTTCCAAACAATAAGAATCTTCCTTTTTCCCCGCGCACTGCTCAGGTGTCGAGGTGGCCTCGTCACGTCCGCAGCGCTAGCAGACCAGATGTTTGCCTGGACTCACGGGGGCGGTGGGCGTGACCTTGGGTAGCGCCCTGGGCGCGGACGTCGCCACGGGTCTGGCGCGACGTGCCAAGCGCAGCATGGCCCAAAGTATGGCCAGCGCCAGGGCTAGCCAGCCAAGTATCAGGAGAAGGATGTAGGTCGCAGGAGTCATTGACGTTCACCGTACGGCTGTCTCGGAAAGGTGTCTCTGCTGGGACACATTTCACTAGACTCGTCAATAACTATCCTGTTCAGGCCTTCCCGACGAGGGGTCCGACCGGGCCCCGCGCGCGCGGGGCCCGGTCGGTACGGGTCACAGGAACAGGTGCGCCAGCCAGAACAGGCCGGCGGAGAGAGCCATGGAGGCCGGCAGGGTCAGGACCCAGGCCATGAGGATGTTGCGCACAGTGCTGCCCTGCAGGCCGCTGCGGTTGGCGACCATGGTGCCGGCCACGCCGGAGGACAGCACGTGGGTAGTGGAGACGGGCAGGGCGAAGACGTTGGCCATGCCGATGGCGGCCACGGCCGTCACCTGAGCGCTGACGCCCTGCGCATAGGTCATGCCCTGGCGACCGATCTTCTCGCCCACGGTGAGCACCACGCGGCGCCAGCCGACCATGGTGCCGATGCCCAGCGCCAGGGCGACCGCGATGATGACCCAGAAGGGCGCGTATTCGGTGGTGCTGGTGAGGTCCTTGCGCAGGCGGCTGAGGTCGTCGCGATCGCGCGCGGTCAGCACCGGCAGCTTGCTCACCTTCTTGGCGGTGTCGTCCAGGCACAGCAGGTAGCGGCGCACCTGCTGGCGATGGTCGTCGCTCATGGCGCGGTAGTCGGTGATGCCTTCCAGATCGGCCAGCAGTGCCTGCAGGGTCGGCACGGTCATGTGCGGGGCGCAGCGGAATTCCTGGGGCAGATCGCGATTGCCGGGCACTTCGGCGAGGAAGTCCTTGAGGTTGTCGCCCTGGCGCTCGTAGAACTGGCCCAGGTGGATGGCCGCGTCGCGGGTGCGCTCGATCTGATAGGTGGTGCTGTCCAGGTCCAGCACGAACTTGGCCGGGACGATGCCGATCAGCACCAGCATGATCAGGCCGATGCCTTTCTGGCCGTCGTTGGAGCCGTGCACGAAGCTCATGCCCATGGCCGAGAGGACCAGCATCAGGCGATTCCAGAAGGGTGGATGCTTCTTGGCATCCACTTCGCGGCGCTGTTCCGGGGTCTTGTGCATCTTCGACAGCGGCCGCCAGCGCTTGAGGGCGAGCAGCAGCAGGCCGGCGACGGCGAAGCCGGCCAGCGGCGAGAAGATCAGCGACAGGCCGATGTCGATCGCCTTCTGCCAGTTCACGCCTTCGCTTACCGGCAGGCCGGTCAGCAGGGCGTTGGTCACGCCGACACCGAGGATGGAGCCGATCAGCGTGTGGGAGCTGGAGGCGGGGATACCGAAGTACCAGGTGCCCAGGTTCCAGGTAATGGCCGCGGCGAGCAGCGAAAACACCATGGCCAGACCATGGCCGGTGTTGACGTTGATCAGCAGCTCGACCGGCAGCAGGTGGACGATGGCGTAGGCGACGCCGACACCACCGAGCAGCACACCGAGGAAATTGAAGATGCCGGAGAAGAACACCGCGAGGTGCGGTGGCATCGCCTTGGTGTAGATCACCGTGGCGACGGCGTTGGCGGTGTCGTGAAAGCCGTTGATGAATTCAAAGGCCAGCACAAAGGCCAGGGCCAAGACGAGGCTGATGGCGACCCAGGCATGGAGTCCGCTGAAAAGTTCGAACATGGGGATACGTCGACAGTTGGCAGGCGCGAATTATGGCAGAAAAATGACTGCCGCCATCGCCACCTTGAATGGGAGGGGCAAATTAGTCGCCGCGGTAGATGCAGCCGCAGGTGCAGGTCTCGTGGACACGAACCTGGCTGAGCTCCGGCAGCAGGGGCTTGAGCTGTTGCCAGATCCAGCGCGCGAGCACTTCGCTGGTGGGATTCTCGAGGCCCGGGATGTCGTTCAGATAATGATGGTCGAGACTCTCGTACAGGGGTTTGAAGACGGCCTTGATGTCGGCGAAATCCCGGACCCAGCCGGTATGAGGGTCAATGGCACCTTCGATGTGCAGGCCTACCTTGAAGGAATGCCCATGGAGACGACCGCACTTGTGCCCGGCCGGAACGTTGGGCAGGAAGTGTGCGGCTTCGAAAACGAATTCTTTGAAAATTTCCACGATAACCACTCGCGTTGGGCCACGGTATGTGACGGCTGCGGGGCGGCAGTCTATCAGCTCGACAGCGGCTTGCCGAACCTCCGGCCTCAGGCGCCGGAACCGGCGGAATTCCGATTTGCCTTCGCCGGCGGGCTTAGGCAGTCTCCCGGTCTTTGTCCGGACGAGATTCCCTATGCGCAGCAATCCCCGTACCTTCTGGGTGCTTCTTGGCCTGGCCGCCATCTTCGGTCTCATCGGTCTGATCGGCAATCAGGTGGGATGGGAGCGCGTGGAGATCGGCTACCGGACGGTACCGTCGCCCAGCGGGCTGGACATCGGCGTGGCGGGGCAGGTCATCACCGGCCTGCCGTCGCTGTGCATCGCCCTGGCGCTGGTCACGGTGGTGACGGCGCTGATCATCCGTGGTGGCCGCCGCTTTCGTTCGCGGCTACCGCTGCCGGTAACGGCCGGCATTCTCTGGGTGCTGCTGGCGGGCCTGCTGGTGCTCTTCTATCCCAGCACCCTGGCGTTCCAGTGGGAGAATCATCGCAGCGCCGCGGATATCGACTTCTATGTGCTGCAGGAGCGCCAGGGTCCGTTCCAGGGTACGGCGCAGAAGAGCCAGCGCCTCAGCTACTACCAAGACTGCGGCAAGACCGGGCAGGCCGCCTGCCCGGTGTTCGAGTGCGTGGTGGAGAAGCGCAGCTGGCTGGGTGGCCTGCAGAAGATCGAAGGCTTCTATCCGGGCCTGGACCAGCAGCATCAGCTGGAGCTGCTGCGCACCCGCTGCCTGCCCGGCACGCCATGACCGACGAAGCCGCCGGTTTGGTGGCGCCATAGACGGGCATAGAGGCCGTTGTAGGCGATCAGCTCGTCATGGGAACCCATCTCAACGATCTGGCCGCGCTCCATGACCACCAGGCGATCCATGCGCGAGATGGTCGACAGGCGGTGGGCGATGGCGATCACCGTCTTGCCTTCCATCAGGGTTTCCAGGCTTTCCTGGATCGCCGCTTCCACCTCGGAGTCGAGGGCGGAGGTGGCTTCGTCCAGCAGCAGGATCGGCGCGTCCTTGAGCAGGGTGCGGGCGATGGCGATGCGCTGGCGCTGACCGCCGGACAGCTTGACGCCGCGTTCACCCACCTGGGCATCCAGCCCGGTACGACCATGGGCGTCGGTGATACGGGCGATGAAGTCGTCGGCCTTGGCCTTGCGCAGGGCGGCATGCAGCTCTTCATCAGTGGCCTCGGGACGGCCGTAGAGCAGATTCTCGCGGATCGAGCGGTGCAGCAGGGACGTGTCTTGGGTGACCACACCGATCTGGCATCTCAGGCTTTCCTGGGTGACATGGGCGATGTCCTGGCCGTCGACCAGGATGCGCCCGCCTTCCAGGTCATAGAGGCGCAGGAGCACGTTGATCAGCGTCGACTTGCCGGCGCCGGAGGGACCGACCAGACCGATCTTCTCGCCCGGTGCCACGTCGAGGGTCAGGCCTTCGATGATGCCGGCGCCCTTGCCGTAGTGGAAGGCGATGTCCTCGAACAGCACCGCGCCGCGAGTCACCTGCAATGGCTTGGCGTCCGGGGCGTCGCCGACCTGGCGTGGCTTGGCGATGGTGCTCATGCCGTCCTGCACCATGCCGATGTTCTCGAAAATGCCGTTGACCACCCACATGATCCAGCCGGACATGCTGTTGATGCGGATTACCAGGCCGGTAGCCAGGGCGATGGCCCCTACGGAGATGACGCCCTGGTGCCAGAGCCAGAGGGCAAGGCCCGTGGTGCCGGCGATGAGGAAACCGCTGAGGATGGCGATGGTCACGCCCATGGCGGTGATCAGGCGGGCGGCGCTCTCGGCCTTTTCGGTCTGCTCTTCCATGGCCTGGCGAGCGTACTGCTCCTCCTGGGCCGAGTGGGAGAACAGCTTGAGGGTGGATATGTTGGTGTAGCCGTCGACGATCCGCCCGGAGAGCTGCGAGCGGGCTTCGGAGGCGATGGCCGAACGCTCCTTGGTCTGGGGCACGAAATACCAGAGGGCGATGACATAGCCGATGATCCAGAGGATCAGCGGGACCATCAGCCAGACATCGGCCTGGGCGAACAGGATCAGCGAGGTGACGGCGAAGATCAACACGTGCCAGATGGCGTCCACCGCCTGCACCGCCGAATCGCGCAGGGAGACACCGGTCTGCATGATGCGGCTGGAGATGCGCCCGGCGAAGTCGCTGTGAAAGAAGCCCAGGCTCTGCTTGAGCACGTAGCGATGGTTCTGCCAGCGGATCAGGGTGGTGAGGCTGGGAGTGATGGTCTGGTGCACCAGCAGGTCGTGCAGGCTGATGAACAGGGGCCGGATGACCAGGGTGACCACCGCCATCCAGATGAGGGTGCCACCGTGTTCCTGGAAGAACACCGTGCTGTTGGGCGCACTGCCCGCGAGGTCGACGATCTGGCCGATGAAGTTGAACAGGGCGACTTCGACGAGGGCGCCGATGAGACCCACTGCCAGCAACAGGGCGAAGGCCGGCCAGGCTTGCTTGAGGAAGTGGAGATAGAAGGCGCCGACACCAGTGGGCGGCATTTCATCGGGGGCTTCCCGAAACGCATCGATGATGCGTTCGAAGCGGCGAAAGATCATGCGGGGTCCTTGTGAGGGGGAGACGGCGTCTCGCACTGGGGCCTCGCCTGGTTTACCGGACGACCGCCAGCGGATCGTCCGGCAGGAAGGGTCGGCTACAGCCGTTTGGCAGCGAGAATCATGACCGGTTCACGGGGAATGTCCCGCAGCATGCCCTGGCGGGTGGTCTGGACCCCGGCGATCTGGTCGACGACTTCCATGCCGCGCACGACCTTGCCGAATACCGCGTAGCCGAAGTCGCGCGAGCCGTGGTCGAGGAAGGCATTGTTCTCGACGTTGATGAAGAACTGACTGGTGGCGGAGTTGACGTCGGAGGTACGCGCCATGGCCAGGGTGCCGCGCAGATTCTTCAGGCCGTTGTCGGCTTCGTTCTTGATCGGCGCCTTGGTGCGCTTTTCCTGCATGTCGCGGGTGTAGCCACCGCCCTGGATCATGAAGCCGGGGATGACGCGGTGGAACAGGGTGCCCTTGTAGAAGCCGCTGTCGACATAGCCCAGGAAGTTCTCGGTGCTGACCGGTGCCTTAGCCGCATCCAGCTCGACCTCGATGTCACCCTTGTTGGTGCTGATGAGCACATGCGGATTGTCCGCGGCCCAGGTGGTGGAGGCGACGAACAGGGCGCAGGCGGCAAGCAGGGCTTTGAACATGATGGATCCTTGAGTGGCAGAGACGACTGGCGAACGATAGCAACCCGGCAGGCACCCCGCCACGGTCAGCGTGGCAGGGCATGTTTGCGCAGCAGGTTCATGAGGATCTGCGACGCCGGGCCCAGCTCGTGCTGGCGGGTCTTGTAGAGCTGGAAGGGATGGAAGCGCTGGGCGCCCTGTTCCAGCGGCAGCGGCTTGAGCAGGCCGGCGTCGAGATCGGTCTGGATGGCGTCCCGCGGCAGCCAGGCGAAGCCCAGGCCATCGCGCAGGAAGGTGGCGGCGGTACTGATGCTGCCCACCGTCCAGCGTTGTTCGGCGGCCAGCCAGCCGGCATCCCGTGGCTGGGCGCGGCCGCTGTCACGGATGACGATCTGCAGCTGCTCTTCCAGATCGGCGGTCACCAGGGTGCGCTGCAACAGATGCAGCGGATGCTCGGGATGGGCGACGGCGATGAATTCCACGTTGCCGAGGGAGGCGCCCAGGTGGGCGGTGATCACCAGGCCGGTGATCGCCAGGTCCGCCGAGCCGTCGAGCAGGGCCTCTTCCACCCCGGACAGGACCTCTTCGCGCAGTCGTATGCGGCAACCACGACTCTGCGGCATGAATTCGCGCAGGCAGTGCAGCAGCGGACGGGTCGGGTAGGCGGCGTCCACCACCAGGCGCACCTCGGATTCCCAGCCCTGTTCCATGTGGTAGGCCAGTTCCTCCAGCTGGCTGGCCTGCTGCACCAGGCGCCGCGAGCGGCGCAGGAGCACGGCGCCGGCATCGGTCAGCACGGCGCGGCGGCCTTCCAGGCGCAACAGCGGCACGCCGAGCTGCTCCTGCATGCGGGCGACGGTATAGCTGACCGACGACTGGGAGCGATGCAGGACCTCGGCGGCCTGGGCGTAGCCGCCGTGGTCCACCACCGCCTGCAGGGTCCGCCACTGGTCGAGGGAAACGCGAGGAGTCTTCATCGAGCGCTCTGGAGCCACGAAAGGGCGCATGGTAGTGCCTAGGGTGGCAATGGCAAAACGCGGCGTCCATCACGGCATGAAAAAATTCCGCCCGCAGGGACAAATGTCTGCTCGGCGCCACCCTCCAAGCCAGCCGATGGGTTTCCCACTCTAGGCAAGACAAGGAGTCTCCATGTCGTCATTCAAGGCGTTGCTGGGTTGCTGTCTGGTCATCGCGCCGCTGCTGGTCCAGGCCGAGGAATCCCGCGCGGCGGCGGCCGAGCCGATCGATATCGACGGCATGAACATCAGTCGCACCCTCGACTGCGAAGGCCGTGACGTGTCCCTGTCCGGCGAAGGCAATACCCTGACGTTGAAAGGTCAGTGCGGCACGGTGACCGTCTACGGCAGTCATCATCGGCTGGTGCTCGACGGCGCCCAGGTGCTGACCATCCATGGCCTGGGCAGCGTCACCACGGTCAAGGGCGCGGTGGCCAGCCTGAGCATCGGCGGTGGCTACCAGCAGGTGCAGGCCAATGTGCGCGGCAGCGACGGCCTGGCCAAGGTCGATGCCTATGGCTACGGCGCCAAGGCGCGCCTGACCCTGCTCAGCCAGGCCGACATCGCCGTGGGCGGTTCCAATCAGCAGGTCTACTGGTCGCGCGCCGCAGGCGTGGCCGAACCCAAGACCCTGGTCTCGGGCAGCGACAATGTGCTGCAGGCCAATCAGTCGGTAGCGGCGCTCACCGGCGGCGAGCCCTCGGGCCTCAACGCCACCCGCTAGCCCGCGACAGGTCGGGGGTTTCCCTTCGGCGACGGGCACGTTAAGGTCGCGCACCTTTTTCGTGCGTCGCCGCCATGCCTTATCTCCTGCTCGTCACCCTCATCTGGGCGTTTTCCTTCAGCCTGATCGGCGAGTACCTCGCCGGTCGGGTCGACAGCGACTTCGCCGTGCTGGTCCGCGTGGCCATCGCCTTCGTGCTGTTCCTGCCGTTCACCCGCTGGCGCGGGGTGCCGGGACGCTTCGCCCTGGGGCTGATGGCGGCGGGCGCCCTGCAATTCGGCATCACCTATCTGTGCCTGTACCGCAGCTTCGCGGTGTTGACGGTGCCCGAGGTGCTGCTGTTCACCGTGCTCACGCCTATCTACGTGACCCTGCTGGACGATGCCTGGCAGCGGCGCTTTCGCCTCTGGTCGCTGCTGGCGGCCGTGGTGGCGGTGGGCGGCGCGGCGCTGATCCGTTTCCAGCCGCTGACCGGTGACTACCTGCTGGGTTTTCTCCTGCTGCAGGTGGCCAACCTGACCTTCGCCGCTGGCCAGGTGCTGTGCAAGCACCTGGGCCATGCCTATGCCGGGCAGGGCGCCTTGCATCGCTACTTCGGCCTGTTCTTTCTCGGTGCCCTGCTGGTGGCGGCGCTGTCCTTTCTGCTGTTCGGCAATCCGGCGCGGCTGCCCAGCACGGGCTTGCAGTGGGGCGTGCTGGTGTGGATGGGCGTCTTCGCCACGGCGCTCGGCCTGTACTGGTGGACGCTGGGTTCGTTGCGGGTCAATGGCGGCACCCTGGCGATCATGAACGAGGCCCATGTGCCGGCCGGCCTGCTGGTCAGCCTGCTGATCTGGCAGCACCCGGCCGATCTGCCTAGGCTGTTGCTGGGCGGCGGGATCATCCTGCTGTCGCTGTTTATCAATCGTCTGGGGCGCCCGTCATGAATGTGCTGTCCGGCAAGGGCCTGGGCCTTTCGGTGCTGTCGTCGGTGCTGTTCGCGCTGATGCCGGTGTACTTCGCCTGGCTGGCGCCGCTGGATGGCCTGCAGGTCGTGGCCCTGCGGGTGGTCTGGTCGTTGCCGATGGTGCTGCTGCTGGTGGTGGTGCTGCGGGAGGGCAGGGCCCTGTGGGCCACGCTCAAGCGGCTGGCGCGCGAGCCTCGCCTGTGCCTGGCCATCCCGGCGGCGGCGCTGCTGATGGGCATCCAGTGGTGGGTGTTCGTCTGGGCGACCATGAATGGCGAGGCCATGGCCATGTCGCTGGGCTACTTCCTGCTGCCCCTGGCCATCGTGCTGACCGGACGCCTGGTCTATGGCGAGCGCCTGCGGCCGCTGCAGCAGGTAGCGGTGGTCTGCGCGCTGCTGGGGGTGGTCAACGAGGTCTGGGTGACCGGAGCGCTGTCCTGGGTCAGCCTGCTGCCGGTGGTGGGTTATCCGCCGTATTTCGTCCTGCGCCGCTGGATGGCGGTGGATGCGCTGTCGGGCTTCGTCCTAGAGATGTGCTGCCTGCTGCCCTTCGCGCTGCTCGCCCTGCACTGGTTCTCGCCCGGCGTCATCCTGCAGCAGACGCCCTGGCTGTGGGCGCTCCTGCCGGGCCTGGGCCTGCTCAGCGCCATCGCCTTCGCCGCCATGCTGGCGTCCAGTCGCATGCTGCCGCTGAGTCTGTTCGGCATCCTCAGCTATGTGGAGCCGGCGCTGCTGGTGTTCGTCGCCCTCTATGTGCTCGGTGAGCAGCTGCCGGAGGGTGCGATCTGGACCTATGGTCCCATCTGGCTGGCGGTGGCCTGGGTCTGCCTGGACAGTGCGCGCCTGCTGCGCAAGCAACTCAGGCGCGTGCCGGTTGCGCCCTAGAGCGCCAGGATCGGGCATTCCGGCGCGGCGAAAAAGAATTCGTCGCAGTTGGGCAGGGTGCCGGCGCGATCGACGATAAGGAATTCATCTTCGTCGAGCAGGGCCAGCACCGGATGGTGCCAGACCCCGGCGTGGTAGTTGATGCCCTGCCGGCCATCGGCGCGAAAGACGCGGATGGCGCGGGCATCCGGCTCGGCTGCGGGTGGCGCCACCACCACCAGAAAGGGTTCGCCGCGCAGCGGCACGAAGGCCTGGCTGCCGTGCGGATGGCGTTCGAGCATGGTGATGGTCAGCGGATAGTCCAGGCGCCGGGCGCGAAAGATGCTGATGATCGCCGCGCCGTCCGCCGGCCCCGTCTCGACCCGGGCCAGGGCGTGGTATCTCCGGGTCGAGCCGTTGTTGATCGGATACCAGTCCCGACCCGCCGTCTCTATGACCTCGCCGAAGGGCGCGAAGCCCTCGGCGGTCAGCGGCTCGATGCGCAGTGGCCGACTCATGCCTGGCCCCGTGCCACCTTGCCGAACAGTCGCAGCCGGCTGACACCGCCGTCCGGGAAGATGTTCAGGCGCACGTGAGTGATGGGGCCAAGGTCGCGCACCAGCTCGCGGAAGCTGTGCTCCTGGTGCATCTGCAGCTTTTGCGGCGGCAGCAGCTCCTTCCAGAAGAGACTCTGGGTCTCGATCTGGCCATCGGTACCGCCGCGGACGAAGGCGCCCTGGATCTGGCAGCTGTCCGGGTAGTTGCCCTTGAAGTGCAGGGTATCCACCAGGATCTCTTCGACGGTGCCGGCATGGCCCAGGGCGATGATCACCCAGTCATTGCCGGGGGTGCGACGGCGCGCGGTTTCCCAGCCATCGGCCATGCTGTCGGCGCGACCGGGGTTGAGGATGTTGCTCATGCGGCCGTAGTGCTCGTCGTTGCAGGCGAGGGCGCGCCCGCCATTGAGCGCGGCGGCCAGATCCAGCACCTCGTCTTCGGCCTGGGCCGACCAGTCGCGATGGGGAATGCCATAGACGCGCAGGCGCGCCACACCGCCGTCGGGAAAGATGTTCAGCCGCAGGTGGGTCCAGGGGCGGTCATCGGCGATGGCATGGTAGTGGTGGCTATTGCCCTGCATCTCGATGGCCGGCAGCACCTCGGTCCAGGCAGCGTCGTCGGCCGGATCGCCCTCGGCGCAGAAGCAGGCTTCCAGGGAGGCGGAGGGCGGATAGTTGCCGGTGAACCAGCGGGTGTCGATGTCGACGCCCTTGATCGAGCCGGGCACGCCCAGGCGGATCACCGCGTGGTCGTAGCCTTCGAAACGCTTGCGTCGCGATTCCCAGCCGTCCATCCATTTGCCGTTGTCGTCGTAGACGCCTTCCTTCCACTCCGGCTCGTGGGGCTGGAGCATGCGGTCGGCGGCGGCGAACCAGTCGTCGGTGACGCTGATGACGCGGGTGCCGAGACGGGCGTCGGCGAGGTTGAGGTACTTCTCGAAGGGCGCGGCGTAGGTGCGTTTCATGGGGTGCTCTTGTCGGGGAAGGGTCAGAGGGTCTGCAGGCGGAAGAGGGCGATGCGATCGATCTCGGCCAGGGCACGCTGGAATTCCTGCTCCGGGCTGTTGGGCAGGCGCTCTTCGAAGGCCGCCAGGATCAGATGCCGGTTGCTGCCCTTCACCGCCATGATGAAGGGGAAGCCGAATTTGGCGCGGTAGGCGTCGTTGTGGCGGGTGAAGCGATCGAGCTCGTCCGGGGTGCATTGATCGAGGCCGGCACCGGCCTGTTCGCCACTGCTGGCGGCGGTCAGCTCGCCGGCCAGGGCCGCGCGGCCGGCAAGATCCGGATGCGCCTGGATCAGCGCCAGTTGCTCGGCATGACTGGCCTGGGCGACCTGGGCGGCGAGGCGCTGATGCAGGGCGTCGACGCTGTCCGGCAGCGGCTGGCCCTCATCGAAGGCGCGCTCGGCGACCCAGGCGGAGTGCTCGTAGATGCCGCCGAAGGCCGCGACGAAGGCGGCGCGATCCAGCTGGCTGGGCGTGACGGTGTGGAAGGCGCTCATGCCGGCGGATGCTCCCTGTGCCAGTGACGGGCGATGTCCACCCGGCGGGCGAACCAGACGCGCTCATGGCTCTGGGCGTATTCGAGGAAGCGCTTGAGACCCACCAGGCGACCGGGGCGACCGATCAGCCGGCAGTGCAGGCCGATGGAGAGCATCTTGGGCGCGGTGGCGCCTTCCGCGTAGAGGGTGTCGAAGGCGTCCTTGAGGTACTGGAAGAATTGCTCGGCGGTATGGAAGCCCTGGACCTGGGTGAATCTCATGTCGTTGGTGTCCAGGGTGTAGGGGATGACCAGGTGCGGCTTGCCGGTGGGCGTATCGGGCTCCCAGTAGGGCAGGTCGTCGTCGTAGGTGTCGCTGTCGTAGAGAAAGCCGCCTTCCTCCATGACCAGGCGCCGGGTGTTGGGCCCGGTCCGGCCGGTGTACCAGCCCAGCGGACGTTCGCCGGTCAACTCGGTGAGGATCTCGATGGCGCGCTGCAGATGGGCGCGCTCCTCGGCTTCGTCCAGGTACTGGTAGTCGATCCAGCGATAGCCGTGGCTGCAGATCTCGTGGCCGGCCTGGACCATGGCGCGGATGACCTCGGGATGGCGCTCGGCGGCCATGGCCACGGCAAAGACGGTCAGGGGCACCTGATGCTTGGCGAACAATTCCAGGATGCGCCAGACGCCGGCGCGACTGCCGTATTCGTAGAGCGACTCCATGGACATGTTGCGCACGCCCTGCAGCGGCTGGGCGGCGACCATCTCGGAAAGGAAGGCCTCGGACTCCTTGTCGCCATGCAGGATGTTGCGTTCGCCCCCTTCTTCGTAGTTGAGCACGAAGGACAGGGCGATGCGGGCGTCACCCGGCCAGCGAGGGTGGGGCGGCTGGGCACCGTAGCCGATGAGATCGCGGGGATAGGTCATGGGAAGGGCATCCTGGCAGTCGAGATGTTTTGTATACAATGTTTGGAGACCTTTGCCGAGTCCCAGCAAGAATCCTGCCTAACTGGTCTGACCGGTCTGAAGACTTGCTTGCGCTGGAGCGCGGTGGTCCCTTGGATAGGGCGGGGCAAAGGGCTGTATACAATCGCCGGGCAAAAAACTGCTAGGCTGGATCATCCCCTTGCAGGAGCTCTTCCATGTCCGTTTCATCCCCTGGCGGTTACCTGACGACTCATGTGCTGGACACCACCGGCGGCTGCCCCGGCGCGGATATCGCCGTCCGTCTGTACCGCCTGGATGGGGTGTCGCGGCAGGCGCTGGGTGAATGGCGGACCAATGCCGATGGCCGCGGCGATGCGCCGTTGTTGCAGGGCGAAGCCTTCACGGCGGGCACCTACGAGCTGGAATTCTCGGTGGGTGACTACTATCGGCGACGGGGGACGACGCTGGAGGAACCGGCATTTCTCGACACCGTGATCCTGCGCTTCGGCCTCGCCGATGAGGCGGCGCATTACCATGTGCCGCTGCTGGTTTCGCCCTACAGCTATTCGACCTATCGCGGCAGTTAGGCAAGACTGCGCTGCGGCGGTGCGCGCAGGGGTGAGCCGGCACCAGGCCAGGGCGCGGATCCGCTAAGGCTAGTGGAAGGTCGGCTCGTTGCTCAGCCGGGCGCTGGCCAGCAGTGGTCGGTCCGGCACCGCACTGCCGGGCCAGGTCTGGGCGATGCGTTCCAGCACCACCTGGGCCAGCATGCTGTGGGTACGGCTGGCGAAATGACCCCGGGCGCCGAAGATATAGGCCTGGTCAGCGCCCGGTTCGACGTAGCTGTCCGGATCGCAGAATTCGCGACCGGGCAGGCAGGCATCGCCTTCGGCATGGGTGAATCCATAGTTGCCGTAGTGGGCGAAGACCTCTTCCATCACCCGGTAGGCATCCACCAGCAGCAGGCGGTCTCCGGCCGGCAGGTTGGCCTGCAGGGTGTCATTGTAGAGCTTCACCAGATCATGATTACGCTGCGCCACCTGCTCGGTCCAGGGCTCCAGATAGGGCGCCTTGCCGTAGTCGGTGTTGTTGAGCACCACCAGCCGCTGGGCACCCAGGCTCAACAGGTAGCGCAGCAGCTTGACCTCGTTCATGGCCGTATGGCGGATCCGGGCCTCGACCTGCTCGCGGACCTCCGGGGGCAGCGGGGCATCGGCCATCAGCGCGGCCTTGAGTTTCTTGTCGTAGAAGGGGCCGATGATGTCATTGCCACCGATCTGCACCAGCACCAGATCCTGCTGGCGGAAGCGGCCATGCTGCATCTCGAAGTTGCGGATCTGCTGTGAGAACGCCAGCGGCGCCTCGTTGTGGTCGAAGCCTGGCTCGGTGAAGCTGCCGGTTACGGCGCCGCCCTCGGCGTAGCAGAGGCCGTCGGGATCGCTCGGACCCTCGTGACCATAGCCTTCCACCTGACGATTGGGGCCCAGCTCGATACCATAGGCGTCGGCGATTTCCTGGGGGTAGGTACGCCCCGGATTGGTGGCGTAGATGTGGCCGAAGGTGCCGCAGTCCATCAGGCTGTCGCCAAAGGCAATGACCCTCTGGATGCCCCGCGCCTCGGCGATGGGCTCAGGGCTGGGTACGAGGGCGAGCAGCGTGGCGACACCTGCGAGTGCAGTCGCCAATCCCCAGTGCTTGCCCATCGTCTACCTCCCGGCAGCGTCCAGCGTCGGTGCTGCCCTTGTCTTTTGCAACCTTCATACCGGGAAGAGCGAAAAAGGCCCCCGGGAGTTCCCAGCGCCCAGACCAGCCGAAGCGGCAGCCGACGACCAGCACGGGACAGCAAGGGCAGGGGGCGATTCCGAGGTTTCGCCGCTAGGGCTGCCCCACGACCGAGCTAGTCCGGCTTGATCACCGGATCGGAGGATTGCGCCAGGATGGCTGCCATCAGACCGGGGAAACGCTGATCCAGGTCGTCGCGCCGCAACTGGTTCATGTGCGTGGTACCGGCATTGCGGGTGTGTACCAGGCCGGCGTCGCGCAGGACGCGGAAGTGGTGCGACATGCTGGATTTCGGACGCCCCCCGTCGAGTTCGCCACAGGTGGCCTCGGCGACCCGCGCCAGGTAGCGGACGATGTCCAGACGCACGGGATCGCTGAGCGCATGGAACAGGCGCTCGAGGGAGAATTCGTCGGGACTGGGATGTTTGAAAGGGCGCATGCGCTAATCATACACCGGGGGTTGGCGATTATGTTATGTTCGATTAATATCGAAATAACGAAACAGCATCCGCCTCATTGGAGACCGCTCAGATGTCCGCATTGTTCCAACCCTTCACCCTCAAGGACGTGACGCTGCGCAACCGCATCGCCATCCCGCCCATGTGCCAGTACAGCGCCGTCGACGGCGTGATCAACGACTGGCACCAGGTGCACTATGCCGGCCTGGCGCGCGGCGGTGCCGGCGTGGTTATCGTCGAGGCCACCGCTGTTTCGCCGGAGGGCCGCATCACTCCCGGCTGCGCCGGTATCTGGTCCGACGCCCATGCCCAGGCCTTCGTGCCGGTGGTGCAGGCGATCAAGGCCGCCGGTTCGGTGCCCGGTATCCAGATCGCCCATGCCGGTCGCAAGGCCAGCGCCAACCGCCCCTGGGAAGGCGATGACCACATCGCCGCCGACGACGCCCGTGGCTGGGATACCATCGCCCCGTCCGCGGTGGCCTTTGGCGCCAATCTGCCCAAGGTGCCCAAGGCCATGACCCTGGACGACATCGCCCGGGTCCGCCAGGACTTCGTCGATGCCGCCAAGCGTGCCTATGAGGCCGGCTTCGAGTGGCTGGAGCTGCACTTCGCGCACGGCTACCTGGCGCAGAGCTTCTTCTCGGTGCATTCCAACCAGCGCGACGACCAGTACGGTGGCGATCTGGCCGGCCGTAGTCGCTTCCTGCTGGAAACCCTAGCCGCGGTGCGCCAGGTCTGGCCGGAGCACCTGCCGCTGACCGCCCGTTTCGGCGTGATCGAATACGACGGTCGCGATGAAGAAACTCTGGCTGAATCCATCGAGCTGGCCCAGGGCTTCAAGCGCGAAGGTCTCGACCTGCTGAGCGTCAGCATCGGCTTCTCCACCCCGACCGCCAACATCCCCTGGGGCCCGGGGCTGCTGGCACCCGTCACCGAACAGGTACGCAAGGCCACCGGCATCAAGGTGGCCTCGGCCTGGAACATCGACACCCCGGCGCTGGCCGACCAGGTGGTGGCCGATGGGCAGCTGGATCTGGTGATGGTAGGTCGCGCCCACCTCGCCGATCCGCACTGGCCCTACTATGCGGCCAAGGCTCTGGGCGTCGACAAGCCGTCCTGGGTGCTGCCGGCGCCCTACGCCCACTGGCTGGAGCGCTATCGCAGCAGTTGAGTCGGCTTAGGCTGAAAATGAAAACCGCCCCTCGGGGCGGTTTTTTGTGGGTATTGGTTGGGCGTGCGGCGTGGTTTGTTGGGCTTCGCTGACGCTCAACCCAACCTACGGTGACCGGCCGATTGGGTTGTGGAGGCTCCGCTCCATCGGCGAAGCCCATCGGTGCCGTTTTGCTCCATCCGTGGAAAACGCTGCGCGGTTTTCCACGCTACGAGGTGACGGTATCAGGCGTCGCGACTGTGTACCCGGCGACCGGCGGCATGGGTCTCCCGTATCACCCGGTCGTCGCCCAGGGTGGTGAGGACGAAGAGGGTTTCTTCCAGACTCTTCGCCTGCTGTAGACGGTAGTCCAGCAGCGGGGTGGCCTTGAGGTCGAGCACCACGAAGTCGGCGTCGTGGCCAGGGGCCAGGCTGCCGATGCGGTCGTCCAGGCGCAGGGCGCGGGCGCCGCCAAGGGTGGCCAGGTACAGCGACTTGAAGGGATGCAGGCGATGGCCGCGCAGTTGCTGCACCTTGTAGGCTTCGCCTAAGGTCTGCAGCAGCGAGAAGCTGGTGCCGGCGCCAACGTCGGTACCCAGGCCGACGTTGACCTTGAAGGCTTCCATCCGCTCGAGATCGAACAGTCCGCTGCCCAGGAAGAGGTTGGAGGTGGGGCAATGCGCCACCGCTGACCCGGTGTCGTGCAGGCGCTGGCATTCGGCGTCGCAGAGGTGGATGCCGTGGGCGAACACCGAGCGCGGGCCGAGCAGCTGGAAGTGGTCATAGACGTCCAAGTAGTTGTTCCGCTCCGGGAACAGCGCCTTCACCCAGTCGATCTCCTTGAGATTCTCGGAGAGGTGGGTGTGCAGGTAGACGTCCGGGTGTTCGGCCAGCAGGCGGCCGGCGGCTGCCAGCTGTTCAGGGGTGCTGGTGGGGGCGAAGCGTGGGGTGACGGCATAGTGCAGCCGGCTCTTGCCGTGCCAGCGCTGGATCAGCGCCTTGCTGTCGGCATAGGCGGACGCGGCCGTGTCCTGCAGATAGTCGGGAGCATTGCGATCCATCAGCACCTTGCCGGCGATCATGCGCAGGTCGAGGCGTTCGGCGACCTCGAAAAAGGCGTCCACCGACTGCGGATGGACGCTGCCGAACACCAGGGCGGTGGTGGTGCCGTTGCGCAGCAGTTCGCCGACGAAAATCTCCGCCACCTCGGCGGCCTTGGCCGGATCGGCGAAGGTGCCCTCCGTGGGAAAGGTGTAGGTGTCCAGCCAGTCGAGCAGCTGCTCGGCGTAGCTGGCGATCATGCCGGTCTGCGGATAGTGGATATGGGTGTCGACGAAGCCGGGGGTGATCAGGGCGTCGGGATGCTCGATGACCCGGGTGCCGGCGGGCAGGGTGGACAGCAACTCGGCGGCCGGGCCCATGGCCTGGATGCGGCCGTCCGCGACCAGCAGCAGACCGTCGGCATGGTATTCGTGGGAGGCGTCCAGCCCCACCTCGGCCGGGTCGGCGAGGCTGTGGAGCAGGGCGGCGCGATGGGCGATGGCGGTCATAACGATCTCGGATAGGGCTAGCGCTGATTGGGGGTGGCGGTGACCAGACGCAGGGGCAGATCCGCCTGCTCGGCCTGGCGGCCGTAGTGGGCGATGACCTCGCCGGCCACGGCGATGGCGATCTCCAGCGGCAGCTTGCCCTGGACCTCGGGCAGGCCCAGCGGGCAACGCACCGTGGCCAGGCGGTCGGCGCCGTGGCCGCGCGCCGCGAGGCGGTGGTGGAACTTGGCCCACTTGGTGCGGGAGCCGATCAGACCGAAATAGCCATGGTCGCCGCGGGCGAGGATGGCGTCGGTCAACTCCAGGTCCAGGGGGTGATTATGGGTCATGACGATGTAGTAGGCACCCGCCGGCATCCGGGCGATCTCGTCGACCGGCTCGTCGGTCAGGCGCTTTTCCACGCCGGCGGGCAGGACGGCCGGAAATTCCTGGGCGCGCGAATCCACCCAGCGCACCGCGCAAGGCAGCCCGGCCAGCAGCGGCACCAGGGCGCGGGCGACATGGCCGGCGCCGAAGACGATTACCGGGACGTCCTGCGCCAGCTGGGGTTCGAACAGCAGGGTGGTGACGCCCCCGCAGCACTGGCCGAGGCTGGCGGCCAGGGAGAAACGCTCCAGGCGCGGCTGGCGGGTACCGGCGGCGAGCATTTCCCGGGCGATCTCCACCGCGCGGTATTCAAGGTGGCCGCCGCCGATGGTCAGGTGCTGCTCTTCCCGGCCCACCAGCATCTTGGTGCCGGCCTCGCGGGGCGTGGAGCCCTGCTCGTCGGCCACGGTGATCAGCACGCAGGGCTCGCCCCGCGCTTCGAAATCGGCCAGCAAGGCCAGCCAGCCACGTTTGGTGTTCATGCCGGCTCCTCCGTGGCGGGGACCGGGGCGGGCGAGGCCTCGGCGGCCAGGCGACGCATGCGCTCCACGCCCCAGAGCACCCGTTCCGGGGTGGCCGGCGCGTCCAGCGCGGGATGGAAGCGGTAATCCGCCACGCTGGCCACGGCGTCCTGCAGGGCGCACCACACCGAGATGCCGAGCATGAACGGCGGCTCGCCCACGGCCTTGGAGTGGAACACCGTGGCCTCGGGATTCTGTCGATTCTCCACCAGCCGCACGCGCAGGTCCGGTGGTACATCGCTCACGGCGGGGATCTTGTAGGTGGAAGGGCCGGCGGTGAGCAGCTTGCCGGCGTCGTTCCACACCAGTTCTTCCATGGTCAGCCAGCCCAGGCCCTGGACGAAGCCGCCTTCGACCTGGCCGATGTCGATGGCCGGATTCAGGGAGGCACCGACGTCATGGAGGATGTCGGTGCGCAGCAGGCGGTATTCGCCGGTGAGCGTGTCGATCAGCACCTCGGAGCAGGCGGCGCCGAAGGCATAGTAGTAGAAGGGCCGACCGCGGGCCTGGTCGCGGTCGTAGTGGATCTTGGGCGTGCGGTAGTAGCCGGTGCTGGACAGCGACACCTGGCCGACATAGGCCAGCTGGATCAGCTCCTCGAAGCTCAGCAGCCGGTCGCGCACCCGGACGTGACCGTTGCGGAAGTCGACCTCTTCGGAGCCGACGTGGAAGTGGCGGCTGGCGAAGTCGATCAGGCGGTCCTTGATGGTCTGGGCGGCGTTCTGGGCGGCCTTGCCGTTCAGATCGGTGCCGCTGGAAGCCGCGGTGGGCGAGGTGTTGGGCACCTTGTCGGTGTTGGTCGCGGTGATCTGGATGCGGGCTATGTCGACCTGGAAGACCTCGGCCACCACCTGGGCGACCTTGGTGTTGAGCCCCTGGCCCATCTCGGTGCCGCCATGGTTCAGGTGGATGCTGCCATCGGTGTAGACGTTGACCAGGGCGCCGCCCTGGTTGAGGAATGAAGAGGTGAAGGAAATGCCGAATTTCACCGGGGTCAGCGCCAGGCCCTTCTTGAGTACGGGACTGGTCCGGTTGAAGTCGCGAATGGCTTCGCGGCGGGTCTGGTAGTCGCTGCTGGCCGCCAGGTCCGCGGTCATCTCGTCGAGCAGGTTGTCTTCCACCACCTGGTGGTAGTGGGTGACGTTGCGCGTCTCCTTGCCGTAGTAGTTGCGCCGGCGCACCTCCAGCGGATCCAGGCCGCGATGGCGGGCGATGGCGTCCATGACGTTCTCGATGGCCAGCATGCCCTGGGGGCCGCCGAAACCGCGGTAGGCGGTATTGGACGCCAGGTGGGTCTTGCAGCGGTGGCCGGTGATCTGGGCGTTGCCGAGGAAGTAGGCGTTGTCGGCATGGAACATGGCGCGGTCGATGATGGCGTTGGACAGGTCGGGCGAATAGCCGCAGTTGCCCGCCAGTTCGAAGCGGATACCCAGCAGGCGACCCTCTTCGTCGAACCCGACGTCGTATTCGACGTGAAAGGGATGGCGCTTGCCGGTCATGTGCATGTCTTCGAATCGCGGCAGGCGCATCTTCACCGGGCGCCCGGTGAGATGGGCAAACACCGCGCAGAGCGCTGCGGGCATGCCGGCCTGGCTTTCCTTGCCGCCGAAGCCGCCGCCCATGCGTCTCATGTCGACGGTAACCCTGTTCATCGACACCCCCAGCACCTCGGCCACCTGCTTCTGCACCTCGGTGGGATTCTGGGTGGAAGAATAGACCAGCATGCCGCCGTCTTCGGTGGGCATCACCGAGGCCACCTGGGTTTCCAGGTAGAAGTGTTCCTGGCCGCCAATGGCCAGTTCGCCCTGCAGGCGATGGGGCGCGGCGGCCAGGGCGGCGGCCGCGTCACCGATCCGATGGCTGTGGCTGGGTGAGATGAAGTGCTCGCGGCGAAGCGCCTCCCTGACGTCGAGGATGGCCTCCAGCGGCTCGTATTCGACGAGGGCGGCCTGGGCGGCGCGGCGGGCGGCATCCAGGCTGCTGGCGGCCACCGCCAGGATCGGCTGGCCCAGGTACTGCACCTTGCCATCGGCCAGCAGCGGATCGCCGGGCAATACGGCGCCAATGTCGAGCTGGCCGGGTACGTCGGCGGCGGTGATGGCCAGGGCCACGCCAGGGATCTGATAGCAGGGCGTGAGATCGATGTGCCTGATCCGCGCGTGGGCGTGCTCGCTCATCCGCGCATAGACGTGCAGCTGGTTGGGAAATTCCAGGCGGTCATCGATATAGACGGCTTCGCCGCTGACATGCTTGTCGGCGCTCTCGTGCTTGAGCGGCTTGCCGACGCCGGTGGCCAGGCCGACGGCGAAGGCCGCGGCCATTTCCTCGGGGGTGCGGGCGGGCAGGGTGCTAGACATGGGCGGTGACCCTCGTGGCGAGCGCGGGCTGGGTGGTTTCCAGGTGACATTTGCGCAGCAGGTTCTGCGCCGTCAGCAGGCGGTATTCGCGACTGGCGCGGAAATCCGACAGCGGGGCGAAATCCTCGGCCAGGGCCTGGACGGCGCACTCGATGGCTGCGGCGTTCCAGGGCTGGCCGAGCAGCGCCTGTTCGCAGCGCGCCGCCCGCTTGGGCGTGGCCGCCATGCCGCCATAGGCGATGCGCACGCTGGCGACGCGGTCCTGCTCAAGTTCCACGGCGAAGGCGGCGCAGACCGCGGAAATATCGTCATCCAGCCGCTTGGACACCTTGAAGGCGCGGAACATCAGGCCCTCGCGTGACCGCGGCACCCGTACCGCCTGGATGAATTCGCCCGGCTCCAGGGCGGTCTTGCGATAGTCGAGGAAGAAGTCGTCGAGGGCCAGTTCGCGCAGCCGTTCGCCCTGGCGCAGCAGCACGCTGGCGCCCAGCGCCAGGAGCAGGGGCGGACTGTCGCCGATGGGCGAGGCATTGCCGATATTGCCGCCCAGGGTACCCTGGTTGCGGATCTGCAGGGAGGCGAAGCGCTGCAGCAGGGTGCCGAAGTCCGGGTAGTCGGCGGCCAGGGCGGCGGCGCAATCGGCCAGCGGGGTGGCGGCGCCGATCTCGATAACCTCGTCGCTCAGGGTAAGGCCACGCAATTCGGGCAGGTTGCCCAGGTAGATCAGGGTTTCCAGTCGACGATGCTGCTGGGTGACCTCCAGGGCCAGGTCGGTGCCGCCGGCCAGCAGGCGCGCTTCGGGATGGGCCAGGTAGAGACTGGCCAGTTCGCTCAGGCTGGTAGGGCTGTGGCAGCGTCGACCGTCTCCTTCCAGGCGCGTAGCGGGCGTAGGCGCCAGGGCCTGGAGACGTTCCAGGGTCTGCTGCTCGCGGGCATCGAACTGATCCGGCTGCCGCCCGGCGCAGGCCTGCTCGGCCGCGGCCAGGATCGGCCGGTAGCCGGTGCAGCGGCAGAGATTGCCGGCCAGGGCCTCGTGGGTCATGGCGTCATCGGGCGCGGCCACGTTCTTTTGCAGGGCGAACAGCGACATGACGAAGCCCGGGGTGCAGTAGCCGCACTGGGAGCCGTGGCAGTCGACCATGGCCTGCTGCACGCTGTGCAGGCGGCCCTGGTGCTTGAGGTCCTCGACACTGATCAGCTGCCGGCCGTCCAGCGCCGCGACAAAGGTCAGGCAACTGTTGACGGTGCGATAGCGCAACCGGTCGCCGTCGGGCTCGGCCAGCACCACGGTGCAGGCGCCGCAGTCGCCCGAGGCGCAACCTTCCTTGGTGCCGGTCTTGCCGCAGCGCTCGCGCAGGTACTGCAGCACGGTGAGGTTGGGGTCGAGCTGCTCTTCGCTGCGCAACTCCTGGTCCAGCAGAAACCTGATCACGGCCGCTCTCCACCTGGTCTCGAATGTCTCGATGGTGGGTAAAGCTGACCGATAGGTCAACAATTGCCCGGTCGAGTGGAGCGCCCCTGTCGTTTTTGGGCAAGCGCCCTGGCCAAGGCTGCGCCGTCCTGGCGCGCCCAGCACGGTGTTGCACACCCATGGTGCAAAACAAGCGCTCTAGGCTGCGTTTCTGCGGAATATTTATGCCGGCGCTTCAAGGCCGTCACAGCAGTGCCGATATAAAAGGCAGACGATTGCGGCCTGGCCGCCTGCCGTCAGCACCCTCGTACAACCGTTGCAACAGGTCGCTACCGTGCCTACCCAACTCAACCGCGTCGCCCTTCAGGCCTCCCTGGGTTTCTTCGCCCTGGTCACCCTCATTTTCACCCTGGCCGGGTGGATGCTGTTCGACCTGTGCGCGCGCATCGACGAGCAGCAACGCCATCACAGCGAAGCGGATGCCCAGCGGGCGCTGGAGACGCGGCTGGACAAACTGGGCCGGGTGCTGACGGATTATTCCTTCTGGCTGGAGGCCTATGCGCGGACCAGCAAGAAGGTCGACGTCAACTGGGCCTACGAAGAAGACAACGTCGGGCCATCCCTCTATAGCGGCTATGGCGTGAATGGCGCCTTCATCCTGGCGCCCACTGGGGTCACGCGCTACGCCGTGGTCGGCGGCGGTCGCAGCAAGCTGCAACTGGATACATGGCTGGGCGACGACCAGGCGCGGTTGCTGGCACAGGCACGGGAGCGCTCGCTCAAGGATGGCTATGCCCAGGGCTATTTCCTGATCGAGGGCAAGCCGGCCAGCGTGCTGGCCGCGGTCATCCGCCCGGACGCCACCTACCAGGACTTCAAGCGGCTGTCCTACATGGTCTTCGTCGACATCCTCACGCCGGACAAGCTCGCCCAGCTCGGCCAGACCTTCGAATTGCCCGGGCTGACCGCGGAGCCAGGGGAACTGCCCGCCCTGGCGGAGCGGCCGACCCTGGTGGTGAAGTCCGATCCGGGCATCGTCGTGACCTTCCACTGGCTGGTGCATGGCATGGGGCAGCGCCTGCTGGCTCAGTTCCTGCCGTTGCTGGCGACGATGTGTGGTCTGGCGCTGCTGCTGGTCTGGTACCTGCGCCGCCGGATCGGCCTGGCGGCACGGCAGACGGATGTGGCCGAAGATGCCCTGAGGCACAGCGAGCAGCGCTTCCGCACCGTTTCCGAGGCCTCGTCCGACTGGATCTGGGAGAGCGACGCCGAGCAGCGGCTGGTCTATCTCTCGGAGCGCTTCGTGGCGGTGACCGGCTTCGGTCGCGAGGACTGGCTGGGCCGCCCGCTGCACGAACTGCTCGGCTATCCGCCGAGCCAGGTGGAAGAAGTGGCGAGGACACCCCTGGCGACCGGCCGCACCCGGCGCCCCCTGCGCTGCGAGATGCGTGACGCCCAGGCCAAGCTCAGGTACTGCCAGCTGACGGCGCAACCCATCATCAACGGTGGTCTGCTGGCGGGCTTTCGCGGCACGGTGTGCGACGTGACCGAGGAGATCGAGGCCAAGGCGCGCATCGAACACATCAGCCAGCACGATGCCCTGACCGGACTGGCCAACCGTCATCAACTGCACCGCTACCTGGCGCAGCGCTTCGCCGAGGGCGTCAACGCCAGTCAGCCGCTGCATCTGCTGGCCCTCGACCTGGACCGCTTCAAGCCGGTCAACGACTCCCTCGGCCATGGCGCCGGCGACCAGGTGCTCTGCCAGGTCGCCCGGGAGTTGCGCGCCAGCGTGCGCGAAGGCGATCTGGTCGCGCGCATCGGTGGCGATGAATTCGTCATCGCGGTGAATGGCTGCCTGAGCGCCGAGCAGGTGAGCGTGCTGTGCAACCGAATGCTGGAGGGCATCGGCCGGCCCATGCGCATCGACGAGCACGACATCAACATCGGTGCGAGCATCGGCATCGCCCGGGCGCCCCAGGATGGCCATGGCGCCGAGGATCTACTGCGCTATGCCGACATCGCCCTGTACGAGGCCAAGGCGGCGGGACGCAACACCCTGAGGTTCTATGAACCCACCATGAACCAGCGCATCCTCGAGCGGCGCCAGCTGGAGACCGAGTTGCGCCTTGGGTTGCAGCGCCTGGAATTCGAGCTGGATTTCCAGCCGCGCTTCGCCGCCAATGGCCAGCGATTGCTGGGCGCCGAGGCGCTGGTGCGCTGGAATCATCCCGCTCGCGGTCGACTGGCACCCGCCGAATTCATCGGGGTGGCGGAGGAAACCGGGCTGATCCTGGGGCTGAGCGACTGGGTGCTGCAGGAAGCCTGCAGTCAGGCGCTGGAGTGGGCGCCAGAGTTGATCGTGTCCATCAACCTGTCACCGCTGGAGTTCCAGCGCGATGATCTGGTGGCACGCATCCGCAAGGTGCTCGACCGCACCGGCATCGACCCGGCGCGGGTCGAGCTGGAACTCACCGAGAACGTCCTGCTGGACGATGCCGCGGGCGCCCTGGAGTTGATGAAGAAGCTCAAGGCCCTGGGCGTGCGGCTGTCCATGGACGACTTCGGCACCGGCTATTCCTCGCTGAGCTATCTGCGCACCTATCCCTTCGACTGCCTGAAGATCGATCGCAGCTTCGTCTCCAACATCGAGGTGAGCGAGAGCAATGCCGCCATCGTCGAGGCCATCGTCAGCATGGGGCGGGCACTGTCGTTGACGGTGGTGGCCGAGGGCATCGAGACCGCCGGCCAGCTGGCGCGCATCGCCGACCTCAAATGCGACCAGGCCCAGGGCTTCCACCTGCAGCGGCCGCTGTCCCCGGCGCGTTTTGCGGCCTTGCGGCAGGAGCAGTCACGGCCACGGGAAGCGTCGAACGACGCCAGCCGGACCCTGGTCGCGCACTAGGCGCTGGGAACGCCCAGGGCCGCTCCCAGCAACAGCGCGGCGAACACCAGAAAGAATGCGCCAGAGGCCCGCTGCAGCCGGGCGAGGGTGGTACCCGAGGTCAGGCGGGCGCTCAGGACTGTCGCTGCCCCGGCGTAGCTGCAATGGATGATGAAGCTCATCAGGCAGAAGGTCGCCACCAGCAGCATCAGCTGCGGCAACACCGGGCGATCCGCCTGGATGAAGGGCGGAAACAGCGCCAGGAAGAAGAGGATCAGCTTGGGGTTGGTCAGGGACACCAGCAGGCCCTGCAGGAGGTGTCTGGCACCGCTGACCGAAGGCCGCGTGGCGGCAGGCTGCCGGCCCTGGGACGCAGGACTGCGCAGACGCCGCAGTCCCAGCCAGCCCAGATAGAGCGCGCCGACCAGTTGCAATCCCTGCAGGGCCCGCGGCGAGCTGCTCACCAGGGCGCCGAGCGCGGTGCTGGCCAGGACGGCCACCAGCAGTATGCCCAGCACCACCCCGAGGATGCCCGGCAGGGCGCCGCGCAGCCGCAGCTGCAGCGCATTGGTGGTCGTGAGCAGTACGCCCGGGCCGGGGCTGGCGATGGTGAGGCCGCACAGCAGGAGGTAGAGGGCGAAGGGTTGCATTGGGCGTGTCTCAACCTGCTGGCATGGGACGACTGGAAGGGTCGTCTTCCTGGGAGGCTGGCCGGTGCCGGCCATGGGTACCCAGTATGGCCAGCCGCCTTGCCGAGGTCGCGATGCAGAATCCAGGCTTTTGGACCGGACAGCCGCTCGGGCCGGCCCGGTCGTCTTCTCCTATCGCAGGCTCAAGGCGGCGGGGGAAGCGGGTTGCCAGCCTCCACCTAGCGCCTTGAAAGTCCCTACTGCCGCCTGTGCTGCTGCCGTTTGCGCCTGGGCACGTGCATCGGCAGTGCGTAGCAGGCGCTCATCGGCCTGCAGAACGTCGACCAGGGGTACCACGCCCTTCTGGTAGGCAAGGGCGGAGGCCTGTCGGGCTTTTCTGAGAGAGGCTTCGCCCGCCGTCAGCAGAGTGACCTGCTCTTCGCGCTTCAGCTGGCTGGTGAGGGCATCTTCGACGTCTTCGGTGGCGCGCAACGCCGCCAGCCGATAGGCCGCCAGCAATTCCGCACCCTGGCCCTTGGCCGCCTGGATCTGCGCATCGATCCGTCCGAAGTCGAACAGCCGCCAGCGTACGCCCAGGGTACCCAGCGCCTGATTGGCGTCGTGGCTGAAGAGGTTGCCACTGGAAATCGTGGTGGCGCTGCCGAGCAGGGCGCTCAGGGAGATCCTGGGATAGTACTCGGCCATCGCTGCGCCGATCCGGGCATTGGCGGCAGCGAGACGGCGCTCGGCCGCGATCAGGTCCGGACGCCGCCGGAGCAGGTCGGCAGGCGTGCCTGCCGTATCGAGTCGGGGGCCGCTGGGGATGGACGCGGCGCCAGCCAGTTGGGCACGCCAGGTACCAGGTGGTGTCGCCAGCATCACGTCCAGCGCATTCATCGCCCGCTCCAGCGAGAACTCCAGACCGGGTATCGAAGCCTGAACCTCGGCCAATCCCCCTTCGGCCTGGCGTAGCTCCCGGTCGGTCGCCAGGTCCTTGCTGTTCAATAGCCTGACCATCGACAGCAACCCCTGCTGGGTGTCGACCTGACGCCGAGCGATCGCCAGGCGGGTCTGCAGACCGCGGATGCCGACATAGAGATCAGCGGTCTGGGCAGCCACGGCCAGCCGCACGGCGCGGGCGCCGGCCAGGGTGGCCTGGTAGTCGGCCCGGGCGGCCTCGCGATCTCGGCGCAGGCCGCCGAACACGTCCAGCTCCCAGCTTGCGTCGAGATTGACTTCATAAGAGGAGCCGCTCCTGTCATAGCCGGGCGATGAAGCCAGCACCCGTCCAAGCGGTGTCTCCCGAGACTGGTAGGCACGACCGGCTTGGCCATCAAGGTCGCCTACTGGCAACAGCGCGGCGTTGGCCGCCGTAACGCCGGCGCGAGCCTGGGTAATGCGTGCGTTGGCTTGAGCCAGGTCGAGATTTTGCGCAAGGGCCTGGTTTACCAGGCGGCTCAGGAGCGGATCGTTGAAGCGGTCCCACCAGCCAGCCAGCGCCTGATCGGCCAGGGGCGCTGGCACCGGCTCCCGCTGGAAGCTTGCCGGGAGCGCAACTTCAGGGGCGCGGTAGTCAGGCCCCACGGTACAGCCGCTCGCCAGAGTGGCGCTGGTGAGCAGAATAATCTGGAGTCTGGAACGCATGGGCTTTTATCCTGAGCAACGCCTGAACGGTTTTAGTGACTAATTTGTATATTGGTCACCTTCCGTTTCATTTTGCAACTGCCGGAACGCCTCTCTCCATGACTACCGAATCCGTTTCACCTGGCCAGGCCCGCGGACCGGCCGAGCACGACGTGCGCCACCAGATCATGGTGGCGGCGAAAGAACACTTCAGCCTTTATGGCTACGAGAAAACCACGGTGTCCGAACTCGCCAGGAGCATCGGATTTTCCAAGGCCTACATCTATAAATTCTTCGATTCGAAGCAGGCGATCGGCGAGGCCATCTGTGCGGATTGCCTGAGCCGAATCGAGGCAGAGGCCAGGGCCGCGGTTACTTCGACCAACCAGCCGCACGAGAAGCTCAGAAGGCTGTTCCAGAGCCTGGCGACGGCAACCTTGCAGCTGTTTTCCGACGATCGGAAGCTGTACGAAATCGCGATCTCGGCGGCGTCGGGTCGCTGGCCGGCCACGATCGGCTACGAAGCGCGGGTGCAGGCGCTGCTCAAGGAGATCCTGGTGCAGGGGCGCTGGGAAGGACAGTTCGAGCGCAAGACGCCGATCGACGACGTGACGATGGCGACCTATCTCGTGCTTCGACCCTATCTGAATCCGCTGATGCTGCAGCACAGCTTCGAGCATTTCGACGTCGCTCCCACCCAGGTGGCTAACCTGGTGCTGCGCAGCCTCGCGCCTTAAATTGCTTTGTGACTATTGACTAAAATGGTCACTGGTATCACATTGCGCGCTCTGCTGGCATCCTCTCGGAGCTTCCATGTTCGCGCACCGTCTGCTTTCCGCCGCTGTGGGGGCTACAGTCCTCTCGCTGTCCCTTGGCGGGTGCAACGCCCCTTCCCAGGGCGATCCCCGTACGCAGGCGCCTTTGGTGCGCGTTGCGATGGCGGAGCCCGCCGAGAGCGCCGGTCGTACCTTTACCGGTATCGTCGCCGCGCGGATCCAGAGCGATCTGGGTTTTCGCGTGACAGGCAAGGTCGCCGAACGGCTGGTGGACATCGGTGAATTCGTCAAGCGCGGGCAGCCGCTGCTGAAGCTTGATCCCATCGATCTGCAGCTGGCCCTGCAGGCACAGCGCGAAGCCGTGGCCGCGGCCCAGGCGCGGGCTCGCCAGGCGGCAGACGATGAGTCCCGCTATCGAGACCTGCGAGGTACAGGGGCAATCTCGGTCTCCG
This sequence comes from Pseudomonas sp. SHLD1, assembly GCF_028640935.1. NCBI lineage: Bacteria > Pseudomonadati > Pseudomonadota > Gammaproteobacteria > Pseudomonadales > Pseudomonadaceae > Pseudomonas > Pseudomonas sp. SHLD1. The sequence goes on from NZ_JAQZAD010000013.1 coordinate 334,590, forward strand.
GCTACGATCAGATCAAGGCGGCTGCGGATACGGCGAGGGCCCAGCTCAAGGCTGCCGAAGCCCAGGCGGAGGTAGCCCTCAACGCCAGCCGTTATGCCGTCCTGGTGGCCGATGCGGAGGGCACCGTGGTCGATACGCTGGCCGAGCCCGGGCAGGTCGTAGCCGCTGGACAGATCGTCATGCGCCTGGCTCGCGCGGGCGCCCGAGAGGTCGTCGTCCAGCTACCGGAGACCTTGCGTCCGGCACTTGGCTCCCTGGCCCAAGCCAGCCGTTTGGGCGGTGCGCAACAGCCGGGACCGGCTCGGCTGCGGCAGTTGTCGGATAGCACCGACCGCGAGACGCGTACCTTCGAGGCGCGCTATGTGCTCGAAGGGGCGCTGGCCAATGCGCCCCTGGGCACAACGGTGAGACTGCGCATTCCGGAAGAGTCCGTGCCGCGGGCGAATGCCTTGAAGGTGCCCTTGGGCGCTCTGTACGACGAGGGCAGGGGCGCAGGGGTCTGGCGTATCCAGGGCTCGCCCGAGCAGGTCGCCTGGGTACCCGTGCAGGTTCGCCAGCTGGCGGATGACACCGCCCTGGTGGACGGCCCCCTCCTGCCGGGTGACAGGGTCGTGGCCCTCGGCGCTCATCTGCTTCACGAAGGCCAGACGATCCGCTTGGCTGCAGATGCCAACAATGCGCTGGAAGGAAAGCAGCCGTGAGCGACAGCCGATTCAATCTGTCGGCGCTGGCCGTCCGCGAGCGCTCGATCACCCTGTTTCTGATCCTGCTGATCTCGGTCGGTGGGGTGCTGGCCTTCTTCAAGTTGGGGCGGGCTGAAGACCCGGCTTTCACGGTCAAGGTCATGACCATCATCACGGCCTGGCCGGGGGCCACGGCGCAGGAGATGCAGGATCAGGTCGCCGAGAAGCTGGAAAAGCGCCTGCAGGAATTGCGCTGGTACGACCGCTCGGAAACCTATACCCGTCCGGGGCTGGCCTTCACCACCTTGACGCTGCTCGACCGAACGCCGCCGGCCGAGGTCCCGGAGGAGTTCTACCAGGCGCGCAAGAAGATCAGTGACGAAGCCAAGACCTTGCCCGCCGGGGTGATCGGGCCAATGGTCAACGATGAATACGCCGATGTCACCTTCGCGCTCTTCGCGCTCAAGGCCCGGGGCGAGCCGCAGCGGCTGCTGGCGCGCGAGGCGGAAACGCTGCGCCAGCGCCTGCTGCATGTGCCGGGGGTCAAGAAGATCAATATCCTGGGTGAGCAGACCGAACGCATCCATGTGGAGTTTTCCCATGATCGCTTGGCGACCCTGGGGGTCGCACCGCAGGACATCTTTGCCGCGCTCAATGCCCAGAATGTCCTGACTCCCGCGGGCTCCATCGAAACCCGCGGCCCCGAGGTCTTTGTTCGCCTGGATGGTGCCTTCGAACGGCTCGATGCCATTCGCGACACCCCGGTGATCGTCAGAGGGCGCACCTTCAAGCTGGCGGACATCGCGACGGTGACGCGTGGCTATGAAGACCCGGCCACCTTCGTCATCCGCAGCGGTGGCGAGCCGGCCCTCCTGCTGGGCATCGTCATGCGCGACGGCTGGAATGGCCTGGATCTCGGCAAGTCCCTTGAAAGCGAAGTTGGCGCCATGAGCGCTGAGATGCCCTTGGGCATGAGCCTGACCAAGGTGACCGACCAGGCGGTCAACATCGCCTCGTCGGTCGACGAATTCATGATCAAGTTCTTTGTCGCCCTGCTGGTGGTGATGGTGGTGTGCTTCGTCAGCATGGGCTGGCGGGTGGGCATCGTCGTGGCGGCCGCGGTCCCCCTGACGCTGGCGGCGGTGTTTCTCGTCATGGCAGCCACCGGCAAGAATTTCGATCGCATTACCCTGGGCTCGCTGATCCTGGCCCTGGGGCTGCTGGTGGACGATGCCATCATCGCCATCGAGATGATGGTGGTGAAGATGGAGGAGGGCTATAGCCGGGTCAAGGCGTCGGCCTATGCCTGGAGCCATACCGCCGCCCCCATGCTGGCCGGCACTCTAGTGACCGCCGTGGGCTTCATGCCCAATGGCTTTGCTCAGTCCGCTGCAGGTGAATACACCAGCAACATGTTCTGGATCGTCGGCATCGCGCTGATCACCTCCTGGCTCGTGGCGGTGGTCTTCACACCCTACCTGGGCGTCAAGCTGCTGCCGGAGACCAGGACGGTCGAGGGTGGCCATGGTGCGCTCTACGATACGCCGCGCTACCACCGCTTCCGCCGCGTTCTCGGCCAGGTGATTGCGCGCAAGTGGCTGGTCGCGCTGCTGGTGATCGGCCTGCTCGTGGCCGCCATCCTGGGCATGGCTGTCGTCAAGAAGCAGTTCTTCCCCATCTCCGATCGCCCCGAGGTGATGGTGGAGGTGCAGATGCCCTATGGCACCTCGATCACCGAGACCGAGCGGGCGACCGCCAAGGTCGAGGCCTGGCTCGCCCAGCAGGACGACGCCCGGATCGTGACGTCTTACATCGGACAGGGCGCACCCCGCTTCTTTCTCGCCATGAGCCCGGAACTGCCGGATCCGTCCTTCGCCAAGATCATCATCCGCACCGACAATCCCGAGGCCCGCGAAGCTCTCAAGCTGCGGCTGCGTGACGCCATTGCCGCCGGACTCGCGCCGGAGGCACAGCTGCGGGTCACCCAACTGGTGTTCGGGCCCTATTCGCCATTCCCGGTCGCCTTTCGCGTGAGCGGTCCCGACCCGCAGGTGCTGCGGCGGGTGGCGGGGGAGGTGGAGCAGGTGATGCGCGCCAGTCCGCTGATGCGCACCGTCAACAGCGATTGGGGCACGCGTACGCCGGTCCTGCGCTTCAAGTTGCAGCAGGATCGCCTGCAGGCGCTAGGCCTGAGCTCGAGCTCCGTGGCGCAGCAGCTGCAATTCCTGCTCAGCGGCGTGCCGGTTACGGCGGTGCGCGAAGACATTCGTACCGTCCAGGTGGTTGCGCGCGCGGCGGGCGACGTTCGCCTCGATCCTGCGCGGTTGCGCGATCTGACGCTGGTTGGCGCCCAGGGCCAACGCATTCCGCTGTCGCAGATCGGCGACCTGGAGGTGCAGATGGAAGAGCCCCTCATGCGGCGGCGCGATCGGGTGCCGACGATCACGGTGCGCGGCGATATCGCCGAAGAGCTGCAACCGCCAGACGTTTCCACTGCCGTGCTCAAGCAGCTGCAGCCGATCATCGAGCGCTTGCCGGCGGGCTATCGGATCGTGCAGGCGGGCGCCATCGAAGAGTCGGGCAAGGCGATGGCGGCGATGCTGCCGATCTTCCCGCTGATGATCGCGTTGACGCTGCTCATCATCATCCTGCAGGTACGTTCCATGGCAGCGATGATCATGGTCTTCATGACCAGCCCGCTGGGGCTGATCGGGGTCGTCCCTACGCTGATCCTCTTCCAGCAACCCTTCGGTATCAACGCCCTGGTCGGGCTGATCGCGCTGTCGGGCATCCTGATGCGCAACACCCTGATCCTGATAGGGCAGATCCACCAGAACGAGCAGGACGGCCTGCCACCCTTCCAGGCGGTAGTCGAGGCGACCGTGCAGCGCGCAAGACCGGTGATCCTCACGGCGCTGGCGGCGGTGCTGGCCTTCATTCCGCTTACCCATTCGGTGTTCTGGGGCACCCTGGCCTACACCCTCATCGGCGGCACCCTCGCCGGTACGGTGCTTACCCTGGTGTTCCTGCCGGCCATGTATGCGATCTGGTTCCGCATCAGGCCACCCGCCCGCGGTGATTCCCTGTCCTCCGACCTGGCAATTGCGCCGTGATCGGACGCGAACAAGACACGAGGCCGCCCGCAGGCGCCTCGTCCATCGAGAAAAGAGGTAAGGCAATGCAAGTCAACGACAGAACACGCATCGTGGTGACCGGCCTGGGAACGGTCAGTCCGCTGGGCTGTGGCACCGACGCCGTCTGGGCGCGGCTGCTGGCGGGGCGCTCGGGCCTCAGCCTGCTGCCGGCCGAAGTCAGCGACGGGGTGGGCAGTCTCATCGCCGGTCAGGTCCCGAGCCGCGCCGACGATCCGGAGGCGGGCTACGACCCCCTGGTGGCCATCGCCGCCAAGGACCTGAAGAAGATGGATCGTTTCATCGAGTTCGCTCTGGTGGCGGCCAAGGAAGCGCTCGATCAGGCCGGCTGGCAGCCGACCAGCGAGGCGCAACGGGAGCGAACGGCGACCATCATCGCCTCTGGCGTCGGCGTCGGCGGCTTCGGCGCCATCGCCGAGGCGGTGCGGACCACCGACGCCCGCGGTCCGCGAAGACTCTCGCCATTCACCGCGCCCTCGTTCCTGGCCAACATGGCGGCGGGCAACGTCTCCATCCAGCACGGCTTCCGCGGTCCGCTGGGCGCGCCGATCACCGCCTGCGCCGCCGGTGTCCAGGCCATCGGCGACGCCGCCCGGCTGATCCGCAGCGGCGAAGCCGATATCGCCCTCTGCGGCGGGGCCGAGGCGGCCATCAACCGCGTGAGCCTGGGTAGCTTCGCTGTCGCCCGGGCCCTGTCCACGGGATTCAACGAGCGTCCGCAGGAGGCCTCGCGCCCCTTCGACCGGGATCGCGACGGCTTCGTCATGGCCGAAGGCGCGGGGCTGCTGGTGATCGAGACCCTGGAGCATGCCCTGGCACGAGGCGCTACGCCGCTGGCCGAACTGGTGGGCTACGGTACCAGCGCCGATGCCTACCATCTCACCGCCGGCCCGGAAGACGGTAGCGGTGCCCGTCGCGCCATGGAGCAGGCGCTGCGCCAGGCCGGGATCGACGCGACCAAGGTCCAGCACATCAACGCACACGCTACCTCCACGCAGGTGGGCGACAAGGGCGAGCTGGCGGCCATCCGCGCGGTCTTTGGCGACGCGTCCCCAGTGGCCATCACCTCGACCAAGTCGAGCACTGGGCATCTGTTGGGTGCCGCGGGCGGTATCGAGGCCATCTTCACCGTGCTTGCGCTGCGCGACCAGATCGTGCCGCCGACCTTGAACCTGCAGCACCCCGATTCGGCTGCCGAAGGCCTGAATCTCGTCGCCCTGCAGGCTCGACCGCTGGCGATCGACTACGCCCTGTCCAATGGCTTCGGTTTCGGTGGGGTGAACGCCAGTGTGCTGTTCAGGCGTTGGCTGGGGGCCTGATAGTTGCTGAACATACAGGCCCGCGTGTCCCGGCAGCCCATGCTCGCGGCGGTGCACATGATTTTTGGACTCGCATAGCGGTAGGAGCGGCGTTCCCTGCGTCGTTTCAGATAACAATTGAGTCCACCAGGAAGAGAAGGCGCTCTTCCTGTTTTTCTTCAGGCGCTGTCCAGAACCCCTGCCTGGGCTGATGGCACCTGAGTAGTTCCCAGGTCAGACGAGCACGCATCGTCCGGGAATACCGGAAGACAGTCCATGGAAGCATACATGCAAGAATGTTTGTAAAAGGCCGGCTAGACGTTAAGCTGGCGAAACAGAGGCCATTGAAACGAGAGACCCATGCGCGGTACGAAGGAAGACGCTGAGCAAACCCGGCAGACCATTCTGGATGCAGCCGAGGCGCTGTTTCTCACCAATGGTGTCTCACGCACCAGCCTCGAAATGATCGCCAGAGAGTGCGGGCTCACTCGAGGAGCGGTGTATTGGCACTTCAGGGACAAGGGGCAGCTGGTCCATGAGATGCTCAATCGCATCCGCATTCCGCTTGACGAAGTCACCCAACAGCTGAGTGCGGATGGGGAAGGCGATTGCCTGATGAGGCTGTACGAACTGTGCGTCGAGTGCATGGAGAAATTCGTTCAGCCGGGACGGGAGCGTCGAGTCATGACCATCCTGATGCACCGTTGCGAATTCACGCTGGAACTGCAGGAAGTCGAACAGCGGGAAAATGCCTTGACCCGCGAATTCGTAGCGCTCGTCGAACGCCTTTTCGACGGCCAAGAGCAGCGTCTGCGGGCCGCGGTGACGCCGAGAAGTGCCAGCCTACAGCTGCATAGCCTGTTTTGCGGCACGCTGGCTGGCATCCTTCGTGACCAGGACATCTTCTCGCCGCTCATGGATGTACGGCTGATCTTCACCCTCTACTTCAGGTCGCTGGTAAAGGACTGGCCCTGACGGTGGGCGAGCGGCTCGCCGGAGGCGCAAGGGACCGGCAATGAAGCCTTGCTGCCGCCGGACGCGGGGCTGAGCTGCCCCGGGACTCGGTTTTCAGCCTTCCAGGGGCGTTCGCGCAGGGTGATCGCTCTTTTCCGACAGCGCCCCGTACCCTTTCGGGACGCCAGCGTTCAGGCTGGCGCGCGCCCAGTCGCTATTTGAAACGAGCGGTGTAATCCGCCAGGTTACCGGGCGTGATCAGCTCGTACGGCACCCAGACATCCGCCTGGACCGATTCCTTTCGGATCATCCTGAGCGCGGATTGCACCGCCTGCACGGCCTGGCCGCGGGGGTCCTGGAACACCGAGGCGGCCAGCAGTCCGCGCTTGATGGCCGCCTGACCGTCGGGCAGACCATCCACCCCCACCACCGGAACCTGACCCTTGCCCATTCCGGCCTGTTGCAGCGCCATGGCGGCGCCGATGGCCATCTCGTCGTTGTTGGCGACGATGGCGTCGAAATGGGTCCCGGCGGTCAGCCAGTTGCTGGTCAGGTCCATGCCCTTGCTGCGGTCCCAATCCGCGTTCTGCTGGGCGATCACCTTGATGTCGGGGTAAGCCCTGAGCGCTTCCTTGAGACCCTCGGAGCGACCGCGGGTGGCGTTCTGGGTCAGCTCGCCCATGATCAGGACGACGCTGCCCTTGCCGTTCAGCTGCTTGGCGATGAACTGCCCCTGCAACTGCCCGGCCTGCTGGTCGTCCGAGGCCACGGCGACCACGCCGGCGGGCAGCTTGGGATCGTCCGGACGCCGGTTGACGTACACCAGTGGGACCTTGGCCGTGGTCGCGGCGCGGGTAATGTTGACGGTGGCGGCGGTGTCCACCGGCAGCACGATCACGGCATCCACGTTCTGCGCCAGGAAGCTCTGCACCTGGTTCAGCTGGCGAACGACGTCGCCCTGGGCATCCTCAAATTGCAGGCTGATCTTTTCCGCCTTGCCCGCCTCCTCCAAATTGCGGCGGACATAGGTCATGAAGTTGTCGTCGACCTTGGCGATACTGACCCCGATACGGTAGTCGGCGAGGGCCAGGGGTGTCAGGGCGAGGGCGAAGGCGGCGCACAGCAGGTTGCGAAGCAGCATGTTCAGTTCCTCTTGTTGTTATGCGAGCGAAAACATCTATCGGGGATTACAGGGTGAAGGCCGTTCTGAAGCGCTCCAGCGCACGCTCGGTATCACCTTCGGCAGCCCAGCCTTCGAGGCCGACCACACCGCGATAGCCGAGCCTGGCGAGGGCCCGGGCAATGGCCGGGTAGTGGATCTCGCCGGTCCCCGGCTCAAAGCGCCCCGGGACATCGGCTACCTGGATTTCCCCGATAGCCGACCCGGCCCGACGGATCAGCTCGATCAGGTTCCCTTCGCCGATCTGGGCATGGTAGAGGTCCAGGTTGAGCCGCAGGTAGGGACTGGCGACCGCCTCGATCAGGGCCAGGGTGTCTTCGGCGCGGGCGAAGGGCACGCCGGGATGGTCCACGGCGGTATTGAGGTTCTCCAGCAGGAAGACCCGGCCAGCGGACTCGCCCAGGCGGGCGATCTCGGCGAGGGTGTCACGCGCCGCCAGCCAGTGATGGCCGCCCACCTCGACCAGTGGCCTGACCGGCAAGCCGCGCGGGTCCAGGCCGGTGCCATGCAGATTGAGCGAGGGGCACGCCAGGCGCTCGGCCACGGCCAGGGATTCCCGGGCACTGGCGAGCAGGGCGGCACGGCCTTCGGCGCTCACCAGATCGCCTGAGACATAGCCGGTCATGGAGGTGAAGCGCGCGCCGGTGGCGGCCAGGGCGTCGATGTCGTGACGCGTTCAGTCCCAGATCTCCACGGCGAAGCCCAGGGCGTGCAGGCGGCGGACCCGCTCGACGAAGGGCAGGTCGAGAAAGACCATTTCGGCGCTGACGGCCAGGATGAAGGGCGATGAGGTCATGGGCTTCACTCCGCGACGGCGACCGGCTGGCCGGTCTGCACCGATTCGATGGCTGCCAGGGCGATCGCCAGCGCCGCCCGGGCATCGTTGCCGCCCACCGGAACCGGGGTGCCCTCGCGCACGGCATCGACGAAGGCGCGCAGCTCGGCCAGGTAGGCGTCGCGCAGCAACTCGGCGTCGGAGCGCTGGGTGGTCTGGCTGATGCCTTCGGCGCCGTAGCAGACCAGCTCGCTGGTCCGGGCGTCCCCGGCGGTCAGCATCCCCGCGCTGCCGAACACCTCGCCGCGCACGTCGTAGCCATACACCGCCTGGAAATTCGCTTCGGCGGTGGCGATGGCGCCGTTGTCGTAGCGGAGGGTCACCACGGCGGTGTCCAGCAAGCCGCGGTCACGGAAATCGGGGCGCACCAGGGCGTCGGCCACCGCGTAGACCTGCACGGCGCGGGCGCCCGGATTGAAGAAGTTGAGGGTGTCGAAGTCGTGGATCAGGGTTTCCAGGAAGATGGTCCAGGGTTTTACCGCCGCCGGATCGTGCAGCGCCGGATCGCGAGTGAGCGAGCGCAGCAGCTGAGGCGTGCCGATGCGTCCCTGGCTGATCAGCTCGTGGGCGGTCCGGAAACTGGTTGCAAAACGCCGATTAAAACCCACCTGCAGGGCGACCCCTGCTTCAGCGCAAGCGGCGATGGCCCGGTCGGCCTCTTCCAGGGTCACGGCCATGGGCTTTTCGCAGAACACCGGCTTGCCGGCCTGGGCGGCGGCCACCACCAGCTCGGCGTGACTGCGGGCCGGGGCGACGATGACCACGGCTTCCACGGCAGGATTGTCGATCAGCGCCTGGGGATCGGTATGGATATGCGCGACGTCCAGCGTCTCGCCGAGTCGCGCCGCGGCGCCGGGCGCCGGATCGGCCAGGGCGACCAGGCGAGCGCCATGCAGGTGCCGGGCGAGGGCGGTGGCATGGAAGGTACCCATGCGGCCGGTACCGATGAGGCCGAGGGACAGGGGGGGCTTCGTCTGGGGCATGAGGCATCCTCTTGTGATTGTTGTAGGCACCGGCGGTGAAGCCAGGAGGACAGGAGCAACCGCCATGCCAGCGCTGGAAGACCCCCATTCCTGCGGCTTTCCGGGCTTGCCAGGGCCTCGGTATGTCTATAAAAAAGACATGTCTAGCTGGACATGTCCAATCGTTGGACAAGGAGGGGGGATGGAGGAGCAACGCGCCTCGGACGAACTGGCTCAGGAACTGCTGTTCGTCACCGAGTTGCAGCGGGCGACGGTAGCCGAGCGCGTCCAGGGTGAGCTGAATGCCGCCTGGAGGGCGTGCCTGGCAGGCGCGGACGAACTGCCCGGGGTACGGCCGGTCATCCGAGCTTCCTGGCTGCGCAGTCGCGCCACGGGCATCGACGCGGGAGAATTCCACTACGAGTTCATCGATCCGCCGGACCTGGCTCGGCGCCTGGAACGTCTGCGGGAGCTTTTGGACATCGCCGCGCCGATCATGGCCGACCTGCTGAGCTACAACCCGGATGGACACCTCAATCTCGCCGATGCCGACGGCGTGACGCTCGCCGCCTGCGGGGTCGACCTCACGCCACTGGGCAGTCGCCTGCTGGAGGAGGTGCAGGGCACCAACTGCACGGGGCTGGCTCTGCGCGAGCGGCGACTGGTATTCGTCCTGGCCGGCGAGAACTTCAAGCGCGAGCTCCGGGAGCGGCGGATGCATTGCGCCTCCGCCCCGGTGCGTGATCCCCAGGGGCGACTGCTGGGCGCCCTGACGCTCACCGCGGCGGTGGGCAATTTTCACTGCCATACCCTGGGCACGGTGCAGGCAGCGGCGGAGGCCATTTCCCGCCAGCTAGCGCTCAAAGCGCTACTGGACGAACAGCAGCGGGTGCTGGAGGTGCTCAACGAAGGGGTCATCCTGCTCGACGAGGACCGCCGTATCCGCAGCCTGAACGGCTATGCCCGCCGTTTGTTGCAGCTCGACGATCCGCAGCGCGGTCGGCCGTTCGCCAGTTTGATCGCCCAGGAGACCGATCTCGACCTGTGGCTGGATCGCCGTTGGGAGCGTCAGGATCGTGACCTCACCCTGTTGCTGCCAGACGGCAGCGGCTTGCCGTGCCTGGCCTCCGCCGCGCCCATCGCCCAGGGGGGCTGGGTGCTGTCGCTACGGGAGAATCGCCGTATCCGCGAGATCACCCGCCAGCTGCTGGGTACTCGGGCGCGCTACAGTTTTACCGATATCCAGGGCCGTTCGCCGGCGCTGCAGAGCAGCTTGCGGGTCGCGCAGGCAGCCAGCCGCAGCGAGGCGACAGTGCTGGTGCTGGGGGAGAGCGGCGTGGGCAAGGAGCTGTTCGCCCAGGCGATCCACAACGCCAGCGTCCGCCGCCATGGCCCCTTTGTCGCAGTGAACTGTGGAGCCATCCCGCGTGATCTGGTGCAGAGCGAGTTGTTCGGACACGTCGAGGGTGCCTTCACCGGCGCTGCGCGCGGCGGCGCGGCCGGCAAGTTCGAACTGGCAGACGGTGGCACCCTGTTTCTCGACGAGATCGGCGACATGCCTCTCGAAGCCCAGATCAGCCTGCTACGGGTGCTGCAGGAGGGCGAGGTGACGCGGGTCGGCGCCAAGAAGGCCCAGGCGATCGACGTTCGGGTGATCGCCGCCACTCACCGTGATCTCGCCCAGGCGGTGGCGAGCGGGAGCTTCCGCGAGGATCTCTTCTATCGCCTCAATATGCTTTCCCTGCAGGTACCGCCGTTGCGTGAGCGCCGCGACGACATTCCCCTGCTGGTGGCGACGCTGCTCAAGGCCCTGAGCCGTCAGCTGGAGCGCCCGCCGCTGGCCATCGCGGACGAGGCGCTGACGCTGCTGATGACCCATGGCTGGCCTGGCAACGTACGAGAGCTGGAAAACGTCATCGAACGGGCGGTCAATCTGGCCCAGGGAACGCTCATCCAGCCGCTGGACCTGCCTCCTTCGCTGGTCACCAGTGCGCTAGCCACGGATACCGCAGGCGATCGGCTCACGCCACTTGAAGTGGGTCAGCGGGAGCTGATCCGTGCGACCCTGGCACAGACCCGTGGCAACCTTCGGCAAACCGCCGCCCAGCTCGGTATCTCCCGTGCCGGGCTCTACGTAAAGCTGCGCCGCTACGCCTTGAATCCGGCGGATTTCAGGGTGGGACGCTGAAGCCCAGCCGCGTCCGATCACCGCGTGCCAGGCCACGGCGGGCCCGTTTCGGCCTGCCGGTTGCCAGCACGCGTGGCAGCCTCAGGCCACCCGGAAGCGGCCGACCAGCGCCTGCTGCTGTTCGGCGAGCCGAGCCAGTTCGCGACTGGTGACGGCGGTCTGCTCGGCACCGGCGCTGACCTGGATCACCAGGTCGTTGATGTCGTTGACGTTGCGGCTGATCTCTTCGGCGACCTGGCTCTGCTGCTCGGCGGCCGAGGCGACCTGGATGTTGCGGTCGTTGATCAGGGTCACGCCCTCGGCGATCTCGCCCAGCAAATCGCCGGCGCGGACCACGCTGCTGGCACCGGTCTGCACCTGGCTGAGGGTCTCCTGCATGGCCTGGGTGGCGCGGTCGGAGCCGCTCTGCAGATGGCTGATCATCTGCTGGATGCTGCCGGTGGATTGCTGGGTCTTCTGCGCCAGGGAGCGCACCTCGTCGGCCACCACGGCGAAGCCACGGCCGGCTTCACCGGCGCGGGCGGCTTCGATGGCGGCGTTGAGGGCCAGCAGATTGGTCTGCTCGGCGATGCCGCGGATCACGTCCAGCACCGAGGAGATGGCGTCGCTCTCGTGCTTGAGTTCGGCGATGATCTCCGAGGTCCGCTCGGCCTGCACCGAGAGGCCCTGCACCAGGCCGATGGTAGCCTGGAGTTCGCGGCGGCCCTGGCTGGTGTTGCCCTCGACCTGACGCGAGCCTTCGGCGGCTTCGGTGGTGCTGCGGGCGACGTCCTTGACCGTCGCGCTCATCTCGGCGATGGCGGTGGCGACCTGGTCGGTGCCCAGGCGCTGCTGGGCGACGTTCTGGCTGGTCTGGATGGCGACGGCCGAGGCCTCTTCGGCGGCGGTGGCAACCTGCACGGTGGCCGCGCCGATCTCCTGGATCACCTGGCCAAGTTCCTGACTCATCAGGTTGAGGTTGCTGGTGATGGTGCCGAATTCATCGCGGCCCCGATAGCCACAGCGCGCGGTGAGATCACGGGTGGCGAGGCGGGTAAGGGTCGCGTTGACCTGCTCCACCGCCTGCTTGATGTTGCGAATGATCACCCAGGCCAGGGCCGAGACGGCCACCAGCACCAGCAGCACCAGGCCGAGGGTAATCCAGAGGTCGCGACTGGCCTTGGCGCGGGCCTGCTCGGCCTGGGCGCCGACGCTGGCGCCGAGGTCCGCCTCGACCTTGCCCATCAGATCGATGCGCTGGGTGGCCAGGTTGAACCATTCCTCCGGCTTGACGCCCAGGGCATCGCCTAGGGGGACGGTAAAGGCCAGCTGTTGCAGGCGGCTGACTTCCTGGGCGCTGGGCTGCTTGAAGGTGTCGTCGAGCTGGCGGATGAAATCGGGCGTGGTCTTGCGCTCGAAGGCGTCGGCGTAGGCGGAGAATTCGCCCAGGTTGCGGGCGAAGCGCGACAGCAGACCGGCGTCGAAGCGATTCTGGTTGAAGGCCAGGCCCAGCAGCACGCGCTCGCGGCCGGCGCGCTCCTTCATCTCGACGAACAGGTTGAGGGCGCCCAGGGCGCGCAGGATGGTCGGATCGTCGACACCGGCTTCCAGGGAATGGGTGTAGCCGATCAGCGTCTTGATCAGGTCGGTATAGGCCGCACCGGACTGGGTGCTGTTGAGCGCTAGGCCGTCGACCCTGGTGCGCAGATCGGCCAGCCCGTCCAGGGCACGCAGCAGGCTCTGGATAGCGGCATCGCTACCGCTGGCCAGGGCCTTGAGCTCGCCATGGGCCTGGTCGCTGTCCTGGCGGAAGGTCTTGAGCTTGTCCTGCATCGACTTGCCGCCGCTGCCCAGGAAGACGCCGCTGGCGCCCCGTTCACGCTGCAGGCTGGTGACCACGGCGCTGATGCGCTGCGCCGTGGCGCTGGCGGTCACGGTGTGCTCCATGTCCTTGAAGGTTTCGTAGCGGTCGGCGGTGTAGAGTCCGGAGATCACCAGGAATCCAGCCAGCGGCAGGAGCAGGATCAGCAGCAGCTTGGTACTTAAGGGGGCATTCCTGAGCATCGTGGCATTCTCTGAGGCGTTCAGCGGGTACGCCGGCGGCAAGGGGGGCTGGCGCGGGCAGGATCGATTCCGGTTATGTCGGCACCCGCAGATGAACCTTTATAGTCAGGCTATTAATTGGCGTGAGGGGAGCGGCACGCCGCACGCGGCCAGGCGGTACGCCGGGTGATGAAGGCAGCGCCCGGGAAGGCCGGGCGCTATCGTCAGACGCCAGTCAGCCCAGTTGCGCCTGGAAGAGCAGGGCATAGCCGAGCACCAGCAGCGGCCAGCCCAGCATGGGGCCGAACACTAGGCGCCAGAGCCACAGGCGCGGCACGAAGCCGACGCCATGAACCAGCCCGGCCGAGACGCCGAGCATGACCGCCATGAGCAGCGGATGGCTGTAGTGGCCGCTGGCGTCGAGCATCAGCCCCGGGTGGATCAGCAGCAGCAGTGCCAGGGGCGCCGCCAGCAGCAGGGACAGCGTCCGCCCGAGCGGATGGACGCGGGGCAGGGCCTCAGCATTCTGCATCGTCATGGACATCGAGCTCCCGGGTGCTTTCCAGCCAGAGGGCGTTGATGATGCCGAAGCTCGCGGCGAGCAGGACACCGAGGATCCAGGTGAAGTACCACATGAGAGAGTCTCCTTGAGATCAGTGTTCAGTAGAGGCCGTGCGGGTTGGCGTCGATGAAGCGGTCGTCGACCTTGCCCCACATGCGCACGTAGCTCCACAGGGTGTAGGCCAGGATGAGCGGCACGAAAATGGCCGCGGCGACGAACATGATGCCCAGCGTCTTGTGGCTGGAGACGGCGTCCCAGACCGTCAGGCTGGAGGCCGGGTCCAGGCTCGACGGCAGCACGAAGGGAAACAGCGCGCAGCCGGCGGTGGCGAGGGTGCCGACGATGGCCAGGGACGTGCCGGTAAAGGCCAGGCCGGCCTGGCGCCAGCTGCTGCCCAGCAGGGCCAGGACGCTGCCGAGCACGGCCACGACCGGGGCGATCAGGGTCAGCGGCCGGGTATGGTAGTTGGCCAGCCAGCCCGGATTGCCGGCGGTCACCACCTTGTGCAGCGGATTCAGGGCACTGCCCGGATCGCCCTGGCTGACCAGCACGTAGCCGTCGAAGCCATAGGCCAGCCAGACGCCGGCCAGACCGAAGGTGACGAGATGGAGCAGGGCGCACAGGCCAGTGGCGCGACGGGCGCGCTCGCCCAGCGCCTGGTGGGTGCGCAGCATCAGCCAACTGCCGCCATGGGCACAGAGCATGGCCAGGCTGACCAGGCCGCTGAGCAGGGCGAAGGGGTTGAGCAGGGCGAAGAAGCTGCCGCTATAGGTGGATCTCAGGGTGTCGTCGAGCTGGAAGGGCACACCCTGGAAGAGGTTGCCGAAGGCGACGCCGAACACCAGCGCCGGGACCAGGCTGCCGGTGAACAGGCCCCAGTCCCAGGCGCTGCGCCAGCGGGTGTTGTCCAGCTTGCTGCGGTAGTCGAAGCCCACCGGGCGCAGGAACAGCGCGAAGAGCACCAGCAGCAGCGCCCAGTAGAGGCCGGAGAAGGCCGTGGCATAGACCATCGGCCAGGCGGCGAAGAGGGCGCCACCGGCGGTGATGAACCAGACCTGGTTGCCGTCCCAGTGCGGCGCGATGCTGTTGATGGCGGCGCGGCGCTCCTTGTCGGTCTTGCCGATCAGGGGCATCAGGATCATGGCGCCCATGTCGAAACCGTCGGTGAGGGCGAAGCCGATCAGCAGCACGCCGATCAGCACCCACCAGATGAGCTTGAGGACTTCATAGTCGAACATGGCGGTCTCCTCAGACGTTGGCCGGAGCGGCGGGCCTGGCCACGGCGGCCTGGCGCAGGACGTCGCCTACCCGGGCAGCGCGTTCGTGGTAGTAGCGGCCACTGTGCAGGCTGCTCGGGCCGAGGCGGGCGAAGCGGATCATCAGGTACATCTCCACGATCAGCAGCAGGGTGTAGAAGGTCACCAGGGCGCCGATGGAGCCGAGCAGATCGCCCGTGGCCAGGGTCGAGGCCGACAGGTGGGTAGGCAGCACCTCGCTGATGGTCCAGGGCTGGCGGCCATGCTCGGCGACCCACCAGCCGGTCTGGGTGGCGATCCAGGGCAGCGGCAGGCTGAACAGGGCCCACTTCAGCAGCCAGGGCTTCTTCAGCTCGTTGCGGCGGGTCGAGGCCCAGAAGGCGCAGATGAACAGCGCCAGCATCAGCACGCCACTGGCGACCATGAGGCGGAAGGTCCAGAACAGGCTGGCGACGCCGGGAATGGTGTCCCGCGCGGCCTGCCGGACCTGCTCGGGGGTGGCCGTGGCGGGATCGTTGACGTATTTCTTCAACAGCAGGCCATAGCCCAGGTCGTGCTTGCGCGCGTCGAAGGCCGCGCGGGTGGCGGCGGAGTCGTCGCCGGCGCGCAGTCGCTCCAGCAGGGCATAGGCCTGGGCGCCATTGCGGACGCGGGCCTCGTATTGGCTGACCAGATCCCTGATGCCGGTGACCTGTTCGGTGGTGGAGCGGGTGGCGATCAGGCCCATCAGATAGGGGATCTTCACCGCGTAGTCGGTGCGCATCTCCTGTTGATTGGGGATGCCGAACAGGGTGAAGGAGGCCGGGGCTTCCTCGGTGTTCCACTCGGCTTCGATGGCGGCCAGCTTGACCTTCTGCACCTCGCCCACGCGATAGCCGGATTCGTCGCCCAGCACGATCACCGAGATGACCGCGGCAGTACCGAAGGCGGCGGCCACGGCGAAGGAGCGCCGGGCGAAGCCGATGTCGCGACCCTTGAGCAGGTAGTAGCTGGAGATCGCCAGCACGAAGATGGCGCCGGTGACGTAGCCCGAGGCCACGGTGTGGACGAACTTCACCTGGGCCACGGGGTTGAGCAGCAGGGCGCCGAAGTCGACCAGCTCCATGCGCATGGTCACGTAGTTGAATTCCGCGCCGACCGGATTCTGCATCCAGCCGTTGGCCACCAGGATCCACAGGGCGGACAGATTCGAGCCCAGGGCCACCAGCCAGGTGACCAGCAGGTGCTGCCCCCTGGACAGGCGCTCCCAACCAAAGAAGAACAGCCCGATCAGGGTGGATTCCAGAAAGAAGGCCATCAGGCCCTCGATGGCCAGGGGCGCGCCGAAGATGTCGCCGACATAGTGGGAGTAGTAGGCCCAGTTGGTGCCGAACTGGAACTCCATGGTCAGGCCGGTGGTGACGCCCAGGGCGAAGTTGATACCGAACAGCTTGCCCCAGAACTGGGTCATGTCCTTGTAGACCTGTTTGCCGGTCATCACATAGACCGACTCCATGATCCCCAGGATCACCACCAGCCCCAGGGTCAGGGGCACGAAGATGAAGTGATACAGCGCGGTCATGCCGAATTGCAGGCGTGACAGGTCCACGACGGATTCCGAGATCATCCCGGCAATCTCCTCAAGCTAAGGGAAAGGGTGCTAGTCCAGCAGGTGGGCGCTGACCGCCTGGGTGGCGTCGGGCGGGACCGTGGGGGCGCTGAACCAGAGGCTCTTGATCACCATCAGCAGCGCCAGCTTGATCAGCAGGATGACCAGGAGTTCTTTGACCAGGCGTCCGTTCATGGCGACCTCGTGAGCCGTGGCGCCGCTCCAGGACGGAGTGGCGGCTGCCTGCAGGATGCGCCTGCTGGCCCTGGGCAAAACTGATCCAGATCAATTGGCCAGTGGCCATCGCCTGGGGCAGGTTGTCGCAGCCGTTCAGGTCGGGTTCAGAGGGGTTAAGACAGCGTTAAGACGCCTGGGCGCAAGGTGGAACCGTGACTGACGCCGGACCGCTTGCCGCGGCGACGCCAGCCCCCGTGTTCAAGACAGGAGGACCTACCATGAACGTCTTCAACAAGATGGCCGCACTCGCCCTGCTCAGCACCGCCAGCTACACCGCCATGGCCGCCGAGATCAACGAAAGACGCGCCCAGGCCGCGCTGCAGCCCAAGCCGGTGCAAGCCGAAGTCGTGGCGGTTCAGCAGCAGGCACCGGCGCGCTGGGATCAGGTGCTCGATCCCCAGGCCTATGGCCAGGCCGCGGTGCGCTATCAGGCGCGGGCGGTCGATCCGGCGCTGTTGCGGGGTGTCAGCTTCTGCTAGGCCCGGGCCGACCAGCCTGGGCGGATCTGTGGGCCTGGTCTGCATGCTATGTTGAACCCCTCGAGACGTGTGGAGGGGAGGACTAAGATGCAGGCCGTCACAGCCGGAGAAGCAGCACTCAAGCCGCTGCGCTGGGAGGCGCATGCCTGCCTGCCACTGGTGCCGGGGCAGGACATGTCCGGCTTGAGTCGCTATCGCGCGGCCGGCTTCCATCACGTGTCGATCAACGTCGGCATGGACATGACGCGTTTCGCGACGGTGCTGCGCACCCTCGCCGGCTTTCGCGCCTGGCTCGCCCGGCACGCCGCGCACTTCTGCCTCGTCGGCACGGTGGCCGACCTGCAGCGTGCGCGCGAGCAGGGCAAGCTGGCGGTTTCCTTCGATCTCGAAGGCTCGACCATGCTGCTCGACGATCCGGCGATGGTCGGGCTGTATGCCTCTCTCGGGGTACGCCAGATGCTGCTCGCCTACAACCGCGACAACGCCTGCGCCGGGGGTTGCCATGGCGCGGGCGGCGGTCTGACGACGCTGGGTCGCGCGGTTGTGGCGGCCGGCAATGCGGCGGGCATCACCCTCGACTGCGCCCACGCGAGCGAGCGCGCCAGCCTGGAGATCATGGCGGTCTCGACGCGGCCGGTGGTGTTTTCCCACACCAACATCAGGGCGCTGCATGACCATCCCCGGACGATCAATGATCGGCAGATCCGCGCCTGTGCCGACCAGGATGGGGTGATCGGCCTGACCGGGCTAGGCATCTTTCTGGGTGATCCCGCGGCCTCGGTGGCCAGCTATGTCCGCCAGATCGACTACCTGGCGGAGCGGGTCGGGACCCGGCATATCGGCATCGGACTGGATACCGAGCTGTGCCTGGCCGACCATGACCTTCCCGCCGGCGTCGACGCTGAAGACTGGTGGCCCGCACGCCACTATGGACAGCCGCACGGTCATGCCCAGCTGCAACCCGAGGCGTTACCTGAACTGGTCCGCCAGCTGGCGGGTCGGGGCTACAGCGCCGCTGACATCGACGCCATCCTGGGCGGGAATTTCCTGCGCATCGCGAGCCAGACCTGGCCGTCGGCGGCTACCTGAGTCCAGGCGCAAGGCGCTTTCCCTGGCCTAGACGTACTGCGCCGCCGCGTAACCCGAGGCCCAGGCCCACTGGAAGTTGAAACCGCCCAGATGGCCGGTGACGTCCAGCACCTCGCCGATGAAGTACAGGCCGGGCGACTTGAGCGACTCCAGGGTCTTGGACGAGACCTCGCGAGTGTCCACGCCGCCCAGGGTGACCTCGGCGGTCCGGTAGCCCTCGGTGCCCGCCGGGACCAGTTGCCAGTCGTGCAGGCGCGCGGCGATGGCCTTGAGTTCGTCGGGGGTGTACTGCTTCAAGGGCTTGGACTGGAACCAGCTGTCGGCGAGCAGGGTGGCCATCTTCTTGGTGAACAATTCGCCCAGCAGCGTCTTGAGTTCGCTGTTGGGGCGCGCCTGGCGCTGCTCGGCGAGCCACAGGGCCAGGTCGAGGTGCGGTAGCAGGTCGATGCTGAGGCTGTCGCCCGGTTGCCAGTAGGAGGAGATCTGCAGGATCGCCGGACCGCTGAGGCCGCGGTGGGTGAACAGCAGATTCTCGACGAAGCTCTGGCCGTTGCAGCTGATCCGGCAGTCTTCCACCGCCGTGCCGGACAGGGCGCCGCAGAACTCCTTGAGTTGCGGATCGGTGATGGTGAAGGGCACCAGGCCGGCGCGGGTCGGCAGCAGCTGATGGCCGAACTGGCGGGCGACCTGATAGCCGAAGCCGGTGGCACCCAGGGTCGGGATCGACAGGCCGCCGGTGGCGATCACCAGGGATTCGCCGCGCACCGGGCCCAGGCTGGTCTGCAGCTGATAGCCGCCTGCCTCGAGGCGGGCGATCTCCTGCACCGAGGTATCCAGGCGGATGTCGACGCCGCCTCGCTCGCACTCGTCCAGCAGCAGGGCGAGGATGTCGCTGGCCTTGTTGTCGCAGAACAGCTGGCCGAGCTTCTTCTCGTGATAGGGCACGCCGTGCTTGGCCACCAGGGCGATGAAGTCCCACTGGGTGTAGCGTGCCAGGGCCGACTTGCAGAAATGTGCGTTCTGCGAGAGGAAGTTGGCGGGCTCGCAATAGAGGTTGGTGAAGTTGCAGCGGCCGCCGCCGGACATGAGGATCTTCTTGCCGGCCTTGTTGGCGTGGTCGAGGACCAGGACCCGGCGCCCACGCGCGGCGGCGCTCAGGGCGCACATCAAACCGGCCGCGCCGGCACCGATGATGATGACCTGGGTCTCGAACACTGTGACTCCTTACCGATAGAAAGAGGGCCACTGGCCCGCGGCGGCGCATGTTACCCGATCCTCAGGGCGGGGTGGGGGGCCGCTGTCGGCGCGCTCCGGTACGCCGTCGCGCCCGGTCCTTCCCGGACGTAGCGGTCTGTCAGCGGTGCGCTAGGTGGTCAGGTGCGACTCGCACTCGGCGAGGATCTCCTGCAGCCGGCGGGACAAGGCGTCCGCCGAGTAGGGCTTGTGGATCAGCTCGAAGCCCTGGGCGCCATTGGTTGCCAGTACGTGGCTGTAGCCCGAGGTCAGCAGGATCGGCAGGCTGCGATAGAGGCGCCTGATCTCGATGGCCAGTTCCAGCCCGCTCATGCCGGGCATGACGACATCCGAGAAGACCACGTCGAACCGGCCAGGCTGGTCGGCGAGCAGGGCGAGGGCGCACTCGGCATTGGCGGCCAGCACCGCGTGGTAGCCGAGGTCGCTCAGCAGGTCGACGGCGAAGCTGCCGACCTCGAGATTGTCCTCGACCACCAGGACGGTGACCCCGCCGCCATCGGCGGTTGCCCCGGCATCATCCAGGGGCGGTGGCTGTCCGTTTGCCGGCGCGATCGGCAGGTAGAGGTGGAAGGTCGTGCCGCGACCGACCTCGCTGGTGACCCGCACCTCGCCACCGGACTGCTTGATGAAGCCGAACACCTGGCTCAGGCCGAGACCGGTGCCCTGGCCGACTCTCTTGGTGGTGAAGAAGGGCTCGAAGATCTGTTCCAGGTGCTCCCTGACGATGCCGCTGCCGTTATCCGTCAGGGCGACGGCCACGGCCGGGAGGGCCAGGGCCGGCTGGGTGGCAGTGGCCGGAATGCTGGCGACGGTGCTGACGCTGATGGTCAGGCGCCCCGCATCGCTCATGGCGTCCCGGGCATTCACCGCGATGTTCACCAGGGCGGTATCGAACTGGCTGGGGTCGGCATAGACCAGGCAGGGGTCGTCGCTGACCTCGAGTGCGATGCCGACCTGCGAGCCAAGCAGGGTTTCCAGCATGTCGCTCATGGCCAGGACATTGTCCCGCGCGGAAAACACCTCCGGAGCCAGCGTCTGGCGGCGGGCGAAGGCCAGCAGTTGCCCGGTCAATCTGGCGGCGCGATCCACGGTGGTGGAGATCGCCTCCAGATAGCGTTCGCGGCGGGCGTCGCTGAGGTTGGGGCGCTTGAGCAGGTCGCAGGAGGTGCGGGCGACGGTGAGCAGGTTGTTGAAGTCATGGGCCACGCCGCCGGTGAGCTGGCCGATGGCTTCCATCTTCTGCGCCTGGCGCAGGGCGTCCTCGGCGGCCGCGAGATCCAGCGTCTGCTGGCGTTGCTGGGTCACGTCGCGCACGGTGGCGTAGATCAGTTCACCATTGCGCGTGGCATTCCAGGAAAACCAGCGGTAGGACCCGTCGCGGTGGCGATAGCGATTTTCGAAGCTGACCAGCGCGATGCCCTGCTTGATATCCCGGAACGCCTGGCGCGTGGCGACGACATCGTCATCGTGGATAAAGGCCAGGAACGGCTGGGCCTTGAGTTCCGCGAGCGACCAGCCCAGGGTCGACTCCCAGGCCGGGTTGAGATTGACGAAGAAGCCCTCGAGGTCAGCCACGCACAGCGGATCGGTGGAGCGGTTCCAGATCTGATCGCGCTCGGCGGTGCGCTCCGAGATGCGTTGCTCCAGCTCGTCGTTGAGCGCCGCGATGGCCTCGGCCCGGGCCTGCTGGGCCTGCTGGGCGAGGATGCGACTGCTGATGTCGCGGGAGATGCAGACGATCTTCACCTCGCCGGTACCGGCCACCTCGAAGGGTGAACAGGACACCTCCCACCAGCGCGGCTCGCCGCGGGCCGTGGGACAGAAGCCTTCGACCCGGGTGGTCTGGCCGGTAGCGGCACGCGCGACGGCGTGGCGGATCTTGGCGACTTCCTCGTCGGGCCAGAGGGCGGCGTACTCGCGGCCCATCACCTGATCGCCGGATTGCAGCTGGTTGAGCTCCAGGCCCTGGGCGTTCATGAATTCGATATGGCCCCTGGCGGAGAGGACCTTGACGCAATCCAGGCTGGCCTGGAGCAGGCTGCGGGAAAAGCCCTCGCTGTGCAGGACGTTACGGGCGGCGACAAAACGGCGCTGGGCACCGATCTCCAGCGCGATCATGCCGGCGAAGAGTTCGAAGGCGGACAGGATTTCGGGCCTGCTGGGGTTGGCCGGCTGCGGATCGATGGCGCAGAGGGTGCCGAAGAAACTGCCATCGTCCAGCACGATGGGGACCGAGATATAGCTGCGCAGGCCGTAGCGCCGCGGCGTGTGATGGTCGCGATAGCAGTCGTCCTGCGCCACGTCGTCGATCACCACGGGCTGGCGATGATCGCGGATCTCGTCGCAGATGGTCGACTTGAGCTCCAGCTCGCCACCGGGCTCGAGGCCGAAGCCGATCAGGTCGAGGGTGCTGCAGGCGATCCAGCGATCATCGGTCACCCGGGCGACGGCAGCGAAGCCCATGCCGGTCATCCGGCAGACCACATCCAGGATCTTGGGCACCGCCGCGATCTCGGCGATGAGATCGATGTCCTGGGTCAGGGCATACGAGGGGACTGGAGTCGAGGTGAGGATGCTCATCGGGTCGCTCGTACGGTGCCCTGCCCGGGCAACGGGGAAGATGGCGAGCGACAGTCTGAAGCCTCCAGCGCGGATGCCAGAGGGATTCGTCACAGGCCGTGCGCGGCCAGTATAGCGAGCATCCAAGCGAAGCGGGTGACGGGATGCCCGCCAGTTTGCGATGGGCATCTCCGTCTCTCACCTGAGGTCGCGGCGGGCATTGCCGTGCGGCCCGGGCTTCAGCGACTGCCCGCCAGCGGCGGCCGCCGTCCCGCCCAGGGTTGCGCGCGCTCCAGCTGGGCGGCCAGCGCCAGCAGGGTGCCTTCCTCGCCAAAGCGCGCGGCGAAGTGGCTGCCCAGCGGCAGGCCATTGGCGGTCCACCAGAGCGGCACCGACATGGCGGGCTGGCCACTGGCGTTGAACAGGGCGGTGAACGGCGAATAGCTGTGGAAGGCGGCGATGGCCTCGGCCAGCGAGCGTTCCGGGCGGTCGCCATCCAGCTCGCCCAGGCGCGGCGGTTCGCGGGTCAGGGTGGGGGTGAGGATGACGTCATGGTCGGTGAGAAAGCGTGCCAGGGTCCGGCCCAGGGCATGCAGGCCTTCCACCGCAGCCGCGTAGCGATGGGCGGGAATGTCGCCCCGTTCGCGCAGGATCACCCGGGTACGGGCGTCCAGCTCCTCGTCGCTGACCGGGGCACCGCGCATCGCACCGAGCACCTGCAGGTAGTGACGGGTGCTGGGGCCGATGATGTCGAACACCTGGTCGAGGAAGCCTGGCAGGTCCACCGGCAGGGTCGCCGGCTCGACGTGGTGGCCAAGGCTTTCGCACAGTCTGGCGGTGTGGCGCACCGCGGCCAGGGCCTCAGGTCCGCTCGGCCAGGGTGCCAGGTGCTCGACCAGGGCGATGCGCAGCGGGCGGGGATCGCGCTCCAGCAGGCTGGCGAAGGGTACGTCGTGGGCCGGTGCGGCATAGGGCGCGCCCAGGTCGGCGCCAGCGGTGGCATCCAGCAGCAGGGCATTGTCGCGCACCGACATGCTCATGGCGTGGGGCGTGCCCATGCCGGCCCAGCCTTCGCCGACCATGGGGCCGGACGGCATCCGTCCGCGGCTGGGCTTGAGGCCGAAGATGCCGCAGCAGGACGCCGGCACCCGCAGCGAGCCGCCGCCATCGTTGCCATGGGCGAAGGGCACCACTCGCGCGGCGACCAGGGCCGCCGCGCCGCCACTGGAGCCACCGGCGCTATGGGCCGGATTCCAGGGGTTGGCGGTGGCGCCGAACCGGCGCGACTCGGTGCTGTAGGAGGTGCCGAATTCCGGCGAGGTGGTGGTGCCGATGAACAGGCAGCCGGCCTGGCGCAGGCGGCTGACCAGTTCACAGTCGAAATCCGGGCGCGCTTCGCCCAGGGCCAGGGAGCCATTGGTCATGCGGGCGCCGGCCAGGGGGGTGAAGAGGTCCTTGACCAGGGTCGGGACCCCGGCGAAGGGGGCCTTGACATCGAGCGGCGCCCGGGCCGCGGCGCGGGCCTGGTCATAGAGCCGCTCGCTCACGGCATTGAGGCTCGGCTCAACGGTATCCAGGCGCTCGATGACCGCTTCGAGCACTTCGCTCGCCGTGATCTCGCGCTGCCGCAGCAGCGTCGCCAGGCCGTGGCCGTCCTGGGTGTCCAGCAGGGATTGCAGGCTGTGCATGGAAAGATCCTCGATCAGAATTCAGGAAGAGCGCGACGGAGCAGGCAGGGCGGCCTTGCGCCACAGCAGGCCGACGGCCGCCCAGACGAGCGCGGCGATCAGGGCGGCGCTGGCGAGGGCACGGATGGCCAGGTGCAGATCGCCGGTGAAGGGCAGGAGCACCGCCACCACCAGGGGACTGGCGAACTGACCCAGGTAGAGGCAGCCG
The DNA here is from genome assembly GCF_028640935.1 of Pseudomonas sp. SHLD1. Lineage (NCBI taxonomy): Bacteria > Pseudomonadati > Pseudomonadota > Gammaproteobacteria > Pseudomonadales > Pseudomonadaceae > Pseudomonas > Pseudomonas sp. SHLD1. Next base: position 358,784 of record NZ_JAQZAD010000013.1, read on the forward strand.
GTGTAGCCGCCCATGCCGCGGCCCCGGGCCCGGGCACTCAGGGCCCCCATCACCGGTGCCATGGTGTTGGGCACCAGCATGCCGACGCCCAGGCCATGGACGGTCACCGCCACCAGCACGGCTTCATAGCTGCGCGCGTTCACCAGCAGCCAGAGGCCGCTGCCCATGCACGCCAGCAGCACGGCGTTGCAGCCGGCCAGGCCCCACCCGCGGCGCAACAGCGGCCAGAGCAGCGGGCCGCCCAGGGTGGCCAGCAGGCCCAGCCCCGCCGAGGCGCCGATCAGGGTGCTGGAGGTGATGCCCAGCTGCACCAGCAGCAGCGGACTCTGGATGGGCACCACCACGCTGAGCACCATGCCGGCGAAGACCAGCAGGTAGTTGACCAGCAGCGGCAGGGGCGCACTGCGCTCGGGGCCGTCCTCGGTGCGACTCGGGACGCTGGCGCGGCTGGGCTCCCACAGCAGGCGCAGCATGAAGGGCACCAGCAGCAGGGGCAGCAGATAGAGATAGAAGGGCGTGCGCCAGGAATGCTCGCCCAGGGCGCCGCAACCACAAAGAACAGCGAGCCCACCAGGCTGATGGCGATGACCTGGCCATTGACGTAGGCCAGCCGCCGGCTGCCCTGCCAGTAGTCGGCGATCAGGGTCACGCAGCAGGTCATCACCGCCGCCTCGGCCAAACCGAAGACCAAGCGGGTGAGGGTGATGGCCGGCAACGATTGCAGCAGCGCCGGCAGCATGCCGAGCAGGGCATAGCAGAAGGTGGCGATGATCAGCAGCCGCTTGCGCCCCAGGCGGTCGGCCAGCCAGCCGGCCAGGGGCGCGAAGAGGGCGATGGCCAGGGCCGGCCCGGTCATCGCCAGGGGGATCAGCAGGTCGGCGCGGGGTTCGATGGGACCGAATTCGGCGCCCAGCTTGGGGATGATCGGCGCGACCATCACCGAACCCATGATGGTCAGGCTGCTGCCGAGCAGGAGTACGGCGCCCTGGCGCCGGCCGGGGGTAGGGCGGGAGGAGGCGGTGGCGGTCATGGACGGATCCTCAGAAGCTGTGGGAGAGCCGTACGGCGAAGGCGTAGCCCTCGGCGCGGTTGCGGGCGTCGACTTCCTTGTAGAGGTGCACCCAGACCGGTGGCAGGCCGGGCTGGAAGAAGCTCAGCGCCGGTCCCAGCGCCAGCACCCGGGCGCGATTGCCGCGGGTGAGGCCGGGGGCGTCGTCGTCGGTGAGCTGGCGGTAGTAGTAGCCGCCCAGACCCGCGGTCCAGGGGCCGAAGTGCTGCCCCACGGCGAATTCGTGGCGGTATTCCGTGCCGCTGCGGTAGTCGGTGGCGTGGTTACGGCTGTTGAAGTCGGTCTGGAAGCTGGACGACACCTCGAAGCCCGAATCGCTGATGTAGCTCAGGTTGAGCATCGGTGAGACGGTCCAGTGGTGGGTGCCCGGATTCACCAGTCGCCGCTTGTCGTAGTCCCCGGTAGGCGCCTGCACCTGGAACCAGAAGTTCACGCCCAGGTTGTGCGAGGGCTCCCATTGCAGGATCAGCGGAATGACTTGGATGTCGGCCTGGCGGAACAGGGTGGCGCTGTCGGCAAACACCGGCACGCCGTTGGCCTTGACGGTGAGGTCCGCGTCCATCCTGAAGAAGGGCTGGACCCCGCCAAAGCCATAGCGAGCGCCCAGGACGCGGGTATCGGTCATCTTCAGGTAAGCCAGGCCCAGGGAGAGGACGTCGATGGAAAAGGCATTGCCGTTGTCGCGACCGTGGCTATCGCGGATGGAGGTGGCGCGATAGAAGTTGCTGCGCAGGCCCAGGGTGCCGTGGGGCGTGGGCGGCGGGGTGAAGCCGGCGCCGAAGTCGTAGACGCCGAAGGCGGTGGTGGGCGAGCCGCTTTCGGTGGCGTGGGTCGCGGCGGTCAGCCCCAGGGCGGCGAGGCCGACGACGAGGGCGTGGAGCGGACGGGTAACGTTCATGGAGTTCCCTCTTCTTATTGGCCACTCGAGCCTGAGGGAAAGCCGTTATCCGCCGTTAGCCAGATTCAGCACTTCTGCGTGGCGGTCTTGAGGGTGGTGGAGGGCAACTGGCCGAACAGCCTCTGGTAGTCGCGAGCGAAGCGGCTGAGGTGGCAGAAGCCCCACTGGGCGGCGACGTCCTGCACCGATTCGCCCGCTCCCCGGCGCAGGGCGCGATGGGCCGCATTGAGACGCAGGGTGCGCAGGTAGGCCACCGGGTTGAGGCCCAGCGTCTCCTGGAAGCAGTACTGCAGCTTGCGGCGGCTGGCACCGACGCGATTGCACAGCTCCAGGATGCTGGGCGGCCGGTCTGGATGGGCCAGGGCGTATTCCCGTGCCCGCCGCACCATGCGCAGCCGCGCGCTGGGCGCCAGCTCCTGGGGTTCGCTGGTGTCGAGCAGATCGAGCAGGTGCAGCAGCACGGTGTCGCGCAGGGCGGCGCGGGCACGCGGATGGGCCAGCCAGGTCTGGATCTCCGCTTCCGGGGCGAAGAGTTCATGAGCCAGGGCGGCCAGCTCCCCATGGGCACAGCCGGTAGGGAGGCGATAGCAGCCGGACAGATCGCGCGCGTCGAGAGCGCTGTGCTGGCAGGCCAGCAGGCGCGCCATCTCGGCTTCCGGCAGATTGATGCAGATCAGATCGAGATTGGCCGGGGTCCGCAGCTCCGGCAGATTGTCGCCACGCGCCACCAGTAGCTGGGCCTCGTGCAGGGTATGGCCGCCGCAGTGCAGGGCGCCGGCGTCACGCATGGGCAGGCTGAAGGTCAGGGTGTTCCCCTGGGCCTCGCCGCTCTTGAGCATGGCCTGGTTGGAGCGATCCCGCAGCAGGCTGAGGTCGTCCAGCCAGAGGTCGCTGAGCTCGCCCTGAAAACGACCCGACGACAGCTGATCGTATTGCATGTGCCAGCCCTCGACGCAGAGCGCATGCTCGTCGATGTCACCGGTATACCGATGCCGTACGCGCGGCGGTAACGCGAGGGAGCCGTCTTGGTGCATTTGGGAAACCTTTTGGGTCGCAAAGGGCCGTTGCCGCGGGAGCTACAAGTTTCGTACCTCAAGGCCGGTTTACGCGGCAAAGGTGCCAATTCTGGCTAGTGCGGCGGGTTCCGCTCACCGCCTTTCCAGCAGAGCACCGCCGATTGGCTACCCTGGGAGGACCCCACAAGAAGGATGCAACCGATGCGCCACCTGTCCGCTGGATCTTTGCGCCCCGCGCTCGCGGCCATTGCCTGCCTTGCCAGTGCCACCGTCTGGGCGGCCACCTCGCCGGCAACCGATATTCCCGCTCGGCAAGAGGTGCTGACCTTCACCTCGCTGACCCTCAGCGATCAGCAATTCCTGACGGGGGACAAGGGCGGCACCGAGGTCCTGCTCGGTGGCGTGCTGTCGCTGCCGCCCGGCGCGGGCAAGGTCCCGGTGGTGATTCTTCAGCATGGCTCGGGAGGGGTGGGTGCCAACATCGCCTATTGGCAGCGGCAGTTCAATCAGGTCGGCATCGCCACCTTCGCCGTGGATGGCTTCTCCGGCCGGGGCATCACCAGCACCGCCACCGACCAGGCCCAGCTGGGGCGGCTCAATTTCGTCCTGGATGACTATCGCGCCGGCGCCCTGCTCGCGCGGCACGCGCGGATCGATCCAGGCAAGATCCTCCTCATGGGCTTTTCCCGCGGCGGGCAGGCGTCGCTCTATGCCGCCATGGAGCGCTTCGACAGACGCTGGAAAAGCCAGGATTTCCAGTTCGCCGGCTACCTGTCGTTCTATCCCGACTGTTCGATCACCTTTCGCGAGCAGAATCAGGTCGTCGCCAAGCCGCTGCGCGTCTACCACGGCCTGGCCGACAACTACGATCCCTATTCCCGCTGCGAGGGCTATTTCGCGGCGCTCAAGCAGCAGGGGGCCGACCTCGGGGTGCATACCTATCCCCATGCCGAGCATGGCTTCGACAGCCCCTATGCCTGGAGTCCGGTGGTGGTCGCGCAGGACAGCCAGACCGTGCGCGACTGCCGGATCGCCGAGAACGCCAGGGGCGAGTTGATCAACCAGCAGACCGGCAAGGTCTTTTCCTACCGGGACAGCTGCGTCGTGCTGGGGCCCAAGGTCGGGCCTGATGCGGAGGCGACCCGGCAGGCCACCCGGGATGTCTTGGCGGCGGTCAAGGCCATCGTCAAATAGGCCTGCCCTGGTTTGGCCGGGATCTGGGAGAAAGGGTGCCTGGGCCAGGCAGGCACCTGACGCCGACGTCGGCCCTGGCGGAGGAGGGCGCAGGACCGCCGCGGGCTTGCGCGAATCGCTTGACGGGACCGGCATCGAACCAGGCGGCGGGTCAGGCCCGCTGGTCGAAAAAGCGGCCAATATCCCGGTGTAGAGCCTTCAGGCACGAGCGAGACGGCACTTTTACAAGATGTGTCCAGTCGTAACTCAGGCCTCGCCCGGCCACTGAATCGGCCCCGCGCCTCCTCCATGCTCCGCTCCGAGACGACTCCTGATGAATACTGCGAACTGGGCTTATCTCCTTATCGTCGTTGCCGGATTCCTGCAGGCTGCCGGTGCGGCCATGAACGGCTCGCTCAACAAGGCGCTGGTCAATCCCTGGCTGGCGACCTCGGTGTCCTTCGTGATGGTCACCTTCGTCGCAATCGGGCTGTTCATCTGCATGCCCAGGCCGCTGCCCTCGGTGAGCCAGATCGGCGACATGCCTTGGTGGGCACCCCTGGGTGGTATCGCCGGCGCGGTGGCGGTCTTCGCCGGTCTGCTGTTCATCCAGCGCCTCGGCGCGGCGCCGGTGAACGGCGTCACCATCACCGCCAACCTCATCGCCAGCCTGGCCATCGATCACTTCGGCCTGTTTTCCATGGAGCAGCATGCGGTCAACGGCTGGCGGCTGCTGGGCGCGATCCTGATGATCGCCGGGGTCGTCCTGATTGCCCGGTTCTGAAGCGGCGCCCCGGTAATCCCTGGCCCGCGGCGGTCTCCCTGTCCCCAGGACGGCGGTCGTCATCACGCCTGGACGGTGACGACCGCGAGGCGACCGCCAAGGCGCCTCCGGACGCGCTGGGATCAGCCTAGCCGTCAGCCCTTTCCAGCCAGGCGCGGGCGATCTCTTCGCGGGTCGCGAACCACACCCCCTCGGACTGCCTGGCGTATTCGATGAATTTCTTGATCGCCCGGACCCGGCCGGGGCGACCGACCATGCGCGGATGCAGTCCGATCGACATCATGCGTGGTCCGGTCGCTGAGTCCTCGTAGAGGACCTCGAAGCTTTCCTTCATGTATTCGAAGAAGTCCGAAGCCTGGGACAGACCGGGCGAGTTCCAGTAGCGGAAATCATTGACGTCGGTGGTGTAGGGCACGACGAGATGGCGCCTGCCCTCGACCTCGACGAAATAGGGAACGTCGTCGTTGTAGGCGTCGGAGTCGTAGAGAAAGCCGCCTTCCTCGGCCACCAGCCGACGGGTGTGGATGCTGGCGCCATAGCGGCAATACCAGCCGACCGGCCGCTTGCCACAGGTGCGCTCGAAGGATTCGACGGCGAGGCGGATGTGCTCGCGTTCCTCTTCTTCGCTCAGGCGAAAGACTTCTTCCCAGCGATAGCCATGGCTGCAGATCTCGTGGCCTCCGGCGACGGCCGCCTGGGCGACATCGGGATTCTGTTCGAAGGCCACCGCACAGGCATGGAAGGTCGCGCGCACCGCCTGTTCGTCGAGGATATCGAGGATCCGCCAGATGCCGACGCGTGAGCCGTATTCGTACATGGATTCCATGGCCAGGTTGCGGGTGCCGGCGGGGATGGCGTAGCTGCCCCATTCGGTCATCGACTCCTGGTCCGGATCGCCCATGGCGAGCGAACGCTCGGAGCCTTCCTCGTAGTTGATCACCAGGCTGATGGCCAGGCGGGCGCCGTTGGGCCAGGTACCTTGCGGGCGTTGTCTTCCATAACCCACCAAATCGCGTGCAGGTGACAGCATCGGGATCTACTCCTGAAGTGATAGTTGTGAACTACAAGGTGAGCCCAGGGGCTCAGCAGTCGATGTCCTTCAGTCGTTCATGATCGAAGGTCCCATCGGTATCGCCCTGGCTGAAGGCGAGTCCCATGGCCAGGGTCTGGGCGATGCAGAAGGAGGCGGTGAGTGAGCGAAAACCGAGCAGCTCCGCATCGTTGACCTCTATCACCGTCTCCGCCATTTTGCCGATCGGGCTCAGCACGGTGTCGGTGATGGCCACCAGCGTCACACCCGCCTCGCGCGCCTGCCGGCAGGCCTCGACGGTATCCCTGGCGTAGGGCGGAAAACTCACGGCGATCAGCAGATCGTCATGGGCGATGGCGCTGACCTGTTCCGGCAGGGTGCCGCCACCGCCGCTGATCTGCACGGCGCGGCGGCCCACCCGGCTCAGGGCGTAGCTCAGGTAGGCGGCCACCGGGAAGGCGCGCCGCAGGCCGATGACGAAGGTCGTGCGGGCGGCCTGCAGGTGGGCGATGGCGGCTTCGATATTGGCCTGCTGGTCACCTTCCGCCAGGTGTTCCAGGGACACGATATTGGCCTGGCTGAATTCCCGCAGGATCGCACCGACGTCGCTGGGATCGTCCAGCAGCTTTTCCCCTCCGTAATGCCGGATGCGCTCGCTGTGGGTATCGGCGGCCTGTTGCAGCGGCGCGCGAAACAGCCGCTGCAGATCCTTGAAGCCGGCGAAGCCCAGCGCCTGGGCCAGGCGGATGTAGGCGGCCGGGGCGATGTTGGAGCGCCGGCCCAGCTCGGCGACCGTGCTGAGGGCGATCTCGTGCGGATTGTAGATGAGGAAGCGGGCCGCGTCGCGCAGCCGCTCCGACAGGTGCTCGTGCTGGGCGGCTATGCAGTCGCGCAGCTCCGCAAGGGTTTCCGGTAAGGCCATGAAAAACGCTCGGCAGAGGGAAGGGAGGGGCGCCGGTCAGCGCAACTCGGTGATTGCCCGATCCAGCGCGGTGATGAGGCGGTCGATCTCTTCGAGCGTGTTGTAGTGCGCCAGGGACACCCGCACCACCCCACCCAGGGGCGCCAGGCCCAGGGCCTCGATCAGGCGCCGCGCATAGAAGTCGCCGAAGCGGATGCCGATGCGCTGCGCGTCGACCTCGAGCACCACGGCTTCCGAGCGCACGCCTTCCACCACGAAGCTGATGGTGGGTACGCGCGCCTGGACGCTGGTCTTGCCGATGACCCGCACCCCGGGGCGCTGGCGCAGAAAGCCCAGCAGTCGCTCGGCCAGCGCATCTTCCTGGATCTCGAAGGCGTCGAATGCTGCCTGCATCCGCTCGCGCTCGCTACCCTGGACGCCAAGACGGTCGCCAATGTCGAGCAGATAGTCGGAGATGCCGATGCAGCCGAAGGACAGCTCGTAGTTGACGTTGCCGGGCTGCAGTTTGTAGGGCACCACGTCCTGGCCGATGAAGAAGTGGTTGAGGCTGGGAAACTCCAGCAGCAGTTCGCGACGGCCCCAGAGCACGGCGAAGTGCGGGCCGAAGGTCTTGTAGAAGCTGTAGACATAGAAGTCGGCGCCGCTGGCCTGCACATCGACCAGCCGGTGCGGCGCATAGGCCACCGCGTCCACGCACAGCTTGGCGCCCACCGCATGGACGCGGCGGGCGATCTCGGCGACGGGGTTGATCGAGCCGAGGATGTTGGAAGCGTGGGTCACGGCCACATAGCGGGTCTTGTCGCCGAGCAGCGCCTGCAGGTCGTCCAGTTCCAGCTCGAGGCTGTCGGGATCGACCTGCCAGACGCGCAGGGTGGCGCCGCGGTCTTCGCAGAGCCGGACCCAGGGGCCGATGTTGGCTTCGTGGTCGCAGTTGGTGACGATGATTTCATCACCGGGCGCGATCGAGGGCGCGATGGCGCGGCAGAGTATCTGCAGCAGGTGGGTGGTCGAGCCGCCCATGATGACTTCGTCGGGATGGGCCGCGTTGATCAGCTGCATGACCGAGCGGCGGGCCTGCATCACGCGCTCGCCGGCCGCGACCGAGGGCGGGTAGGAGGCGCCCAGCTGGACGCTGCTGTTGAGCAGATAGTCGGCCACCCGGTCGGCGACCCCCTGCAACACCAGGGAACCGCCAGCGTTGTCCATGAAGACGTAGTCGTCGGCCAGGCCGGGAAACTGCTTGCGAACGTATGCGATATCGAGGGAATTCACGCGACTCTCTCCAGCCAGGATCAGTGGTGCAGGATGGCCTGCAGGAAGGCCCGGGTGCGGGGTTCCTGAGGGGCGGTAAAGAAGGGTTCCGGGGTGTTCTGTTCGACGATGCGACCGCTCTCCATGAAGATCACCCGATCGGCGACGCGCCGGGCGAAGCCCATCTCATGGGTCACCACGACCATGGTGACGCCGGAGCGGGCCAGGTTCTGCATGACGTCGAGCACCTCGCCGACCATCTCCGGGTCCAGCGCCGAGGTGGGCTCGTCGAAGAGGATGGCGCGTGGCTCCATGGCCATGGTGCGGGCGATGGCGACCCGTTGCTGCTGGCCACCGGACAACTGGCTCGGGTACTTGTGGGCGTGATCGCCCATGCCGACCTTGACCAGCAGATCCCGCGCGCGGGCATGGACCTCGCGCCGGTTCAGGCCGCGCACCCGGATCGGCGCCAGCGACACGTTGTCGAGGACGCTCAGGTGGGGGTAGAGGTTGAAGCTCTGGAAGACCATGCCCACTTCGCTGCGGATACCGGCGAGGCGCGGTCCGTTCTCGACCCGTTCGCCCGCCACGCGGATATGGCCCTGCTGGTAGTTTTCCAGCAGGTTTATGCAGCGGATCAGCGTCGACTTGCCGGAGCCGGACGGGCCGAGGATGACCACCACCTCGCCTTCCTCGACCTGCAGGTTGATGTCGCTCAGCGCCTGGAAATTGCCGTAGTACTTGTCGAGGTGTTCGATGTCGATCAGGGTGCTCATGCGGTCTTGCCTCCCGCGCCATTGCGTCTTTCGACCCAGCTGACCAGTTGCACCATGGGCAACAGCAGCAGCAGATAGAGCAGGGCGGCGCCCACCAGCGGGGTGGGGTTGGCCGCCAGGGCCTGGGCCTGGGTCGCCTGCTTGAGCAGGTCGGGCATCGCCACCACCGAGGCGAGGGCGGTGTCCTTCATCACGTTGATGCAGTTGCTGGTCATGGGCGGCAGCACGATGCGGATCGCCTGGGGCAGCACGACGTCGCGCATGGTGTTGAAGAAGCTCATGCCCTGGGCGGCCGACGCCTCGAACTGACCGCGGGGAATGGCTTCGATGCCCGAGCGGAAGATCTCGGCGCTGTAGGCGCAGGACACCAGGGAGAGCGCACTGGCCGCTGCCGCGAAGGAGGACAGGCGGATACCGACGAAGGGCAGCGCGTAATAGATCAGGACCAGCAGGACCAGCAGCGGGATGGACCTCATGATGTCGATGTAGATCCGCGCCAGCAGCCGCACCGGCGCGTAGGAATACAGACGCAGCAGCGCCAGCAGCAGCCCGCCGACCAGGCCCAGGACGATACTCACGAGGCCCAGTAGAACGGTCACGCCCAGGCCCCGGATCATCAGGGGCAGCGATTCGACCAGCACGTTCCAGTTGAAGAAGGTTTGCAGAAGATCCATGGGATACCTCGGTCACGGCCCGGGGCGAACGGACCTCGCCCCGGGCCTGCAGCAGCGGCGGGCTTACTTGGGCGCGGCGGAGACCTTCAGGGTGCTCGACTCCTTGTCGGCCTCGGTACCGAACCACTGTTTGTGGATGGCGCCCAGGGTGCCGTCTTCCTTCATCTTGCTGATGATGTCGTTGACCTGGTCGCTCATGGGCCAGCCTTTGGCGTGCATCAGCGAATAGCGTTCACCCGTGGGAATGCGGGCGACGATGGTGAATTGCGGCTTGTCCTTGATGTAGTAGAGGACGGCGGGGATATCGCTCAGGTAGCCATCGATGCGCCCGGAGCCCAGGTCCAGCATGGCCGGTGACAACCCCTCGTAGCGCGAGACGTCGGCGAACTTGTACTCGTTCTGGTGTTGCCCGATCCACATGTCGCCGGTGGAGCCGGTATCGACACCGACGACCTTGCCCTTCATGTCCACCAGGCTCTTCACCTTGGAGGTGGTCAGGGCGGTCAGCGACTGGTCGCTGTCGAAGTAGGGTTGGGCGAAGGCGACCGATTCCAGGCGCTTGGGGGTGATGGTGATGGACGAAATCGCGATGTCGACGCGTTTCGACTGCACCGCGCTGAACAGCCCGTTGAAGGGAATGTTGACGAAATCCACGCTCTTGCCCGCCCGTTTCGCCACTTCCTTCACCACATCGACTTCGAAGCCGACGAAGTCCCCCGTGGCGTCCTGAAACTCCCAGGGCACGTTGCCGACGTTGGCTCCCACCGTCCAGTCGGCCGACCAGGCGGGCAGGGCTACTGCGGCGGTCATGAGCACGCCCAACGCTATCTTCGCTTTCATCTTCACTCCCTATTTTCCGGTGCTGTCAGTGGCTTTTTCCTTACGACGTCGGATCGAGAGTAAGGCTGTGAATTAATTTATTCAACAATAAATTTTATTGGAGTTTTTGCTCCAAAATCGTGCGAAGAGTCGCGGTGGAAGCCTCTTCGGCAGGGTTGCAGACGCGACTTAGCAGCGGAGATGCCGGCGAAAGGCCAGCGCCAGACGCCTCGGGGCCGCGCGGCTGTGCGTGCCTGAAAATGAGGCACGCGGCCTTCGGCGCGGAGCCTTGCAGGAGCCCTGGGTCTGCCGTCCGGCGGATCGGCTCTGCGGCCGCGGGCAGGCGGCGCACCCCCTTGGGCCGAGGGCCACCCGCTAGCCGGCGAAGCCCGGGAGAGGTCAGGTCTTCTGGCGACAACGGCCAGGACGTCCGTGGACGGTCGGAAAATGCGCGGGTTTCCCCTATGTCCTTGTTGCGACTACAGTTGTCTGACTAATCCAACAAGGCCAACAAGGAAAGTCCGATGTCCGTTCCCTTCTTCCGCACCACCCTCGCCGCCGTTCTCAGCTGCTGCATCGCCCTGCCCGCCAGCGCCGCGCTCGATGCGCGCATCCAGACCGCCGCGGAGCAGGCCAAGGCGCCGACGCTCACCTTGCTGGAGCAACTGGTGAACATCGACTCGGGCTCCGGTTACGCGCCCGGCCTGACCGAAGTGGGCAAGCTCGTCAGCGCGGAATTGAAGAAACTCGGCGCCACGGTGCAAGAGGTGCCCAACACCGCGCCGGACAAGAGCCAGCACCTGGTCGCCACGCTCAAGGGCAGCGGCAAGGCCAGGATTCTCTTGCTGGCCCACATGGACACGGTGTTCAAGGAGGGCACCGCCAAGGCCCGGCCGTATCGCACCGACGAAAAACGCGCCTATGGTCCGGGCGTGTCCGACGACAAGGGCGGCATCGTGGTCGCCCTGGCGGCGCTGGAGATTCTCAAGAAGCTCGACTTCAAGGACTACGGGCAGATCACCCTGCTGCTGGACGCCAGCGAGGAAACCGGCTCCCAGGCCGCCACCGAGCTGATCGCCACCACTGCCAAGCAGCATGACGTGACGCTGAATCTGGAGCCGGGTCGGCCGGCCGATGGCCTGGTGGTGTGGCGCAAGGGCAGCGCCACCGCCGTGGTGGAGGTCAAGGGCAAGTCGTCCCACGCCGGCGTGTCTCCGGAGCTGGGGCGCAACGCCGCCACCGAGGTCGCGCACCAGGTGCTGCAGCTGGGCAACCTGGGCGACGCGGAGAAGAAGACCTCGGTCAATTTCACCGTGATCGAGGCGGGCGAGCGCATCAACGTGATCCCCGATCACGCCGTGGCCAAGGCCGACGTCCGCGCCGCGCTGCCTGAAGAATTCGACCGGGTGGAAAAGGACCTGGCGCGGATCTCCGCCAACAAGCAGATCCCCGATACCGAGGTGACCACGCGGCTGGAGCGCGGCCTGCCGCCGATGCCGCAGACCGCGGCGAGCGATCGGCTGCTGGCCATGGCCCAGGGCATCTATGGCGAGCTGGGCCGCACGTTGACCGTCGAAGGCAGTGGCGGCGCCGCGGATGCCAGCATCGCGGCGGGTGCCGGCGTACCGACCCTGGACGGCTTCGGGATTGTCGGCGGCAAGCTGCATACCCCCGAGGAATACGTGGAACTGGACAGCGTCACACCGCGCATCTATCTGCTCACGCGGATGCTGGTGGAGCTGTCCAAGGGGCAGTAACTGCCGAAGCGGCTCAGGACCCCTGGGCGGCTGCAGGGCAGCGCCCAGGGCTGGCGATCAGGGCGCGCAGTTGCCCGCCTTGGTGAAGCCTGCCGCCTTCGCCTCGGCTTCGGAGACGAACGTGACCTGGTTCTTCGGCGACACCTGGGCGTAGCTCGGGCAGCCTTGCGGCAGGTGATAGACGTGACTGTTGCGGTTGCCGATGATCGCGCCCTGGCTCGCCGCGGCGGGGCTATCGCGCTTGGCCGGCGCTGACTTGGCTGCTGGCAGGGGGCTGACGATGCCGTCACCCACCGGCTGGTAGCCCAGGGTCCAGTGCCGCTCGCCGGACACGAAGGGGTTGCCATGGCCCATCACCGCGGCGATGCGACCATCCCGTTCGCGCTCCCAGGCGGTGACCGGCTGCTGCTTGTCCCAGGCCATGAGCAGTTGCTGCTGCTGGCGCGACATGTTCAGGCCGTAGCGATCGAACATGTAGAAGGTGACCCGGGCGACCAGGCCCTTGACCTCGTCGCGCGGTTCGGCGGCGCGTTCCTGGAAGTCGATCTTCGTCGTACACCGGCCGTATTGCGGCTGAACGCCCTGGGCCATGCCGTAGTTGAAATTGGCCCGGTCACCATTCACCTCGCCCACGGCGGGGTAGAGGTTGAAGAGGTCGGCCTCCATGGCCCGGAACACCGGGTCGTCCGCCACGCAGTGTTCCCGTCCGCCGTTCTGCCAGCACTGGCGCTGATGACCGAAGGTCCAGGCCGGCACGATGTGCTCCCACTCGGTGCGTTCGCCGCGGGTTTCCTGCTTGCGCGCCTGGAATCCGCAGGAGGCGGCATCGACCCGTCCTCCGGACTTGCCGACCCATTCCCACTTGCAGCCGCAATAGAGGTCGCCCTGGGCGCTGGTGTTCTGATCGAAATAGACTTTTTGTCTGGCGATTACCTTGGCCTCGACAAAGGTATCGGGCGCCGCGGCGAGCGCGGAGGAGGCCACCAGTGTGGCCAGGAGAAGCGAAAGCAAAAGGCGCATGTATCTTCACAGCTCGATTAGGGCGCCGAATTGTATAGCTTTTGCATCGCCGATAGCGGGTGCGAGGTGCGCAGGCCTCAGCGGAGCGCTCTAGCGCGAGGGCCTGGAGAAAACGGGAGCGGAGCTTGCATTCTGCAACAATGAGATTTGCTACGATTTGTGAACCAAATCTCAAAAACTTGTCTGATGACGCAGTCTGCAATCTGTCCGGAGTTTTCTATGAATGGCCCCAACCCCTGCTGTGATCTGGGCGGCATGAGCACCTCGGTGCTGGAAGATGAGCTGGCCGAGCGCAAGACGCGTCTGGCCCAGGCCCAGGCCGATGCTCAGCGCCAGTTCCTGTCCCATGCGGACGACCACGCCTGCATCGCCGTACTGGAGCGGGCGCTGGCCAAGGCTTATCGATTCTTCTAGCGCCCGGCATGAGGTTCCCGGATTCCAGCGCTGGCGGGGCCTGTGCAGGCGCCCCTTGGCTGGCGCGACGGTGGCCGCCGCGCTTCGGTACCAGGTCGAACAACGCCTCAGTTCTGGTCGTAGCAGCCGTTGCCAGACACCAGATAGTCCAGCTCATGTTCCCTGCCGGCGTGATCCAGATAGTCGAGGTGGGCCGGCACGATCCCGCACTGGACGCTCAGGTCGGTCTGGCTGACGACCCTGTCGACGTCGAGCGGGACGAAGAAGCCGGGCTTGTCATGGATCAGGGCGGGATGGTCGGCAGCAGCCAGGGCGGAGCCGGTGGCGAGCAGGCCGAAGATACCGAGCAGAAGCGCTTTCATGGAGAGTCCTCTTGAAGGGGTGGGTAGCTGGTTGCTGACCGGGCCACTCTAGGAGGACAGGGGGGACGCCAGGCTGACCGGGTGATGACAAATCGGTCATGGAGGGTGTCGCCTGGCCGCGCGGAAGCGCCGTGATACTCGCGCGGCCCCCTGGCAGGCGGCCAACGCTCAGACCGAGCAGTCCAGCGCCTTGCCCGGCACCTGGCGCCGCCCGCAGGACAGCATGACGAGCACCAGGACGCAGCCGATCAGAATGGCGCCCGCCGACAGCACGAAGAGACTGCGCCGGTCGTTGCCTTCGATGAGCAGACTCAGCAGGGTCGGCGCCGCGGCGGCCGAGGCGACCTGCACCACGCCGACCAGCTTGGTCAGGCGACCGCTTGGGTCGTGGGTCACGACCGACGACATGTAGTAGGACAGCGCCAGGTTCCAGCCGAAGTTCATCAGGAACACCGCGAGCATGAGATCCGCCGCCGTGTGGATGCGCGTGGCCAGCAGATAGATGGCGCCGAGCACGGCCAGGGAGCCGGTGAGGATCATCGGCACGCGGCCCAGGTGTCGCCCGGCCACGCTGGGCAGGGCCGCACCGGGCAGGCCGCCGAGCAGCCCGATGCTGATCGCCCAGCCGATATCCACCGGTGCCACCCCGGCATCGCGGGCGATGCCCTCGACGAAGCCCCACAGCGAGTAGATCGACAGCTGCAGGAACAGCATGCCGAGCAGGGAACAGACGCCGATCACCGTCAGACCGGACCGCAGCGGCGTTGGGAAGACCTGTCGCTCTGCCGGGCTCTGCCTGGCCGGCAGGCAGAGGCTCAGCAGGCACACCAGGGCGAACCAGGCGGCCAGGTAGTAGATCGCCCCCGCGAAACCCTGCCACTCGGCGATCATCGGCATGAGCACCGCGCTGCTGGCGAACAGGGCGGTCTGCACGAACAGCAGGATGCCGAAGGACCTGTCCTGGCCCGGCATGCTGCCCAGCCAGTAGATGGCGTAGGAGTAGAGCACGCCCGAGCAGAGCCCCGAGAGGCCGCGCAAGGCCAGTAGCGGATCGAGGACGGTGACGCTGGCGGTCGCGACGTTGGCGAACAGCAGTAGCAGGGCCGTGCTCAGGGCCAGGGTGCGCGGTCCGAGGCAGCGGATCATCGGCAGGTACAGCAGCGTCCCGACGATGGAGCCGCACATCTCGACGGACAGGGTCCAGCTCTGCTGCGCCAGGGTCAGGTCGAGGCGTTCGGTCAGCAGTCCGATGAAGATCGGCTGCACGCCGATGACGAGAATGGAGGCGGCGGCGATAGCGATGCACGCGGCGCGCACCAGGGTTTGCTTGGCGATGGTCATGGTCGTTTACCTGCCGGATCGGCCACGGCGTGGCCTGCCGCTTCAGTAGAAAGCCTGGCTGTGAGAGAGGTAGCCGGTCAGGTGAGGCGATAGCAGTGGATGGCCACCTGGTCGGCGGCGGGATAGCCCACCTTGCCGATCATCACGCTGCGGACCAGCCAGGCGAGTCTGCCGCTCGCCACCTGGAAGCGCGGTGTGCAACTGCAGTGATAGTTCTCCTCGGCGATCGGCCAGAGGCCCTGGGCGACCTGCGCCTGTCCCCTGTCGCTGAGGGTGATGAGGCCGGTGTTGTGGATGTTGATCCACTCGCCCTGGTCGCTGCGCAGGCTGTAGCGCGCGTCCAGCTCGCCCACGCCGTCGCTGCGCAGCAGATAGAAATCCGCGCCGCCGGCGATCACTTCGCCGCGCACGTTCAGGCCCTCGAAATGCCCGCCGGTGATTCGATAGTTGCTGCGCTGGCCATCCGTGCAGGCGCCCAGGCCATCGGCCGGATCGATGAGGACATGCAGACTGAGCACCCATTCCAGCGTCGGCACGGCGATCCCGGTTGGTGTCTTGGTATTCATTACGCTCTCCTGTGCCCCACGGGGGCTGTGGTGGCTGGTGGTCAGTAGCGATAGGTGAAGTACAGCTCGAGGGCGCTGAAGCGATCGTTGTCGCCGATCGCCTGGCGGGCGGCCGACCTGGCCTGCACCCAGTTGTACGAAAGCGAGCCGTAGAACTGCCGGTTGGGCGTCCAGTCGAGGTACACCGCGGTCTCGTCGGCGAAGCGCCGATCGCTGACCGCGGCGCCGCGGAAGTTGGCCTGGTCGAGCCAGAACTGGTAGTGGATGACGCCCAGGGTGAGGGTGTCGCTAAGCCGGTTCTTCAACGAGAACTGCTGGACGCGCTCGTTGCTGTTGAACAGCAGGTAGTTGCCCACCACGTCGCCGATCAGCCAGGTACTCCAGTCGGTGAAGCCCTTGCTCAGCGGGTCCCAGGCCTTCTGGCGGTTGTCGGTCGGGTTGTCGTCGCCGGAGAAGACGACGTAGCGATAGCCGAGGGTGGGCGTGAAGGGCAGGTCCTGGAACTGGTAGTCGGCCTGGGCGTACCAGGCCCTGGCGTCGTAGCCGATGGCGCCGTCACCACCACGTTGCACCGCGTATTCGCCATTCAAGGTGAGATTCGGCAGGCCCGGCAGGTGACCGCGCAGGGCCCGCAGGTTGTACACCCGCATGCCGTCGCGGCGTGCCGCGGTGCTGTTGTTGCTGGCCAGGCTATCGACCGTCATGGCCAGGGCGCCGAGGGTCACCTGGCCGTCGAGGTCGTAATCCAGGTTGGCGCCGCTCAGGCGGAAATCGCCATAGTGATCGTCGGTGCGCAGGGTGAAGGCCTGTGCCTGGGCCGGGCCATGCCCCCATGCCAGGATCGCCGAGTCGCGGAAGGCGGTGCGCGGGCCGAGCCAGTAGGCGCCATCGCCGAACAGATCGAGGTTGCCGTCCATGACGATGAAGCCGGTGCCGACCATGAAGTTCTGGCGGCCGGCGGTGAGTTTCCAGTCACCCGCCTGTACCCCGGCGTAGCCTTCTTCCGGGGCGAAGCGGCCGTCGGAGCTACGGGTGAAACCACCGGCATCCCCGTCGCCAAGGGTGGTGGCGCCGACCACCGAGCCGCCGGCGAGCAGGTGGAGGCTGTCGCTGAGCGAATAGTCGAGGGTGACGCCGGGTTTGACGTAGAACTCCTGCCAGGCAATGCGGCTGCCGTCGTTCCTGCCGCTGCGGGCATCCACGCGACCGGCGCCGAAGTTGACGCCCCGGGTGGTGATGGAACCGGCGCCCACCGTCAGGTTGACCGCGCCTTTGAGATTTCCGTTTTCGAATGGATAGCCCGCCAGGGCCGGCTGGCTGGCCAGCGGCAAGCCGAGCGCCAGCAGCACGCCGGAGAGGCGCTTGGTGGTGTACATGTAGAGCTCCTGACTATTTTTCTTGTATTACAGGGCAGTGAAGGGTGGCCAAGGCGACCACCGAATACCTGGCGCAGCAGGAGGGAGCGCGGGCCAGCCGGCGCTCGTCGATCTCGTTAGGGATGGATCAACCGCGCAACTGGGCAGCGATGGCGCGCAGCAGCCGTACGGTATCGATGTCCAGTTCGGTGACCGCCTCGGGCAGTGACGACTGCTTGACGATCACCACGTCGGCGCTGAAATCGACGAACAGGTACTGGCCGTGGATACCGCTGGCCATGATGGCCGGACTGTGGTCGTTGAAGACGTACCACTGGCTGCGGTAGGAGGCACCCGGGGTCCAGTCGGCGAAGTCCTGGTGCACGCCATAGAGGGCCGGATCTCCACCTGCCGCGATGGCCTCGACGACCGCCTGGTCGATGACCCGCTGGCCGTCGACCAGACCGCCGTTGGCCAGCATCAGGCCGAAGTGGCCCATGTCGCGCAGGGTGGCGTTGAAGCCGGCACCGGCGACGCTACGACCCCAGGGATCGGCCATGAAGTAGGCGTCGCGCTCGCAGCCGAGTTGCTGCCAGATCCGCTGCAGCTGCTCGGCGCAGCCCAGGCCGCTGGCGCGCTCCATCACCCAGGCCAGGACCTCGGTGGTGGCGGTCACGTAATGGAAGAGGCCGCCGTGCTCGCACCTTTTGCGCAGTGACGGCAGGTACTGATACAGCGACTCGTACTGGGCGTAGTCGGGCAGGGCCGGCTTGAAGCCACAGGCGTAGCCGTACTGGGAGCTTGCCGAGGTGGGATCGTCGTAGAGCTCGGTGTAATGGACGCCCACGGCCATGTCGAGCAACTGGCGGACGCTGGCGTCGCCGAAGGCACTGCCGGCCAGTTCCGGCACGTAATGCCGGGTCAGCGCCTGGGCATCGAGCAGGCCGTCGTGGATGAGTTGCTCGCCGAGTACGCCGATCAGCGACTTGGTCACCGAGAACATGATGTGGCGGTCGGTGGCGACCTGGCCGTTGAAGTAGCGCTCGTACACCACGCGGCCTTGGTGCAGCACCAGGAAGCCGTCGGTCTTGCTGGCGCGCAGATGGTCGAGGGCGCTGACGCTGCGGCCGCAGCTGCTCTCGAATCTCAGCGCTTCCAGGGCCACGGGCGCATGGGCCAGCACCGTGTCCGGTCGCGGTCCGGCAGCCACCTCGATGGTAGGGCGCAGGCGCGCCAGGTTGCGAAAGCCCCAGCGATTGAACGGTGGTGACATCCAGTTGGCCCAGGTCACACGCTGGTCCGGCTCGGCCGGAAAACCCTGCATCAGTACGGGCTCTTGTTCTTGTTGGTCGTACATCTCGCTGACTCCCCGATTGCGGGAAACCAGGGAGCGGTCGAGGCTCTGGTTCATCAGACTCATCCTGGCAGTGGCCCTGCGTAGAGCAGGTACGGGAAAATAATTAACCCTGTTAATTTCTTTAGTCAATAAAATATTTTCTCTACCGAAGCCTGGCCAGCTATCCTCTCTGGCATCCCCGGAATCAGGAGCGACGGTGAGCGGCCTACGCGAACGTCAGAAGGAATTACGCCGCACCGCCATCTCGGCCGCGGCGGTCAAGCTGTTCCAGCGTCAGGGCTTTCGCGAGACCACCGTCGAGCAGATCGCCCGCGAGGCCGGTGTCTCGGCGCCCACGGTATTCAAGTATTTCGGCAGCAAGCACGAGATCATCCTGGAGATGATCAAGGAGTCCGATAGCCGGGCCCTGATCGACGTGCGCCGGCACCTTCGCGACGTCGCGGATCCCGTCGATGCGCTCTGCCACCTCGAACACCTGCTCGTCAGCTACGCCCTGGACGTCCTGCCTGCTGCCCTCTGGCGCGAATTGCTGCCGCTGGTGCTGGTGGGGGGCGACAGCGGGCTGCCCCGGGCCTATCGGCAGATGAACCGCGGCCTGCAGGGCGAGATCGCCAAGGTGCTGCGCGAGCTGCAGACCGCAGGTAAATTGCGCGCCGATCTGGACGTGGAGCTGGCGGCCTTCCTGCTCAACGACTACTCGCATCTGCAATTGCTGCGCCTGACGGCCAGTGACGAGATGGATCGCGAAGGCCACGCGGCCACCGTGCGCAACACCACGCGCCTGATCTTCGAGGGCATGCGCGCGGTACCGGCGTGAGGCGCTAACGGCTTCATCAGCCTTCGTTGTCTTCCCGGGCCGGCTGGCGTCTCGACAGGTCTCGCTCAGGGAGCGTGGCGGGATATCCGGCGAGCCGATTGCGAGGTCAGGGGGAAGGCGAAGCGGATCGCGGCGCCAACCCAACAGTGCGCCGAACAGGATGGGTATCTTTCGCTGATCTCGGCATGGACTTGCCCAGCCATTTTCAGATGCGCCTATAGTGATGCCGCGCGTAGCCGGGGAACGTCAGACAGCCTGACCGGCAGTGATCACCGCGCTTGCGGAAGGGGCGACAGCCAACGGGCCGGTCCGGCTCGCGCCGGCCAGGCATGGCCGCGCAGCCTCACAGGCGGGTTGTTGAGAATAACAAGGTAATTTGGGGTGGCTATGAATGTAACGGGTTTCCTGACACTGGTGGGTTGCTACCTGATTGGCACCTATATGACGAGCTTTATAGGGGGCATTCCGGCCAGTGTAATAGGGATCATCGTTCTCTTCGCGCTGCTGATGTTGTTGCGCAGAGTGCCCGAAGGGGTGGAGAAGATGGCGGGCCATCTGCTTGGTTACCTTCCCTTGATGCTCGTGGTGCCGGCGGTTGGCATCGTCGATTTCAGCGGCCTCGACGCCTCGGTGTGGTTGCGCCTGGTACTGGTCATTGCCCTGTCCCTGCTGGTCACCGTGCCCCTGTGTGGCTGGCTGCTGCAGTACCTGATCGGTAGAAGCAAAGACCATGTCTGACCCAGCCCTCGCATCCCTGTTGGCCCTGTCTCTGACGCTCGCGGCCTATCAGCTGGCGCTTGTGCTGCAACAGCGCCTGCGCCTGGTCATGCTGCAACCGGTGCTGATCACCACCGCCATCGTCGCGACCGCGCTCTTGATCGGCGGGATTCCCTACGACAGGTATCGAAGCGCCAGCGGTCTGCTCTCGATGCTGCTCGGACCCACCACGGTGGGCCTGGCCGTTCCGCTCTACAAGAACGTCCAGCGCGTGACGGCACTCTGCCGGCCGCTGCTGATAACCCTCACGGTGGGCGGCGTCGTAGGTGTCTCTCTGACCCTGGCCCTGGGCTGGCTGTTTGGCCTGCCGGAGACGCTGCTGATGAGTCTGCTGCCGAAGTCGGTGACCATGCCGATCGCCTTGCCCCTGGCGGATCATTTCGGTGGCGTGGCGCCGCTGACCGCGGTGATCGTGATGCTGACCGGCGTCATCAGCACCACGCTGGCGCTGCCACTGCTCAAGGTCTTCAAGATCGAGGATCCCGCGGCCCGGGGTCTGACCCTGGGCATGAACGGCCATGCCATAGGCACCGCCCACGCCTTGCGGGAAAGTCAGGAGACCGCTGCGTTCTCGGCGCTGGGCATGATCCTGCTCGGGATCGCTACCGCTCTGGTACTGCCGCTGGTGCTCGGTTGAGCGCCAGCGGCCTGTCGAGCAGCGCGGGTGCGCCAGCACCTCGCCGCCAATAGGTGGGCCGAGCGAAATCCCGAGCCGAAGACCTCGAAGCGCTGCCAACTGCCGCTCAGTCATCATTCTCGACACTTCATGCGATAACCGTTATGTGAGTAACGCCCGCGCGAAAGATGATAGCACTAGGCCAGCCGGCGATCGGCAGCCGTGCTTACAGGGAAGACGTCATGGGCATGGAAGACAACGAATTTCAGACCACCCTCCAGCAACTCGGTCAGCTGAATCTGGACCGGATCATGGAGCAGGCCCGCGTCGATCGGGACTTCATGAAGCGTGTGGTGACCGTGCTGGAAGAGTGTGGCGTGGACGATCGTACCGACGAGGAAAATTCCCTGCTCGAATGGGCCCGTGCCTTCCAGCGCCTGCCGGGTAAGGATGCTGATCGATAGGCGTTTTCGTGCCGGCCGCCCTGGTCTGACGGGGCGCGCCAGCGACTGATTTCCGCAGCGCCGCCTGGTGGCGCTGGTGTCAGGCACGGCTCCGGTGCATTCAGTCAGCTATGTCCGGTGAATCAGCGCTGACCACTGGCGTCCTGTGCGCCGCTTGCTGTGATCGGACCCAGTTCCAGGGGCGTCAGCAGGGCCGTCTCGGCCACCATGTCGGCGACCCGCTCGTTGAGATCCTGCACGGCCTGAAGGACAGCGCGGACGTTTGGATCGTCGCAGTCCACCGTGCCCAGCCGCTTGGCGTTTTCCTGTAGCTGGCGATGAAGGCCAAGTAGCGCCTCGCGGGCGTGGCTCTGGGGATCAGGGTGCATAGGGCGGTCTCGGACTTGGTTCTACCGGGGTGGCACCGGGCCACTATGGCTCTGCTGTTTGTATATCGCAATAAACATTAAGGCGATGTCGCTGCAGGGCGACGAGCGGTGGCTGCATGCACGCGTATCGGCCGCCGAGGTCGAGCGCCTGGGGAGGCGGGCTGCTGCTACGCCGCTGATCCGCTACCAGGCAGGGGCAGGGGCAGGGCAGTGGAAGGTGTACCCGGATCGCCACGACAGGGCTGGATGTCGCTGCGGAAACTGCCCGCCCCAAGGGATCGCGCCCACCCCTGAAGGATCCTCGAATGGCGCAGCTGCGCCTCACCGGAATGCGGTCGCCCAGGGGCAGGACCACAGGCCACGGCTAGTGGCCTGGGGTGCACGGCAGCGCCGGTAGCGGCGCCGTCGCTGTCGGCTTCAGTAGCCGGCCACCAGGCCGTCCTTGCGCGGATCGGAGCCGCCCACGTAGCCCCCGGCGACGCGCTGGATGATCTGGGCACCGCCGAAGGCGAACACGCCGGAGGGCTCTTCCACGGTCACCTCGTGGCCCAGGGCCCGCAGCGCCGCCAGGGTGGCCGGATCCAGGCTGCTTTCCACGGCGACCCGGCGGCCGCCTTCGAGGCGCCAGCGCGGGGCATCGGCGGCGGCCTGGGGATTCTGCCGGTACTTGAGGATGCGCAGCATCAGCTGGAGGTGCCCCTGGGCCTGCATCGGGCCGCCCATCAGGCCGAAGGCCATCAGCGGGGTACCGTCGGCATTCATGGCGAAGCCGGGGATGATGGTGTGGAAGGGCCGCTTGCCTGGCGCCACGCTGTTGACGTGATCCGGCGCCAGGGTGAAGCCAGCGCCGCGATTCTGCAGGCTGATGCCGGTGCCCGGCACCACCACACCCGAGCCGAAGCCCATGTAGTTGGACTGGATGAAGGAAATCATCATGCCGCTGTCGTCGGCCGCGGACAGGCAGACTGTGCCACCGGGGCGCGGTGCGCCATAGCCGGGATCGCCGGCACGTGGCCCGAGCAACCCGGCGCGTTCGCGCAGGTAGCCCGGGTCCAGCAGGTGCTCGGCCTGGATGCGCATGTGCGCGGAGTCGGTGACGTGCTGGTAGAGATCGGCCAGCCCCAGCTTCATGGCCTCGATGGACCGGTGCAGGGTAGCGGGGCTGTCCACGGGATCGGCGCCGATGCCGGCGGCCTCCAGGATACCCAGGCCGGCGAGGGTGGCGATGCCCTGACCGTTGGGTGGCAACTCGTGCACCACGGCGCCGGCGAAGGGCACCGAGAGGGTATCGATCCAGTCGGCCCGGTGGGCGCGCAGGTCTTCCTCGTCCAGCACCGCCCCGTGTTCGCGGGCATGGCGGGCCATGGCCTGGGCCAGTTCGCCCTGGTAGAAGGTGGCGCCTTCGCTTTCAGCAATGGCCTCCAGGGTCCGCGCATGATCGGGCAGGCGCACCAGGGTGCCGGCGCGGGGTACGCCGTTGGCCAGGAAGCAGGCGGCGAAACCGGGTTGGTCCTTGAGCTGCTCGGCGCCACGGCGCCAGAGTTCGGCGATCACCGGGGTGAGCAGGAAGCCGTCGCGGGCATAGTGGATCGCCGGGCCGGCGAGGGTGGTCAGCGGCAGCTTGCCGTAACGCCTGGCCAGGGCGACCCAGGCGGAGACGGCGCCGGGCACCGTGACCGCGCCCCAGCCGCGGGCCGGCATGGCGCTCTGGCCGGCGAAGAACTCCGGGGTCCAGCCCCGCGGCGCGCGGCCGGAGGCGTTGAGGCCCTGCACCTTCTCGCCGTCCCAGACGATGGCGAAGGCGTCACTGCCGATGCCGCAGCCGGTGGGTTCCACCACGGTGAGCACCATGGCGGCGGCCACTGCGGCGTCCACCGCGTTGCCGCCGCGGCGCAGCATCTCCACCCCGGCCTGGGCGGCCAGTGGCTGCGAGCAGGCCACCAGGTTGCGGCCCATGACCGGCGAGCGAGCCGAGGAATAGGGGTTGTGATAGTCCAGATCGGGCATGGCGAAGGGTCTCATGGGTGACGAGGATCGAGGGCGTCGCGCAGGCCGTCGCCCAGCAGGTTGAAGCCGAGAACGGTGAGGTAGATGCAGACGCCCGGGGCGATGGACATCCAGGGCGCCTGCTCCATGAAGTTCTTGGCGGTGTTGAGCATGGAGCCCCAGGAGGGCATCGGCGGTTGCTGGCCAAGGCCGAGGAACGACAGGCTGGCCTCGGCGAGGATGGCGGCGGCGATGGTCAGGGTGGCCTGGACCACCAGCGGCGAGAGGATGTTGGGCAGGACGTAGCGCCAGAGAATCCAGCGATCCGGCAGACCGATGGCGCGGGCCCCTTCGAGGTAGTCCTCGTGGCGGATGGCGAGCACCTGGCCACGGGTCAGCCGGGCGAACACCGGCATGGCGGACAGGCCGATGGCGATCATGGCATTGCCCAGGCTCGGGCCCAGAAAGGCGCCCAGGGCGATGGCCAGGACCAGGAAGGGACAGGACAGCAGCGCCTCCGCCAGTCGCGAGATCAGGGCGTCCAGCCAGCCACCGAAGTAGCCGGCCACCAGGCCCAGGGGGACGCCCACCAGCAGGGCGATGGCCACCGAGACCACGCCGGCCAGCAGGGAGCTGCGCGCCCCCCACAGCAGACGCGAGAGCAGGTCGCGCCCGAGTTCGTCGGTGCCCAGCCAGTTCAGCGCCGAGGGCGCCTTGCGCACCGCCAGGAAGCTGGTCTTGAGCGGATCGAAGGGGGCCAGCCAGGGTGCCAGCAGGGCGGCCAGGGCGAAGGCCAGGATCAGGGCGGCGCCCAGCAGCGCGCCACGATTGGCGCTGAACTTGCGCCAGAAGGGCGAACGCGCCGGCCGCAGGGTGGCCGGGCGGGGCAGGGTCAGGGCGTTCATACGGCTTGCCTCAGGCGCGGATTGATCAGGCGGTAGAGCAGGTCGGCGGCCAGGTTGAGCAGCACGAAGCCCACCGCCACGCAGAGCACCACCCCCTGGACCACCGCGTAGTCGCGGTTGAACACGGCGTCGACGATCATCTTGCCGAAGCCGGGGATGCTGAAGACCTGCTCGGTGAGCACCGCGCCGCCGAGCAGTTCGCCGAACAGCAAGGTGGTGAGGGTGACGATGGGCATCAGCGCATTGCGCAGCGCATGGCGCAGGATCACCACCCGCTCGCGCAAACCCTTGGCCCGGGCGGTGCGCACGTAGTCGGCGCGCAGCACCTCCAGCATGGCCGCCCGGGTATGGCGCATCAGGGTGCCGGAGAGGCCGGCGCCCAGTACGAAGGCCGGCAGGACCAGGGTGCGCAGGTTGCGCAGCGGGTCTTCGTGGAAGGGCACGAAGCCGGAGGCGGGCAGCCACTGCAACTTCACCGCGAACAGCAGGATCAAGAGGATGCCGAGCCAGAAGTGCGGGATGGAGATGCCGGACAGGGCCACCAGGTTGGCGCCGTAGTCGACCGCCGTGCCACGGCGTACCGCGGCGAGGATGCCGGTGGGGATACCGATGAGCAGGGCGATGACGATGGCCAGCAGCGACAGCTCCAGGGTCACCGGCAGCTTTTCGGCGATCAGCGCCGTCACCGGCTGGTCGGTGCGCAGCGAGACGCCCAGGTCACCCTGCAGCACCCCGCCCATCCAGTGCAGGTACTGCACCGGCACGGGGTCGTTCAGCCGGTATTTCTCGCGCAGGAATTCCAGCACCTGGGGATCGCGCTCCTCGCCGGCCATGGCCAGCACCGGATCGCCCGGCAGCAGTTGCTGCAGGGTGAAGACGAACAGCGACACCAGCAGCAGGGTCGGCAGGGCACTCAGCAGGCCACGCAGGAAGAGGCGCAGCATGGCTATTGTCCGCGGGTGACGCCGGCCAGGCGAATCAGGCCGTCGGGGTTGGGGATGAAGCCCTTCAGGTCGGCGCGGGTGGCGATGATGCGCGGATCGAAATAGAGATAGAACACCGGCAGTTCCTCGCGCAGCAGGGTTAGGGCCTGGGCATAGAGCGCCTGGCGCTGCGTCTGGTCATTGGTGGTGCGGGCCTGGTCGAGCAGCTGATCCAGCGCCGCGTTGCAGTAGCGGCCGTCGTTCTGGTTGCCCTTGCAGGTGACGAACGGGTGCACGTTGCCATCCGGATCGGGACGGCCGGACCAGGCGCTCAGGCCGAGCTGGAAGTTGCCGGCATGCTGTTCGGCCAGCAGCGTGGCGTATTCGGTGGCGACCAGGTTGACCTCGAAACCGGCCTCGGCGGCCATGGCCTGGATCAGCTGGCCCACCTGCTGGGCGATGGGGTTGTTGGCGATCTTCAGCTCCACCTTGACCGGCAGGCTGACCCCGGCCGCCTTGAGCAGCGCCTGGCTGCGCGCCACGTCGCGGGCCGGGACGGCGAAGGCCTTGTCGTAGTAGGGACTGCTCTGCGGGAAGGGCTGCACGCTGGGCGCATAGAGACCCTCGAACACCACCTGGTTGAGCGCCTCGCGATCCAGCGCCAGGTCGAAGGCCTGGCGGACGCGCTTGTCCCCAGCGAAGGGATTCTTCGCCCGGTCGCCGTTGGCCATGTTCACCATCAGCTGCATGTAGCCCAGGCCCGGGGTGTTGTAGAGGGTGAAGCCGGCCTGGCCCTGCAGGCCCTTGACGTCGGTGGGCGCGACTCGCTCGACGATGTCCAGGTCCCCCGAGCGCAGGTTGGCCAGGCGCACCGAGGTGTCGGGGATGGGCAGAAAGATCAGCCGGTCGAAGTGGTAGGCGCTGGCGTTCCAGTACTGCGGGAAGCGTTCCAGCACGATGCGGTCCTGCTGCACCCGCTGCACGAAGCGATAGGGGCCGGAGCAGACCGGCTTGCTGCCCACGTCGCCGGTGGACGCCTTGGGCGCGAGCATCATGCCGGCGCGGTCGGAGAGCTGGGCGAGCAGGGTGGCATCGGGTTGCTTGAGGCGGATGCGCACGGTCTGGGGATCGACCACCTCCACGGCATCCACCGACGCCAGTTCGCTCTTGCGCAGCGAGTCGGGCAGGGTGCGGGCGCGGTCCAGGTTGAATTTTACCGCGGCGGCGTCGAAGGCCTCGCCGTCATGGAAGGTCACGCCCGGGCGCAGTTGCAGCGTCAGGCTGCGGTTGTCGTCGCCCCACTGCCAGGCGGTGGCCAGTTGCGGGACCAACTCCAGTTGCGGCGAGACATCCACCAGCTTGTCGCACAGGGCGGTGTAGACCAGGCGCCCGGAATAGGTCCGCGAGCGATGCGGATCGAGCACGTCGGGATCGTCCTGGATGCCGATGCGCAGGGTGGTCTCGGCCAGGGCGGAGCCGCCGGCCAGGAGCAGAAGGGTAGCGGTGAGCCAGGCGGAGGCTTTCATGGGGTGGACTCCAGAAGGGACTGATGACGGTTGAACAGGGCCAGGCGGCGCGTGAAGGCCGCGCTGGTGGCGATCAGCGGCGGCGGTGAAGCGCCCGCGCCCGCGATCTCGCGCCAGAAATGACAGGCCACCTGGCCTTCCCCGGCGGCGGGCTGCAGCACGGGCTTGGCCTCGCGGCACAGTGAGCGGGCGTGGGGGCAGCGGGTGTGGAAGCGGCAGCCGCTGGGCGGTGCCGTGGGGCTGGGCAAGTCGCCGCCGAGCAGGGTGCGCGGTCGCCGCGCGCGTGGATGGCTCACCGGCACCGCTGCCAGCAGCGCCTGGGTATAGGGATGCAGGGGCGTCTCGAACAGCGCCTCCACCGGCGCCAGCTCGACGATCTCGCCCAGGTACATCACCGCCACCCGGTCGCTCATGTGGCGGATCACCCCCAGGCCATGGGCGACGATGATCAGGGTCAGGCCGAAGCGTGCCTTGAGGTCTTCCAGGAGGTTCACGACCTGCGCCTGTACCGAGACGTCCAGTGCCGAGACCGGTTCGTCGCCGAGCAGCAGGCGCGGCTCGGCGGCCAGGGCACGGGCGATGCCGATGCGCTGGCGCTGGCCGCCGGAGAATTCATGGGGATAGCGGCCGGCCAGTTCCGGCGCCAGGCCCACCGTGCGCAGCAGCTCCGCCACGCGCTCGGCGCGCTGACCGCGGTCCAGCGGCTTGTGCAGCCACAGCGGTTCGCCAACGATGTCGGCCACGCTCATGCGCGGATTCAGCGAGGCGAAGGGGTCCTGGAAGATGATCTGCAACTCCTGGCGAACCTGGCGCAGCGCCGTCGGACTGAGATTGCCCAGGTTGCGGCCTTCGTAGATGACGTCGCCGGAGGTGGGCGCGAGCAGGTTGAGCAGCAGGCGGCCGAGGGTCGACTTGCCCGAGCCGGACTCGCCCACCAGCGCCAGGGTCTCGCCGCGCCACACGGCGAAGGAGACATCGCTTACCGCCTGCACCGGTGGGCGCGGGCGTTGCAGGAAACCGGCCTGGCCGCCGAAGTGCTTGGTCAGGCCGATGGCTTCGAGAATGGGGCGTTCGACCGCTTTCATGCACTGGTCTCCAGATGCTGTTCCAGGGGCGCGCGGAGGCAGGCCACCTGCTGGCCCGGAGCGAGTTCCACCAGTGGCAGCGGGGCCAGGCGACAGGCGTCGAGGACGAAGGGGCAGCGGCTGGCGAAGCGGCAGCCGGCCGGCATCTCGGCGGGCGTCGGCACCCGGCCGGCGATGGTCGCCAGCCGACCCGTGCGCGGCCCCAGCGAGGGCATTGAGCCCATCAGGCCGAGGGTGTAGGGGTGCTGCGGATCGTCGAACAGCTGGGCGACCGGGCCGGACTCCACCACCCGGCCGGCGTACATCACCGCCATCTCGTCGGCGACCTCGGCCACCACGCCGAGGTCATGGGTGATGAGGATCATGGCGCTGCCGGTCTCGGCCTGCAGACTGGCGATGAGTTCGAGGATCTGCGCCTGGATGGTCACGTCCAGCGCCGTGGTGGGCTCGTCGGCGATGATCAGCGCCGGATCGTTGGCCAGCGCCATGGCGATCATCACCCGTTGACGCATGCCGCCGGAGAGTTCGTGGGGATAGGCCGCCAGCCGCTGCGCTGCCGCCGGCACCCGTACCTTCTCCAGCATGTCCAGGGCGCGTTGCCGGGCAGCCGACTGACTGCCACCACGATGGCGCAGCACGGTCTCCATCAGCTGTGCGCCGACGGTGAAGGCCGGATTCAGCGAGGTCATCGGCTCCTGGAACACCATGGCCAGACGGTCGCCGCGCAGGTCGCGGCGGCGTGCCTCGGGCATGCCCAGCAGGTCCTCGCCCATGAAGCTGGCCTGGCGGGCGCGGACCTGGGCGCTGGCCGGCAGCAGCCCCATCAGGGCCATGGAGGTCACGCTCTTGCCACAGCCGGATTCGCCCACCAGGGCCAGGGTACGGCCCGGCTGCACGGTAAAGCTCAAGCCTTCCACCACCGCCGCTGGAGCGCCGGCGAAGCGCACGCTGAGGTCGTTCACCACCAGCACCGGGGCGCTCATAGGGCCTGCTCCAGGTTCTGCTGCAGTACGCTGTCCAGAGCCATTTGCAGGGCACGCAGATGGGCGCGCATCACCGCCGCGGCGCGGACCGGATCGCGCGCATCGAGGGCTTCCACCAGGGCCTGGTGGTCATCGTGATAGGCCAGCAGGCGCTGGGCGTTGCGTGCGCGGTGGCGCAGGTCACGCCAGGTCGGGTCCAGGCGGATGGCGTCGAGCATCTCGAAGAGGTCCAGCAACAGGCGATTGCCGGCGGCCTCGGCGATGCTGCGGTGGAAGGCGCTGTCCCACAACTCGATGGCGTCGGCGTCCTCGCTGCTGCCCAGGCGCTCGAAGGCGGTGCGCTCGGCCATGCGACGGATCAGGGCGCGCTGTTCGCCACTGGCACGCTGGGCGGCCAGGGCGGCGAGATTTGGCTCCAGATGCAACCGTGCCTCCATCACCTCGCTGAAGTTGGTGCGCGCGGAGAGCTGGGTGAGGGTGAGGGCCGCGCTCGGCGGCGTAGGACCCACGTAGGTGCCCTTGCCCTGGCGGCGCCAGACCTGGCCCTCGGCTTCGAGCACCGCCAGGGCACGGCGGATGGAGCGGCGGCTGACCCCGAATTCGCCAGCCAGCTCGCGCTCCGGTGGCAATGGCTTGTCGGGTACGCTGCTCTGCTGGGCGACCAGGTTGCGCAAGGCATCCAGGGCCAGGCGAGCGCTGTCATCGGTATGGATCTGCATCGAACCTTTGCCTCTTAGGTCTGGGCTGTCTCCCGAGGCGAAGCGCGCTACCAGTGCCGTCGCCGGGGAGATCCGGATACCTAGGGTGGGTGCAAGGCCGATGCCATTTGAAATTGGTTCGCCGGTTCTTTCGGCGCGAGGCTCTGGGGCGATGCCTCGATTCCGCTCGCGGACCGGACCCGTGGCATTGGTTCACGCTTGGGCGAACCTTTGCCCGCCTGGTCAGAAGGCGCTGCGCCAGGATGGAGCCAGGTTGCACCGCGGCGGCGCGTTGGGGGCGCCGGCCAGGGAAGGCGAAGGTCAGCGCCGTGCGGCTGCCCAAGGACTCGGGAATCAGCCCGGCGATGCTGGTGGCCACCGCGGCGATACCTGGATGAGGATCCCTCCTGCTTCGATGGCAGTCGCTACAGCGAACGCCAAGGGAACATGGACGCTGTGCCGGCCATGTAGCCGAGGCCGCTGAGGTTGATGGTCGCATCACCATTCTCGGCGGCGAGCACCATTCAATTAGCGAGCGCGGATGGTCATGGCGGCCGCGCTCAAAAGGTGCGGACACTGCGGATCCTGATGTCCTTCTATCACGCGACTGCTTTCATGCCGCTTCGCTTCAACGTGCAGAGGGGCATTGATCGGGGCAAGCCATACCTTCGACTCGACAGTTCA
Organism: Pseudomonas sp. SHLD1; assembly: GCF_028640935.1. Lineage (NCBI taxonomy): Bacteria > Pseudomonadati > Pseudomonadota > Gammaproteobacteria > Pseudomonadales > Pseudomonadaceae > Pseudomonas > Pseudomonas sp. SHLD1. The sequence continues at coordinate 389,200 of NZ_JAQZAD010000013.1, forward strand.
TTCCTTTGTAGCATTGAGGTGGCTTTCCACCGCGCGGAACGTCAGCAACAGCAGACCGGCGATGCCGAGCGTGAGGGTTGCGCCTATGGCACTGGCGAGCAAGCCCGCGAGCAGGCCACCCACTGCCTCGAAGCCGAAGCGCATGGCGATGTACAGGGCGATCACGCGGCCGCGCAGCGCGACCGGGGCATCGCCCTGCAACAGCATGTTGGTGCTGACGTTGTTGGCGGTGATGCCAAAGCCCAGCAGGGCCAGCAACAACAGCGCGAAGGGAAGCGGTAGCTTGAACGCCAGCAGGCAAAGCGCCAGGGCGCAGCACAATTCGGCGATGAAGATCACGCGCCGCAGGCGGTGCAAGGCGCCGACGAGAGCGAGCATGATCGTGGCCACGAAAGCGCCGGCGCCGGCGGCCCCCCAGAGCCAACCCAGCATCCGGGCGTCGCCGAGGTAGAGCGTCTTGGCCAGTACTGGCAGCAAGACGCTGTAGTTGGAGGCGAGCAGGTTGACGGCGATCACCCCCAGCATCAGGCGCCGGACGGAGAAGGTACTCCAGACGTAGCCCAAGCCTTCACGGAACATCTGACTGGTCGAACCGCTGGCTCTGGTGGTCGCGCTGCCCTGAACCTTGGTCAGGCCCAGCAGCAAGGTGGCGAAGGCAATCGCCGTGAGCAGAAAGCAAAGCGCTTCGCTACTGGCGGCGATCAGGGCGCCGGCCAACGGAGGGCCGATGAAACGCGCGGCATTGATCAGCATGGCATTGAGCGCGAGGGCGTTGGGCAAATCGCTGGCATCGGCCACGAAGCTACCGATGAGTGCCTGTCGGAGCGGCGTTTCCAGGGCATTCAGCAAGCCTAGGAGCTGCGCCATGGCAATCAGGATCGGCGCGTCGATCCAGCCCTGCCAGCTCAAGAGCGCGAGTGAAAGCGATTGGATGGCCAGCAGCGACTGCGCCGCGATCAGGAGACGGCGTTTGTCGTGGCGGTCGATCCAGGCGCCGGCGATCGGACCTACGAGCAATTGCGGGGCGAGCGTGAGAAAGGTGATTACGCCCAGCAGGGTGGCGGAAGCGGTGACGTGATAGGCCATCCACGATAGCGCGACCTGCTGCACCCATTTGCCCAGGGTCGATACGCCCTGGCAGGCAAAATAGATCTGGAAGTCACGATGGGCGAGAGCCCGTACAGCAGCGGGCCAACGTGAGGGCGTCGTAGATTTCGCCAATACGGCTGTCTCCAGATTGACTCGGCAGGAAGCGACCGGTCCGGCATGTGACGTGCGGTACCGCTACAACCAGCACGGCGATGATTGGCACGAGGGCGGCTGTCTTTGGCGCTCGTGTCATGCAGGGCGGACAGCGCGCAGAATCCCACGGTCGTCAGGCAGGCCGTTTCAAGGTGAGAGATACAATCCGCTAGCGGTTGTTTTTTAGAATGTCATTTCGTTTTTTGTTTTTGCAACGGCCAGACACCCTGGCAACAGCCAGCCTGCCAGCCGCCCGTGCGAGATAGCGGAAATCTGCTTCCGTTAATCAGGAACCCGGGCGATATCGCGGCTAATCCGAGCGGTCGGGCTGGCAGGCGCTGGTGCTGGCGAGACGGCATTATCCTCGCCCGGCCATAGCGGCTGGAACGGCGCTGCCATCGAGCATGCGCTAAAGAAGCCGGCCGACGTGGGAGTGAGGGTCTTCAGTCCCGGCGTGGGGTCGATGCCGGGGAGGGAGCCTCTTTTTCCGGCAACGCTCCGTGACGAAGCAGATGCACCACCTCGTCCTGCGTCTGGTTGACCGCCCCGAGCCGCTCGATCAATTCGGCCGCGCGGCTGCCGCGCAGGCCGGCGGTGGTGAGCTGGCCGGCATGGACGTAGGTGTATACCCCGGACACGGCGAAGGCCTTGAGACAGGCGATATGCCGCGCCTGTTCGGGCAGGCTGCTGCGGAAGGCGTCGCTGGCGAAGAAGCGCCGACGGTCCAGCGGCGAGGCGAAGACGATCTCCACCATCGACAGCGTTGCGCGGATGGCATCGGCTCTGTGCGCCACCTCTGGCGATGGCGGATGTTGACCGTCGTTGACGAAGGGCACGCAAGGGTGCACGCGCACTTTCAGGACGGCCGATTGTGCGGCCAGCCAGGGGCCTAGCTGACTCAGCAGATAATTGTTCAGGTCCTTGAGGCTGTCGCGGGGATGCAGGTGCAGCTGGAGGCGATCCAGCGGGTCGGGGCCGTTATGCTGCTCGTCCGCCAGCGTGTTCTTGAGCGCGTGCGAGCCATTGGGCAGATCATAGGCAAGCGTCTCGGCGAACATGTTCTGTTCGTCACTGAACAGCACGGGGCTGGCCGCCTGGAAGGTACGTTGACGCCTCTCGTCAGCGAAGCCGATCTCGACCATCCCATCCAGTTCGTAGTCGGGAATTTCCCGGATGCCTTCGGCCAGCGGCCACAGATGGGCGTCCTGCTCTCGGTCGAAGTGGTACTGCACGTAGTGGCCGAGGCCCGGCAGGCGGGCGCACAAGGGGCCGTGCACGTCACGCCAGTAGTGCGCGAACAGGTCATGGGGGACGCGTTCGCGACGCTTGACCGTGGTGTAGCTGTTGCGGGTGATCATGGGGTGCATTCCTGTAGGCAAGGCTAGGAAAGTGGACCCCTGATTCCGGCGATAAGCTCCGGACTTTCGCGCGAGATCCCTGGCCACGGGTATAACTGCGCGCCTGCGCCAGGACGCGCTCGACCCGTGGGGCTTGCCTGATCGGCCATGAGCGAGATGCCTGTCAGACCTGCGCCATGCCACCGTCGACCGGCAACTCGGCGCCGGTGATGAAGCTGCTCTGGTCGCTGGCGAGAAAGTACGCGGCCGCGGCCACTTCGTCGACGCGTGCCATCCGGCCGAGCGGGATCAGCCTGTTCAGCTGCTCCCGTACTTCTGCCGAGGTCGCGGCCATCATGGCAGTGTCCGTGGGTCCCGGCGCAACGACGTTGACGCGGATGTTGCGGGGTGCCAGTTCGTTGGCCCAGGTGCGCGCGAAGGAGCGCACCGCCGCCTTGCTCGCGCCATAGACGCCATAGCCCTGGGTGCCGATCGCCGCGGCGATGGAGCCGATCAATACGATGGCGCCGCCATTAGGCATGATCGCCGTCGCCGCCTGGGTGGCGAAGAGCAGGGCACGTACGTTGAGCGCGAAGGTCCGGTCGAAGTGCTCTTCGCTGAGGGTCTCGAGCGGCGCGAACTCCGAGATGCCCGCGTTCACCACCAGGACATCCACCCGCCCGACCTCGCGCCGTACGCTGTCAAAGAAGGCTGCGAGCGCCGTCACATCGGACGCATCGAGGCTGCGCTCATGCAACCTGCCCGCGCCGAGTTCGACGTCGCTGGCCTGGGTGCGCCGACTGGTGGCGTAGACAGCGGCGCCCGCGGCCGCGAAGCGTTCCGCGATGGCCCCACCGATCCCGCCATGCCCACCGATCACGACGGCGACTTTTGCTGAAAGCGTGCTCATAGATCCTCACCAGGCTGCTGTGGCTGTCTAGGAGTACGGTATCATTCGTATATCTAATCGCAAGAACGCACCTGAGGGTGCCTAGATAGCCTGGTGGATACCCATGTCGAAAGACGAGCTCGAACTACCGCTCGATGTCACCGCAACGCGACCTATCCTGGAGCACATAGCCAACAAATGGACCGTGCTGATCCTCAGTGTCCTGTGCACCCAGCCGGCGCGGTTCAACGACCTCAAGCGACGTCTCCACGGCATCACCCATAAATCGCTGTCCGAGGCGCTCAAGCGCCTGGAGCGTAACGGGCTCATCAGTCGAAAGGTCCTGCCGACTCAGCCGATCGGTGTCGAGTATCGAATCACCGACCTTGGCTCCTCGCTACGCGAACCCTTTGCCGCCCTCTATGCCTGGTCGCTGACCCACCGAGCCGCTTTCGAGGACGCGCAGCGTGCCTACGATCACGCGAGGGCAAGCGAAGGGCGGGAGTGGAGTGGCAAGCAGTAGCGACAGGGCGCGGCGGCTACCGCACGGTTCCCAAGCGCCCCGGGCCGACCCGTGGCTTGTGCGCGGTGTTCTGGCCCTTGCCTAGCTGTCCCGCAGTGCTCGACGCAATCCGGCCCTGGCCAGCGAAAAGGCCAGGCAGTCTTCGGCCAGGCCGAGGCCGGCATTGAGCCAGGCGTTGCTGGCGTAACCCTTGCGCAGATCGAGCGCCAGCTTGGCGGCGACACAGGCAGCGGTTGCCCCGATCAGTGCAGGCAGCAATCGTGGTTGCCGCTGCGCACCGGCGAGTGCCGCGGCACTGACGCCACCGGACAGGGCACGGACCAGCATCGAGGGCGCAATGGTGCGGTCCGGCGCGAAGGGCAGCTTGTCGCCCAGAAGCTCTGCCGCAGCCAGGGGTATCCCGTACTGCCGTACTCGAGACGACGCGAGGGTACGGGCGGGTTCGTCAGCGCCCGCGATAGCCTCACGCCCCGCCAGTGCCCCGCTGACCAGGGTCGGCGCCAGCATGCTGCGCATGCCTGTCACCACACCAATGGCCAGGGCGCCCCACAAGAGGTTGTTGGCTGTCGTCATGGTCGATTCTCCGGGTAGTCATACCCATACGGACCGGGTGTGTGCGGGCCTGTTCAGATTACCGGGTCCGCAGACAACCTCCAGGCGGGTAGCCATGGCGTGCGATGCGCTACCAGCCGCCGACTAAGCCTGGCGGTGCAGAACAGGGCGACGTCAAGCCACCCAGTCGATCGCCCTATGCCAGGCGGAGCCAGACAGGCGCGCTCCCCGTGCCTCACCGCCGCACCTTACGGCTTGCCGGGGAACAAGGCGTAAGGTGCGAGGTTGAGCCGATCCAGCTGGCATGCGCGCGGCTCGTGATGCGACGGGAACGACGCCGAGGCCTCGCGACGTTCAGGCAGCGTTGGCGCTACGACGACTGATGCCTAGGTGGATCAGAAGCGAAATGCCTGGCGCCCGATCAGCAGCCAATGGCCTTTCTGTTTCTGCCAGATCTGAAAGTTCTCGATTTCAGTCGGCACTACCTTGCCACTGTTGACGGCCTGAGCGGAAAAGTGGTTGCGCACCAGCGCGACGTCCCCGGACAGGGTGATCTTCTGGTTGAGCATCTTCAGCTCGTTGAACGCGCTTTTGCCCGTCTCGATGTCGGCGATGAACGCCTGCTTGTCCTGGATGTTGCCGCTCGAATGTCCATAGGTCAGGTTGTCTGCGGTCAGCGCCTTGAGTTGCGCAATATCCTTGTGCCACATGGCCTGGGTCAGTTGGTCGACGGCGGAGGCGACGTCCCTTTCATCAGTCGTCGCTGCTGCGACATAGCCACTGAACAGGCAGAGGAAACCTACCGCTAGTTTCAACTTTTTCATGCTCGGATCCTTTTGTTGTAGTTGTCGGAAACGCCGGGTGGTGAGAGTCACAGATCACCTAGTCTTGTCTGTCATCGTATGACTATTTGATTGTGCCTGGCTGGAAGGCGCAAGACCAGCCCTAGGTGGCTATCCAGAAAGTGCCTGTCTGGAGGCCGCCCAGCCGGCTCGCCACTGTTCGTCAGTCACCTTCGCCTTGATATCGAATCGACCTGGAATCCGCGGGCCGCCGGCCAGCTGGGATGGCAGGCCGGTTCCCTGGTAGTCGAGACAGGGTTCATGGCGCTTCTCGCCGAACACCCTGAGCGGAGGCCCGTTGCCACTGGCACCAGGTGGCGCCGAGTCGAGAGGTCGGTATTGCCGACGGGATGGCCATCCGGCCACGTTCACCTCGGCAAGGGGACTGGTGGCTCGTCTTCTGGCGTCCGGGCGCTAACGCACCCGATACTCGTGGCTGATCGCTACCGACTCAGCTCATAGGCGCACATGTTCACCGTGGCCGCCAGATTCAGGGACTCGATGGCGCCCGAGCCGGCGATGGTGAAGGGCTGGGCGTTCAGGGCCGCGAGGTGCTCACGGGGAACGCCACGGGCTTCGTTGCCGAACAGGTAGCAGTCAAAGGTGACGAAATCAGCGGACTGCATCGGCGTGCCCTGCATGTCCAGGCAGGCGAGGCGCGGGAAGCGCTCCTGCAGGCCGTCGAGTTCGACGTCGAGTTCCAGCGGGGTGTGGAAGATGGCGCCCATGCTGGCGCGGACCACCTTGGGATTGTAGGGGTCGACGCTGCCCGGGCTGAGCAGGCAGCGGAAGCGTCCGAACCAGGCCAGGGTGCGCAGGATGGTGCCCAGATTGCCCGGATCCTGGATCTCGTGCAGATAGACGGCGCGTTCGCCCTCGACCACTGCTGCCACGGGCTCCCGGGGCATGGGCACCACCGCAAGGATGCCCTGTGGGGTCTTGGTATCGGCAAGCTGCGCCATCTGGCGGTCGCTGATCAGGTGCGTCCGGAACGGACTCTGCCAATGTTCGTAGGCGCCCGTCACATAGAGTTCGGCGCGCTGCAGCCGGGGATTCCCCTGCGCGGCCTTTTGCAGTTCCAGCGCCAGGTGCTCGCCCTCCACCAGGAAGTGACCGAATTCGGCGCGGTATTTCTTCTGGTGGAGCTTCTTGATGTCGTCGAGCTTCATCAGCCAGCGGCCCGAACCAGCGGGGCGCTCTGTGCATCGCCTTCCGCGAGCATCGCCTTGGCCAGGGCTTCGGCGACCTTGATGCCGTCCACGCCGGCCGACAGTATGCCGCCCGCGTAGCCAGCGCCTTCCCCGGCCGGATACAGGCCGCGCAGATTCAGACTCTGCAGGCTGTCGTTGTCACGGGTGATGCGCACCGGCGAGGAGGTGCGGGTCTCGATCCCGGTCAGGATGGCGTCATGGCGGTCGAAGCCGCGGATCTGCTTGCCGAAGGCGGGCAGGGCTTCGCGGATGGCCTCGATGGCGTAGGCGGGCAGCGACGGCGCCAGATCGCCCAGGCGCACGCCGGGCTTGTAGGAGGGCTCGACTTCACCGAATGCGGTGGAGGGCACGCCGCGAATGAAGTCGCCGACCAGTTGGCCAGGGGCCGAATAGTCGCTGCCGCCCAGTTCGTAGGCGCGCGATTCCAGACGCTCCTGCAGTTCGACGCCGGCCAGCGGATCACCGGGGAAGTCCTGCTCGGGATTGATGCCCACCACGATGCCGGAATTGGCATTGCGCTCGTTGCGCGAGTACTGGCTCATGCCGTTGGTGACCACCCGGCCCGGCTCGGAGGTGGCGGCGACCACGGTGCCGCCCGGGCACATGCAGAAGCTGTAGACGGCGCGGCCGTTCTTGGCGTGATGCACCAGCTTGTAGTCGGCGGCGCCCAGTTCCGGGTGGCCGGCGTACTTGCCCAGGCGGGCCTGGTCGATCATGCCCTGGGGGTGTTCGATGCGGAAGCCGACGGCGAAGGGCTTGGCTTCGATGTACACGCCCTGGCGGTGCAGCATGCGGAAGGTGTCGCGCGAGCTATGGCCCAGGGCGAGCACCACGTGGCGGCTGTGCAGGGTCTCGCCATTGGCCAGCACCACGCCTTCGAGCTGACCGTCGTTGATCAGCAGATCCGTCACCTTGGTTTCGAAGCGGACTTCGCCGCCGAGGGCGATGATTTCCTCGCGCATGGCCGCCACCACGCCGGTCAGGCGGAAGGTGCCGATGTGCGGCTTGCTGACGTAGAGGATCTCCTGCGGCGCGCCGGCGCGAACGAATTCGTGCATCACCTTGCGGGCGTAGAACTTCGGATCCTTGATCTGGCTGTAGAGCTTGCCATCGGAAAACAGGCCCGCCCCGCCTTCGCCGAATTGCACGTTGGATTCGGGGCTCAGCACCTTCTTGCGCCACAGCGCCCAGGTGTCCTTGGTGCGGCTACGCACCTCCTTGCCGCGCTCCAGCACGATGGGCTTGAAGCCCATCTGGGCGAGCAGCAGGGCGGCGAACAGGCCGCAGGGACCGAAGCCCACCACCAGCGGGCGCTCGGTCAGATTCGCCGGGGCCTGGCCGACCGGGTAGTAGCCGGTGTCCGGCGCCGGGCGCACGTGCAGGTCATTGGCGAAGCGCGCCAGCACCGTGGCCTCGTCGCGCACCTCCAGGTCGATGATGTAGATGAACAGGATGACGCTGTTCTTCTTGCGCGCATCGTAGCTGCGCTTGAACACGGTGAAATCGAGGAGATCGGCGTCGCTCAGCTTCAGGCGTTCGAGCATGGCCTGGCGCAGTTCGGCGGGGGTGTGGTCAAGCGGCAGAGACAGTTCGTTGAGGCGAATCATAACGATAATCCTGGCCGGTGACTCCGGCAAAGGAAGGGACGAGGAGGGGTAGGGCGGCGATTGTACCCGGCGGCCTGGGCGCTGTCAGGCCGGGACGATGGGCGCTCCTTTGGGCGGTCTGACGGGCGTTCGGGCGATCGCTGATTCGTCCGGCCGCGTTATCGGCTTATAATCGCCGCCACTTCGCGGCCGGCCAGACCTGGCGAACGGCCGCTTCTCACCCGCTTTCCCGTGGTAGTTCCAACATGAAAAGATCCAAAAGCAGCCGTCGCTGGCTGGATGAACACGTCAACGATCCCTTCGTCAAACGCGCTCAGAAAGACGGCCTGCGCTCGCGCTCCAGCTACAAGCTGATCGAGCTCAACGAGAAGGACAAGCTGATCCGTCCCGGCATGCTGGTCATGGACCTGGGCTCGGCCCCGGGCGGCTGGTCGCAGGTGGCGGGCGGCATCGTCGGCGAGAAGGGCCGGGTGGTGGCGACCGACATCCTGCCGATGGGGGCGCTCGACAACGTCGACTTCGTGCAGGGCGACTTCACTGAAGACGCCGTCTTCCAGAAGATCCTCGGCATGCTCGAAGGCCGCCAGCCCGACCTGATCGTCTCTGACATCGCCCCCAACATCAGCGGGGTCGCCGCGGCCGACCAGGCGGCGGCCATGTACCTGGTCGAGCTGACCCTCGACATGGTGCGCCAGGTACTCAAGCCCGGCGGCAACTATGTGGTCAAGGTCTTCCAGGGCGAAGGCTCCGACGAATTCCTCAAGGACGTGCGCACCTCCTTCGAGAAGGTGTCGATCCGCAAGCCCGAAGCCTCGCGCCCCCGCTCGCGCGAGGTCTATCTGGTGGGCAAGGGTTTCAAGGGCTGAGCCGACCCCGGCTCCAAAGGCTCGACTGCGCTTCGATCTGATCGCGTCAGTTGCGGTCGATGCCGTTATCACAGCGCCTACTGCCGGCCGCTCCATGCCAAGCATGCCGTCAACGTAAACGCCAGATCCAGCTGCGCCGCTAACCGATTTGCACCGGGTGTACTGACAATTCATGAGATTCACTATGGCCTGGCCCCATCCACTTCAATCCCGGTAATCCGGTGAGCTAATCCGTGTGATGAGGGCGGAGTAATCGAATCGTTATGCGCAGAAGCAACGCGAGACGTCAGGGTGCGCTAGGGCAAGACGCACCTGGCTATTGAGACGGACGGTCAGGAACGATACCTATCAGGTGCTATCAGACTGCCATTGAAGGCAGCTCTTGCAGGGACAGTCACCATGGATCGTGTCGTCGCACAGATCTCTCAGTCTCTCAACTGGGATTATATCATCGCACTGGAAAGCAGCCTGAAAGCGCGTGGCGTTATGACTACAAAGGTCCAGGCTGAGTTGGATCATCATGCGTTCACTCTGGCCCGCCGCTACTTGGTGAAAAAGGGCCGGCTTGGTGCAGGGCCGTTCTCGGCCGCGGAGGAGGAAATTCTCGAGGTCCTCGCCGAGGCGGTAACGACGTTGCGGCGCTCGGGGCGCTTACCGCACAACATCATCAAGAGCCTCTGCTTCGGCGGACTCATCGCCGCAGTGCAGCGTAGCGTCTCTCACGCTGGTCTGCTCAGGTGTCGCACCGATTTTGAGTCCGATGCGGTGCTGCGGAGTGTCTTCGAAACTATCGTCAATCGCCATCCGACCGCGTTCAGTGCCGAAACCGTGGAATTGGCCGGTCTGCGCCTGGTGTAGGCCGCGCGCTATCGCAGGCGCTTGGATGGTAGGTCGCCGCCAGTCGGAACAGGATGCCCTGAGCTCGATCGTTCGCTAGCAAACGCCGAGTAGACTACTAGTTATCTCATGGGGACCGACGCAGGCAGGCTAAAGCTGGGCATTTCGCTGGGGACCGTAAGGTGCCTACGCCGCCGAGTACCTACCCGGAGATCACCAGGACTGACGCCGGTGTTGGCGTTGAATCTCGGGAGTGATCGGCAATCCTGCTCCCGTTGCTATCACCCTGCTCCCGTTCTGCAACGAGACTGCGGAAGCCGCTGTCGTCAAAGGAGTCGTGCATGAATGCCCAAGCACAAGCCCGCGCTGAATCGCGCCGTCGCCTCGATGCTGCCAGGGTGAAGGTAGAAGCTGAGCTGTCCAAGTCGCTGCGATTTCGTAAGCGCCAGACCAACCCGTTCTGGATCCTTTTACCTGTGATCGGTGGCATTGCCGTTGCGGCCTTCATGGCGTGCTGGGCCCAACTGATGGTGTGACCGGGACGTGAGCAGCCCTGGCGAGGGCGCCCGATGCAGGCAGCTGATCTACAGGAGTACCGCATCCGGTGTAGCCCCTTGATCGCCTCAGCAGCGCCCGGCTCTTTCCCAGGTTTCCTCGCGCGCCGGCGGGAGCCTGTGGGCGGCGGGCGTTCAGTCACCCATCGCAGCCCGCTTTAGACCGATGGTGATAGTGGCCACTGAACGGCGGGCGTTACGACCCTTCTGATCTAGGGCGAATCCCGCTTATAGGAGAATACAGATGTCCAATGAATCTAACGCCCGGATAGATGCCGGAGCGAAACGGGAAGATCTGCCCCCGACGCTGGAAGAGACACAAGCCAGGAATGCAGCGCTGCGTTTGGAAAAAATGGCAAAGCAGCGCCAGCGGGATCTGTCAGATCGCTCGATAGCAGCTGACAAGAACGAAAAGTTGGTTCCCTGATTTGCGGCCGAACGAGATGGCTCTGGTCTTACTGGTTACACGTCAATCCTATCAGTTGTTATCCATAATAATGGGTTTCACTGCCTTGCTGGTCATCTCGGCTGCATTCATCATCATCTCGTGAATGGATCTCCGCCTGGGGTATTGGTAAGTGCACAAGGCGATTACGTTATGCTGCATGGAATCTTTTTATCTCAAAGCCGGCGGATCTCCTGAGCCTGACCAGGATAGCGCCGATTCGTCGAGTCCAAGACTACTGCGGATGATTGACGCGCCAGCCAGGCCTTGTCCCGCGATCGACTATTCACCGAATAGCCTCGCAGTGTGTAGCTAATATTCTGCTGCCTGTCGCAATGACCAGCGTCGGATGATCTAGCTAAAAGCGATCGAGGTCTCGTCGCCGGATGCTGCAACCCAGTTTGCCGCTTGCGTCACTGAGTGAACGGAAATATGCGTAGCCTATTGTCTCCGTTTCTGTCCTTATAAAGCAGTTACCAAATGATGCGAGCGTCGCGCGCATGTAGAGGTCACAGGCATTAACTATGGGCAGGCTGGGTAACACAGGCGTGGCGGTGACAAACTGAAATTATTGTCGATGCCCATTTTCCAGCGCCTAGGGCACGGTGGTGGCATGGGCGAAGAGAAGCACCTTTAGTAAACCTGGGGCTACTGCTCTGCAAAAGGCATTGGATACGAAACTTGGTGGCAATTCGCTTCTGACTGAAAAAGCAGATAAACAGTTAAAGATGACGCGTAAAGGTATGGCATTTGGATATTGGGTCCTAGGGACAGGAGGCTCTTATGCATGCGTTTTCTTGAGTTTTCGCTGATAAACGCTTTAAAAAGTAAGTCTCCCCAACGTCATGTTGGCCAATGGTATTGCTTTGGATTTCCTGATTTTTAACCATGTCCTTTGCTGGGAGCGTCCACTGTCCTACATTGTGGTGGTCCTGAGTTTTGAATGCCTGATCCGAGGGCAGTGCTTGTTGAGCTTCGGTGTTTTGAATTATTACTGTGCTTAATGCGCGCGTATGGTTTTTGGGAGGTGGCATGCCAAATGAGTCAGCTGCTGTAGAGGGTGTATTGTATTTTCTGCTGATCGGCGTTGTCCTGCTTGTGTTGTTAGCCACTCTTGTTTTTGATTTTTGGTGAGCGGCCCTTTTGAATGCTTCACGTACCTATCTCCCTAGGACGTGATGCCCCTTTCTGCGGTTTTCCGTGATTACGAGTCTTTCAAGCGTTCAGAGTAGATGTTGATTGTGGAATGAGTAGTTTACAGAGGGGTGTAGAACGGCAGCCTCAGGTGAGCGCCTGATGCCACCTGTGATAGCTGCACTGAAACCTGCTTGCCGGTCAGAGGTGTGATGGACGTTAATCTGATGGTCGTTTCCACGAAGGCACGAGCCGCTAAGTTTGCAAAGAGTATTGGTTCGACGTCGACTGTATTCAGTGTTTCGCATTTCCCTGACATCAGTTTCGCGTTGGCTGCACTTAATGCCGGAGGATTAACCGATGTCATCGTCCTAGTGATGACAAGGCGCATCCTGAAGCCTACTAAAATCCTCGGCCTCTTAAATGCTGCCGCTAACAATACTCCTCCCATTCCTGTTGTGGTGGTAGGCGCTGAGTCCCTGCGAGCACGAGTAGATTTTTCCCTTAAACAAGGCGCATATCTCTACATAAGCGACGAGGTTTCCCATCCCAGCGTCTTGGTGCAAGCCTTACAAGACGTCTGGATCGAGTCTGAAGGCTATCGCGTGCGCAGTAGCGCTCTGTCCAGGGCACAGATCACCCTGGACTCCATCAGTGATGGAGTGATAGGTACCGACAGCGCCGGAACGGTCGAATACATAAACCCCGCCGCTGAGAAGCTGACTGGCTGGCCGAAAGAGTTGGCAAAAGGAAAACCGGTTGGCGATGTTATGAAAGTCACGCTCGATGGGGCATTCGGCGATATCCCTCATCCGGTGGAGCTGGCGCTGAGCAAGCGCGCACCTACAGGATTAAGTGCAGGCGCTGTCCTGCTGAGGCGTAACGGTGGAGCCATAGACATCGAGGACTCCACCGCGCCGATGATCGATGAAACAGGCGCTGTAACAGGGGCGGTTATCGTTTTCCACGATGTCTCGATGGAGCGAGCCATGAAAGCCAAGATGACGTATCTGGCGGAGCACGATCAGTTGACCCATCTCCCCAATCGCCTCTTGTTCCGCGACAGGGCCGCGCAATCCTTACGATCCGGCGTCAGAAATCAGTCAAGCGTCGCGATATTCTTTCTGGATCTAGATAATTTCAAGGGGATTAACGATTCCTTCGGACACTCCGTGGGCGATAAGCTTTTGATTTCCGTTGCCGCTCGCTTGTTGGCTTGTGTGCGGGAAGAGGATACGGTAAGTAGACAGGGAGGAGACGAGTTTTTAGTGTTGCTCGCAGGGCTTAAAAGTCGTGAGGCAACCGAGCGGGTTGCGCAAAAAATAATGTCCAGCTGCAGTGAACCTCATCTGATAGATGGTCATGACATCCATATCACGATCAGCCTGGGGATAGGATTTTCTCTCCGAGAGCATACCGATATAGATGCGCTTATTGCCCAGGCTGATACGGCTATGTATCGGACAAAACAGAATGGCCGAAACGGTTATACCTTCTTTAGTGATGAGATAGGCGCGCAGGTACAAGAACAGCAGAAAATCGAGGAGGGCCTTCGGCGGTGTATCGATCTTGATGAGATCAGGCTTGTTTATCAGCCTAAGATTGATCTTTCAAGCGGTGCGGTAGTCGGTGTCGAGGCGTTGATGCGATGGACCAATAAATCTCTAGGAGAGGTTGCGCCGACTCGCTTTATTCCTGTGGCGGAGACGACGAGACTGGTGATAGCGCTCGGTCGATGGGCCATAAAGGAAGCCTGTACGCAAATAGGGCAGTGGAGATCTCTGGGTTTGGGGGATATCAAAATTGCCGTCAATGTGTCGGCATTAGAGTTGGAGGACGACGCCTATGCCGACTATGTCTCCACGGTGTTGAGTGACTGCAAGTTAGATCCTGGTCTGCTGCAATTGGAAGTGACTGAAACGGTGTTCATAAAGGACTTGACTAAATGCGTGGTGAGGTTGGAGCTGCTAAAAGAAGCCGGTGTTTTGCTTGCGCTCGATGATTTTGGTACCGGCTATTCGAGCTTTTCATACTTGACCCGTATGCCCTTTGATTTTTTAAAAATAGACAGATCGTTTGTTCACGATGTCGAATTGGATAGCGGAAGAGTGGCGGTGGTCGGTGCCATGCTTTCGATGGCGAAAAGCCTTGGTTTGACGGTGATAGCTGAAGGTATAGAAACCTCTGCTGAGGCAGAGTTTTTTATAAATAGCGGATGCGATCAGGCTCAAGGATTTTTCTTTAGCAAGCCGCTGGAGGCTATGGATATGCCCGACTTCCTTCGTCAACAGCGCTCAACTGCAGGTTAATGCCGGCTGGCAACACTCTTTATAGAATGCTGAATGCATTGACACGGGCTCGGAAAAGCCAGGCTGGATGCTCCATGAGCCTTTTGCCTACGGCATGTTGCCCTTCATCCACCTTTCAAGAGCAGCCCGCGCGTCAGTTGCGTGTCGGTAGATACGACAGCAAACGATCGGTTTCCTTTTTCACCACGGCATAGCATTCGCAACTCAGTTGTTCGAGTCGGGTGCGGTCAAGCACGGTGATGTGCCCGCGGCTGTATTCGATCACGCCTTGGCGTTGCAGTTTGCCCGCTGCCTCGGTAACGCCTTCGCGACGCACGCCAAGCATGTTGGCGATCAATTCCTGGGTCATGTTCAGTTGATCACCAGGCAGCCGATCTAGAGACAACAACAGCCAGCGACACAGCTGCTGGTCTATCGAATGGTGGCGGTTGCAAACAGCGGTCTGCGACATCTGGGTGATCAGGGCCTGGGTATATCGCAGCATCAGTACCAGCATGTCGCCATGCAGGTCGAATTCTTCGGTCAGGCGCTGACCTTGCAGACGATACGCATAGCCATCGCTCTGCACTACGGCACGACTGGGTGTGCTCTCGCCGCCCATGAACAGCGAAATCCCAACCAAACCTTCATTACCCACCACCGCGATTTCCGCGGAGGCGCCGTTTTCCATCACATTGAGCAGCGAAACGATAGCGTCGGTGGGGAAGTACACGTGGCGTACCAACTCGCCAGATTCATAGAGCACCTGGCCCAGCGGCAGATGGACGAGCTCTAGGTGCGAAGAGAGCCGTTGCTGGACGTCGCCAGGTAGAGCAGCCAACAAACTATTTTGCTGCGGCATGGAGTCTTCGGGCATGGCTTCCCTTCGGCGGTGCGGTCGGATTGACCCGTCACTATACGCCTCGCGTCGCCTACGGACGATGCATTGGCGTCAGGCGCTCCTGGGATGAACAGCGTCGCTGCTCGAGGTATCGGCGATGTTGATCAGGTCCTGACCGCGCGCTTGTGCGGACTCGTAGCGAGCGAGCTCGCTGGGCGCCGCCTCGAGGTAGATGACGGTTGCGGAATCCGTCGGCCTGACGTCGCGCCTGGTGACCCGGATGATGTTGCCCGAACTCTGTGAAACGACGAAATAGGCGAGCATGACTGCTTCCTCTTGGCTGTTTGAGCAATCTTCTTAGTACCGCGCGCCCCACAGAGTTCGCGAATAGCTCTCGCGCCTTCGCGGGGCTGGTCGCAGCGTTGGTGTCCGCAAGACCAGTCCTGCGTTAGGTGGGTCTTCGGCCCCGTGCGGTTCCTTCGGCATAAAGGTGCGGCGTTACTTGCTGCCGCTGTGCACCGGCCCTTCGTCGTCGAATCCCGTACCTGTTGGCGCGACCGCCCCTGGCGAAGCGGTCGGAGCCCGCTGTCACCTGTATGGCCAGTGCACCTTGACCTGATGCTCCACGCCATCGTCGACCAAGCCTATGCTGTCGCCTGGCACCGTCACGCCGTCCATTTGGATAGCCGCCTGGGGCAGCTCGGTGGGGGAGAGCGCGATGCGGTAAAGGGTGGTGCCGAAACGGTAGTCCAGGCTGAAGGTCGTCCAGTCCGCCGGCAGCAACGGCCGGATGCGCAACTGGGTGCCGGTGCGTTGCACGCCAAGTAGTGATTCTACGATCAGCTGATACATCCAGCCGGCCGAGCCGGTGTACCAACTCCAGCCGCCTCGTCCTTCATGAGGCGGCATGCCATAGACATCCGCAGCCACTACATAGGGCTCGACCTTATAGAGGTCAGTAGCAGTGGTCCCGTGGCTGATCGGATTGATCATTCGTAATAATTCCCAGGCCCGAGAACTGTCCCCTAGCTCAGCGAACGCCATGCCTGCCCAGACGGCTGCATGGGTGTACTGGCCACCATTCTCGCGAACGCCGGGTACATACCCTTTGATGTAACCAGGATCGAGCACACCCTGATCGAAGGGCGGATCGAGCAGCTGCACCAAGCCGATGTCACGCCGCATGAGGTGCTGTTCCAAAGACTCCATGGCCGCACGTTGGCGCTGCTCCGGCGCCGCGCCGGACAGCACCGACCAGCTCTGGGCGATGGAGTCGATGCGGCACTCATCGTTGCGGGTCGAGCCCAGGGGCGTGCCATCGTCGAAGTAGGCGCGGCGATACCAGTCTCCATCCCAGGCATGTTCATCAAGGCTCAGGCGCAAGGTCTCGGCCTGCTCTTCGCAGCGCTTGGCAAAGGCGGCATCGCCCTGGAGCAGGGCGGTGGTTGCGAAGCGGCGTAGCACGTCGTAGCCGAAGAAGCCGAGCCAGACACTCTCGCCCTTGCCCCCTTCGCCGACGCGGTTCATGCCATCGTTCCAGTCGCCGTCGCCCATCAGCGGTAAGCCGTGAACGCCACGCCTCAGGCTGTGCTCAATGGCCCTCACGCAATGCTGGTACAGAGTCTCTCGTAAAGGAGAGCGGCTCGGCAGGTCGTAATAGGACTGTTCACCGCTGTTGAGCGCGCGGCCTTCCAGGTAACCCACGTCTTCCGACAGTACGCTGGCATCGCCCGTGACCTTGACGTAACGGCTGGTTGCCCAGGCCAGCCAGAGATAGTCGTCGGAGCAGCGGGTACGCACGCCGCGATCCAGGGGCGGGTGCCACCAATGCTGCACATCGCCTTCGACGAATTGATGGGCGGCGGACAACAGCAGGTGCTGACGAACCGCAGCCGGGTCGGCATGCAGCATGGCCATGCTGTCCTGTAACTGATCGCGAAAACCGAACGCACCGCCGGACTGGTAATAGCCACTGCGGGCCCAGAAGCGGCAGGCGATCACCTGATACATGAGCCAGCCATTGACCAGTACGTCCACGGCCGGTTCTGGAGTCTTGATCTGCAGCTTGCCCAGCGTGTCGTGCCAGTACTCGCGTACGCCTTGCAATTCCGCTTCCGCGGTGGCGTTGCCCCGCATGCGCAGCACCAGACGCGATGCCAAGGTAGCATCCTGCGCCGCGCCTAGCCGGAAAGTCACGCTACGCTTTTCGCCGGGCGCTAGCGGCATATCCACCCGTAGGGCTGCGCAGGGATCGAGCCCAGGGCCGCTGCGCCCGGACAGATGGGGCTGTGCCATCGCTGCCGGTGCCGCGAGATTTCCGTTGCGTCCGATGAAGTCACAGCGGCCGGCGGTACTGCTGGTGATCGGCATATCGACATCGAAAAAGGCCACCCGGCTTGGAAACTCGATGGAGTAGCTATTGCGTGCGAAGAGCGCACCGCTGTTCGGGTCGGCCTCGCTGACCACATGCATGCAGGATTTCTCGCGAAGATCTCCGAGCACCCAGGCCACGTAGCCGGTAATAGAAAGCCGCCGCGGGCGATCTGAAGCGTTAAAGATTTTCAGGTGCGAGAACTTGACCGGATCCCGTAGCGATACGTAGACCCACAATTCGCTGCGAATGCCGTCTTCTTCGTGTTCGAAGACGCTGTAGCCGAAGCCGTGCCGGGTCACGTAGTTGCCCTTGCCAGAACGTGGCAAAGGCGTTGGCGACCAGTAGTGGCCGCTGTCCTCGTCGCGCAGGTAGAGGGTCTCGTCGCCTGGGTCGCTGACCGGATCGTTGCGCCACGGCGTCAGGCGGAATTCGTGGGCGTTTTCATACCAGGTGTAGGCGTTGCCGCTTTCCGAAATCACGCTGCCGAAGTCGGGGTTTGCCAGCACGTTCACCCAGGGCGCTGGTGTGCGCTGGCCAGCCTGCGAGTGAATGACGTATTCCTGGCCATCGGCACTGAAGCCGCCATGGGCATTGCTCAGGATCAGGGATGCATCAGCCAGTGGGATCGCAGCAGTCGGAACGACAGCAGGCAACAGCTTCGCATCGAAAACCGTTAGTCTCGGCTCCGCGCGGCGCCGGTGGACCTGCTCGGCGAGACTGCCGCGCTCATCGCTGAGCACCAGATGAGCGACCGCCAGCATCAGCACGCGATCCTCATGTGAGAGCTGTTGCGCCGGACGCACAAAGATGCCACCTGGCCGATCGATCAAGTGCGCCTCGCTGCCCGAGGTGACCAGCTCCATAATCGAGTCCTGCAGATCCTGCCGATAGCCCGCTTGGTCTTCGTTCCAGATCACCAGGTCGACACTGAGCCCTTTGTGTCGCCAGTAGGCGTGAGCCTGCACCAGCTTGCGCACCAGATCGATATGGATAGCCGTGGAAATCTGCAGCAGTACTATGGGTCGGTCGCCCGAGATCGCCTGACCCCAGAGGCCGCTTTGATTGCGCTGATTGGCCGCGAGGATACTCGGTGCGGCCCGCAGTGAGGGATTGGTATAGATGATCGACGCAGCCATTTGCTCGAACAGCCGCGCCTCGGCGTGGGAGGTGTTGAGCTGGCGTAGTAGCACCTGGCTATGGGTCCAGCTCAGGTCAAAGACCCGATCAGCCAGGCGTCGGTCTCGGTACTTGTTGATCAGCTCAAGGCAACCCTCGCGGTTGTCGCTCACGCCGGTCACCAGGTCGATAGTGGCGATCTGGCCGGGATCGAAGGTAATCCGGCAACGGATGGCAACGATGGGATCGAGCACCGCGCCGGCGGTGCACGAAAGTGTCTCACTATCCATCGCTGCAGGGTGCGTCAAATTCCGCCCGCGCCCGATGAAGCGAGCCCGATCGGTTTCGTAGGAAATCGCCACGATGTCCGCATCGTGGACGGCCAGCACGTGGCACAACCACGGCACCTTTTCGTCACTGGAGCGTGGCCGACGGCTGCACAGAATGGCCTGCAGCGGGGTGATCAGCTCGCTTTGCACGAATAGCTTACTGAATGCCGGGTGCAGCGCATCGCCTAACGCGGGGGCCAGTACCACTTCCGCGTAGCTGGTGAGCTCCAGGGTTCGGCGCTGCCCACTGCGATTGCTGATGTGCAGGCGCCGCAATTCGATGTCGTCTTCCGGCGAGACGACGATCTCGGTATGGACGTCGAAATCACGTTCGCGGACCCGAAACTCGGCTCTGGCATCGGTAAAGATCGCCTCGAAGCTTTCCGTCTTGCGTAGGGTGGGCTGGTGCGCCGAAGACCAGAAATCGCCGCTGTCGACATCGCGCAGGTAACAGAAGGTACCGCTGTTGTCGCAGGTGATGTCCTCCTGCCAGCGGGTGACGGCCAGGTTATCGCGGCGGCTGTAGCCGCCGCCGGCATTGCTGATCATCACATGGTAGCGGCCGTTTGATAGCAACTGCACCGCCGGGTGCCGGCGGCCAGGGTCGGTGTAGACCCGCAGCTTGTTTTCACTGGCCTGCAAGATCTGACCCTCCAGCGAGGCATTAGCGGTATGCAGGTATTGCGCAGCACTTTTAGGCGCGCGTTCCTGCAGCAGCAGGGACGTGGCCTGGAACTGCGGATTGGCTTCAAAGCGACGCTGCATGGGCCGTTCGAGGAGGACATGGGTCAGCGACAACAGGCTCATGCCCTGATGGTGCGCCATGAACGACTGGATGAGTCCGGCATTCTGCCCAGGAGGGAGACGGGCGCTGGTGAAGTCAATAGCTTCATAGAGGCCATAGCGACCAGCCATGCCCATACCGGCCAGGCGCTGGAGATTCTTGCAGGCGGCTTCTGGCGCTACCATCAGCGCCAACACCGACGCGTAGGGCGCCATCACCACGTCTTCGCCAAGACCGCGCTTTAGACCCAGGCCGGGCACGCCGAAGGCCCGGTACTGATAGTTCAGTTGTGTATCCAAGGTGCTGTAACCAGACTCGGATACGCCCCATGGCAGGCCCAGTTGCTGGCCGTATTCGATCTGTCTCGCCACCGCCGCGCGGCAGGTCTGGTCGAGCAGGGTGCCGGCATAATTGGGCATGATCAGCAGCGGCATCAGGTATTCGAACATCGAACCGGTCCAGGACAGCAATACGGGATTCCCGCCATTGCTCGTCAACAGCCGGCCCAGGGTGAACCAGCTCTCCTGTGGCAGTTGTCCCTGCGCGATGGCCAGGAAACTGGTCAGGCGTGCTTCCGAAGCCAGGAGATCGTAGTAGCCGCCGTCCAGGCGTTGTTCCTCGACGTTGTAGCCAATGGTCAACAGCTCGCGTTGCGGGTTGTAAAGAAAGGTGAAGTCCATGTCGGCCAGGTCGGCCGTGAGATCCGCCAGGCGTAGCGCGGTGGCGATACGCTCGCTGGCATGGGCGATCACCGCACGTACCTGAGGCTGTTCGGCAACGGGCCACTGCGTGAAATCCAGCTGCGCCAGCTCATGCCAGCTGGCCGACCCCAGGGGCGAGCCGGGCAGGGTCAGGCTGGCCAGTTCGCCGTGGAGATCCTCGCATTGAGCGAGTAAGGCCAGGCGCCAGTAGTCGGTTTCGGGAGCCACCCTTAGCGTGGACTCCAGCGCCTGTGCCTGCACGATCAAACGCTGTAGGACAGTGATGATATCGTCCAGATCTTCAAGCGTA
Organism: Pseudomonas sp. SHLD1; assembly: GCF_028640935.1. Classification (NCBI taxonomy): domain Bacteria; kingdom Pseudomonadati; phylum Pseudomonadota; class Gammaproteobacteria; order Pseudomonadales; family Pseudomonadaceae; genus Pseudomonas; species Pseudomonas sp. SHLD1. The sequence goes on from NZ_JAQZAD010000013.1 coordinate 409,982, forward strand.
AGAGCAACTGCCAATTCGCCGTGCACACCGTCGAGCAGGCGCTCATCCAGGTCGCTCTCCAGCACGGCTTCTTGCAGTACGGCGAGGCAGTCCGCCAGGCCATCGCGCCAGTTAGGGTTGAGCAGTGGCGCGTGCGGCAATTCATAAAGCCCGGATCTCAGGGTCAGTAACAGGCCAGCCAGATTGCCGCTATCCACCGTGGAAACGTAGCGCGGTGACAGCGGTTGCAGTGTCTGGGTGTCATACCAGTTGTAAAAGTGGCGGCGATGACGCTCCAGCCGCGCCATGCTGGCGAGCGCATTATCCAGTCGCGTGAGCAGACGACCCCCGCTCAGGTAGGCGAAGTCATGAGCCGCCAGGTGGGACAGCAGCGCCATGCCCATGTTAGTCGGCGAGGTGCGGTGGGCGGTCACCGCCGTGGGCTGTTCCTGAATGTTGTCCGGTGGCAGCCAGTTGTCTGCAGGGCCTACATGATCGTCGAAGAAGGCCCAGGTCTTGCGCGTCAGACAGCGCAGTAACTGATGCTCGACGGGTGACGGCGTGAATACCGATTGGCCGGTTGGTTTACTCAACCAATAGGCGATGGCCGGTGCCAGCAGCCAGGCCAGCAGCCAGGGTGCGGCGATTGCCAAGACCCCGGGTCTACCCAGCAGCAAGGCGGCCAGGGCGATAGCCAGCAGCGGCGCCACCCACATCAACCGATACAGGCCTGACAGGTCGTTGCGACCGCTGCGCTCCACTTCGCGAGACGAATTCCATTGCAGCAGATGGCGCCGGCTGACGGTCATCCGCCATAGCGTGCGAGCAATGGCGTCCAGGCTGCTGAAGGTTTCGAAGGGTAGCCACACCAGGCTCAGCACCGCCCGCGTGAAATGCTGGGTAGCGCTGCGAAGGACGACCTTCAGGTGCTGGCCGAGAGAGATGTCCTGGGCTTCGTGTAGCAGCTCCAGGGAGGCGCTGATCAGGGGCTGGGCAATCACCAGCAGAAATACGCCCAGGCTCCACGCCAGTGGCTGGGAGCTGACAAACCAACCCCATAGCAATACCCCAAGAAAGGCTGCCGGCTCCAGGCTACGACGCAGGTTGTCGATGATCTTCCAATAGGCCAGGTGGGTGAGGCGATTCTGCTCCAGACCACCGTCGGATTTCGGTGTCCAGGGCATTAGCCATGGCAGCAATTGCCAGTCGCCACGGATCCAGCGATGACGGCGTTTGGCGTCGGCGCTGTAGCACGCCGGGTGCTCTTCATAGAGCTGTACATCACTGATCAGCCCGGAATGGGCATAACAGCCTTCGATGAGGTCGTGGCTGAGGATACAGTTTTCGGGAAAGCGATCCCGGAGGGCATGCTCGAAGGCATCCACGGCATAGATTCCTTTGCCGATGAATGAGCCGTTGCCGAACATATCCTGGTAGACGTCGGATACGGAGCGCGTATAGGGGTCCACGCCTGCGTCGCTGCCGAACAGCTGAGCGTACGTGGAACGGGCGATGCTCGGCAGGCTGATACCGATACGAGGCTGCAGGATCGCGTAGCCGCTGGTGATGCGTTTCTGTCGCCCATCGAAGCGCGGCTGATTGAGTGGGTGACAGATCGCACCGAGGAACTGCCGCGCCACATCGCGCGGCAGTTGGGTGTCGGTATCCAGCGTGATGACGTAGCTGATCCTTGGTAGAGCAGAGAGGTTGCCGACGATTAGGGAGAAGCGTCCATCGCCATGCCCACGTAGCAGCGCATTGAGGTCTGCCAGCTTGCCGCGCTTGCGCTCGTGACCTATCCAGCTTTGTTCGGTAGGGTTCCAGCGCCGTGGGCGATGTAGCATGAAGAACCGCGCCGCGCCAGTTTCCGGGTACTTCAGGTTCAGGGCTTCGATAGCCTGGCTTGCGTAGAGCAGTACTGGCGCGTCGCCGTCGAGCACTTCGCTCTGGGCATCCATGAAATCGGTGAGCAGGGCGAAGTGCAGGTTGGCATCACGGTTGGCGAGAAAGCGTACCTCCATGCCATCAACCAGTTCTTCCACATCCTGAACGCTGCCGATCAGCGTTGGCACCACCACCAGTGTGCGCGCATCGGAGGGAATGCCGGCGCTGAAATCCAGGCGCGGCAGAATATCCGGCAGCAAGGTCAGGGTCACCAGGCGATTGACCAGCGCGATGGCCAGTTGGCTGGTCATCACCACTATCGGCCCGCCGAGCAGCAGTATCGCCCAGAGCCCCCATCCGTCCGCTCTCGACCAGGTGAAGAAAGGCCAGGCCAACAGCACGCTGAGCATCACGACGGGCACGACAAAGAACGCCATGGGCGCGCCGCGCAGTATTCGCCGGCAACGCTCCACCAGGGAGCGCTGGGCACCCAGCTGCGCTTCCAGGGTGGTCAGTCCCGCGCCCACCAGATAGAAACCGACGTGCCTCTTCAGCGGATCCCGTTCGGACGCGGCGTCGCAGAGGGCGATGGCCGCCTGCGCGATGTCAATCTCGGAATGCGAACAGCTGCGCGCCAGGCGCTCGATGGCGTGACGGTAGTGATCGCGGGTAGCGAAATCCATTTGGCTGTAGATATCGGCCGGGTCCTTGGCCAGAGCCTGTTCGACGCCGCTCAGGCGCTCGACGAACTCGCGCCAATCCGCCGCTGAAAGCAGGCGCAAGCTGTTGATGCTGTTACCGATCGACACCTGCTCCGTGGCTTGCAGTTGGCCATCAAGGTGGATGAGGCGTTCGACACTTTGGCCGGACTCCGCCAGGGCCTGTTCGATCCAGCTCATCGGCAGCACCAGAGACGTGCTTTGGCCCTGCAAGCGTCGCGAGAGCTCCGCAACGAAGGCGCTGGTCAGCGGCGGCGCCGAGCGGGCGAGGTCGGCCACCAGCAGCACGACGCTTTTGGCGTCGTGCTCTGCAGTCGAAATGAAACGGTCGGCCCAGTCGTTGGCGAGATTGCGATCGGTCCAGCTAGCCATCACCTGCGACGCGACACGACGCAGATTTTCGATCAACGCCAGGCGCAGCATGATAGGAATGGCCCACAACTCGCCCAGGGTCAGGGGCATGACCGCCTGATAAGCGGCGACGAAACGGCTCAGATTATCGCTATCGACGCGGCCGTCGCCATGGGAGATGGTTTCCAGCGCGATGTCATACACCCGCGGAAAGGTACGAGATGGCCCATCCTCCAGACCTGGCAGCTGACGGCAGTAGCCTTTGGGCAGATGTTTCTGGGCGGTGCGTATCTGTTCTTCGACCAGATAGAAATTGTCGAGTAGCCACGCGGCTGCCGGCGTGCTGCGTTGATTGGACAATGCGGCGACGGCCATCGCGTGGCAACTGCTGGCTAATAGACCGGTATTCTCAACAAGGCGGTGAAGCAGGGCGTCCGAGGTGGTATGGACGCTCAGCTGATGTTGTCGGGCGAGATGAGCGCCGTGGGCCGCCATCTGATCCAGACTGAATAGTTCTGCGCGTAAGGCCGGCTCGTACTGGAAGGTGCGCGGCGCGGGATGCCACAGCCGTTGGATCGCTCGAAGCCATTGCCTATCCATGTTTTCCTTAGCATTCAGCGCGAAACACAAACAGCGGCGCAGAGATGCCTTCCACGCAGATGCCGCGGGTACGCCGTCTGGAGACGGTGCGCATGCAGTGTGGAAGTCTATGGAGGGTGGCGTCTGTCTGCTGGCACACATAGCGTTGTGCCGTGATGGCGGTGAGTCGCTGCTGACGTAGCCCCGATCCGAAGCACCATCTTCTCTAGCGCCATCCATCAGCGGTTTAGGTAGTAGGCCCTATCCTTTTGCCCAGAGGGTCAAAGAAGGCGCTGAAGTGGCTTGGCCTGCTGTCTTGCCGACGCAGATGCTGACACGGTGATCAGCATCTGCGGGTCAAGGCCGAAGCACTACGGAGCGGGTCTCAGGCGGGCTCTTCGAAACGGCAGTAGCCAGCCGGCACGGTGCCGTGCGTTGCATGCCGCGAGGGGGCGGTCAGGGACGCAGCCCGCTTGCGTAATCTCGACTCTGGTTGCTTGGTAGCGGGACGCGGCAGGGCTGATGCGGTCAAGGCGCTGTTCAGGGTAAAGAACTCCATCAGTTGCTGGAGCAATTCGGCCTGGCTGCTCATCTCTTCGGCGGTGGCGGCCAGTTCCTCGGACGCCGAGGCGTTCTGCTGGGTCACCTGGCTCAGCTGCAGCATGGCGCTGTTGATCTGCTCGACGCCGGAGGTCTGTTCTTCCGAGGCGGCAGTAATCTCCTGCACCAGGTCGGAGGTCTTGCTGATGGAGGGCACCATCTCGTCCAGCAGCGAACCGGCACGCTCGGCCAGAGCCACGCTGCCTTGGGCGACGTTGCTGATCTCCTGGGCGGCGACCTGGCTGCGTTCCGCCAGTTTGCGCACTTCGGAGGCTACCACGGCGAAGCCCTTGCCATGCTCGCCGGCCCGCGCCGCCTCGATGGCAGCGTTGAGGGCCAGCAGGTTGGTCTGGTAGGCGATGTCGTCGATGATGCTGATCTTGGCCGCGATGGTCTTCATGGCCACCAGGGTGTCCCTGACGGCCTGGCCGCCTTCGTTCGCCTCGCGGTTGGCCTTGCCGGCCATGCCGTCGGTAACCTTGGCGTTCTCGGTATTCTGGGCAATGGAGGCAGACATCTGCTCGACGCTGGCACTGGTCTCCTCGACGGAGGCGGCCTGTTCGGTGCTGGCCTGGCTGATGCTCTGGGCGGTGGCGGAGATCTCCTCCGAAGCACTGGCCAGGCCATCGGAGGCGCTGCGGACATCGCTGATGATCTGCGACAGGCGCTGGTTCATGCCGTCCATGGCGCGCAGCAGGGCGGCGGTCTCGTCACGACCCTCGGCGTCGATGCGCTGGGTGAGGTCGCCTGCCGCCAGGCGATCGGCGATCTCGACCGCAGCGCGCAGGGGCCGGGTGATGCTGCGGCTCATCAGGAAGCCCAGCAGGATGCCAAAGGCCACGCCCACCGCGATGATGCCGATCAGCATGACCCGGCTGCGGGCATAGATCTGGTCGGTGAGGTCGTTGGCGTCGCTGGCGTTCTGCTCCTTGCGCTTGGACAGCTCGGTCATCAGCACACCCACCTGGTCGCCATAACGACGGACGCTGACCAGTTGATTGTCCAGCTCAGGATCGGCGTCACGCAGCGTCCGCTTGCCGGCGATCGCCATGGCCTGCTCCAGCTGGGAGGTATAGCTGCCGAGCAGCTCGTCGATCTGCCGGAAATTGGCGGCTGATGCTTCGCTGCTAAAGAGGGGGCGGGCCTTGGCGAGATTGTCCCGCACGTTGGCCAGACCCAGCTTGACCTCGGCCTGGGCACGAGTGCGCTCCTCTTCGGAGGTTGCCAGCAGGAAGTTGCTGCGCGCGCGGCCGATGAAGACCAGATTCATGTTGGCCTCCTTGATATAGGACAGGCCAAGCAATTCGTTCTGATAAAGCTGAGTCGCCAGATCATTGATCTGACTGCTGTTGTTCAGGCCCGCCAATCCCACCACCAGGCTGATGGACGCCACGGCGATGAAGGACACGATGAGGCGGGTGCCAATCCGGAAATTCTTGAACATCTGAAAGCTCCTGCTGAGGGACCAGCGATCAAGACTGGTCGCATGTGACGACGGGATAGTGACGTCAATAGTTAGGCTTTCGGATCGAATATCTGGAAGTTTATGGTGGCGCTTTGCCTTGGTGGTCAATTACTACATGTTCGCCGAATTTTCCTGAAGTTAGGTCAATAAGCGTTGTTGCAATAGCTTTCCTGGAGGCAACAGGTGTAGCAAGGGCGGTTCGAGACCGCATCGACTAATTGGCCTGATCATTTGTCTTTGCACCCGAGAGAATCGCTTGCTCCTTGTCCACGACCGCCCTGGCGGATGAGCCTCCGCGCCTGCGCTAGGCGGCGATGGCAGCACCCGGCGTTACACCTGGCGTTGCCACAGGGCCTCGACGAAGCGGCGAATCTCCTGTGCCACGTCTTCGTCTTCCGCCGTTGCCCCCATGAAACCACCGTGCGGCATGCCTTCGCCGAGGTAGAGCTCGACGGGCACCTGGGCGCAGCTCACGATGCAAGCGCGCCGCGTTGGACAGGAACAGGTCGCGGGTACCCGTTTGCAGGACGGTAGGCGGCAGTCCCTCAAGCTGGCCGAACAAGGGCGAAAGATAGGGGTGGGCGAGATCCGCGCCGCTTGCATAGAGTTGATTGATGGGCATCAGGGGGAGGGGCAGCATCACATCCACATGGCGGTTGGTATGGAAGCTGTCGCCGGATTCGGTCAGGTCGACCTCGGGTGACAGCAGCACCAGGCCGGCGGGCATTGGCAGGCCTTCATCACGTCCGCGCAGCAGCATGGCTAGGGCGAGGTTGCCGCCCGCCGAACGCCTGATGAGAAGGATGTCGGTGGGCGAGTGTCGGGTCAGCGCATGCCGATAGGCCAGGAGACAGTCATCCAGCGCGGCGGGGTAGGGATGTTCAGGCGGTAAGCGATAGTCCACGCCATAGCAGCGGATACTGTAGCGGTCCGCCTGTTGCCGCGCGTTCACGCGGCAGGCCTCGCCACCACCGAACAGAAGGGCGCCGCCGTGCAGGTCGATACAGGCCCGCTGGGGGTGTGCCGATCCTTCAGGCGTAGCCACATGGATCTCGGTATCGCCAAGAATCAATGTCTCGACGCGGGCGCGAAGGTGTTTTGCCAGGCCTTTCATGGCTACCGCGTACTGGCTGTTCACCTGATCCTTGAGTGCCTGCCAGGCGCCCCTGTCCTCTGCCGCGGGCAGGTCCAGGTGTGCATTCACCGGTCTGCCCTCGGCAGTGACCAGGCGTTGCAACGCCGCCCTTGCCTGGGCGCTGATCGATGTCGGAAAGGGAACGATACGTTCCGGCACCGATACGCCGTGGCCCAGATGAGAAGGCTTGGTCTCTGCCATGAGCGGCTCCGCGGTGAGGTGACCAGCAGGGTGTCGAGGTCGAGGGAAGAACTGGACGAGGCGGCAGGCTTCAGGCGTGTATCACGGACACCGTAGAGCCGAGCGGTCCGAGCACCTCATCGCCAGGCGCCGTATCCGTCACCAGGGCGCTGATGTCAGCCAGCGGGATGATCCCGTAGGGGGAGGCCGCGCCGAGCTTTTCGCGCGTCGCCAGAACGAAGGTCTCCGCCGCCTGGCGGCTGATGATCCGCTTGATCGCGGCTTCCTCGCCATTGCCCGTAGTGGCGCCCGTTTCCGGATGCAGGCCGGTCACGCCCATGAAGTAGCTATCCACGCGCACCCGGGCGATGGCCTCCGCGCAGGCCGCCCCCAGGGTGACGATGGAATGCTTGAACAGGCGGCCGCCCACGAGCTCGACCTCGATCAGCGGATGCTCGACCAGCTCCACCGCGATGTTCGGGCTATGGGTTACCACGGTGATCGCAAGATCCTTGGGCAGCTGGCGGACGAGTTGGACATTGGTCGTGCCGCCATCGAGAAAGACGATCTGCCCTGGCTGGATCAAGCGCGCACCCGCCCGGCCGAGGGCCACCTTGCTGGCCGTGGAAGCCTCTTCGCGCTTGGCGTAGTCCGCGACTGCCGCCGAAGCCGGCAAGGCACCGCCATGCACGCGTTGCAGCACACCGTCAGCCGCCAGTTCCCGCAGATCGCGGCGAATGGTGTCTTCCGAAACCCCCAGCTGCTGGCTGAAGGTCTTGGCGACCAGCCGTCCTTCCTGACGCAGTACCTGCTGGATAAGCGCCTTACGTTCACGGGTGAGCATCCGGGACTCCTGCACGAAAATTCTTGACGTTGCACGAAACTGCACGAATTCTAACGCGAAGCCCCAGGGCGGTAAACACCGCTCGCCAACCCAGAGGACTGCCCATGAGCATCGCCCCGCGTATTCGTGTCGAAGAGGTCGAGGTTTTATCTGACGACTGGTTCGTGCTGAAGAAAACCACCTTCGCCTTCCTGCGCAGTGACGGCACCTGGCAGCGGCAATCGCGAGAGACCTACGATCGCGGCAATGGCGCGACCATCCTGCTCTACGATCCCCAGCGGCGCACCGTGGTGCTGACGCGCCAGCTGCGCTATCCGGCCTTCGTCAACGGGCACGACGACCTGCTGATCGAGGCGCCCGCCGGCCTGCTCGACGCCGCCGAACCCGAGGTACGCATCCGCGCCGAGGTCGAGGAGGAGACGGGCTTTCAGGTGCGGGAAGTGCGGCAGGTGTTCGAGGCCTTCATGAGCCCCGGCTCGGTGACCGAGCGGCTGCATTTCTTCGTCGGCGAATACGCCCCGGGCGATCGCAAGTCGGCCGGAGGTGGCAATGTCGCGGAAGGCGAGGACATCGCCGTGCTCGAGGTCGAGCTGAAGGAGGCGCTGGCGATGATCGATGCCGGGACCCTGCGCGACGGCAAGACCATCATGCTGCTGCAGTACGCGGCCTTGAGGCTCATGCCGCGCCTGGCGGTCAGCTGATCGCCAGGGCTGCCTCGGGCGTTCGCCGCCTGGCGGCTAGGACGACGCCCCGGGGCGCAGATAGGGCAGCACATGGGCGACATAATCGGCCTTGCCCAGCTCGACGCCCTGGGCGCGCAGGATGGCGTAGGCGGTCATCACATGGAAGTAGAACTGCGGCAGGGCCCAGTCGCGGACGTACTGTTCGGCCGTGAAGTCGAATACCAGGCCCTGGGGCAGTTCGTGGGCGACCGGTGCCCCTTCCTGGATGGGAAGGCCTGTGCCTGCGATCGCCTCTATCCTGTCCAGGGTTTCGCGGATGCGGGTCTGTGCCTGGGCGAGGGTGCCCGGTTGTTCGCCGGCGTTGCGGCCTTCGTTGAGCAAGTCGGTCAGTTCGGGCGGAAAGGCCTGGTCGTGCAGTCTCAACATTCCTTCCTGGGCCTGGACGCAGGCGAAGCGGATCTGGGTGGCGAGGGGAAACATGTCGGGCGCCAGGCGGGCGGCCAGCAGCGTCTCGGCCGTGCCATCCGGCCGTTGGGCCTCGGCCTTGCCGAGCCAGGCCGACAGGGCGCCAAGCAGATTCCTGTAGGTGGGAACGAGGATGTCCGTGAAGGTCATGGCAGGTCCTTGCTGGGTCTGAAGCAGGGTGGGTCGGTCTAGTAGAGGGTGTTGGCGATCCGCTGCGGCAGGGCCTGGTCGTAGGCATCGCCGTCTATCTGGGTCGGACATAGCTGCTTGAGGATCGACCCGGGAGAGGGCAGGGCACTGCGCGGCAGGTGCCTGGTGGCATCCCACAAGCCGGCCCTGATCACCGCGCGGCTGCACTGGAAGTAGACACTGCTGACTTTGATCTCCAGCACCGTCCGCGGGCGCTGGCCCTTGACCTCGAAGCGCGCCAGCAGCGCGGGATCGACGGCTATACGGGCGGTGCCGTTGATCCGTAGCGTCTCGCCAATGCCGGGAATCAGGAACAGCAGCGCTACCTGGGGATCCTGGAGGATGTTGCGCAGCGTATCCAGGCGATTGTTGCCCCGGCGATCCGGCAGGTAGAGCGTCCTGGCGTCCTCGACCTGCACGAAGCCGGGCGCATCGCCGCGCGGCGAGGCATCCAGTCCCTGGGGGCCTGAGGAGGCCAATACCACGAAGGACGCTGCCTCGATGAAGGGCTGGTAGGCAGGGTGAATATGGTCTGTTTCCTTGAGGATCGAGGGTGCCGCAACCTCGCCGTAGAGGCTTTCCAGCGATTCCAGCGAGGTGATGTAGTTTGGCGCCTGGTTGTCCTGCTCCATGTGAGACTCCTGGTTTGAGGTGCTTTGCGCGCCTTCTCACGCGTGGCTCTTCCGGTGCCAGGCGTTCGCAACAGGCGAAGGGTTGGCTGAACTGTAGCCGATACGGTGGAGCAGAGCCCGGTCGGTGGGCAGGTTCCCGCGAGCGTCGCTTGGCTAGCGCCCTTCGCCTGCCAGATGGAGAGTCCGTCCGGCGAGTACAGCGTTCGTCATGGCCAGGAGGTGGGAGGTCGTCGAGAGCCTGGGTGGACGGCTGTCGGGGGAGCCGAGCTAAGGTCTGCCGTCGGTTGCTGCAATTCAGTCAAGCGATACATGAGCCACTGGCGAGGGGAATGGCTATCGAGACTGCGTTTGGGCGCGATTGCGCCCGTTCAGATCGTCAGTTTCCGGCTGAACTTCGTTTCCATCACGATGTGCGAGGCGGTGTGGGCGACACCCTTGATCATGTTGATGCGGGTGAGCTCCGCATTCAGCTCGCCGAGCGTATGGGTAGCGAGGTGGATGATGAAGTCGGATTCACCCGACACGGCATACACGGCCTGTACCGCTTCCATGTTGCGCAGGTGCGTCATGACATCGGTGTAGCTCTTGTTGGTGCAGGAGGTCATGGTGAAGCAGTTGATCACCTGCTGCAGGCGATCCTGGTCGATGCGGACGCTGTAGCCGGTGATCACGCCAGCCCGTTCCAGGCGGGTGATCCGCTCCTGTACGGCGGAGCGTGAGACGCCGAGCTTGCGCGCCAGGGCCGCAGTGGGCTCGCGGGCATTGGCCTGCAAAAGCGCCAGCAGCTGCCGATCCTTCTCCGTCAACTGAAACAGCGCTCCGGTGTTGCGTGCGTCCATGACCTTTCCTCGGCTCAACGGTGTCCGTGCGCCCGGGCTTCCTGAAATCTGTCCATCAGCTTGAGATAGGCATAGACGGTCTGCGCGGCTGCTGGTCCGACCGGACCGCCATTCCATTCGAGGCCGTAGGCGGAGAACAGCCGATAACGATCCGTCTCGCCACAGATGGCTTCCGCTATCACGCGGCCCCCGATCGGTGCGGTGTTCATACCATGGCCCCCAAATGAAGTACAGGTCCACACCCCTGTCGCCAGGCGACCGATGTGCGGCATCTTGTGGCGCGCATAGCCCATCAGTCCGGACCAGGCTTTGGCGATCTTCAGACCCTGCAGCTGGGGATAGACAGCGAGGATGTCGCGGGTGAGCAATTGCCCGAGCCGCTGCTCGTCCTGCAGGTTGTGAGTGGTGATATGCCCGCCCCAGAGCAGACGATCGCCTTCGACGATGCGGTAGTAGTCCGAGGCGCGTCGGTTGTCGCCGACCGCATCCGTGGTGGTTACGGCACTCGCGAGCCGCTCGCCCAGAGGCTCGGTCAGCACCACGTAGGTGGCGATCGGCAGGAAGGCGCGGCGGAGTCGTCCGAATTCCGTACCGCCATAGCCTCCGCAGCAGTAGACCACGTCGCGGCAGGTCACCGAGCCTTGGTTGGTCGTGACCCGGTGACGGTCCGCCTGGCTCACCACCTCGCGCATTGCCGTGCGCTCGTGGATCACGCCGCCGCCGGCCTCGAATAGCTCCGCCAGACCCAGGCAGTAGTTCAAGGGGTGGAAGTGAAAGCCATGGGTGTCGCGTAGCGCCTGAAAATAGCGGTCGGTCTTCAGACGCTCCCGGATCTGCTGGGTGCCCAGATACTCCAGTTCGAAGTCGAAGTCCCGCGCCATGCGATCGCGGGTCCGTTGCAGATTGATGCCATCCTCGTAGCGCACCACGCTGAGCTTGCCGGCCGTGGGTGCACAGCCGGGCAAGTGGTGGCGGGCGATGGTGTCCCGGACGATGTCGACACCCTCCAGCGACAGCCTGAACAAGGCGGCCGCTGTCTGACGGCCGCAGCGCCGTTCGATCGCGGACAGGCCTTCCGACCAGCCCTGCAGGACGAATCCGCCGTTTCGGCCAGAGGCTCCCCACGCTACGCGATTCGCTTCCAGCAAGACCACCGAACGGCCACGCGCCAGCAGCTCCCAGGCCGTGCTCAGACCGGCCAGGCCGCCGCCGATGACGCAGACGTCCGCCGCCACATCGCCTAGCAAAGGCGCGCGTTGCGTGGTCGCGCGCATGGTTCCGGTGTAATAGTTGTTGCTATAGGCAGCCATCAGCGGGTGTCCTTTTTCGGGCAGCAGCGGTCCACGCACCCGCCGCATGACGGGTACGGGTGTCTGAAGCGATGGTTACTGAATCAGGGTGAGGTCAGTGCCGTACCATTTCTGCGAGAGTTGCTTGAGCGTACCGTCGGCCTTCATGTCGGTGATGGCCTTGGCCAGCTCCGCGTTGAAGGCCTCGTCGCCCTTGTCGACCGCGATGGCGAGGGGTTCGTAGTAGGCCGGTTTGCCCGCTACGGCGGCGATGGGGTAACCCGCCTTGATGGCGCCCAGCACGGTGGGCAGTGCCGACAGGGTGGCGTCCAGCCGGGTGCCGTTGCCCATGCGCAGATCGTCGAGCGGACCCATGCTGTCGCCATAGGTGAGGACTTCGCCAGGCTCCACCTCGTAGGTGAACGCGGGCACATCGGCGGCATCGATCTTCAGACGCCTGTTAATGTAATCCTCTGAAGTGGTACCGGCTTCGACGCCGATCTTCTTGCCATTCAGCGCGGAGACCGTCGTCTTGGCCGCGTCCTTGTGCACCGCGAACACATAGGGTGTGTAGTAGTAGACGGCAGGGAAATCCAGTACTCGCGCCCTGGCGGTCGTCGGCGTCATGGAACCGACGGAGAGATCCCAGCGATTGGCCCAGCGACCGGCGGTGATGATGCCGTACTCGGGCGTCACGAAGGTCACCTTGGTCCCGAGTCGACGCCCGATCTCGGTCGCCACGTCGATGTCGAAGCCGCGCAGCTGATTGTCCTCGCCGAGAAAGGACTGCGGCGGCCAATTGGCTGCGGTCGCCACCTTCATGACCTTGGTCTGGTGAATGCGGTCCAGGGTCGCGCCGGCCCAGGCGGAGGGCAGGGCGGCACTCAGGGCGGCAGCGGCGGCGACAGCGGTGAGAAGACGAGCGGCTGGGATCATGGTGATGTCTCCGGATACACGTTTGTTGTTGTCGTGAGGGGTGTAACGGCGGTGGTCAGTGACTGAGGATCTGCGAGAGAAATTCACGCGCTCGCGGCTGGCGCGGATTGTCGAAGAATTCGTCCGGACGGGCCTCTTCGATGATCTGGCCCTGGTCCATGAAGATGATCCGGTCGGCCACCTTGCGGGCGAAGCCCATCTCGTGGGTGACACAGAGCATGGTGATGCCGTCCTGAGCCAGCTCGCCCATTACATCCAGGACTTCCTTGACCATCTCCGGGTCGAGCGCCGAGGTCGGTTCGTCGAATAGCATGATGCGTGGCTTCATGCACAGCGCCCGGGCAATGGCGACCCGCTGCTGCTGGCCGCCGGAGAGCTGGCCGGGATACTTGTCCGCCTGGTTGGCGATCCGTACCCGCGCCAGGTATTGCAGGGCCAGTTTTCGTGCTTCGGCCTGGTCGAGCTTGCCGACCAGGCGCGGGCCCAGCATCAGGTTCTCCAGCACCGTCAGGTGTGGGAAGAGGTTGAACTGCTGGAACACCATGCCGACCTGTCGGCGGATACTGGCCACGCTGGCCGCTTCGCGGGTCAGCACCTGGCCGGCGATCCGCACCTCGCCCTGCTGGAAGTCTTCCAGCAGGTTCAGGCAGCGGATCAGCGTCGACTTGCCCGAGCCGGAGGGACCACAGATCACGACGATCTCGCCGTTGCCAATGTGCAGGTCGATCCCCTTGAGGACCTGGAAGTCGCCATACCATTTCTGCAGATCGCGTACCGCGACGGCCGCATTGAGGTTGGATGGAGCCGAAGTTTGATGCATTGGGTGCTCCCGGGTTAGCGATGGGCGCGGTCGAAGCGCTTTTCCAGACGGGCCTGCACGGTTTCGAGCAGGATCGACAGCATCCAATAGAGCACTGCGGCCGTGATCAGCATTTCCAGGTGGCGGAACTCCGCGCGCCCCTGGGTACGCGCCAGGAACATCAGCTCCCAGACCCCGATCACCGACACCAGCGAGCTGTCCTTGAGCATCGAGATGAACTGGTTGCCGGTCGGCGGAATGATGAGCCGCATCGACTGCGGCAGGATCACGCGGGTCATGGCCTGGAAGGGCGTGAGGCCGATTGCCCGACAGGCCTCCCACTGCCCGCGCGGGATGCTGCTGATCCCGGCACGAAAGATCTCGGTCATGTAGGCGCCGTAGCACAGCGACAGCGCCAGCACCCCCGCTGGCACCGCGCCCACGACATAGCCCAGTTGGGGAATGCCCAGGTAGATCAGGTAGATCTGGATCAGCAGCGGTACGCCGCGAAAGAACGAGGTATAGAAACTCGCAATGGCGACGGCGAAGCCGTTGGCCGAAAGACGCGCAGTGGCGCCCAGCAAGGCCAGCACGAAAGCGATGGCGATGGATAGCGCCGAGACGTAGACGGTGGTGAACACCCCTTGGGTGATCATGAAGCCGACTTTGCTGAAGATGAAGCTGTAGGACAGATCGAAGGTATCGAAGAACAGCAGGAACAGCAGCAGCAACTCGCACCAGACGGTGGCCACCTGAGCCTTCAGCGGAAATCGGCCAAGGATGAACAGGTTCAGCATCAGGGTGAGGGTCAGCGTCCCGGAGACCGCGATGTTGCGCAGCATGGGGGCTTCCAGGTCGAGCACGATCGGTCCCATGAGACGGGCCAGACCACCTTCGCCGACGCCATAGACGCAGGCCAGCAGAAAGACGGCGGCGGCTACCGCGGCCATGAACGGAAGGCTGTCTGTCGCGCGAGGTTTGACGATGTGGTCGCGATACATGGTTCGGTCCTCACGCGCTTGGCGCTTTTCTTGTTGTGAGGCCATTGTAGGGAGGCGTTGTGCAGGGCAGTACCCGGCGAAACGGGTCATTTCGCTGGTAACTGATTGAAAATCGACGGTCATGACCTGTCGTTCTGAAGGCTTGGTTGGCGAATGGATGGAGCGGCGATAGTGGCTGAGCGCTGTAACCCGACCTCTCTGGAAGGCCAGGTCCTCTGCCTGACGACCATCTCGGAGCGGTCGGCACTCGGGCCATGACAGTCATCTCGGCGGCCGATTTCTGCGGTGATGCATTCCTCGGGTCCCCTGTCAGGGAGCGGTTGCTCGCGGCCTGGCGATCCCACCCGAGCTGGACACTTGCGGTCGAGGCGTGGTCCTAGCAAGGTGAGAGCAGCCGCCGCGCTGGTCCGACCCTCCTGCGGGCTGCCGTTTCTGGATGGCTTGCTGAACAACCAAAAGGAACCTCCTGATGACTCAACCCTTACGCCTGTACGAACTGACCGGCGCCGACGACAGCTGCCGCTTCAGTCCCTATTGCTGGCGCACACGGCTGGCGCTGGCGCACAAGGGGTTGCCGGTGGAGACCGTGGCCTGGCGCTTCCACGAGAAGGAGGCCATCGCCTTTTCCGGCCAGGGCAAGGTGCCGGTGCTGGTCGACGGCGACCAGTGCGTGAGTGACAGCTGGACCATCGCCGAGTACCTGGATCGCCAGTACCCCGAGCGGCCTGCCCTGTTGGGCGATGCCTCGCTCAAGGCAACGACGCGCTTCATCAACCAATGGGTCGCGGACAGTGTCCATCCGGCGCTGGCGCGGTTGATCCTGCGCGACGTCCATGGGGTTCTGGATGAAGCCGACCAGGACTACTTCAAGCGGACGCGCGAGGCGGCATTTGGCGTGTCGCTGGAGGCCCTGGCTGGGCAACGCGAAACCTCGCTGCAGGCCTTTCGCGACATCCTGAAGCCCCTGCGCAGCACCCTGGCGGTGCAGGATTACCTGGCCGGCGAAGCCCCGGCCTATGCCGATCACATCGTCTTCGGCGCCTTTCAGTGGGCGCGGATCGTCAGTGCCCAGGCGTTGCTGGCCCAGGACGATCCCATCACCGCCTGGTGCGAGCGGATGCTCGACGCCTACGCTGGCGTTGCGCGCCAGGTACCCGCGGCAGCCGCGCGGTAGGCCGCTGCCGCGCCTGAGCCGGCGGCTCGCCCGGGCGCTGCCGTCGAGGCGTCCACCAGGACGAACGCCCCGACGGCAGCGCCGGCACCCCTTGGTTGGCGGATTCCTACTGGATCACTGGCCGGTGCTGGCCAACCGATTCATTCTCTTCCTGCCGATCCCGCTCGGCCATGAAGTCCCCAGGCAGGGATTCGACATACAGGCTTCTGCTGGAGAGGGCGAAGCGCACGCCGATCTTGGCGAAGGCTTCCATCATCTCCAGATTGATCGCCTGCTGGATGTCCATGTACAGGTTGTAGCTGGCATCCAGGACGATGTAGACGACCTCGAAGTCCAGCGAGCTGTCGCCGAAGGCCAGCAGATGAGCCCGGTCAAAGCGCGTCTTGTCCTGCCGTTGAATGATGTCCTTCAGGGCGGCGGTGACCTGCCTGATCTGCTTCGGCTGGCTGGCATAGGTCAGGCCGAACTTGAAGACGATGCGACGCTCCTGCAGCTTCTTGTAGTTCTGGATGGTGCTGCCGATCATCTCGGCGTTCGCCATGACGATCTGCTCGCCGCCCAGGCTTCTGATCCGCGTGGTCTTCAGGCCCACGTGTTCGACGGTGCCCGCCAGCGAGCCGACGACGATGAAGTCGCCCACCTCGAAGGGTTTGTCGACCGCGATCGACAGGGAGGCGAACACATCACCCAGGATGTTCTGCACGGCCAGGGCGATGGCGATGCCACCCACGCCGAGGCTGGCGACAAAGGCGGTGATGTTGACGCCGAGATTGGACAGCATGGCCAGGCCGACCACGGCCCAGAGCAGCACCTTGGCGCCCCACAGCGACAGGGTGGCCAGGGCGCTGCCCTGGTAGACGTCGGCCTGGCTGTGCTTGACGAAGTAATGGTGCACCGCCAGGGCGACCGCCCGGTTGGCCCACAGCCCGACCTGCAGGGCCGCGACCACGAACCAGAGGCTGCTGACCCGCGTCAGCCAGCGCTCGGGCAGGTCCAGTGTCCCCACGCCGATCAGGATAGCGGCCAGCAGCAGCAGGGTATTGCTGGTGCTGGAGAGCACCTGGATGGCGATATGGCTGACATGGGCGCCCGGTTTCTCGGCGCGGGTCCGCAGGTTTCTCAGGACGAAGCCGATGACGGTGCGGGCGAGGGTGAAGCTGAGCAGGATGATGCACAGCATGGCGAGCCAGTTGGCCAGCGAGATGCCGAGCAGACTGGTCGATAGCAGGGTGTTGAAAAATCCGAGATCCATAAAGCAAAGGGGTCTTCTAGCCGGTTCAGAAATCGCCACGACTCGGCCGCGCAGGCGCGGTCGCGACTCGTTTTATCCCAGCGCTCTCGTGGCCAACTGGAACACAGGACGCCATTCGCCAGCTCGGCCGTTCAGCCAGGAACCCGTGAATGGCATCAGCCAGGTTGGAGTCCATCGCGGCGGTGCCGTGCACTTTTTTTCATGGTCGGGCGCAGTTCGAGACGTGTCGATCGGGCGACTGGCAACCCTGAGCGCCTCTGGCCCGGTCGTTACGGCAGGCGCTGCCGAGTCGAAAAAAACTGGGCTCACCTGATCTGTCGATCGGGTGTTTCTAGTGGCCCCTGGCAGCACCGAGGAGTGAGCGCCGGTCACGCTCGAAGGGGCAAGGGAATGGCGGTTTCGCGAAGGGGCGGACAGCGCGGCAGGGGGCCGGGCTCCGGCGGCGATCACCTGGCCTGCGGGACGCCAGACCCGATAGCTCCCGGGAGCCCACCCGGGCTCAGTGGCTGTAGCCGGTCGGCTTGTTGCGGATGGTCTTGAGCAGGTCTTCCGGGCTGATGCTGGCCAGCGCCTTGGCAGCGGCCTGGCTGCCCGGCAGCGGCAGGTCGAGGATATGGCCCTTCATCTTGCCCACCACGTGCATCTCGCAGGGCTTGCAGTCGAACTTCAGGGTCAGCACCTCGTCGCCGTGGACCAGCTGCATGGGCGCGACCTTGGTGCGTACGCCGGTGACGCCCTTGGCCTGCTTGGGGCAGAGGTTGAAGGAGAAGCGCAGGCAGTGCTTGGTGATCATCACCGGCACCTCGCCAGGCTCTTCGTGGGCCTCGTAGGCCGCATCGATCAGCTGCACGCCATGGCGGTGGTAGAAATCGCGGGCCTTCTGGTTGTAGACGTTGTAGAGGAACGACAGGTGCGACTCGGGGTACACCGGCGGCGGACTGGTCTCGGCCTTGCGACGGCCGCGCGGGTAGGCGGCGACGCGGGCGGCGGTCAGCTGCTCGATGGCCTCGCGGCGCAGCGCCTTGAGCTGCGAATTGGGTACGAAGAAGGCCTGGGGGGCATCCAGGGTCACGTCCAGCGCATGGTATTCGGTGGTGCCCAGCTGGGTCAGCAGGTCGCGCAGGCCGTCCAGCGCCTGATCCGGCTTGTTGGCAACGCCGAAGGGGCCGTCCAGGGTAACCGTGACGCTCAAGCCTTCCTCGCTGGTGGCGGTCAGCTGTAGCCGCTGCTCGCGCAGCTCGGCCTGCCAGCGCACGCCGATGCGGCGCTCGGCGCTGGTCTTGAGCAGGGCCTGCTGCCAGTTGTGGTCCAGATTGCGCGACAGCGGGTGATTCGGCCGCAGGCGGAACAGCCCCTCGGGCATCTCGTTGGGTTCGACGCGATAGCGATAGCGCTTCGCCCCGTCCTCCTCGAATTCGCCCTTGAGCTCGGCGACGTTGGCGCGAAAGCCCACCACCTCGCGCTTGACCAGCACATTGAGGCCGTCGCCGTTGGACAGCGGCTCTTCGGTCACGGCGATGAAGTCGCGCTTGCCGACCTTTTCCACCTGACCCACCGGCAGCCCGGTAAAGGTCGGCGAATCGAAGGCACCGATGTCCACCTTGCGGTCGGTGACGAAGTAGTCGGTGCTGCCGCGGTGGAAGGTCTTGTCCGGATCGGGCACGAAGAAGTGCGCCGTGCGACCGCTGGAGGCGCGCGCCAGGTCGCTGCGGTCTTCGAGGATCTCGTCGAGCAGCTGGCGGTAGTAGGCGGTGATGTTCTTCACGTAGCCCATGTCCTTGTAGCGCCCCTCGATCTTGAAGGAGCGCACGCCGGCCTCGACCAGGGCGCGCAGGTTGGCGCTCTGGTTGTTGTCCTTCATCGACAGCAGGTGCTTCTCGAAGGCCACCACCCGACCCTGGTCATCCTTCAGGGTGTAGGGCAGGCGGCAGGCCTGGGAACAGTCGCCGCGGTTGGCGCTGCGGCCGGTCTGGGCATGGGAGATGTTGCACTGGCCGGAGAAGGCCACGCACAGGGCGCCATGGATGAAGAATTCGACGGCCGCGTCGGTCTCGGCGGCAATGGCCGAGATCTCCTGCAGATTCAGCTCGCGCGCCAATACCAGCTGGGAGAAGCCGGCCTGGTCGAGAAACTTGGCCCGCGCCAGGGTGCGGATGTCGGTCTGGGTGCTGGCATGCAGCTCGATCGGCGGGATGTCCAGTTCCAGCACGCCCAGGTCCTGCACGATCAGCGCATCCACGCCGGCGTCGTACAGCTGGTGGATCAGCTTGCGTGCCGGCTCCAGCTCGTCGTCATGCAGGATGGTGTTGATGGTGGTGAACACGCGCGCGTGGTAGCGCCGGGCGAACGCTACCAGCTCGGCGATCTCGCTGACCTCGTTGCAGGCATTGTGCCGCGCCCCGAAGCTCGGCCCGCCAATATAGATGGCATCGGCCCCATGCAGGATGGCCTCTCGCGCGATACCGACATCGCGGGCCGGGCTGAGCAATTCCAGATGGTGCTTGGGCAGGGACATGGCGATTCTTCTCGGTCAGGCGTGGCACGGCAAGGCACGCATTGTAGCGGGCGAGGGGGAGGAGGGCACGCCTGGGGTGCTGGGTGGTTGGCGCCAGTCCATCAACCGGAAAGAGGATCTACAGACTCGCCCGTTGATTAAGGGTTATCCGTGTTTCCGGCCGGCATCCCGGTGCGGGGAGCGCAGCGGGGCAGACGGAGTTGCGGCTGCCAAGGGCTCAAGCACCGCCATCCTACCGGATATGACGTAAGCGCATTCCAAAGGGGAATGAATGCCTGTGCCTCTTTATCGCTTTTTTCCATTAATAGGGCGTCGTAAAACCTCCGTCACTTCAATAAACATAAAACTCGGAGGACTCATGACCGAATCCCTGGCTTCAAAGCCGGCACCGGCAGTAGCGGAACGGTCAGCGCTGCAGACGCGGTCCAGGACCCGCTATCGCTGGGTGGTGCTGACGGTCATCGTGGTCGTGTACATGCTCGCTGCAGCTGATCGGGCCAACATCGGCATCGCCTTGCCCTATATCCAGAAGGAGTTCGGCGCGACCAATGCCGAGGTGGGTCTGCTGGTCAGTGCCTTCTTCCTGTTCTACTCGCTCGGTCAGATACCGGCAGGCTTTCTGCTGAGCAAGGTCAGCGTGCGTGTGGTTACTCCCGCGGCGATTGGCATGACATCGCTCGTGACGCTGCTGATCGGCACCTCCCATAGCATCGGTATGCTCAAGCTCTATCGCTCGGCTCTGGGCGTCGCAGAAGCTGCCTTGCCGCTGTCGATGTTGAGCACCATCAACCGCTGGTTTCCGCCGCGGGAAAAGGGCACGGCTACCGGGGCGTTCCTGTCCGCCGCGAAGATGGGCGCGGTGATCGCACCGCCCCTGGGAGCGGCGCTGATTCTGCTCGATGGCTGGCGCACCATGTTCATCGCCTTCGCCCTGCCGGGTGTGTTACTGGCCTTGCTGTGGTGGTGGCTTGTCCCCAATGACCCGCGGGCCTGCAAGCAGGTCAGTGACGCCGAAGCCGAGCACATCGAAGACCAGACGACTGCGCACAGCGAGTCGGTCCGCAAGCACCGGGATTTCGGCAGGCTCGACCGCGCGCTGCGGTATGAGCGTACCCCCATCCTGGATACCTCCCGCTCCGTGTTCAGATCCTGGAACATCTGGGGGTGTGGTCTGGGCTACCTGCTCATGACCGGTGTGGTGAACGTGCTCCTGGCCTGGCTCCCCAAGTACCTGGGCGAAGTGAAGCACTTCGAGCTGATGCAGGTGGGCTTCGTGGCGTCCTTGCCCTTTGTCGGTGGAGTGCTTGGCAATATCGTCGGCGGCTGGCTATCGGATCGAGTCCTGGACCGCCGGCGCAAGCCGACCATGATGATCAGCGCGGTGGCGACCTGCGTGACGATGGTCGCTCTGGTCTATGCGCCCAATGGACTGCTCGCGGTCGGTCTGTTGCTGTTCGGTACCGGCTTCCTGCTCAACATCGGCTACTCGTCGTTCTCGGTCTATTCGATGGGGCTGACGACCAGAACGACCTATCCGGTGGCGGCATCCGTGGTCAACAGCGCGGGCCAGGCCGGAGGCGCCATGGCGCCGCTGATCACCGGCTTCCTGCTGGACAGCTACAGCTGGACCGCGGTGTTCATCTTCCTCGGCGTCTGTTCCCTGGCCGCGCTGGCCTTCGTGCTGACCATTGCCGAACCGGCTACCGCGCCCGTCGAGGCCTCCGCTGCCTAAGGGTGGCGCATCCTGATTCACGGTCGCGGCCGCCTGTGGCGCTGCCGTTCCGCTGGCAGCGAGGCGGTCTGGCGATACCGGACTAGCGCTGCAACTGTTTCGTGAAGTCGCAGAGGTGCGTCGCCAGCGTGGCGATCTCGGCGACGAAGGTCGAAGGTCGATCGTTGCGGTACATCGCCATGTAGGGAACCGGTGGCAGCTCGGGATCGGTCTCGACGATGACGAGCTTGCCTTCGTCCACCAGCGGGCGGAAACATTCGCGCGGCAGATAGGTGACGCCCAGGCCCGCCGAGGCCAGGCCG
Organism: Pseudomonas sp. SHLD1; assembly: GCF_028640935.1. Lineage (NCBI taxonomy): Bacteria > Pseudomonadati > Pseudomonadota > Gammaproteobacteria > Pseudomonadales > Pseudomonadaceae > Pseudomonas > Pseudomonas sp. SHLD1. The sequence goes on from NZ_JAQZAD010000013.1 coordinate 431,526, forward strand.
AGCATGGCGGTAAGGCTGTCGGAGGAGAGGATCCTGGGCAGCTCTATGCCCCGGGCATGCAGCCAGCGATTCACGAACAGGCCCGATCCTGACTTCTTGCCCTGCATCAGCATGGGATACTTGGCCAGCTCGGCCAGGCTCACCACGCCTGAATTCCGCACCAGTCCCGGCGCGGCCATCCAGGCATTCTCCACGGTCGCCAGGGGGATGCTGGTGACCTCGGGGGCGGTGAAGGTATCCGGGATCACGATGAGGTCGACCAGGTCGTCCATCAGCCGCTCATGCAGGTTGCGACTCATGTCGACCTCGGGCTCCACGGTAAGCCCGGGAAAGTCCGCGACCAGTCGTGTGACCAGGCGCGGTAGCCAGGTCCAGGCAGTAAGCTCGGTAACGCCCAGTCGCAGGCGGCGCGTGGTGACGTGCTTGCCGTCCTTGAGCGAGGTGATGCGCTCGTTCAGATCGAGCATCTCCCGCGCAATGACCAGCAACTCCTCACCCTCGGCAGTGAAGCGGGCACCCCGCTGCGAGCGATCGAACAGTTGCAGGCCGGTGGAGGACTCCAGCTCCTGCACGCGTTTCGAGATGGCCGACTGAGTCGTGTTGAGATGCTCCGCAGCCCTTTCGAAGGTGCCCAGCCGTTCGATCCAGTGCAGCGCCAGTAATTGCCGTAACGTGACCATTGGCATTCCTTCAGGGCATGAGTGGCCATACCTTAATATCGCTTTTTCTATTTGGCCAGCGGCCTATCCTTGACGTTATCCAACAAGAGGAGCCCCCATGAACGTCATCGCTTCCCGTCCGACCGCGCTGGTCGAAGCCTTCGCCCGCACCTCCACCTCGATCATCAGCGACTGTCTCGACCGGCTTCCGGGCGCTCGGCTGCGACCCTTCCACCGGATCGAAGGCACCATGGCGGGCCTTGCCCTCACCGTCAAAGTACCGGCCGGCGACAATCGGGCGATCCACCAGGCGCTGGAGCTCCTCGTCCCTGGGCAGGTGCTGGTGGTCGATGGCGGTGGCGACCTGAGTCGTGCCCTGATGGGTGACATCATGGCGGCTATCGCGGAAAAGCGCGGTGCCGCAGGGGTCGTCGTCGATGGAGCGATTCGCGACCTGGCGACGATCAGCCAGGGCAGCTTTCCCATCTTCGCGCGTGGGGGCTATCACCGTGGCCCCTACAAGAACGGCCCGGGCGAGATCAACGTGCCGGTGACCATCGGCGACATGATCGTGTCTCCGGGAGACCTCGTCGTGGGTGACCATGACGGCATCGTCGCCTTTCCCATCGCCCAGGCGGCGGAGCTGCTCGATCGGTGCCTGGCGACCGAGCGCAAGGAAGCGGAGATGCTCGCGCAGATCGCCGCTGGAACCTACCGGGGCGCCTACGCGGCCCACTGATTACGGAACACGCAAATGAAGCTAGCGATTATCGGCGCAGGCGAAGTGGGCCTTACCTATGCGCACCCCTGGGTGGCAGCCGGCCACGAAATCCTCTTGTGCGACCTCAAGCCCTCACCCAGAGCCCAGGCCTTTGCCAAGGAGCACGACCTGGCACTCGTCACCTCGGTAGAAGACGCGGTCGCCGAGTGCGACGCCGTCGTCTCCTGCGTGTTCGGCACCGTCTCGCTCCCGGTCGCCGAGCAGGCGCTCGCCCTTATGCCGGCGGGTGCGCTGTTCATCGACATGACCACCGCGGATCCTGAGCAGATCAGGCGAGCCGCGGCCATCGCGGCCGAGCGCTCGATCCCCTATGTGGACGTGGCCATCCTGGGGGCCATTGCGCTGACGCACGCGAAAACCAATCTGCTGGGCGCCGGCTTCGGTCTGGAGCGCGCGGTTGCGCTCTTCGCCGAAGCCGGTGCACCGCTCAAGCCCGTCGAGGGAGGCGCCGCGGGCGATGCGGCCGCCCTGAAGATCCTGCGCAGCGTGTTCACCAAGGGGCTGGAAGCCCTGACCATCGAGTGCTTCATGGCGGCCGAGAAGCAGGGCGTCACGGAAAAGCTCCACGATGCTCTGAGCGATATCGATCAGGCTTCGCTCAGGGACTTTCTCGGCGCCCTGATCAGGACGCATGTGGTCCACGCTCCGCGCCGTCTCAAGGAAGTGGAAGAGGCCGAACGCCAACTGCGGGCTGCCGAGCTGCCGGTGGCGGTGCTGCCCGGGGTCAGGGAAGTGTTTGCGCGGACAGCCGCGCAGCTCGCACGCGAGCCTGTCGACACGGCATCGCCGACTCTGGACCAGGCCTTTGCCTGGCTGTTCAAAGCCAATGGCGTGGTGAGGTAGCGGGTACTTGATTAAGCACCGAGCGGCTATGACCGCTCGGCGATTTCAGTACCTGGGGTCAAGGCGCCTCTGGCCCAGAGGTCGCATCCGGCACCGCCGCCCGCCCCAGCAACTCCTCCAGAATACTCAGGCGAAATTGCCGCTGCAGCGTCACCGCATAGAAGCGTTCGGCGATCTCGGGGACTTCGGCGTAGAGCTGCAGCGCGCCGCTGCGCAGTTCGTCCTGCACCACCACGGCGGGCAGCAGGGCCAGGTCGCCGGAGTCGCGGGCCAGCAGACGCAGCAGGGCCATGTCGTCGACCTCGGCGCAGATGCGCGGCGTCAGTCCCTGGCCGCTGCAATAGACGTCGAACTGGCTGCGCACGTCGCTGCTGCGCCCGGGCACGATCAGCCGTGCCTGTTGCAGATCCCGATGGACGTCGAAGGGACGGCTGTCCTGGCGGGGCGGGCCGATCAGGCACACCGGCTGGCGATGCAGCAGGCGGCATTGCCAGATGCGCTGGCTGTCGGCGCTCACCGCCTGGTTGGTCAGCACCACGTCCAGCTTGTGCAGGGCCAGGCGCTCCAGCAATTCGTCCACGCTGCCGGATTCGAGCGTCAGCACCAGGTCTTCCCGACCGAGGAAGGGGCGCAGCAGGTTCTCCTGGAAGTTGCGCGAGAGAGTCGCCACGGAGCCGATGCGCAGGGTCTGGTTGGCTTCCTGGGTGTTCTGCAGGGTGTCCTGCAATTCGCTGCCCAGGGCGAAGATGGTGTCGGCGTAGTCCAGCACCAGCTGCCCGGCTTCGGTCAGCCGCAGACTGCGTCCGGAGCGGATGAACAGCGGATGGCCAAGCTGGTCTTCCAGCACGCGGATCTGGGTGGAGAGGGCGGATTGGGAGACATGCAGCGCCTCGGCAGCGCGGGTGAGATTGCCTTCCTTGGCGACGGCCCAGAAGTAGTGCAGGTGATGGAAATTGAGTCGACGCATGTTTCGTTCTTCAAAAGTGAACGTTAGATTCTGATCAATCTATTTTAAATAATTCGTACACATCCGGACACTGTCGGTATCTGGTGTTCATGGAGTGTGCAAGATGTCTAGCCTGCTGTTTTCCCTCGCCCCACTGTTGCCCTGGGTCTATGCCCTGGCGCTGTTGCCCGCGGTCTTCCTCGCTGCACCGAGCCGCCTCTGGGTACCTGCGCGGGTCGCGGGTTATCTGGGTGTCTTCCTGGTGCTGGCGGCCTGGCTACAGGCGCTCGTCGGCACCCAGCACCCTGATCGCCTCGGCCTGGCGATGGCCGGACTCATCAGCCTGCTGGCGCTGGTGATCATCGAGTATTCCCGGCGCTATCTGGAGGGGGAAGCCGGGCAGCGGCGCTATGTGCTCGCGCTGCTGGGCACCCTGGCGGCGGTGGCCACGGTGGTCACCAGCGGCAACCTCCTGTTGATTGCCGGGGCGTGGATCCTGTCCAGCCTGTGCCTGCACCAACTGCTGACCTTCTACCGCGAGCGCCCGCAGGCCGTCGTCGCGGCCCACAAGAAATTCCTCGCCAGCCGCCTCGCCGATGTCAGCCTGCTGCTGGCGATCCTGCTGCTGGTGCAGGCCGGCGATAGCAGCCAGCTCTCGCTTATCCTCGCCGCGGTGAACGCCCAGGTGCAGGCGGGGGGTGTGCTCGGCTGGGAGCTGCAGGGCGCGGCGCTGCTGCTGGCGCTGACGGTGATTCTGAAGTCGGCCCAATTGCCGGTGCATGGCTGGCTGATCCAGGTGATGGAGGCTCCCACGCCGGTCTCGGCCCTGCTGCATGCCGGGGTGGTCAACCTGGGCGGCTTCGTGCTGCTGCGCTTCGCCCCGCTGTTTTCCGCCGCGGTACCGGCGCAGAGCCTGCTGGTGCTGGTCGGCGGCCTGACCGCGGTCCTGGCCGCGCTGGTGATGATGACCCGGATCAGCATCAAGGTCCGCCTGGCCTGGTCGACCTGCGCGCAGATGGGCCTGATGTTGCTGGAGTGCGGGCTGGGGCTGTACGAACTGGCGCTGGTGCACCTGCTCGCCCATTCCCTCTACAAGGCCCATGCCTTCCTGGCCGCGGGTGAGACGGTCGCCCACGCCCGCCAGCATGCCCTGCAGCCGCAGGCCGCGGTGCTCGAACTGGGCGGGCTGTTGCGCGCACTGCTGGTGGCCGCGCTGATGCTGACGCTGCTGCAAGGGCTTTGGGCCTGGCTGCTGCCCAGTCATGCGCTGCCCCTGGTGGCCCTGACGCTGCTGGCGATCGGCCTGGCGCCCTGGACCCTGCGCCGCGACCAGCCCGCCTATGGCTTGCTCATGTTCGGCCTGCTGCTCGGCGCTTACCTGCTGTGGCATCAGGCGGCCGGCTGGATCCTCGGCCAGCACCTCGCCACGGCGCCGCTGCCGCTGGCCCTGGTGGCGATGGTCATGCTGGTCGGTCTCTATCTGCTGCAGGGCCTGCTGCTGGCCCGGCCGCGCGGCGCCCTGGCGCAACGTCTCTACCCGCTGGCCTTCGCCGGCTTCTACCTGGATGAGCACTTCACCCGCCTGACCTTTCGCCTGTGGCCGGCGCGTGCGCCCCAGCCCCTGAACGCCACCCTTGGAGACCACGCATGACCGTCCTTGAAACGCTTTCCAGCCTTTACCCGGCGTTGCACGAGGCGGCCCGCCAGGCCTGTGCGCGTATCGCGCCGACCTGGCCGCTGGACCGCATGATCGCCGTCAACCCGCTGTGGGAACGGCGCGATCAGGCCTGGCAGAGCGTGGCCGCGCAGCTCTGGCAGCGCGCCGGCAGCCGCCTGACCCTGGGCGCCGCCGACTATCGCCAGGCCTGGCAGGACGGCCGCATCGCCGAACGCCATCTGCAGCAGGCGCTGGCCGAGCAGGGGGAATCCTGCAAGCCGGCAAGGCTGCTGGAGGTACTGGACGCCCCCGCTGAGGTCTGCCACGGTCTGCCGCTACTGGAAGACCTGGCCGAACCGGGGATTCCGCTCCCGGGCTGGCCGGCGCTGATCACCCACCAGATCGGTCAGAGCTGCGCGGCCTGGTTCGATCACGAACAGGCGGACTGGCATCCGCCAGAGGGTGGCGGGCTCTATCAGACCTGGCGCGCCAGTCTGCTGGCCGACCGGGGCCTGAGCATCCTCAGTGGCTGCCAGGATCTGCATCAGCGGATCGCAGCGTTGCCGGCGCAACCCCAAGATGCCCTGGAGGCGGCGGTCGAACACCTGGGACTGCCGGCGCAAGACTGGGCCGCCTGGTTCGACTGCCTGCTGCTGCGCAACCTGGGCTGGGCCTCCTGGTGCGCCTATCGGCGCTGGCAGGCCCGGCTGCAGGGCGAGGACGACCAGACCTTGCTGGAGCTGCTGGCCATCCGCGCGGCCTGGGAGTGGCTGGTGGATGATCGCCGGCGCGGTGCCGATAGCCGGTGGCACAGTTGGCGTGCGGCCTGGCAGGCGGCCCTGCAGCAGGCGCCCTCGGCCAATTGGCGGGCCCTGCAACTCTGGCAGCGTGCCGACGAGCTGGCCTGGCAGGAGCATCTGCAGCAGACGCTGTGCCAGCGCATCCCGGCAGCCGTGCCCCCGACGCCGCTGGCCAAGCTGTTCTTCTGCATCGACGTGCGTTCCGAGCCCCTCAGGCGTGCCCTGGAGCAGACCTGTCCGGCACTGGAAACCGGTGGCTTCGCCGGCTTCTTCGGGCTGCCCATCGCCTATACGCCGCTGGGTACCGGGGCCACGCGCCCGCAGTTGCCGGGCCTGCTCGCGCCGCAGCTGCAGGTAAGTGACGGCAGTGGCGATGCCACCCGGGATCGCCAGCTGGCGCAGGTGCGTCAGGGGCGTCTGGCGCGGCAGGGCCGCTGGCGGCTGTTCGAGCGGCTGCCGGCCTCGAGCTTCACCCTGGTGGAAAGTGTCGGGCTGGGCTACGCCGGGGCGCTGCTGGGACGGACCTATGGCCTGGCGGGTGGCGCGCCCTCGCCCGAACTCAGCGCCTGGCGCCGTCACGAACGGCAACAGTTGCAACCACAGCTACCGGCGATGTCCCGGCTGCAGCAGGTCGACCTGGCCGAGCGCATTCTCAAGGCCATGGGGCTCGACGGGCCGGTGCCGCCCCTGTTGGTGCTGCTCGGCCATGGCAGTCAGAGCGCCAATAATGCTCAGGCAGCGGGTCTGGACTGCGGTGCCTGCTGTGGCCAGAGCGGCGAGATCAATGCGCGGCTACTGGCCGGCCTGCTCAACGAACCCGAGGTGCGCGACGGGCTGCGGGTGCGCGGCCTGGACCTGCCGCCGCACTGCCAGGTGCTGGCCGGGCTGCACAACACCACGACGGATGAGGTGCAGGTCTTCGGGTACGAGGGGCTTCCTGCAGCGCTCCAGCCCAGCTGGCAGCGCCTGCGGCGGGCTCTGGACACCGCCAGCGCCGAGGTGCGGCGGCAGCGGGCGGGCAAACTGGGCCTGGCACCGCTGCCGGGACAGCCGGACAGATTGCTCGGGCAACTGCGCCGGCGCGCTCGGGACTGGGCGCAGACCCGGCCGGAATGGGGCCTCGCCGGCAATGCCGCCTTCATCGCCGCGCCGCGGGCGCGCACCCGCGCGGTGGACCTGGAGGGTCGCGTCTTCCTGCACGACTACGATTGGCGGCAAGACCAGGAGGGCAGGGTGCTGGAGCTGATCATGACGGCGCCCATGGTGGTGGCGCACTGGATCAACCTGCAGTACTTCATCTCGACCACCGACAACCTGCGCTTCGGCAGCGGCAACAAGTTGCTGCACAACGTGGTGGGCGGCCATATCGGCGTGTTCGAAGGCAACGGCGGCGACCTGCGCATCGGTCTGGCGCGCCAGTCGCTGCACGACGGCCAGCAGTGGATGCATCGTCCGCTACGCCTGCACGTGGTGATCGAGGCGCCGCGCGCGATGATCGATCAGGTGATCGCCAGCCATGCCGTAGTGCGCGATCTGGTGCGCAACGGCTGGCTGTACCTGCTGCGTCTGTATGGCCAGCCGGCTTGCCTTGAGGTGCGTACGGCCGGGGGATGGCAGCCCTTGCCCAAGGTCTGACGCTGGCCGGCGCCAGGCCGCCCGAGGCTTCAGGCAGTCTGGCATGGCAAAGCTGAAGTCCGTGGCCAAGGGATCGACAGCGCGTGCTAGTAGGTCAGCAGTCGCTGCTCCAGCAGTGGAAGGATCACGTCGCGGGTCAGGGGCGCCAGCGGCAGATCGCCGGGCCCGTCTACGGCTACCCACACCGCCTCTTCGATTTCGGCGGCGGGTACCGCCTGGTCGCCCGCGCCCATGGCTACCTGATACAGCGCGCAATCGACCCTGAAACCGGGTTCATTGGCGGCCGGCGCCTGGAAGTTGCCGAGAAAGGTCGCAGCCTCTGCCGTGATGACCAGGCCAAGCTCTTCCCCCAGCTCGCGGATCAGGGCCTCCAGGGGTTGCTCCCCCGGATCCACCTTGCCGCCCGGTTGCATGAAGGCGGTGGTGCCCCGCTTGCGTACCAGCAGCACCTGCTGGCGTTCGTTCAGGAGGATGGCGGCGGCGATGTGCAGGGTAGGGGTCAAGGTGAGCGTCCCGGTCAAGGTGGGCGGGTCACCGTGCCGTGAAGCGAGCGAAAAGGCAATTGTCGGTGGTCCTGGTCCAACTCACCATGAGTGCCTGTGGTGCCTGTCAGAAGTCGAGGGCATCGAACAGGGTCCTGAACGGCTCGCCTTTGGGAAACCGGCTCATGGACAGGTGCGCCTCCTGAAACCAGGACTCATCGGCTTCGGGATGGGGGCCGCTCAAGACCACGACGCCTGCGCCAAACCGGTAGCGCGCCGCAGCGATGTCACCATTGCCATAGCTGCCGATCACGCGAAAACCGTCGCCCGATCCAGGCGGTAGATAGGGGCCATCCTGGAAGAACACCTGATCTTCACGACCGCCCCACCTCAAGAGCACCACGCTGTCGTCTGTGGAGGTGACCGGAAAGCCCGGGCGGCCAACCTCCGAATCCAGCTCGGCATCGAGCAGGCCGAGATTGGCGGCATCCGCGAGGTAGGCGCCCATGCAGATCCCGAGATACTGACCACCCTGGGCGACATAGGCGCGTATGGCAGCGATCCTGTCCTTGCCCAGACTGGCCAGGGCAGCCGGTATGTCCTGACCACCCCCCGGCTGGACGTAGGCTTCGTAGCGTTGCAGGTTTGCACTGGAAACATCCAGGCGTTCGTCCGGGCCGAGAAAATCAACCTGGTAGGCCGACCCAAGCCGTTCGATGGCATCCCTTACCGCCTCGGCACAACCCTCGCACGTGGCCGGACCTCGATAGATGGCGATCCGTATCACGTCGGCCTCGTCGAGGTCGACCAGGCCGAGCACGGTGGACAGGAAGGCCAGCAGCAGAATCATCGAGACGCCGAAGGAACGCATGGCCAAGGCTCGTGAAATGTCCTGGAAGCTGAGACGTTTTCCCGTGGATCGACGAAAGGAGAGGTCGCGTCGGTCTCACAGATCGGTATGCAGTGAATAGCCATTGAAGCCGGCGGCAAACAACATGGCGCCCCAGAGAAAGAAGTCGGTTTGCAGGAACTCACGCTTTATCGAAACCAGCTTTATGCCGTTGTTCAAGGAGACGGTAGGGTCTATGAGCCACCCCACGAGTACGGCCGCCACGCCCAGTATCATGGCGATGAAGCCGATGCTTTTTACGACGTGCCTCACTAGCGTCTCCTTTTGTGTGCGCGCCTTCGGTAGATGGCGCCTGAAAATCAGGATATCGATCGGTAGAACGGCCCGTGTAAAACCTCATGAAGGCCGGTAAACAAGTGTTAACGCGAGGCCATGGGCGACGGGGTCGTAGCGGGTGGAGCGGAAAGATCCGCTTCGCCGCTCCGCTCCCATTCGCCGCCCAGTGCCCGGAACAGGCCGACGTGGGCGATCATCAGCTGCAGCCGGGTTTCGATCAGGGCGTTATCGGCCTGGTAGAGGGTGCGCTGGCTGTCGAGCAGAGTCAGGTAGTTGTCCAGCCCCTGCCGATAGCGCTCGCTCGCCAGCTCGACACTGCGCGCGGTGATGTCATGCAGGCGCTGCTGGGCCGCGAGCTGCCGTCTCAGGGGCGCCTCGGCAACGAGTTGATCGGCCACCTCGCGGAAGGCGACCTGGATGCTCTTCTCGTAGCGAGCGATATCCTGATCGCGCCGCACCTCCGCCAGATCCAGGTTGGCGCGGTTGCGACCGCCGTCGAATAGCGGAACCTGCAATTGGGGGACGAAGCTCCACACCTGATTGCCGAGGTTGAACAGGCAGTCAAGGTCGGAACTCAGGTAGCCGGCGCTGGCCGTCAGGGTGATGCGCGGGAAGAAGGCAGCCCGAGCGGCGCCGATGTTGGCGTTGGCCGCCCGCAGGCGGTATTCGGCCGCACGAATGTCCGGACGGCGTTGCAGCAGGTCGGAGGGCAGGCCCGCCGGGACGGGCAGGTCGAGACCCTGGCGCGCGAGCGGCAAGGGCGCGGGCAGATCGCCGCGCGGCTCTCCGCCGAGCAGCAGGCGCAGGGTGTTGTCTACCTGCGCCCGACTCCAGTCCAGGACGGCGAGATCGGCTTCGGTGGTCTCTAGCGCCGTTTGAGCCTGGGCCAGGTCCAGTGCCGAACTCACGCCGGCAGCATGGCGCTGCTCGATCAGGGCGAGGCCTCGCTGGCGACTTTCCAGCGTACTGCGACTCACGAGCAGTCTCTCATCCAGGGCGCGCTGATTCAGATAGGCCGTCGTCACCTCGGCGATCAGTGACAGCTCCACCGCGCTGCGCGTCTCGCGTTGGGCCAGGTACTCGTCCAGGGCCGCATCGCGCAGATTCCCCAATCGGCCGAACAGATCCAGTTCGTAGGCGTTCGTACCCAACCCGACGCTGTATCTGCTGGCCATCTGGCTACCGCTTCGCTCCTGATCGGTGCGCGAGGCGCTATCCAGGCTCCCGGTCCGTTCTCGCGTCCGGCTTGCGGTGGCACCCAGTTCGAACATGAGGTCGGCACGGCTGATGCGATAGCGGGCGCGCGCTTCCTGGATATCCAGCGCGACCAGCCGCAGATCCCGATTTCCGTCCAGGGCCTGATCGATCAAGGCGTGCAGGTGCGGGTCGGCGAACAGGCTTTGGCGGTCAGGCGACAGGTCCGTGGACGCCGTCAGGACGGGATAGCGCTCCGGGACCGGCGGCTGCGGTCGTTCATGGCGGGGTGCCAGGGAGCAACCCGCGAGCAGGACACTCAGGGCCAGGACGGTCACTCCAGTCAGGACGAGCTTGCCTGCCGCGAGCTGTTTGCCCAAGGACAGGGATGGGTGGCGGGGCCGAGCCAAGGTGCGTGATGGCATCAGGATCCGCTTTTTTCCGGCTTGGCAGTAAGGGAAGAGTGGGTAGTGAAACATCGTACGTCCTCGTGGAGAACGCCATGGTAGAGGGCCCGCCTGGGCGGCCTTGTAAAGGTCTGTAGGTCTCTTGTGAAAGAGTGTTAAGGGCTGCCCTTGAGGGCTTGGCGCTCCGTTATGCTCGCCGCCTCCTTGCCCTGGGACCTACCTGTGAAACTCTTTTTCAACGTCGAAAACGTCACCATCCCCGCCGCGCCGGTGGCCACCGATCAGCGTCGCCGATGCGCGTTCGTGACCTTGCCTGGCCCGCACCAGGAAGGCGCGGGCTACGGCTCGTGCTGGCCGTCGTTCAAGCTGGCAAAACGGTCCGGACGCGACCCTCAGGTAAGACCTCGCCGCGGCGTCGAGTCCTGCTAGATGCTCAAGATCTTGATAAGGCTCTACTGCGTGCTGCTGGTGACCTATGGCGCAGCCAGCTATCTGGTCCCGGAAGCCCTGCAGCAGATGTTCAGTGATCGCTATAGCCGCGTCAGTCTGGAGCAGATGAATGGCCCGCTGAAACTGGTGGAGCGAACCTTCGTGGAAACGCCGCTCGCCCGCTGGCCGGCGCTGCTGGCTGAGCTGAACGCCGACATCGCGCCCGTCACCTTGCAACTGGGGCTACAGACCGATCCCCAGTTGACGAGCGCCGAGCGCCACCGTTTGGCCAAAGGCGAACGACGCGTCCGCCTGACCGACGATGGCGATCCCAGCGTGGCCTTGATCCCCCTGCCGGGCGGGCACGTCCTCTGGGTCGGCTTCGCCGAGGTTCCGACCGACATAGCCCTAACGTATTGGGCCATGAACGCCCTGATCGGTGCGGCGCTGCTCATCTGTCTGTATGTCTGGCTGCGACCGCACTGGCGCGATCTCGAGCGGCTCAGGCGCACGGCGGCGCGCCTAGGCAAGGGGCATCTGCAGGAGCGTACCGCGATCTCGCCGCGCTCGGACATCGGCCAGCTGGCGCGGGCCTTCGATGACATGGCCCAGGATCTCGAAACCCTGATCGTCCAGCAGCGCGACCTGCTCAATGCGGTCTCCCATGAGCTGCGCACGCCGCTGTTCCGTCTGGAATTCGGCCTGGCCCTAATGCAGGCCGACCCGCTGCCCGCTGAAACACAACGACAGCTGGAGCAGCAGGTTCGCCACGTGCGTGAACTGGATGCGCTGGTGAACGAACTGCTTTCCTACGCCCGCCTGCAGTCCAGTCAGCAGCCACCCGAGCGTCAAGCACTCAAGCTCGGTGCCTTCCTGGACAGCGTCCTGGCGGATTTCGGCGAGGAACAGGAAAGGCGTGGCGTCACCTTGAGCCTGGACATGGCCGCTGCGCCCGAGCAAGCCCTCTTGGCATCAAGACTCACGGCGCGCGCGTTGCAGAATCTGATTGGCAATGCCCTGCGCTATTGCCAGCGTGGGGTCTGGCTGACCGTTCGCCACGACGCCGACGCTCTGTTGATCACTGTCGAGGACGATGGCGAGGGTATTCCGCCGGGCGAACGGGAGCGGGTGTTCGAGCCCTTCTATCGCCTGGATCGCAGTCGGGATCGCGCTACCGGAGGCTTTGGCCTGGGGCTGTCGATCAGCCGTCGCGCCATAGAAAAGCAGGGCGGGCAGCTGGCGCTGACGCAAAGCGAAAGAGGTGGCGCACGCTTTGACATCCGGCTGACCGACGCCCTCGCGTCCTGACCAGCAGCAGCCCAAGGCCTCCTTGGCACCCGATGACGCGGACCCGAGTCCGCTCCTTCCTCTGACCGACCTGAAAGCAAACAAATGTCCAGTTCCTCTTCTTCCCCACGGTCGCCGGCTGAAACCGAGACCCTCGACGACTATGGCAACCTGGCCAGGCGTCATGTCACGTTCGCGCGGATTCTCGAACTACTGGCTCCGCATCGGGCCGCACTTGTGCTGGTGGTGTTGCTGATCGCGGTCGCCGGGATCAGCGGCGTGATCAGTCCCTTCCTGATCCGCAGCATCGTCGACGATGCCTTGCCGGCAAAGGACCTGACGCTGCTGGTCTGTCTGGCCGCCGGTCTGGTCGGGGTGGCGCTGTTCAATGCCATCGCCAACCTGACCCAGACCTATGTCGCGGTTCGGGTGGGCCAGAGCGTCATGCACGACCTGCGGACCCGCCTGTACGGCCACCTGCAGAACCTCTCGCTGGGGTTTTTCGCCGGTACCCGCGCGGGCGAGGTGCAGGCGCGCCTGTCCAGCGACATCGCCGGTCTGCAGACCCTGTTGACCCACTCCGCTACGGATCTGGCGAGGCATCTGAGCGTCGTGGCGGCGACCCTGGTAGCGATGCTGTTGCTGGACTGGCGCCTGGCATGTGTGTCCTTCGCCGTCATTCCCCTGCTGGTCTGGATCAATGGCCGCGTCGCTCAGCTGCGGGAGCGAGTGACCTACCGGCAACAGGAGCAGGTGGCGGACCTTTCCGCCAACATCGCCGAGTCCCTGTCGGCCGGCGGCATCATCCTGTCGCGTACCCTGGGCCGCGTGCACTATCTCGTGCAGCGCTTTCAGCGTGACTCCGCGCAGCTGGCGCGCCTGGAAACCCAGGCCAGCACGGCGGGACAATGGGAATTCGCGCTCGTCTTCCTGGCGCTGGATCTCCTGCCGGCGCTGACCTTCCTGGGCGGCGGTCTGTTCATGGGCCTGGGGCTGCAGGTGTCGATTGGCACCCTGGTGGCCTTTATCGCCTTGCAGGAGCAATTGCTCTGGCCGCTGCTGGAGATCTTTGAAACGCGGATCGAATTCGCCAAGGGACGCGCCTTGCTGGCGCGGGTGTTCAGCTACCTGGATACGCCGGCGACGGTCGTCGAGGCCAGCTCACCGACGAATCTTGCGCGGCAGGATTTCCAGCAGGGCATCCGTTTCGAGAACGTCGGTTTCGCCTATGGCGACCGCGTCGTACTCAGGGATCTGACGTTCGACATACCGGCCGGAAAGCACACGGCGCTGGTTGGCCCCACCGGCTCTGGCAAGACCACCATCTCCTATCTCCTCGCGCGCCTGTACGACGCCGATCAGGGCTGTATCCGCTACGACGGCATCGATATCCGCGAGCTGAGCTTTGCGACGCTGGCCAGCCTGGTCGGCATCGTGACCCAGGATACCTTCCTGCTCAACGCCAGCATCGAAGCCAACCTGCGCTTCGCCAAGCCCGACGCAAGCGAGGCGGAACTCTGGTGGGCGCTGGAAAGGGCACAGCTGGATGCCACGGTGCGAAGACTTCCCGAGGGGCTGGGTGCCGGTGTCGGTGACCGGGGGTATCAGCTGTCCGGTGGCGAGCGCCAACGTCTGTCCCTGGCGCGTATGCTGCTGCGTGATCCACCGATCATTGTCCTGGATGAAGCGACCAGCGCCCTGGACAGCAACACCCAGGCGGCGATGGCCGCAGCCCTGGCCTCGTTGCAGGGGCCGCGGACCCTGATTTCCATCGCCCATCGCCTCAGAACCGTCAGGCAGGCGGATCGGATTCTGGTCATCCAGGCTGGGCAACTGGTGGAGCAGGGCACTCATGAAGAGTTGATGAAACAGGGTGGACTCTATGCGGTCATGGCACTGAATGCCTGAATGCCTGAATGCCTGAATGCCTGAATGCCTGAATGCCTGAATGCCTGAATGCCTGAATGCCCCTTGGCAGATGAGCGCGCGCTCAGCGCATCGCCCGAAAGGCTTCCCGCAGGTGCGCCACGAACTGCTGCGGATTTTCCATCGCCGCGAAGTGCCCGCCCTGATCGGCTTCCGCGAAGAACCGCAGATCGGCGAAGCGCCGCTCGGCCCAGCGGCGCGACAGCCGCAGTTGCTCGCCAGGGAACATGCTGACGCCCGCGGGCAGGGGCAGCGGCGCGCTGGGCATGCCGTTCGCCAGCTCGCGCCTGGCCTCCCAGTAGAAACGTGCCGAACTGGCGCCGGCATTGGGCAGCCAGTAGAGCATGATGTCATCGAGCAGATGATCCAGCGGCAGGACGCGTTCGGGTTCGCCCGCGGTGTCCGAGACGTCCTGGAACAGGGCGTAGATCCAGGCCGCCAGGCCTACCGGCGAGTCGGCCAGGGCGAAGCCCACCGATTGCGGGCGGGTGGTCTGCACCTTCATGTAGCCCGAGTATTCGCGCTCGTAGCGGGCGGCGTCGGCGAGCATCCGCTGCTCGTCCGGCGTGGCCGCCGCGACCTCCTGGGCAGTGGGCTGGAACATCACCATGTTCAGGTGCACGCCGGCCAGGCCCGCCGGGCGCATATGGGCCAGGGCGGTGGTCACCGCGGCGCCCCAGTCGCCGCCCTGGGCCAGCCAGTGATCGCCGTAGCCGAGTCGGCGCATGAGTTCGATCCAGGCCAGGGCGGTACGGCCCACGCCCCAGCCAGGCTCGCTGGGCTGGTCCGAGAAGCCGAAGCCGGGTAGCGCGGGAATGACCAGGTGAAAGGCGTCCGCGGCTTCACCGCCATGGGCGACCGGATCGCTAAGCAACCCTATCACCTCGCGAAACTCCAGCACCGAACCTGGCCAGCCATGGGTGAGCAGCAGGGGTGTAGCCGTCGGTTCAGGAGAGCGCACATGCAGGAAGTGGATGCCGAGGCCGTCGATCTCGGTACGGCTGCTGCCCCACCCGTTCAGCAGGGTCTCGGCCGCCCGCCAGTCGTAACCGCCGCTCCAGCGTTCCACCAGGGCTTGCAGGCGCTCCCGTTGCGGTCCCTGACTGCCATCGCTGACCGTCTCGCGGTCGGGCCAGCGCGTGAGTCTGAGTCTTGCTGCCAGCCCGTCGAGCTGGGCTTGAGGCACGCGGATAGGAAAGGACTGGATGAGATCGGTCATGGAGAGCCTCAAGGAAGGGCGCAGTCGAATAACTGAACGTTATCGTTCAGTTTACAGGCGCTGTCAATCCGCTTAAGGTTCGCCCATGACCGAAATGACCAAACCACGCGGTGGGCGACCCCGTCGCGAAGAGGCCGGCGATGTCGATCGCCGCCTGCTGGACGCTGCCTTCGAACTCTTCCTCGCCCAGGGCTTTGCCGGGACCTCCTGCGAGGCGGTGGCGCGGCTGGCCGGTGCGGGCAAGGCCAGCCTCTATGCGCGCTTCGCCAACAAGGATCAGCTGTTCGAGGCGGTGATCCGCCGTCATTCGGGAACCCTGCCGCAGATCGAGCCCTTGCCCTCCGGCCTGCCGCTCGCGGAGCGTCTGCAGCTGGCCGGTCAGGACATGCTGGAGCACGCCTCGCGGCCGGAAACCCTGGCGATGATGCGCCTGGTGATCGCCACGGCCGATCGCTTTCCGGCAGTAGCGGCCGAGGCGACCCGGATCGGCTGGGAGGCCGGCCGCCTGCGGGTGCGACAGGCCATCGAGGCGGGCCCGGATCAGCCGGACGACAGCGAGCGGCTGCTCGAGGGGTTCATCGATCTGGTCTTCGCGCCGCATCAGTTGCGGGCGCTGCTGGGCGATGATCCGAGGGCGCTGCAGGCTCAGGCCGCAGAGCGGATCGAGCGGGCGATCCGGCTGTTGCTGGGGTGAGGGTGTCAGGCGGCTCCCACTCGGTCGTTGACTGGCACATCGAACCGCCCATGCCCGGATCGGAATAACCCGGCAGTTTCCCAGGTTCGCAAGGAGGAGATCGGCTACTGCGCGGCGTTCAGCCCCGCACTCGCCGCTGCGGTCTGCCCGCCAGTTGCCGGGCCAGGACGATGAAGTTCTGCAGGGCGGGAGAGGGATTGAAGGCGCGGCAGGCCAGGGTGATCGGGGCGGCCAGCCGGGGGCGGGCGTCCAGGATGGGGCAGTAGCAGATGCTGGACCTGTGCAGTTCGGTCATGGACGCCGGTACCGCGGAGATGCCGGCGCCGGCCGCCACCAGGCTCAGGTTGGTGAGCATGCGGTCGACTTCGAAGGCTACCCTTGGCTCGAAGCCGGCATGGCGACAGGCGTCCAGCAGCTTGGCATACATGCCCGGCGCGCCCGGCTTGCGCACCAGGATGAAGGCTTCATCAGCCAGGGCCGCCAGTGGCAGTCCGCGTTGCACCAGGCTGTCCAGCGCCGCTGCGCCGATCCCCGTGATGAGTCGATGATTACTCGGCAAGGCGAGCAGCATCGCCTCGTTGAGCAGGCGGTGGTAGGTTACGCCTTCCGGCGCGCTGACCGGCGCGCGCAGGATGCCGAGGTCCAGGCGGCCTTCCGCCACCCGCTGGGTGAGGCCCTGGGCGTTGTCCTCGGCGATGGCGATTTCCACGTCCGGATAGCGCTCCCGGTAGGCGCGGATGACGCGGGGGATCAGCGCATGGGCGGCCGCCGAACTGGTGAAACCCAGCGTCAGGGTGCCGTCGATGCCCCGGGCGACCCGTGCCGCGCGATGCGCGCCCTGGCCGACCCGGGCCAGGATGTCGCGGGCGTCCTGCAGGAAGGCCGCGCCGCCGGCGGTCAGGGCGACGCCCTTGGGGTGACGCAGGAAGAGGGGGAAGCCGAGTTCGTCTTCCAGGGCCCGGATCTGCTGGCTGAGCGGCGGCTGCTGCATGTGCAGGCGCGCGGCGGCGCGGGTGAAATGCTGCTCCTCGGCCACCGTGACGAAGTACCTCAGATGTCGCAATTCCATTCGCTCGCTGACCTCGCTGACGCCGGTCTGGATGACCGATCGGTTAGGATGGGACGCAAGGTGTCTGGCGCCACCCACAATAATAACGACAGGAATCCGGATGATCGCGCGGATCGCTCGCAACGGCAGTGTGCAGATAGGCGTGGCGCTCGCCAGCGGGCTGCTGCTCGGCCTCTGGCGTCCCGAGCTGGCCGCGGCCATGAAGCCCTTGAGCGATCTGTTCCTGCGTACCCTTGGCCTGGCCGTCCCACTGCTGATGTTCGCGCTGATCGTCTCGGCCATTGCCCGCCTGGGCCGCGGCGTCGGCGTCATGGCGGCGCGCATGGTGCTGTACTTTCAGGTGATGTCCCTGCTGTCCCTGCTGTCCCTGCTGTCCCTGCTGGTCGGTCTGATCGTCGGCCTGGTGATCCATCCCGGCAGCGCCGTCGCGCCTGGCCCGATACCGATCAATTGGGGCAGTGCCGAACCGGCTGACCCCCTGTTGCCGGCTGCTCCCTCGTCGATGCCAGGTCTGCTCGACAGCCTGCCAGGCACGCTGCTGGGCGCCTTTACCCAGAGCGCCATACTGCCTGTGTTGTGCCTGGCCATCGTCCTGGGACTCGTCCTGCGTACCCTAGGTGACCGAGGCGCTTCCTGGCTCGCCGGGATCGAGCGGGCCCTGGCGTTCATGCTGCGGCTGCTGCGCCTGTTCCTCCGCCTGGCGCCCCTTGCCGCCTTTGGCGCCATGGCCTTCACCGTCTCCCGTTATGGCGGCGCCTCCCTGTGGCCGCTGTTGAAGTTTCTGCTCGCGGTCTATCTCGCCGCCCTGTGTTTCATCTGCGGCGTGCTGGTGCTGGTGGCGCGCCTCTGTGGCTTTTCCCTGCTGCGCCTGATCCTCTGGCTGAAGCACGAGTTGCTGCTGGTGGCGGTGACCGGTTCCTCGGTCGCGGCCTTGCCCCTGCTGATCGGCCGCCTCGAACGCGCCGGTTGCCCGACGGAGCTGGTGCGGTTGTCGCTGACCACCGGCTACACCTTCAACCTGGCAGGCTCGAATCTATACATTGCCGTGGCGATGCTATTCCTGACCCAGTTCGCCGGGATCGAGCTGTCGGTCGCGCAGTTGGTGATCTTCCTCCTCGTCGGCCTGATCACCACCCTGGGTTCGACGAGTGTCGCCGGCTCGGCCTTCCTCACCCTGGCAGCGACCCTGTCGATCCTGCACTTCGTGCCGGTAGAGGCGGTCGGCCTGTTGCTGGGCGTCGAGCGGCTGATGAAGTGCCGCTCGCTCACCAACGTGCTGGGTAACTGCGTCGCCTGCCTGGCGCTGGCGCGCTGGCAGGGGACGCTGGACCGACCGCGACTGGCGGCGGCGCTCGCCCGTGGACGGCACTAGGCGATCACGGCTTCAGCAGCTTGGCAAAGGCCTGATCGAGCGCGCTGTCGGCCTCGGCCAACCACTGCCGCCGGGCCTTGGTCCAGTCGACATCGGTCTGCAGGGCCTGCTTTGCCTCGCCGAGCATGCGCTGCACCTCGGCCGGTTGCGGACCGCCGGTGCCGACCCGCGTCCTGACCATGCTGGTCGGGGAGAGGGCATTGCGGAATTCGGCTTCCTGCAGCGGCAGGCTGGTCTCCTTCCACTGGTACTTCTCAGCGGCCTGGGTGTAGAGCTGGCGGGCCTTGGCGAAGGGGAAGGTCTTGGGCGTGTAGCCTTCGTCGCGCGCCTCGGTGACGATCAGCGAGGCGAAGCTGTGACCGATGCGGAAGGGCGCCTTGTGCGCCCGCTCCAGGGTGTCGGCCAGCTCCATCGAGGTGGTCCATTCGTTCTCCAGCTCTTCCAGGGCGCGCTGCGGATTGACCTTCAGGGCGTCGAGCACGCGGTCCATGCTGGTGAACATGCCGATGGCCGAGTCATAGAAATTCAGGTCGTCGAAGGCGAACTTGTAGTCCGTCATGCCGGTGGTCACGTTGTGCGCGCGCAGGGTGATGGTCTGCGCCAGGCCGATGGTGTCCGAGGCGGCTTCCCGGGTGCGCATCAGCAGTCCGGGATTGCGCTTCTGCGGCATGGCGCTGCTGGTGTAGGTGGAGCCTTCCTCCAGCAGCAGCCAGGGGCGGATCTGGTGGTACTGGGTATGGATGTCGCCGATCATCGCCCCAAGCCGAATCGCCGAGGAGGCGGCGATGTCGGCCGCCTCGATGGGGATGTCGTAGGTGGAGACCTGGCTGGAATCCAGCGAATTCTGACGCACCCCATCGAAGCCGAGCAGGGCGGCGAGACGCTCGCGGTTCAGCGGATAGGCGGAATTGGCCAGCACGGCGGTGCCCATCGGACTGAGGTTGAGGCGCTGATAGAGCTGGGCGATGCGCTGCGCGTCGCGGGCGAAGGAATCGACGTAGGCGAGCAGATAGTGGGCGTAGGAGATCGGCATCGCCTGGACGCCATTGGTATAGGCCGGCACCAGGGTATCGACGTTGGCGGCGGCGAGGGTCAGCAGGCGCTGACGGGTCGCGTTCACGGCGTCGCTGTAGGCCAGCACCTGGCTACGCAGGGACGCCAGGCGGTAGGTGGCGTAGATGTCCTGGCGGCTGCGGCCCGAGTGGATCAGCGAGGCTTCCGGACCGATCTTGTCGGTCATGATCTTTTCCAGCTGAAGGATGTCGGTGGGTCGCTTGCCGTCCGGCCGACCACCCTGGTCGATGGCGAACTCGACCCCGTTGGCGATCTTGCGCCCCATTTCCGGGGTAACGATGCCTTCCTCGGTCAGCATCACGATGGAGGCCTTGTTGATGCGGTTCAGCCCGTCGAACTGGTCTTCGACGCCGCCGGCGCGGGTGCCACCGTGGGTCACGGTGCCGCCGATCCTGGCGACCTCGGCCTTGCACTCGGCAGTGGTCTTGCAAGGGGCGTCAGCGGTGTTGGCGGCCAGCGCCGGGGTACCGGCGGCCAGGGCGACGAGCAGGGCGAGCGGCAACAAACGCGAGGTAGCGGGCATGGAGGAAAGTCCTGTCGGGAGGGGATCGAGGCCGGCGCGGTCCGCGGCCGGCGGTGGGGTCAGAGCAGGGACAGGGTGTAGCTGAGGATCAGGCGGTTCTGGTCGAGCTCGGTGTCGTTATGGCTGCGGTAGCTGCCATTGCGCCAACGCACCTTGAAGTTCTTCAGCGCGCCGGTCTGGAAGGTGTATTCAAGCTCGGTATCGCGCTCCCACTCCTGACCGGCGACACCGCCGGGCCCGTCGAAATGGTCGCCCCTGAGATAGCGCGTCATGAAGGCGAGGCCCGGGAGGCCCCAGGCCGCGAAGTCGTAGTCGTAGCGCACCTGCCAGGAGCGCTCGCCCGGATTGGCGAAATCCGGCGACAGCATCACGTAGTTGACCAGGTACGAATCGGTGCCGTTGAGATGGGGAAAGCCGGTCTCGCCGTGCATCTGCTGGTAGGCGGCGCCGAAGGCATGGCGACCCAGGTTGTAGGTGAACTTGGCGCCATAGGCATCGTTGTCGACGTTGCTGCCGCCGTCCTTGCGCGAGCGGGCATAGCGCAGATCCGTCTCCAGCGACTGGTCCTTGCCGAGCGGCAGGACGTGCAGCACGTTGAACATATGCTGTTCGTAGTTCTGGTCGAGGTGACCGTAGTCGTAGACCGTGGTGAGCTGCCGGCTCCATTTGTAGCTCAGGCCGGCGAAGTCGAACTGGTCGGACGCGCGGCCGCCCCTGATACCGCTGCCCGCTACGGTCATGTCCTCGTTGGCGCTGTCGTTGCGAACCCGGTTCCGGGTCAGCCGCCCGGCGTTGAAGGTGAGGTTGTCCAGTTCCTTCGACACCAGCTGGGCGCCCTGGAAGATCTGCGGCAGCAGGCGGGAGTTGCTGCTGCGGATGGTCTGCAGCCGGGGGATCAGGGTGCCGACCTTCAGGGTGCTCTTGGACACCCGCACCTTGCCGGTCAGTCCGAGCTTGCTGTAGTCGTCGGGCGCTCGCCGGTCGCCCACCGGCAGCAGACCGGTGTTCTGCCGGTCCGGCCCCGAATCCAGCTTGAGGCCGAGCATGCCCAGGGCGTCGACACCGAAGCCCACCGGCCCCTCGGTGAAGCCGGATTCGTAATCGAGAATGAAGCCCTGGGCCCATTCCTCCCGCTTGGATTGCCGGGCACCGGCTTGGCGATAGTCGCCGTTGAAGTAGAAGTTGCGCAGTTCCAGGTCGGCCTTGCTGTCGGCGAAGAACTCGGCGAAGGCATCGGAGGGTAGAAAGGAGGCGAGGGCGGCGGTACCGACCTCGAGGGCTAGCGGTGGCATGCGCATGGTGAGATTCCTTGACGCGTTATTGTTATTGGGCGCGTTTCGTCGTGAGGCGGTGGCCGCTCACGACGGGAACCTTAAGGACTTTGCTGGAAGATTAAAAATATATGAAAAGTCGGTGCTTGATACTTTGAGGATATGGTGAGCGCGGATAGCTTTCTGCCAGCCCGATTGATCGCCGAATGGGCGTAGCCCACCAGGACGCCGGTGGGGCCTGGCGTCCCCCGAGGTGACGCCCGGCAATCGCGACTCAGCCCAACCGTGTTGCCAGCTGTGCGGGTACCCAAGGGCCCCGGAGCGGGATGTGGGGATAGGCGTCGTCGAGGATGCGCAGCTCGGCGTCCTTGGGCGTGTTGTCGCCTTCCCCCTGGATGCTGACGATATCCTGGGGGCAGGCTGAGAACGCCACGAAGCAATCCATTTCCGCGCGCAGGGTGATGAAGTCACCCGGACGGGTCACCGTGGGCAGGGTGTCCAGGTGGATATTGTCCGGCTGTACCCGGATGTTCATGAAGATATTGAAGGAGGCGAGGGTGCGCCGGGGCGGTGTGACACCCAGTTCCAGCATGCCCTCGACCAGGTTGTCGGTGCAGTTCCGGTGGTAGTGGCTGCACCCGAGCAATTCATAGCGACGGCGGTCGCAGGCCGCCATGAAGGTATCGTGGACCCCCGGGGAGGTGTCTTCGACCACGGTCAGGATCGGGTGGCGCTCGCTGGTGACGAAGCTGTCGCCGACCACGGGATTGAGGTGCTGCGTATAGACCCGGGTGGCCTCCATGCACATGTATTCGTTGAGGTCATAGGCGTTCCAGGCCCAGCAATCGACGACCTGGGTACCGTGGGTATTGATGACCTGCACGCTCTGGCCGGTGCGTAGCCGGACGGCCTTGCCGTGACCGGCGGGTATGACGATGGAAGCGGCGGGATGGGACATGGCTGAACCTCGTGGGTGACTAGTGGATGCGATGGCGGGTGAGGCGGCGCTCCCAGGCGCCGGCGGCCGCATCGATGGCGAGCGTGACCAGCCAATAGCTCAAGGCGACCGCGAGATAGATTTCCAGGGGGGCGTAGCTTTCCGAAATGGCCTGCTTGGCGGCGTACATGAACTCCTCGACCGAGACCACCGACAGCAGCGCCGAATCCTTCAGCAGGCCGATGAACAGGCCCGTCGCCGGGGGCAGGGCCACGGGTAGCGCCTGGGCCAGGGCGACATGGCGAAAGCTCTGCCAGCGCGACATTCCCAGGGCGCTGCAGGCCTCGAACTGGCCGGGAGGAATGGCGGCGAAGGCGGCGCGCAGCACCTGGGCGAGATAGGGTCCGTAATACAGGGTCAGGGCCGTCACCCCGACGAGGGGCGAGGACAGGGTGAGTCCGTATTCCGGCAGGATGAAGAAGAGCACATAGATCAGCACCAGCAGCGGCAGGCCCAGAATGAGGTCGGTGTAGCCACGCGCCAGCGTCTGCAGCAGAGGATGGCGTCCGCGCAGCCGGATCCAGGCCAGCAGGGCAGCCAGGAGCAGGGCGGGCAGCGCCGCGAGCAGGGAAAGCTGCAGGGTGTAGGCCAGGCCGGCAAGCAACGACGGGGCGTAGGCCAGGATGATGCCCGGATCCATCAGGTGGTCCTCGCGGTGGCGAAACGTACTTCCAGACGCCGAGCGAGCAACAGGATCGGCCAGCACACCAGCAGGTAGCCGGCGACGACCGGCAGCATCACCGGTCCGGCCTCGTAGGTCCGGGCGATGATCAACTGCCCGGCATAGGTCAGCTCGGTCACGGCGATCACGGACGCCAGGGGCGTGGTCTTGACGATCAGCGTGAATTCGTTGACCAGCGCCGGCAGGCTGCTCCGCAGCGCCTGGGGTGCCAGGACGTGGCGCCAGCACTGCAGGCGGGAGAGTCCCAGGGCCAGGGACGCCTCGGTCTGGCCGCTGGCCAGGTTGCGATAACTTCCCCGCAGGATCTCCGCGGTATAGGCGGCGCTGTTCAGGCCGAGCGCGAGCACCGCTGCCAGCAGCGGTTTGCCGCCCAGGCCGAGCAGCGGCAGCGAGAAGAACACCAGGAACAGCTGGACGATGGAGGGCGTTCCGCGCATCAGGCTGACGTACAGGCGTCCCAGCCGGCTGGGCAGCCAGGCCTGGCGTTGGCGAAGCCACCAGATGACGTGACCGACGCTGAAGCTGAGCAGCGCTGCGGCCAAGGTCAACTCGAGCGTGACCAGCAATCCGGGTCCCAGCTCCGGCAGGATCTTGAGCATCTGTTCCAGCACGGGTTACTCCGGGAAGTCGCTCAGGCTTTCCGCGACCGCAAGCACCACGGCGCCGACCTGATCGTTGCCGGGAATGCCGGTGCAGCAGGTCGAGACGACGAAGAGCATGTCCTGCACCACGCGGCAGGTGATCCGGTCGCCCGCCCTCGTCTGGTTCGGCTGGGGATGCAGGCTGCCATCGCGTTCCAGCGCGACATGCATGAACAGGTTGATGGGGTCCGGAAGCTTGGGCTGTTGCCGACCCAGCCGCGCGAGCTCGGCCTATACCGCTTCGACGCAGCCGGTCTGCGCATAGCCGCGGCTGCGCAGGAAGGCGCTGGTGGAGGCGGGCAGCAGCAGGTCGTGAGTACCCAGGCTGTCCTGGCCCAGGACCATCACCGGGCGCCGCCGGTTGTTCACCAGCCGCATGCCCGAGCCCAGGACATAGGAGTTACTGAATACCCGGGTGTGATGGACCGAGAGATGCACCATGGGATCCCTCTCGCTGAAGCCGAAGAGGCTGGCCACCACACCGGCGTCCCGGGCTTCGATGCGCAGCAACTGACCCCGCTTCACGGCGATCGAACCGGCGCTTCCGGCGCGGACGTCGACACGCTGCACGGGCAGCGGCGCGCGTTCGTCGAGGTGTTCTTTCATCAACAGCATGGGGCGGTCCTCAGGCGGGGGTGGGGGCGGTGTCGGCGATACGGATATCGATGGGCGTCACGTGCAGGCCATTGCCCGGAATGATGTCCTGCGGACAGGAGGACACGGCGCAGACCAGGTCCTTGAGCGCCCGGAACACCACGTGATCGCCCGCCTTGCTCTTGGGGTCGGTGACCTGCATGCGGCCGTCGGCGGTCACCGGTCCGTTCTGGAACAGGTTGAAAGGCTCCGGTACGTTGATCGCCAGCAGGCCGTAGCCGGCCAGCCCTTCGTGCAGGTTGTCCAGGCAGTTGCGGTGGCCGTCCACACCGAAATCGACGCTGAAGCGGGTCGGGTCGCAGGCGGGCACGTTGGCATCGTGGACGCCGATGGTGTCGGCGATCACTTCCAGCAGCGGCTCGTCGGCGGTGGAGTAGAGGCAGTCGCCGACCCTGAAGAACAGCGAATTGAGTCGACGGCGGGTGTGCACCGGGGACAACTGCTCCTCGAGCTGGCCCAGCACGACGGCGACGAAGTCAGCCGCCTGCTGTCCGTCGGTGTCGATGACGGTGAGGTACTGGCCGGCACGGATCTCGAACGTCCGGCCGTGCCCGGCGGGGACGTGCACGTGATGGGTTGGGCAAAGCATGGGAAGACTCACTGGCGGGGGATGAAGTCGGCGGTGGGCAGGTCGAAGCTGACCCCGAGATAGCGCTGTTGCAGCGTTTTCAGTTCGCCGGATTGCGCAAGGGCAATGATTTCGTCGCTGATCACCTTGTTCAGGCGCGCGTCGTCCTTGCGGGTGGCCCAGCTGATCCACTGGCTGTCGCCCAGTTCGCCGACCTGCTTGACCTTGCCGGGCAGCTGCTTGGTCAGCCCGCCCAGCACGGTGAGATCATCGAAGACGAAATCGGCGCGGCGGGTCATGAGCGCGGCCAGGGTCTGGTCGACGCTGTCGACACTGATGATCTTGATCGGAGGGCGCTGCCGGGCCTTCAGTTGGGCATTGAACTGCCTGAGCAGCTGTTCCGGCGCGGTGGTGGCCTTGACCGCAGCGGTCAGGCCGGAGAGGGCTTCGACGGTCAGCGGGGTGGCCGTCACCCGGGTCTCGTCGGCTCGCACCAGGACCGCGTTGACGCTCTTGCCGAAGGGGACGGTGAAGAACACCTTGGCGGCGCGCTCGGCGGTGACGTTGAGCGAGGAGCCTTCGGCGTCGACGGAGCCGGCGATCAACGCCGGGATGATGCCGCTGAAGGCCATCTTCTGGTACTCGAGCGTGACGCCCAGTCTGGCGGCCACCCGCTGCATGATTTCCGGTGTATAGCCGACGATGGTGCCGCTGGCATCCGTGTACTCGTAGGGTGCGAAGGTGGGATCTATGGCCACCACCAGCTTGCCCCTGGCTTTCACGTCATCGAGGGTGTCGGCGCTGGCAGCGCCCAGCAGGCCGAGCCCAAAGGCCAGGGCGGAAAGCGTCACGGCACAGCGATAAGCAAGAGAGGTCATGGGAGCGCCTTGGTCGGAGGGGTGACCCAGGCTTCATCGCAGAAAGCATGCCAGCTAGGGCACCTGCCGTAGCGAGCGCCGTAACCCCTTGAAGAAACTAATGTTTCTAGACAATTTTAATTGAAACATCTGTTTCTTAGGTTCCGGCACGGATCTGATCCGCTGCCTTTATCCGGTGCATGACGAATTGAAATGGTGCGTCAGCGGGGGTTGTCCAGCTCTTCCAGTTGCTGGTGCAGACGCTCGGTGGTCTCCAGATGGGAGGTCTTGCGGCCTGTCAGTTCCTTGCCGACCAGGGAGCAGAGCAGGTTGGTGATGGCCGAGACGCTGCTGTTGCTGTCGAACATCAGGGTGCTTTCGGTGTGGCAGCGGATCACCCAGGTCGCCAGCTGAGCGGGGCTGCCGGCCAGGACATCGGCCAGATAGAGCATGCGGACCCCCAGCTGACCCATCACGGCCATGGTCTTCTCGAGTTGCGGCATCCGCCGCCGCAGCCCGATGCAGATGGCCACATCGTCCGGCCCCAGGCCAGCGAGATATTCGGCCAGGCTGTCGCCGGGCGAGGGTAGCAGCAGGATGTCGTCGCGAACCTGGATCAGGTGGCTGCGAACCATGTGGGCGATGGTCTGGCTATGCCGAAAGCCGATGATGACCACCCGCCGGGCACCGACGATGGCGTGCACGGCGGCGAAGAGTTCGTCCTGATTCAGCGACTGATAGGTCTGCCGGACATTGGCCAGTTCCTGCTCCAGATGATGCTGCAGGAGGTCATCGACCGAGTGCTCGGCGGCGCCGCGGTCCTGCAGATAGAGCGGTGAGCCCCCTCCACGCAGCGCGCGGGCCTGGCGCCGGGCTTCCTCGTAGGAGCCATAGCCGAGCGTACGGAAGAAGCGTGTGGCGGTGGCCTTGGAGACGCCGGCTCGGGTGGCCAGCTCGGTGGCGGTCTGCATGGCGAGTTGGCCAGGAGCGGCCAGGATCACGTCGGACAGCTTCTGCTCCACGACCGACATCTGTTCGTAGCGTGCCTTGATCCGACTTTCCAGGGCGGTGGGTGTCGGTAGCCGAGTCTTGTCGGATGGCAGCATCGAGCGGCTCTGGTCTGCGAAGGGAGGCTGCAGTCTAGCGGCAAAGGCGCTGTCGAGCGTAGTGCTCCCAAGTAGCCGTCGAGCCTGGCGGTTCGGCAGGTATTCGGCCAGGCCCTCGGACGCAGCGCCCTCAATCCTCGCTGGAGGCGAAGCCCTCGAGCCAGCGCGCTTCCGAACAGAGCAGGTGGTGGCGCATGGCGGTCTGGGCACCGATCAGGTCGCGGGCTTCCACGGCGCGCAGGATGGCTTCGTGCTCGGCCACGGCGACGCCCCAGGTCTTCCGGCTTTCCGTCTGCTCGGCGACGTGGGTGGAGAGGGGGCCGTGGCGCTCGTCGAACAGCGAGGTGATGATGCGCACCAGCGTGGAGTTGCCGCTCATCCGGGCCAGGCGGCAGTGGAACTTGCGATCCTCCTCCATGGGGGACAGCCCCTGGGCGATCTTGTCGCTCATGTTCTGGATGCACTTCGCCAGGTAGCGGTAATCGGCCTTGCCGCCCAGGGAACAGGCCAGCACGATGGTCGCGCCCTCGATCATGGCCCGGGCGTGCATCAGCTCCGAAGGACTCTCGCCGAGGGTGGAGGTCCGGGCGCCGTTGTGCAGCAGCGCGGCGTTCACATAGATGCCGGAGCCCTGGCGGACCTCGATGCTGCCTTCGATTTCCAGCGCGATCAGGGCTTCGCGCAGCGACGGCCGGGAGACGCCCAGCGACTGCGCCAGGTCGCGCTCCGGCGGCAGGCGGGTGCCGGCTTCGATGGCGCCCTCGCGGATATGCTGGCGCAGGCGATCCGCGATCTTCTGGTAGAGCTTTCTTTCGGTGGTGGCGGTGGGTAGCGTCATCGGTGAAACCTGCATCTTCAAGGGCTTCAGTATCTCATGGGCTACCCGGAGTGGCGCCAGCGACCTAGGGCAGGGCGGCCAGCTCGAACAGCGGGGTCGCCAGCTGCCACTTCTCCGATCCCGCCTCGGGTGAGGACAGCTGATAGCGCGCCATCAGGGTTTCCCATTCCTGGATCCTGGGATTGCGCTGTTCCAGCTCGTGCAGGCGGGCAAAGGAGAAGTCCGGCCCGGCTTCGAGCAGCATGGTCAGCCGACAGCCGAGGCGCCAGATGGTCATGTTGGCGACGCCGGCTTCGCGCAGATGGGCGATGACCTCGGGCCAGACCGCCGCGTGCTGGCGTTCGTATTCGGCGATGAGCTCGGGATCGTCCCGCAGGTCCAGCAGCAGACAGTAGCGTGTCATGTTCTCGCTCCTCGGCCAGGTGCTGGCCGATCAGACCGTTCAGATTTCGACGATGGCCTTGACGACGCCGCGGGCCGGGTCCAGCAGCTCCGCGAAGCGGGTGGGCAGCTCGGCCAGGTGCAGGCGATGGGTATTGAGCGCCTGGTCCGGGATCAGCCCCTCGCGCAGGCAGCGCTCGACGTGCTGGAAATCCTCGGCGGTGGCGTTGCGACTGCCCAGCAGGGTGGTCTCGCGCTTGTGGAATTCGGGATCGGCGAAGCGAATGTGATCCTTGACCACCGAGATCAGCACATAGCTGCCGGCATGGGCGACGAATTCGAAACCGCGCTCGATGGCCCGGCCGTTGCCGGTGGCGTCGAACACCACGTCGAAGAAGTCGCCCTCGGTCAGCCGCGCCAGTTCGTCCTTGTCGCCGTCACCGACGGTGACCGTGGCCGTGACCTGCAGGTGCTGGCGGCAGAATTCCAGGCGATCGGTGCGGGTGTCGAGGACGGTGACCTGGGCCCCGGCGATGCCGGCGAAAATCGCCGCCGCCATGCCGATCGGACCGGCGCCCACCACCAGCACGCGCTGTGCCTGGCCCAGCCCCGAACGGCGCACGGCATGGGCGCCGATGGCGAGAAATTCCACCATCGCCGCCTGGTCGAGGGTGAGGCCCTCGGCCTTGAAGACGAAGCGGTCGGGCAGGCTGAGGTACTCGGTCAGGGCGCCGTCACGATGCACACCCAGGACCGCGATCTTGGTACAGCAGTTGGTCTTGCCCTGGCGGCAGGCGATGCACTGGCCACAGGAGAGGTAGGGCACCACGTAGACGATATCCCCCGCCTGCAGGCGCCCGCTGTCGTCGGTTTCCTCGACGACGCCGGAAATCTCGTGGCCCATCACCCGCGGGTATTCCAGATAGGGCTGGTTGCCTTCGTAGATGTGCAGGTCGGTCCCGCAGACGCCGACCCGGCGGATACGGATCAGGGTTTCGCCTGCGCCACGGGCGGGCTTGGGGGTATCGCGCGAGACCAGCAGGCCGGGTTTTTCACAGATGACGGTCAGCATAGGGAGACTCCGCATCGCTCGGGATGCACATTGGATTCGGGGCGAGACGCTCGCCGGGCGGGACAGCCAGCGTCCGGCGCCCGGGAGCTGGGTGGCAAGGGCTGTGCGGCTTCATGCCGGGGCGCCTGCCACGGGGGCGTCGGCGTCCAGCAGGCCGCGCTGTTTCAGGGTGCTCCAGAAGTCCGCTGGAATGGGCGTCTGCAGCCAGGCCACGTTGCTGGCCACCTGCTCGGCGCTGCGCGCGCCGATGACCGCCGAGGCGACCGCCGGATGCGCCAGGGGAAATTGCAGGGCCGCGGCGGCCAGCGGGATCGCGAAGTCGCGGCAGACCTCCTGCAGGGCCCGCACCTTGGTCACCACCGCTGGCGGCGCGGCGCCATAGTCGAAGTGCTGGCCACCGGCGAGGATCCCGGAGTTGAAGACCCCGCCGGCGACGATGACGTGGCCCCGGGCCAGGCAGCGATCGAGCAGGGGACTCAGGCTCTCCTGCTCCAGCAGGGTGTAGCGACCGGCCAGCAGGGTGCAGTCCAGCGGGCACTCGTCGAGGCTGTCGACCACGACTTCCCATTCGTTGACGCCCAGGCCGATGGCCTGGACCTGGCCACCGCTGCGCAACTCTTCCAGCGCGCGGAAACCGCCGCCGCGGGTCAGCGCCTGCCAGTGCCGGTCATGCCGCTCGCCGTGGGTGCGGCGGCCGATGTCGTGCACATAGAGGATGTCGATCCGCGCCAGCCCCAGTCGCTGCAGGCTGTCTTCGTGGGACCTCAGGATGGCGTCGTAGCTGTAGTCATAGACCGGCTTGAAGGGCAGCGGCCGGGCCCAGCCGTCATCGTTGGCGCGCTCGCTGCCGTTGGGCGCGAGCAGCCGGCCCACCTTGCTGCTGAGCACGACTTCATCCCGCGGCAATTCGTCGAGAAAGGCCCCGAGGCGATGCTCCGAGCGGCCATAGCCATAGAAGGGCGCCGTATCGAAATAGCGGATGCCCTGCCGCCAGGCGCCGGCCAGGGTGTCGACGGCCTGCGGCAGTGGCATGTCCCGGTACAGTCCGCCCAGCTGGGAGCAGCCGAGGCCGAGCACCGGCAGGGCCAGCGGGCTTTTCGCCAGGGGACGCCGTTCGGAGAGATTCATCGCCAGGCCTCCGCTCAATAGAGCACGTTGCGCGCGTCAGGGCTGTCCAGGTTGGCCTTGTCGATGAGCAGGACGCCGGTGTCGATGAACTTGGGCACCTTCTGCTTCTCGATGACCTTGATCACCGTGGCGACCGATTCCAGGCCCATGCGATAGGAGCTCTGCACCACGATGGCGTCCAGGGTGCCGTCGCGCACGAAGCCCTGCAGGTCCTCGTTGCCGTCGAAGCCGATGGCCTGCAGCTTGCCGGCCTTGCCGGACTGGGCGATGGCCCGCGCC
Organism: Pseudomonas sp. SHLD1; assembly: GCF_028640935.1. Classification (NCBI taxonomy): domain Bacteria; kingdom Pseudomonadati; phylum Pseudomonadota; class Gammaproteobacteria; order Pseudomonadales; family Pseudomonadaceae; genus Pseudomonas; species Pseudomonas sp. SHLD1. The sequence continues at coordinate 462,183 of NZ_JAQZAD010000013.1, forward strand.
ATGCCGACCGCGGTGGGTTCGTTGGCGCCGTAGATGCCCTTGAGGTCGGGGTTGGAGGCCAGGACGTCGGTGGTCTGGTTGAGGGCGTTGGCCATCTGCGACTGGGAATAGAAGGGGCCCACCACGGTCAGCTGCGAATGCTGCTCCAGGTATTTGCGGAAGCCGCCGACCCGGCCCACTTCCGAGCCGGTGCCGGGCACATAGGACATGATGGCGATCTTGCCGGTCTTGCCGACCTTCTCGATCATGCGCTGGGCGGACAGCTCGCCGGCCTTGTTGTTGTCGGTGGAGAGAAAGGACTGGTAGTAGGGCGCGCCGCTTTCCGCCACCGAGGAGTCGATCAGCACCACCGGGATATGGGCTTCCCAGGCCTGCTTGATGGCCGGGACCAGGGCGTCCGGGTCGGACGGCGCCAGCACGATGCCCGAGACGCCGCGGTTGACGGCATTGACCACCATGTTCACCTCGTCGGCGATCGCCGATTCCGAGGCCGGTCCCTGGAAGGTGACCTTGTAGCTGGTGTGCTGCTTGGCGGTTTCCTGCACGCCCTTCTGCACGTTCTGCCAGTAGTTGGAGTTGGCACTCTTGACGATGACGGCGATCTCGCCGTTACCGGCCAGCGCCAGGGAGGTCGCGGCGGAGAGGGCGACACCCAGGACCACTTTCTTGAAGTTTTTCATCGGTCGTTCCTTGTTGTTGTTATCGAGGGTTCACTTCTTGCGGTTGCGGAGCTGGTCGATACAGACGGTCAGCAGGATCACCAGGCCGATGATGATCTGCTGGGTGAAACTGGAGACGCCGAGCATGTTGAGGCCGTTGCGCAGCACGCCGATGGTGAAGGCGCCGATCAGGGTGCCCGACACGCTGCCGATGCCACCGGAGAGGGAGGTGCCGCCGATCACCGCGCTGGCGATGGCGTCCAGTTCGTACATCACCCCTTCGTTCGGCTGGGCGGTGACCAGGCGCGACATCAGCACCGCGCCGGTCAGGCCGGCCAGCACGCCGGACAGCACATAGGTGAAGAGAGTGACCGCGCGCACCTTGACCCCGGAGAGCCGCGCCGCTTCGGCGTTCGAGCCCACGGCATAGATGTGGCGGCCCAGGCGGGTGCGGCTGAGCACCAGCCACAGGGCGATGGCCAGGACGATCATGATGATCACCGGGTAGGGGATGCCCGGAAAGATCACGTTGGGAAAGCCGTCGTCGCCGATGCGCTCGATGCGGCCCAGGGTGCCGTTGCCGAGCACCCCGAACGCGGCACCAAGTCCGGAGACGGGCTGGGCGTCGGTCAGCCGCAGCGCCAGGCCGCGGGCCACCAGCATCATGCCCAGGGTGGCGATGAAGGGCGGCAGCTTGACCAGGGTCACGAACAGGCCATTGATCGCGCCGCAGATCCCGCCGACGATCAGGCCGACCAGGATGCCCACCTCGATGGACGCGCCGGCCTTGACCGCCATGGCGTTGGCCACGCCGGCCAGGGCCAGCACCGACCCCACCGAGAGGTCGATGCCGCCGGTGATGATCACCGCCGTCGCACCGAGGCCGAGAAAGGCGATGGAGGTGACCTGCAAGGCCACACTCATGCCGTTGCCCATGGTGAGGAAGGCACTGCTCATGGAGGAAAACACCGCGATCAGGGCCAGGAGGCTGACCAGGGCGCCAAACTTCTGCAGAAATTCTTTTTGTTTTTCGGTCATTTCTCTGTCTCGCTCGACACGCGTGGGCGAGCTGCCGTCAGTGCGACGTGCAGCCGGAGGCGTAGTGCATGATCTGGTCCTGGGACGTGGCCCGGGTCTCGACGTCACCGGTCAGGCGACCTTCGTGAAAGACCAGGATCCGATCGCTCATGCCCAGCAATTCCGGCAGCTCAGAACTGATCAGGACGACGCCGATGCCCTGGGCCGCCAGCTGGTCCATCATTTCGTAGATGGCGTACTTGGCGCCGACGTCGATACCCCGGGTGGGCTCGTCGAAGAACATGATCCGGGCGTCGCGGAACAGCCATTTGCCGATGATGATCTTTTGCTGGTTGCCGCCCGAGAGGTAGCGGGTGACCTTGTCGATCGAGGGCGTGCGGATGTCCAGCCGCCGCACGTAGTCCTGGGCGACCCGCGCCTCCTCGCCGAAACGGATGAAGCCCAGCGGCCCGCAGAGGGCATCCAGATTGGCCAGGGTCAGGTTGTGCGCCAGCGTCATCTTGACCGCCAGGCCGTCCTTCTTGCGGTCTTCGGACAGGTAGGCAATGCCCTGGTCGATCCCGTCGCGCGGACTGCGGAGGGTGACCGCGCGGCCGTTGATCTCCACCTGGCCGGCATCCAGCCGATCGGCGCCAAAGATCGCCCGGGCGATCTCGGTGCGCCCGGCGCCCATGAGGCCGGCGAAGCCGAGGATCTCGCCGCGGCGCAATTCGAAGCTGATGTCCTGGAAGACCCCCTTGCGGGTCAGGCCCTGCGCCCGCAGCAGCACCTCGCTGGTGGGCACCGAGGTGCGCGGCGGGAATTTCTCATCGAGGGAGCGCCCGACCATGCCCGCCACGATGGCGTCGACACTGGTGTCGGCAAAGCGCTGGGTGGAGACGTAGCGACCGTCGCGCAGGATGGTCACCCGGTCGACGATGTGGCGCATCTCGTCCAGCCGGTGGGAAATGTAGAGCATGCCGACGCCGCGCGCCTTGAGGTCCTGGATGACCTTGAACAGCGCCTGGGTCTCGCTTTCGGTCAGCGAGGAGGTCGGTTCGTCGAGGATGAGCACCCGGGCGTCCAGCGACAGCGCCTTGGCGATCTCCACCATCTGCTGCTGGGCCACCGACAGCTTGGCCACCGGGGCGCGGGGACTGATGGCCACGCCCAGGCGGGCCAGGCAGGCTTCGGTGTCCGCCTGCATCTTGCGCCTGTCGATCAGGCCGAAGCGCACCGGCTCGCGGGCCAGGAAGATGTTTTCCGCCACCGTGAGGTGGGGCACCAGATTGAGTTCCTGGTGAATGATGGCGATGCCCACATGCTCGGCTTCCGACACGGACTTGAAGTGCCGCTCCTCGCCGAGGTAGTGAATCCGTCCCTCGTCGGGCGGCTGCTGGCCGCTGACGATCTTCATCAGGGTGGACTTGCCGGCGCCGTTCTCGCCGCAGATGGCGTGGACTTCACCCGGGTAGAGGCTGAGGCTGACGTCGTCGAGGGCCACGACGCCGGGAAAGCGCTTGGAAATGTTTTCGAGCGTCAGGCAGGGCGCGGGCGCGGCCGGTACGGGGCCGCCACCTTCGCCGCGGGGCGATGGGGTATCCAGCATGGTGCTCTCTCTTGTTGTTGTTCTAGGGGTGTGCCCTATGTGAGATCCATGGCAGGGAAAGCTACACCCCCGTTCGGATATCTGGCAAGACCAATTGGATTTTTTCGAATTGGTCTTGCCAGATTGCGGCCTGGTTGATGAAAACCTCATGGCGCAGGGCAGGCGATGGGTGACGGACGGACCAGGCGTTCAGCACGGCGCGGCTTGGCGGGGAGACAGGCGCGGGATAGCGACGGATGGGGCTGACCAGTAGGCGCAGCGCCTGGTCCATGGGCCCCTCTGAAGTGCATGGGGAAAGGCGCTTTGGGTGGCCCGCCGCTGTTCAGGCCGGGCCACCGAGCGAGACGCCCTAGCGCACGGGCGCAGCCGCCGCGGCGCGTGCCGGACGGGCGTCGCGGAAGGTGACCAGAAAGGCCAGCAGCACGCCCAGGGAGAACACCGCCGGGAACAGCCAGATGCCCTGCCAGTCATGGCCGGCGGCGCTGGCATAGTGATCCGAGACCATGCCGGCCACCCGGAAGCCGACCAGCATGCCCACGCCGTAGGTGGCCAGGGTGATCAGGCCCTGGGCCGCACTCTTGTTCGCCTCGCCGGCCTTGGCGTCGGTATAGATCTGCCCGGAGACGAAGAAGAAGTCGTAGCAGACGCCATGCAGGGCGATGCCCAGCAGCAGGTAGGCGAGGGCGTCACCCTGGGCGCCCAGGGCGAAGCAGCCATAGCGCACCGCCCAGGCCAGCATCCCCACCAGCAGGGTGCGCTTGAGGCCGAAGCGGCGGATGAACAGCGGCAGGAGCAGCATGAAGCCCACCTCGGACACCTGGCCGAGGGTCATCATGCCGGTGGGGTTGGCGACACCCAGTTCGGCGAGAAAGAGGTTGGCGTTCTGGTAGTAGAAGGCCAGCGGAATGCAGATCAGCACCGAGGCGGCGAAGAACACCGCGAAGCTGCGGTCCTTGAGCAGGCGCAGGGCGTCCAGGCCAAGCATCGCGCCCAGGCCGCCGCGGGTGGCCGGCAGCGGCGCGGTGCGCGGCAGGCTGAAGCTGTAGAGACCGAGGAGGAGGGAGGCCGCGGCGCCGAGCAGGAAGGTGTTGCGCAGGGCGCCGGCGGCGATGCCGCTGCGGCTGTCCCAGGCGAAGACGAAGCTGATCGCCAGCCCGGCGGCGATCCAGCCCAGGGTGCCCCAGACGCGGATCCGGGCGAACTGCCGGGCCGGATCGGCCAGGTGGCGGAAGGCCACGGAATTGGCCAGCGCCAGGGTCGGCATGTAGCAGAGCATGTAGGCCAGCACCAGCGGATAGAAGGTGGTGAAATCGGCCGCCGCATAGAGCTGGTAGAGCAGCACCGCGCCGGCCAGGTGCAACAGGCCGAGGATGCGCTCGGCGTTGAAGTAGCGATCGGCGATCAGGCCGACCACGAAGGGCGCCAGGATCGCGCCCCAGGACTGGGTGGCGAAGGCCTGGCCGATCTGGCCACCATTGGCGCCCAGGGTGTTGCCGAGAAAGGTCGCCAGGGTGACGAACCAGCTGCCCCAGATGAAGAACTGCAGGAACATCAGGGTGCTCAGGCGTAGCGAAAGTGCGTTCATCGTCGATTCCTTGTTGTGGGTTATGTGACGAAAAAACGAGCGGGGTCCTTACTCCAGGCCGAGCATCCGCCGATTGCGCGCCGGGTCGGCGTCGCTGCCGGCGAAGTCGTCGAAGGCGCGGGTGGCCGGCTGGATCAGGTGACGCTGGATGAAGGGCGCCCCTTCGGCCGCGCCCTGGGCCGCGTCCTTGAGGCAGCATTCCCATTCCAGCACCGCCCAGCCGTCGAAGCCGTACTGGGTGAGCTTGCTGAAGATGGCGCCGAAATCGACCTGCCCGTCGCCCAGTGAGCGGAAGCGCCCCGGCCGCTCGGCCCAGTCCTGGTAGCCGCCATAGACGCCGCTGCGCGCATCGGGACGGAATTCCGCGTCCTTGACGTGGAACATGCCGATGCGCGCGTGATAGCGGTCAATGAAGCCCAGGTAGTCCAGCTGCTGCAGGACGAAATGGCTGGGGTCATAGAGGATCCGCGCCCGGGGATGGTCGTCCACCGCCGCCAGGAAGCGCTCGAAGGTGGCGCCGTCGTGCAGGTCTTCGCCCGGATGCAATTCGAAGCAGAGGTCGATGCCTTCTTCGCCATAGACGTCGAGGATGGGGCGCCAGCGACGGGCCAGTTCGGCGAAGCCCTCGTCCACCAGGCCCGCCGGACGCTGCGGCCAGGGATAGACATAGGGCCAGAGCAGGGCGCCGGAAAAGCTCGCCACCGCCTTGAGGCCGAGTCGGCGACTGGCCTTGGCGGCCAGCTTGAGCTGCTTGACCGCCCAGGCCTGGCGCTCTTCCGGACGACCGCGCAGTGCCGGCGGGGCAAAGGCGTCGAAGGCCTCGCTGAAGGCCGGATGCACGGCCACCAGCTGGCCTTGCAGATGGGTCGAGAGTTCGCTGATGGCCACTCCGGCGTCGGCGCATTGCCCGAGCAGTTCGTCGCAATAGTCCTGGCTGGCGGCGGCGCGTTCCAGATTCGGGCACTGGGGGCCCAGCGTCGGCAGCTGGATGCCGCGGTAGCCGAGGTCCGCCGCCCAGCGCGCCAGATTGGGCAGGGTGTCGAAGGGCGGCTTGTCGTCGAGAAACTGGGCGAGAAAGATCGCCGGGCCCTTGAGGCCGGGACGAGCGTTGGCGGCCATGTTCAGGCTCCTGGGGTCGGTAGGGGGGTCCAGGCGCCCTGGTGCCGATGGCTGGCCAGGGCGGTTTCGATAAAGGCCAGGCCGCGCCAGCCCGTGCGGATGCCGGGCAGGCCGGGCGCGGGATCGGCGGGATCGCGAATGGCCGCGGCCAACTGGCGATAGAGATTGGCCAGGGCTTCGAGATAGCCCTCCGGGTGCCCGGCGGGCAGGCGCAGGCGCTGCTGGGTGCCGGCACTCAGCCAGGGCAGGCCGAGGCCGGCGCGCAGGTCCTGTGGCGGTTGGTCGAGGCTGCGCTGCAGCAGGCTGTTGGGCTCCTGCTGCCGCCATTCCAGACTGCCGCGTTCTCCGTAGAGGCGGATGCGCAGGCCATTTTCCTCGCCAATGCAGACCTGGCTGGCCAATAGGCTGCCACTGGCGCCCGCGGCGGTCTCGAACAGCACCATGACATCGTCGTCCAGCCGCCGACCGGGCAGGTGGCTGCGCAGGTGGGCGCTGAGGCGGGTGATGGGCTGGCCGCCGATGAATTCGGCCAGGCTGAAGGCATGGGTGCCGATGTCGCCCAGGCAGCCGCCCGGGCCGGAGGCGGCCGGATCGTCGCGCCAGGCCGCCTGCCGATTGCCGGTGGCGGCCAGATCCTCGGCGAGCCAGCCCTGGGGGTATTCCACATGGATCTTGCGCAGTGCCCCCAGCTCACCCCGGGCGACCCGCTCGCGGGCCTCCCATACCAGGGGATAGCCGAGGTAGCTGTGGGCCAGGGCATAGCGCAGGGGCAGGGCGGCCAGCGTGTCCGCCAGGCTCTGTACCTGGGCCAGCGAGATACCGGCGGGTTTTTCCGAGAAGACGTGGAAGCCGGCGGTCAGGGCCGCCTGGGCGATGGGTACATGGAGGTCGTTGGGTGTGACGATCACCAGCAACTCGACCCGCTGCTCGGCGGGCAGCCGGGCTTCTTCGGCCAACAGGTCCTGCCAGGAGGCATAGACCCGCCGGGGCGCCAGGCCGAGTTCGCGGCCGGTCGCGCCGTTGTTCGCGGGATCACGGCTGAAGGCGCCGCAGACCAGTTCGAGGGCGCCATCCAGGGCCGCGGCGCGGCGGTGGGCCGCGCCGATGAAGGCGCCCTGGCCGCCACCGATCATGCCGTAGCGGACCTTGCCGCCGGTTTGAGCCTGCATCCTCTTACCCTCGGTTTATTGTTGTGTTGAGTGTAACCGGTTACATCTGGGGATATTTGGAGCCCGTGGCGATCGTTAGTCAAGCGCCCGGCGGACGTACGGCTTGCCCGCACGCAGGGCTTTGCGCACAGTGACAACCTTTCCCACGCTCACCGAGGCCGCATGTCCAATATCCGCAGGGTCGCCGAGCTGGCCGGGGTTTCGGTCGCTACCGTGTCGCGCACCCTGAAGAATCCCGAGGTGGTGGCGCCGGCGACCCGCGAGCGGGTGCAGGCCGCCGTGACCGCGGCCAACTACCGGCCCAATGGGATGGCGGTGCAGTTCCGTTCGCGACGCACCGGCAATCTGGTGGTGCTGGTGCCGCTGATCGCCAACAGCTTCTTCGCCCGCGTCATCGCCGGGATCCAGCAGGCGGCCCAGGCGGCGGGGTATCGGGTGTTGCTGTGCGATACCGCGGGCGACGAGGCCCGTGAGCGCGAGTACGCCGAGCTGGTCTATGCGCGGCAGGCGGATGGGGTGATCCAGTTGCGCGCCTTCGATCCCTTCGCCGGTGACCCCGACGCGCCGCCGGTGGTGAATGCCTGCGAGGTGCTTGCCGAGCACTCCTGGCCCAAGGTGCGGCTGGACAACCGTGCCGCCGCCCGCTGCCTCACCGAACACCTTTTGGCACTGGGTCACAGGCGCATCGCCCTGATCAAGGGCCCGGAAGACAGCCCGCTGACCCTGGAGCGCCTGGCCGGTTACCGCGAGGCGCTCACCCGGGCCGGTATCCCGCTGGACCCGGATCTGCAGCACCCGGGCGATTTCACCCTGGCCGCCGGCGGCGCCGCGGCCCGGGCGCTGCTGGGACTGCCGGAGCGACCAACCGCGCTGTTCTGCTGCAGTGACGAGATGGCGATCGGCGCACTCCAGACCCTTCGCGGCGCTGGGCTGCGGGTGCCCGAGGACCTGTCCCTGGCCGGCTTCGACGACATTGCCTTCGCGGCCTACAGCGATCCTCCGCTGACGACCATCGCCCAACCCGCGGAGGCCTTCGGCCAGCGGGCCGTCGCCCTGTTGCTGGAGATCCTCAGCGGCGCGGCGCCGACCCAGCGGGAGGTGGTGTTGCCCTTCGAGCTGGTGGTGCGGGGCAGCACTGGCGCCTGCGGCCTCCGCTGAGGTCTCGGGGAGCGGCTAGTCCGTGCGGGATGCACGGACCAGCGCCAGCCGCTCGCGGATGTAGCTGTCGTTGTTGATCGCCTGCGTATCGAAGGGGATGGCCACGGCCCGGGTGTCGGAGCGCGAATACAGGCGCGCGAAGATCGAACCGTCGGGGCAGGTGGGGCTCACCAGAACGGTCCAGTCGGCCAGTTCACGACTCAGACGCTGCATCAGGAACTGCGTCGGCAGGGTTGCGGGATTGACGTTGTTCATTGGTCTTGCCTTGGCTTGTTGCAATGGTTTCGACGGGTACTCGGCGCCTCTCCGCCTGCCGATCACCGCGCATGATCGATTCGGGTTTGGGTCCCAGCCTCTCCAGTACGCGGCACAGCGGCGACGGTCGCGCCCGGCTGCGACGCACCCCGGTGTCGGTCGAGAGGGTTGGCTGCCGGGGCACGTTCTCGAGGTTCAGTTTTTCCAGGATGGCATCGTGCGGGCGGCGAGCGCTTTGGCCAGCAGCGGCGGGTGGGCGCTCATCCCGGTCATGCGTGGGTGTCTCCCTGGTCAGGGTGAGGACGCAGGCAACGCTGTCCATGCGGGTGCGGTGACCCTTGTCCGGCACGGCGCCGGGCCGCGCCTTGCCGGGCAGTACCGCGGCAGTGGTGAGCTAATGCGCATCGGTCGCCAGTCTCACTGCCACTTCCTCGACCAGTTGTATGGTTTCCGCCGTCAGGGCTTCGAACTGGAAGAGGATCTCCTGCAGTTCCGAACTGCCCATGTCGACATTGCGCAATTGATCGATTCTCAAGGTAAGCAGTCGGTGAATATTCAACAGGCAATCGCGGTCGGGATTTTGGGGTATGGCGAAGCGGGCGCTCATCGTTGTCTCCGTGGAAGTTGACCACCATGACTCTCGATATCGCCTAACTGGCTTGTTTTTTAAGGCAATTGGTCGCCGACGGCCTACCTGGAAACGCCGCTTTTCGTGCTTGACTCCAAGTGTCCGAAGAGCACTCCCAGGCGCTTTGTCGCGTTAATGACCTTATCTTCAAAAAGTGCGTCAAGAAGGCGTGAAAAATTCGTAAAAAACGCTGATAGATAATTATTTTAGTGGAGTGTTGTTCTACGAAACTGGTCGCCAAGTTGACCTTGAAACCGACGAACGAGCGCGTCGCTTCAGGCCTGGCAGACATCCACTATCCGAGCTTTCAACAGATTCGCCAGTTCATCGAAGAGAATCTGCACCGAGCGCAGCGACAGATTGTCGGGGCGGGTCAGCAGCCAGATATCGGTGTCGCAGCCGGGCAGCGCCGGGCCCAGGCGTTCGACGCCGTCGAGGCTACTGATCATGAAGTCGGGGAGGGCGGCGATACCGAGACCGGCGCCGACCAGGCTGCCGACCGAGGACATGCTGCTGCAGCGATAGCGCGGGGTGAGGCTGGGGTAGGCCTGGCGCAGCCAGGTGACCGAGACATGATCGGCGAGGGAATCGTCCGGGGCTATCCAGGGCAACTCGGTGGCCAGCTGGCCGTAACCGGCGCGATGGCGCTCGTGGCCGCAGACGAAGTAGGAGCTGCGGCCGAGCCGGCGGCCGATCAGGTGTTCCGGCGGCGCGTTGGACAGGCGCAGAGCGATGTCCGCATCCCGCCGGCTCAGGCTGGCGAAGGTGTTGGAGGTGGCGACTTCCAGGGCGACCGCGGGATAGCGCGGCATGAGCTCGGCGAGCGCTGGCAGGAGCAGGCTGCGCAGGACGGCATCGGTGCAGGTCAGGCGGACCGTGCCGCTGATGACGTTCTTGCCCTGGGTGAGGGCGATCCGCGCCGCCTCCAGCGCCTGTTCGGCGCGCTCGGCCTGTTCGGCGAGGGCCTTGGCGCTCTGGGTCGGGGTATAGCCGCGGCGGGTCTTGTCGAACAGCGCCACCTGCAGATTGGCTTCGAGCTTGCGGATGGCGCGAAAGACCGTGGAGACGTCCACCTGCAACTGCTCGGCCGCTCTGGCCAGGGTCCGGCCGCGCACCAGGGCGAGGATCAGCCTGAGATCGGCATGGCCTATCTGATATTGCATCCGTGCATTCTTCCTTTGCCAATTTGCCGATATGGGTTGCGCTCATGCCAATTTATACTGGCCCAGCCCGTCGAGGGCAATCAGGTGGAAGGGCGGACCCTGGCAAAGAGGGTCGCCGCCTGCAGCAACCACCGCCCACAGCCACGCTGCAAGACCCGCACGACCAAGCACAACGAAGCGGGCCAGCGTCAAGGATGCCTCCCATGAATGCGATATCCCCCCGCGTCGTCCAGCTCACCGAAGCCAACGGCTTTCTCAAGGAGCACCCGGAAATCCAGTACGTCGATCTGTTGATCACCGACATGAACGGCGTCATCCGCGGCAAGCGCGTCGAGCGGGCCAGTCTCTCCAAGGTCTATGAGCGCGGCATCAATCTGCCGGCCTCGCTGTTCGCCCTGGACATCAACGGCTCCACGGTGGAAAGCACCGGCCTGGGCCTGCACATCGGCGATGCCGACCGCACCTGCTTTCCCATCCCCGGCACCCTGAGCTACGAGCCCTGGCAGAAGCGCCCGACCGCGCAACTGCTGATGACCATGCACGAGCAGGACGGCTCGCCGTTCTTCGCCGATCCGCGCGAGGTGCTGCGGCGGGTGGTGAAGAAGTTCGACGACCTGGGCCTGATCATCTGCGCCGCCTTCGAACTGGAGTTCTATCTGATCGACCAGGAGAACGTGAACGGTCGGCCGCAGCCGCCGCGGTCACCGATCTCCGGCAAGCGACCGGTCTCCACCCAGGTCTATCTGATCGATGACCTGGACGAATACGTGGACTGCCTGCAGGACATGCTCGAAGGCGCCAAGGAGCAGGGGCTGCCGGCGGATGCCATCGTCAAGGAATCCGCGCCGGCGCAATTCGAGGTCAACCTGCACCACGTCGAGGACGCCATCAAGGCCTGCGACCATGCGGTGCTGCTCAAGCGGCTGATCAAGAACATTGCCTACGACCATGAGATGGATTCCACCTTCATGGCCAAGCCCTATCCCGGTCAGGCCGGTAACGGTCTGCACGTACACATCTCGCTGCTGGACAAGCAGACCGGGCAGAACATCTTCGCCACCGATGATCCCGAGCATCATGGGCCGCTGCGCCATGCCATCGCCGGTATCCTGGAAACCCTGCCGGCGTCGATGGCCTTCCTCTGTCCGAACGTCAATTCCTACCGCCGCTTCGGCGCCCAGTTCTATGTGCCCAACGCGCCGAGCTGGGGGCTGGACAACCGCACCGTGGCGGTGCGCGTGCCCACCGGCAGCAGCGAGGCGATCCGCATCGAGCACCGTGTCGCCGGGGCCGACGCCAATCCCTATCTGATGATGGCCTCGATCCTCGCCGGCATTCACCACGGTATGACCCAGCGCCTGGAGCCCTGCGCCCCGGTCAGTGGCAACTCCTACGAGCAGCTCGAACAGAGCCTGCCGAACAACCTGCGCGACGCCCTGCGCCGGCTGGACGACAGCGCGGTGATGAACCAGTACATCAGCCCCGAGTACATCGACATCTTCGTCGCCTGCAAGGAAGCCGAGCTGGAAGAATTCGAGACCACCATCTCCGATCTCGAATACAACTGGTACCTGCATACCGTCTAGGAGGCGTGATCATGACCGTGCTGACGCAACAGGACTGGGAGCAGCGCGCCCAGGCATTGACCGTCGAAGCCCGTGCCTTCATCGACGGTACCTACCGCGATGCCCTGGGCGGCGCGACCTTCGACGACCTGAGTCCGGTGGATGGTCGCCACCTGGCCCGGGTGGCCAGTTGCATGGCCGAGGATGCCGAGCTGGCCGTACGGGCCGCCCGGGCGAGTTTCGCGCGAGGCGACTGGGCCCATCGGGCCCCGGCGCAGCGCAAGCGGGTGCTGATCGCCTTCGCCGAGCTGCTGCTGGCCCATGCCGAAGAGCTGGCCCTGCTGGAAACCCTGGACATGGGCAAGCCGATCAGCGACTCGCTCGCCATCGACGTGCCGGCGGCGGCCAATGCCCTGCGCTGGAGCGCCGAGGCCATCGACAAGGTCTATGACGAGGTGGCGCCCACCCCGCGCGACCAGCTCGGCCTGGTGACCCGCGAGCCGGTCGGGGTGGTCGCGGCCATCGTGCCCTGGAATTTCCCCCTGATGATGGCCTGCTGGAAGCTCGGGCCGGCACTCGCCACCGGCAACTCGGTGATCCTCAAGCCGTCCGAGAAGTCGCCGCTGACCGCCATCCGCATCGCCGCCCTGGCGCTGGAGGCCGGCATCCCGGCGGGGGTGTTCAACGTGCTGCCTGGCTACGGCCACACCGTCGGCCAGGCGCTGGCGCTGCACCCGGACGTCGATACCCTGGTCTTTACCGGTTCCACCCGCATCGCCAAGCAGCTGCTGGTCTATGCCGGCGAGTCGAACATGAAGCGCGTCTGGCTGGAGGCGGGCGGCAAGAGTCCCAACATCGTCTTCGCCGATGCTCCGGACCTAGCCGCCGCGGCCGAGGCAGCCGCGGCGGCCATCGCCTTCAACCAGGGCGAGGTGTGCATCGCCGGCTCGCGGCTGCTGGTCGAGCGCTCGATCAAGGAGCGCTTCCTGGCCTTGGTGGCGGAGGCGCTGCAGGCTTGGGCGCCCGGCCATGCCTTGAATCCCGATACCCGCGTCGGCGCGCTGGTGGACGAGGGCCATCTGCGCACCGTGCTGGGCTTCATCGAAGCGGGCCGCGCCGAGGGTGCACGACTGGTGAGCGGTGGCGAGCGTGCCCTGGGCGAAACCGGCGGCAGCTACGTGACCCCGACGATCTTCGAGGGGGTGGACAATGCCATGCGCATCGCCCGCGAAGAGATCTTCGGCCCGGTGCTGGCGGTGATCGACTTCGACGGCGAAGAAGAGGCCTTGCGCATCGCCAACGATACTCCCTATGGCCTGGCCGCCGCCGTCTGGACGAGAGATCTCTCCCGCGCCCATCGCGTGGCCCGCGCCTTGCGTGCAGGCAGTGTCTGGGTCAACCAGTATGATGGCGGCGACATGACGGCGCCCTTCGGTGGCTTCAAGCAGTCCGGCAACGGACGCGACAAGTCGCTGCACGCCTTCGACAAATACACCGAACTCAAGGCGACCTGGATCAAGCTCTGAACAGGCGCGGCGACTCGGGCGTTCGCGCCGGAGTCGCAGGCAGAGGAATCTCACCATGCAACAACATGTCGGCAGTTACTACGCGGCTTCGCGCAACATCCACACCGAATACCCGGCGCTCCAGGGCAGTGTCGAAAGCGACGTCTGCGTCATCGGCGCCGGTTACACCGGGCTTTCCACCGCACTGTTTCTGCTGGAGCACGGCTTCAGCGTGACGGTGCTGGAAGCGGCGCGGGTCGGCTTCGGCGCCTCCGGGCGCAACGGCGGGCAGATCGTCAACAGCTACAGCCGCGACATCGATGCCATCGAGCGGCAGTTGCCCGCCAAGCAGGCGCAACTGCTGGGGGAGATGGCCTTCGAAGGCGGACGGATCATTCGCGAGCGTATCGCGCGCTACGACATCCAGTGCGATCTCAAGGACGGCGGCGTCTTCGCCGCCCTGACCGGCAAGCAGCTCGGTCACCTGGAAGCCCAGCAGAAGCTCTGGGAGCGTTATGGCCATACCCAGCTGCAGTTGCTCGACGAGCGCGGCATCGGTGAGGTGGTCGGTACCAATCGCTATCTGGGCGGGCTGCTGGACATGAGTGGCGGCCACATCCATCCGCTCAACCTGGCCCTGGGCGAAGCCGCCGCGGTGGCGTCCCTGGGCGGCAAACTCTATGAACAGAGCGCGGCCGTGCGTATCGACCGCGGCGCCAATCCGGTGGTGCATACCGCCAATGGCCAGGTGAAGGCGCGCTTCGTGGTGGTGGCCGGCAACGCCTACCTGGGCGGGCTGGTGCCGGAGCTGGCCGCCAAGTCCATGCCCTGCGGCACCCAGGTGCTCACCACCGAGCCGCTGTCCGAGGACATGGCGCGCAGCCTGCTGCCCCAGGACTATTGCGTGGAGGACTGCAACTACCTGCTCGACTACTTCCGCCTCAGCGCCGATCGCCGGTTGATCTACGGCGGTGGCGTGGTCTATGGCGCGCGTGATCCGGCGGACATCGAGGCGATCATCCGACCGAAGATGCTGCAGACCTTCCCGCAGCTCAAGGACGTGAAGATCGACTTCACCTGGACCGGCAACTTCCTGCTGACGCTGTCGCGCCTGCCGCAGGTGGGCCGCCTCGGCGACAACATCTACTACTCCCAGGGTTGCAGCGGCCACGGCGTCACCTATACCCACCTGGCGGGCAAGGTGCTGGCCGAGGCCCTGCGCGGCCAGGCCGAGCGTTTCGATGCCTTCGCCGGCCTGCCGCACTATCCCTTCCCGGGCGGGCAGCTCCTGCGCGTGCCCTTCACCGCACTGGGCGCGACCTACTACCAGCTGCGCGATCGCCTCGGTATCTGACCCTGTCCGCCCGCCGCGTACCGGCGGGCTCCTTGGAGATAAGCCATGTCCCCTATGCCCCTGATCGGCGTGACGGCGTGCCGGCAGACGCTCGGCAAATACGATTCCCATACCGTCGGCGACAAGTACGTCGAGGCGGCGGGTCATGCCGGCCTGCCGGTGGTGCTGCCGGCGCGCAGCGTGCCGAGCGATCCGCAGGCGCTGCTGGAGCACCTGGATGGCCTGCTGTTCACCGGCTCGCCCTCCAACGTCGAGCCCCATCACTACCAGGGACCGGCGAGTCTCGTCGGCACCCAGCACGATGCCGCGCGCGACGCCTACACCCTGCCGCTGCTGCGCCTGGCCATCGATCGCGGCATCCCGGTGTTCTGCATCTGCCGCGGCTTCCAGGAACTCAACGTGGCCCTCGGCGGCAGCCTGCACCAGCGGGTGCAGGAACTGCCGGGACATGACGACCACCGCGAGCCCCAGAGCGAGCGGCTGGCCGAGCAGTACGCGCCCACCCATCCGGTCACGGTGCCGCCGGGCGGGGTATTCGAGCGCCTCGGTCTGCCGGCCAGCTTCCAGGTGAATTCGCTGCACAGCCAGGGCATCGATCGCCTGGCGCCCGGGCTGCGCATCGAGGCCCAGGCGCCGGATGGCCTGGTGGAAGGAGTATCCCTGGCCGACGCTCCCGGTTTCGTCGTCGGCGTGCAATGGCATCCCGAGTGGAATTTCCGCGAGAGTCCCGAATCCCTGGCGCTGTTGGACGCCTTTCGCGACGCCTGCCAGCGCCATGCCGCCGCGTGTTAGGCACCTTGCGGCATCCGCCGGACTCTGAATAACAATTCCAACAGCAGGGCAGCAACCTATGACTGAACAGCGCAAGGGCACGCCGGCAGGCGGCTCGGATGCCGCCGGGCCGGAAGCCCTGGCCGATCCGTCCGCCAAGGGCCTGGCTGCCGGCTCCCTCGGGCTGCTCGCCTGCGTGGTGCTGGGCATTTCCACCATCGCCCCCGTCTACACCCTGACGGGCGCCCTGGGTCCCACCGTGCGCGAGGTGGGCGTCTATCTGCCCGCCGTCTTCATCGTCGGTTTCCTGCCGATGCTGCTGGTGGCCCTGGGGTATCGCGAGCTGAACGCGGTCGATCCGGACAGCGGCACCTCCTTTACCTGGTCCACCCGCGCCTTTGGTCCCATGATCGGCTGGATCGGTGGCTGGGGGCTGGTGACGGCCACCACCATCGTCCTTTCCAACCTCGCCGGCGTGGCGGTGGACTTCTTCTACCTGTTCCTCGCCCAGCTCAGCGGCCGGGCGGAGTTGGCCGCGCTGTCGCAGCACCTGCTGGTGAACGTCGTCACCTGCTGCCTGTTCATCGCCATCGCGGTCTGGATCAGCTGCCGCGGCATCGGCATGACCATGAGCGTCCAGTACGGTCTGGTAGCCCTGCAGCTGCTGGTGCTGATCGGCTTTTCCCTGGCGGCCTTCAGCGCCGCGCCGCAGGCGGCGCCGGTGGTCTTCCATCCGGAGTGGTTCAACCCCTTCAACGTCGAATCCTTTTCCGCCTTCGCCGCGGGCCTGTCGCTGTCGATCTTCATCTTCTGGGGTTGGGATGTCTGCCTGACGGTGAGCGAAGAGTCGGTGGGCAGCCAGAAGGTGCCGGGGCGGGCGGCCACGGTCACGGTGCTGCTGATCCTGTTGCTGTACCTCTTCACCGCCGCGGCGACCCTGCAATTCGCCGGCATCAGCGACGCCGGCCTGGGCCTGGGCAATCCGGAGATCCAGGAAAACGTCTTCGCCCACCTGGCCGGACCGGTGATGGGGCCGCTGGCGATCCTGATGTCCATCGCGGTGCTGGCCAGTACCGCCGCCTCGCTGCAGTCCACCTTCATCTCGCCGGCCCGTACCTTGCTGGCGATGGGGTACTACGGCGCGGTGTCGCGGCGCTTCGCCCACATCTGCCCAAGATCGCGCACGCCGCGCTATGCCACCGTTGCCGCCGGCATCGCCACCGGCGGCTTCTATGTGGTCATGCGCATCCTCAGCGACAACGTCCTGGCGGACACCATCACCGCCCTGGGCATGATGATCTGCTTCTACTACTCGCTGACCGCCTACGCCTGCGTCTGGTATTTCCGCCGCAGCCTGTTCGCCAGCCTGCGCCACGCGCTCCTGCGCGGCCTCTGCCCGCTGCTTGGCGCCATCATCCTTTCGGTGATCTTCTGGCAGACCGCCATCGCCAGCCTCTCGCCGGACTTCGGCAGCGGCTCCCACCTCGGCGGCATCGGCCTGGTGTTCATCATCGCCGTGGTGATCCTGGGGCTGGGTCTGGCGCTGATGCTGTTCGCCCGCTGGCGGGCGCCGGCCTTCTTCCAGGGCGAGACGCTGGAGGCGGTCCCGCACCGGGGCTGAAGGGCCGGGCAGGGCGCCCGCGCGGACGGTCAGTGACCCAGGACGGGGGTACCGCTCGCCCGGGTGCCGGCGGCAAAGCCGTGCCGTCGGGCATTGGCGGCGATGGCCAGGGCGCTCAGGGAGAGCGCCAACACGGCCCAGCTCAGGGCCTGGGGGCCGATGCCTTCCAGCAACAGCCCGCCGAGGATGCCGCCCCCGGCGATGGCGCTGTTCCAGGTCACCACGTTCATCGCCAGCGCTGCATCGGCACCTCTCCCCGCCGTATCCGCCAGGGCGGTCTGCAGCAGGGTGGCCGCGCCGCCAAAGGTCAGGCCCCAACCGAAGACACCCAGGTACTGCAGCAGCGCCGAGTCACGATTGAGCCCCAGCAGCAGCGCGATCACGGCGAAGCCGGCAAGACTCGCCAGCACGGCCCGCCGCAGGCTGTGATCGACGATCCGCCCGGTGATCCAGATCCCCGCCAGCGAGGCCACCCCGAAGGTCAGCAGCACCCGGTCGACCTGAGCGCCCAGGCCGGCCTGGGCAACGAAGGGCGCGATATAGGTGTAGAGCAGGTTGTGGGCCAGCATCCAGGTAAAGACCACGCCGAGGATGGCGCGAATGCCAGGCGTGGCGAACACCTTGCGCAGTGGCAGGCGCTGGCCCTCGGCTTGCCCAGGATAGTCGGGCACCTTGGCCAGGACCCAGACGATCAGGCCGAGGGTGAGGGCGGACATCCAGGCGAAGGCCAGCCGCCAGCCCAGCAGACCACCGAGCCAGGTCCCCAGGGGCACGCCCAGGGACAGGGCGACCGGTGTGCCGATCATGGCGATGGCCATCGCCCGTCCTTGCAGGCGCGGCACCACCATGCGCCGGGCATAGCCGGCCAGCAGACTCCAGGCCAGGCCGGCCGCGGCCCCGGCGGCGAAGCGGGCGATCAGCGTCAGCGCATAGCTGGAGGAGAGCGCGGTGAGGGTGTTGAACAGCAGAAAGCCCAGGATCGTCGCCAGCAGCACCCGGCGCCGCCGCCAGCGCGCCGTTGCCAAGGTGAGGGGGATGGCGGCGGTCAAAGAGCCGGCGGCATAGGCGGTCACCGTCTGCCCGGCCAGGGCAGGGGAGACCTGGAGTCCCTGGGCGATCTCGGGGAGCAGGCCGGCGGGCAGCGTCTCGGTCATGATGCA
This sequence comes from Pseudomonas sp. SHLD1, assembly GCF_028640935.1. Taxonomy (NCBI): domain Bacteria; kingdom Pseudomonadati; phylum Pseudomonadota; class Gammaproteobacteria; order Pseudomonadales; family Pseudomonadaceae; genus Pseudomonas; species Pseudomonas sp. SHLD1. The sequence goes on from NZ_JAQZAD010000013.1 coordinate 480,521, forward strand.
GATGAAGCCGGTCATGGCCAGCGCCAGCAGCGCGGCGACTGGCAGGCGTTCAGGATCGGGGGTCGCGGTCACGGGTAAACTCCTTAGATATGTATCGATCGGTATATATCTAAGCAGCAGCTGCTCTGGCTGGTCAATGAATTCTGTATCGTCTAGTATAAAAATCGAATCTGACGAGGAGTACGGCTGTGGCTCAGGTGGGGCGTCCCCGGTCCTTCGACCGGACTCAGGCAATCGATGACGCGCTGCTGCTGTTCTGGCGGTATGGCTATGAGGCGACGTCCCTGAGTCGGCTCAAGGCGGCAATCGGCGGTGGCATCACCGCGCCCAGCTTCTATGCGGCCTTCGGTTCGAAGGAGGCGCTGTTCAAGGAGGTGGTCGCCCGCTACATGGAGACCCATGGCCGGGTGAACGATCCGCTGTTCGACGAGACCCTGGCACCCCGGGAGGCAATCGCCTCGGCCCTGTCGCGCTCTGCGCGGATGCAATGCGATGAGCGCCTGCCCAAGGGCTGCCTGGTGGCGCTCGGCACCCTGGGCTCCTATGCGGAGGAGGACTCCAGCCTGTCGCTGCCCCTGCGCGAGGCCCGCGCCCGGATCCGCGCCGGGCTGCTGGCCTGCGTCAGGCGCGGTATCGTCGGCGGCGACCTCGCGCAAGGCACCGACGCTCAGGCCCTGGCGACGCTGTTCGAAGGCTTTCTGCTGGGCATCTCACCCATGGCGCGGGATGGGGTAGCGTTACCGGTCATCGAGGGCGCCATCGCAATGGCGATGACACTGTGGGACGGCCAGCGGCCCCCTGGTCGCGGCGTCGCCTGAGCCAGGTGTCTTGCGCCGTGATCGCACGGGCGTGTCGTCAGGGCGCCTGTCGTTTACCGGTGGCTGTGGCGGGGGAGGGGTCTGCCAGCGCGATGCGGTCGATGACGTCCTGATAGGGGACGAGATCGAGAAAGGCCTCGACCTGGGTCGCACGTTCCCCGGCCATCTTGAAGATCCAGACGTATTCGTTGCGATAGGGCGCGCCATCACGCGCCGTGGCCGTGCCCTTCCAGCGCACCACGACGTGGTCTTCGCTTGCCCAGATACCCTGGACCCGAGGCACGATGGGCGTGGCCAGGCGCTGCGCGAAGGGGCGTACGGCGCGCTGCAGAAAGTCCTCGCGGCCGTGGTAGGTGCCCGCCGCCTGCCCGCTGCCCTGGATGGTCCAGACCACGTCGGGCGAGAGCAGGTCGTCGAAGAGACTGCCGCGGCCCGCGCGCCAGTTCGCGAAGGCGTCTTCGACCAGGCGCTGGTGGCGTTCAGGGGTGGATTCAGCGGCTGCGACACCGTTCCAGGGACCACTCAGGACGGTGAGCGACAGCAGCACGCTGCCGGTAAGACGCTTGGCTGGATTCATGGCGGAATGCTCGCAGAGGACGGGATGAGGTGGGCGCCGGCGAACGGCACCCGCCTGGAATCCACCTTAGGCCGCTGGCGGCGTCCGCATAACCGGCGCGCGACTGGACACTCCGGTTAGCACGCCTTACCGCCAGAGGTCACGAGCCGGTTCCGGCCGCCAAATGACGCCGGGCGGTCAGCGTCCACACCGTCTCCGCTCAGCCCACCAGCGGCGGCGTCCGCGGCGGTACCTGGCGCTTGGAGCCGGTCGCCTCATAGGCGGCGGCCAGGCGGAGCAGGTGGGTGTCGTCATAGGCGCGACCGGCGAAGGTCAGACCCACCGGCATGCCGATGTCGGCCATCACGCCCATGGGCACGGTGACGGTCGGCACGCCCAGGTGGCGGATGGCGAGGTTGCCGTTGGCGACCCAGACGCCATTGCTCCAGGCGATGTCGGCCGAGGCGGGACTGATCTCGGCATCCGCCGGCGCCACGTCGGCCACGGTGGGAAAGAGCACGGCGTCCAGGCCCTGGGCCTCCAGCCAGTCTTCCAGGTCCAGCTTGCGCGTCCGTTCCAGGCCGCGCAGGCCGTCGGGGAGGCTGGTGATCTGCTCCAGGGTCTTGAGCCCCCGTTCGGCCATGCGCACGTATTCGGCCATGCCGGCGGCCAGGTCGCCTTCCCGATTGGGCAGGGTGCCGGGCTCGTGGGGAAAGATCAGCTCGCCTTCGACGTCCACCAGGCGATTGAGCCTGGGATCGTCGTTGTCGCGCAGAAAGGTGTCGAAGCCCCAGGCGGACAGGTCCCAGAGTTCGTCATGGAGAAACTCTTTGGAGACGATCCCGCGGTTGAACACCGTGGGCGCGCCGGGGCGGTCGCCTTCGCAATTGGAGACCAGCGGGAAGTCCACCTCGATCACGCTGGCACCGGCGGCTTCCAGCGCCGCGCGGGCCTGTTCCCAGAGGGCGATCACCGAGGCGCGGGTCTGGATGCGCTGACCGGTGGGTCCGCCGATGCCGGGATGCTCGCTGGTGCCGGCGTCCGGATCCTGGTTGATGAACATGCGCGGCACGCCCAGGCGCTTGCCGGCGAGGGCATTGGGGCCGGCGGCCAGGGCGGGATAGGACGCCGGGCGTACCGCCGAGGCCAGTGGCAGCGGCACCCAGGGTTGCAGGCGCCAGAGGTCGCCGGAGGTGTCGGGATCGTCCGCCACTACCACGTCGAGCACCTCCAGCAGATCAGCCATGGTGCGGGCATAGGGCACCACCACGTCCATGGTCGGTGTCAGCGGCCAGTTGCCGCGTACCGAGATGACCCCGCGCGAGGGGGTGTAGGCGCACAGGCCGTTGTTGGACGCAGGGCCGCGCCCGCTGGACCAGGTCTCCTCGGCCAGGCCGAAGGCGGCGAAACTGGCCGCGGTGGCGGTGCCGGCGCCATTGGAGGACCCGGAGGCGAAGGGCGCGGTCAGGTAGCCGGCGTTGTAGGGGCTTTCGGCGCGGCCATAGACGCCGCGCTGCATGCCGCCGTTGGCCATGGGCGGCATGTTGGTCTTGCCCAGGCAGATGGCACCGGCGGCGCGCAGCCGTTCGACGGTGAAGGCGTCGCGCTGGGCGACCAGGTCCTTGAAGGCCGGACTGCCGGAGGCGGCGGTGAGGCCCTTGACCAGGTAGCTGTCCTTGGCGGTGTAGGGGATGCCGTCCAGCGGTCCCAGGGTCTCGCCGCGGGCGCGGCGACGGTCGGACGCGGCGGCTTCGGCCAGGGCCTCGGGGTTGCGTACCACCACGGCGTTGAGCGCCGTGGCGCTGGCGGGCGGGTCGTAGGCGTCGATCCGGGCCAGGTAGGCCTCGACCAGTTGCACCGCAGTGGTCTGGCCGGTTTCGAGTGCGCGACGCAACTCGGCGATGGAGCGTTCGGTAACTTCGATCATGGTGGGTCGCCGTTGAGGATTCCGCGGTCCGGGAGCGGCGGTTGCCTGAGATCCCGGGAGAAAAAAAGCACCGGTGCAGTGTACACCCGAAGGCTGCCGGCTTCTGATTGCGTCCGCGCAGCGAAGCCTTGCCGGACTGCCCATGCAGGTTGGCCTGGCGACCTCTATCCTTGGCCTGAATTGAACCTGTTCGCCATGCCTGGCGGCGATCGGTAACCGGAGTCGAGCATGTTGAAACGCCTGAGCAACGAGCGCACGGTGCTGCGCTTTTCCATTGCCGTCACGGTGCTGCTGGCGGTCGTGGGTATCGCCTTCGGGGTGTTGTCCGGCTCCTACGCCATTGTCTTCGACGGCTTCTATTCGCTGACCGACGCCTTCATGAGCGGCGTGGCGCTGCTGGTGGCCATGCTGATCCACCGGCATGCGCAGGAACCGGAGGGCGATCGGCGGCTGGCCGAGCGCTTCAACATGGGTTTCTGGCACCTCGAACCCATGGTCCTGGCCCTCAATGGCAGCGTGCTGTGCATCGTGGCCTGTTATGCGCTGGTCAACTCGATCATCAGCCTGATGAGTGGCGGCAAGGCCCTGGCGTTCGGCATGGCGCTGCTCTATGCGCTGGTCGCGGCCCTGAGCTGCTTTGGTTTTGCCGCCCTCGTGCACCGGCTGAACCGCGACATCCAGTCGGACTTCCTCAGGCTCGACATCAAGAGCTGGATCATGTCGGGCAGCATCTCGGCTGCCCTGGTGGTGGCCTTCCTGGTCGGCGCCCTGGCCCAGGGCACGGCCTACGCCTGGATCACGCCCTACATCGATCCCCTGGTGCTGTCGATCATCTGCGTGCTGATCATTCCCATCCCGCTGAAGCTGGTCTGGCAGGCCTTCAGCGAGATCCTCATGGTGACCCCGCCGGCGCTCAAGCAGCAGGTCGATGAAGTCGCCCGGGGCATGGTCACGCGCTTCGGCTTTCTCGACTATCGCGCCTATGTGGCCAAGGTCGGACGCGCGCGGCAGATCGAGCTGTACTTCATCGTGCCGCTGGGGTGGCCGGCCAAGACCCTGGACGAATGGGACGCCCTCCGCGACCAGATCGGCGAGGCCATCGGCGGCGAGGGTCCGGACCGCTGGCTGACCATCGCCTTCACCACCGATCCGGCCTGGTCACGCTAGCCACGCACTGCTAGCGCGCCGTGCAGAGGCGTTCGACGTCCGCGGCCAATTGCTGGAGGATGACGCGGTCTTCGGCCTGGCCAAGGGCGGCCTCGGCCCGGGCCAATGCCAGGCGCGAATGCCGCAGACACTCGCGTCTGATCCGCGCATCGCCCTGGACCGCCAGGCGCGCCAGGGATTTCTGCAGGCGCATGCCCACTTCCACCAGCGGCGCCGCATCGCGCCCCACCGGCAGGAAGAAGTCGTCGAACAGATCGTCCAGCGACAGCTCCGGTACCTCGATCCGCGGATAGCGCGGCTCGACCGGCTCGCGTCTTTCGGTGAGGTCGGTCAGCAGCCGTTGCGCGCGACCGAGGATGGCGATGGCGGTACCCGAATCGCTGCGCGAGGGCACCAGCGCCCCGGTGGCGATCTCGCCCAGCACCGTCAGGCCGAAACGCGGATCCTGGTCGTGTATCCGGCGGGCATCCAGGGTGAAAGCGGTGCGCAGGCGCTCGTCCTTCTCCGGAGGCAGGCCCTCGACCCACAGCAGCGGCTGCGCCGGATCGAGGAAGGCCCCGGGCAGGACGGCCAGGCGCAGGCGACCCTGGTCGCCGCAAAGGTCCGCCAGCAGCGGCATGTCCACCCGTTGCAGATAGCCGGTGCGGTCGGCCATGACCGGGCGGCCACGGGCGGGCTCATCGACGGGCGCCGCCGCCCCACCCAGGTAGGGATGGGTCAGCCAGCGCTGCAGGCTGTGTCTGGCGGCGTCTTCGATGCTGTCGCTGGTGGCGTCCAGTTGGCCCAGTCGCGACAGATGGTCGATCCAGCGCAGCAGGGTGAAGACGATCAGCAGGATCACCACCAGGGTCACGGCAAAGAGCACCACCCGGCCGTTGTCGCCGTAGAGGCCGGTGCTCAGGGCGATGATGCCGACCAGGCTGAACAGGAAGGAGCCGAGAAAGGTAGCCAGGGCGTTCTGGGTGGTGCTGTCTTCCAGCAGCAGCGGATAGGCACGGGGCGTCACGCTGCTGGCGGCGGCGTTGTAGGCCGTCACCATGGTGCTCAGGGAAAAGGTGGTCACCGCCAGCATGCTGCTGGCGATGATGGTGAGGATCTTGTCGACGGCATCGGCGCCGACCTTGGCCGGCAGCGTCGCCGGGATATGGTCGCGCAGGAGCAGGGCGAGGAGAGCGGTCGCCACCCCGGCGACCGAGAACAGCGTGGCGCGAAACCACAGACGTCGCTGGAATCCGCGTAGGACCCAGCCCAAGCGGGCCAGCACCGGCCCTCAGCCCATGGCCGGCGGGACAGGGGTGGCGCTCAGCTGGGCCAGGCGCTGGTCGGCCTGTTGCCTGAGCTTGTCGCGCATCTGCCGGGCGGCTTCGCGGGCATCGCCGGATTTCAGGCCGTTGCGATCGGCGTCCACCGTGGTGAGCACCGCGCCCAGGGCGCCATGCACCAGGCGGCCGCCAGCCAGGGTATCGCTGCGCAGCGGTTCGACGGTGAGCGGCGTGGCGATGACGGCGAGATCCAGGGCTTCCAGGCACAGTTGGGCGGTGGCGATGGGGATCTGCACGGCGTTGGCCGCGGCCAGGTTGAGCGCCTGCTGGCGGCGTTCGCCCTCCGCGGTGGCGCCGCTGGCCTGACGATCGGCTTCCAGGTAGTTGGCGAAGGCCTGGACGTCGGCATCGGCGCAGGTGCTCAGCGCTTCCTGCAGGCGCTCGCCCACGGCGATCAGGTCGGCATGGCGGGTCACCGGCTGGCGCTGCTGGCTGAGCTTCAGGCCCTTGAGGATCAGCGCGACACCCAGGCAGGCCGCCACGGTGGCCGCCGCGCCACTGCCCGGCGTGGGCAGGGTGGAGCCGGTACCGTCGCGGAACTGGGCGAGGGTCTGCTGCCAGAGAGTAGAGGTTTCGTTCATGCCAACCGCCTGCGAGCAAAAGGGAAGGGGATTCGGTCACGACCGACCGCAGTTTGGATCGTGGGAAACGGCTGAGGTTCGCACGCTAAGTGCAATAAGGGACAGGCTTTATTTCGATTTGCGTCGTACCTTGGGTGGCGTTTCGTTGAGGTAATCCTGAAACAATAGGTTACAGGTAGCCACCGGTGGATGCTGCCGCGCTCGCCTGGGTCGCCCACGACACCCGGCTGATCTTCTGCTGTCTAGCCGCTATCCTGGCCAGCGTCCTGCTCCTTGGCGTCACCCGGCTGCCACCTTTCCTGTCCATCCTCATCGGTGTCTTCATCGCCGGCCTGGGTGCCGGTGGTGGCCGGGCTGGCCCCCAGGCCTCGTTGATCGCCTTGGCCATCGGCGCCGGCTCGGTGTTCCTCTGCCACGTCAATGACGCCGGCTTCTGGATGGTGCGCGAATACTTCGGCCTGGAGCTCAAGCAGACCCTCGTTTCCGTCACCGGCCTTGCAGGTACGCTATTGTTGTCGCTCTGGATCTGACGAACACCTGCCCATGGATAACGACTCCCCCTCGAACCGGCCGCGGCGCCGCGATCTATTTCTTGGCTTCTTCGGCCTGGGCATCACGGCCTTCGGTGGGGTGCTGCCACTGGCGCGACGCTACCTGGTGGAGAAGCGGCGCTGGCTGTCGGCGGAGGAGTTCACCGAATTGCTCGGCCTCTGCCAGTTCCTGCCGGGCGGCAACATCATCAATCTCTCGGTGGCGGTGGGCATGAGATTTGCCGGCTGGAGCGGCGCCCTGGCCGCTGCCGCCGGGCTGCTGGTGGGGCCGACCCTGGTGGTGGTCGGCCTGGGCGTGCTCTACGACCGCTACCATGACGATCCCCTGGTGGGTCGCGCCTTCGCCGGGCTCGCCGCGGCGGCGGCCGGGCTGCTGGTGGCCATGGCGGTCAAGCTCGTCCAGCCCCTGCGCGGGCGCTGGCTGGCCCTGGGCATCGCCTGCCTGGCCTTTCTGGCCCTGGCGCTGCTCAAGCTGCCACTGCTCTGGACCATGCTGGTGCTCACTCCCATCAGCGTGCTGCTCAGCTATCGGCAGGGCCTATGAGTACGACCCTGCTGGCGCTGGCGCTGATCTTCACCCAGCTGTCGCTGCTGGCCTTCGGCGGTGGCAACTCGGTGCTGCCGGAGATGCAGCGCCAGGTGGTGACCGTGCATGGCTGGATGAGCGCCGCCGACTTCGCCGCGCTGTTCGCCCTGGCCCAGGCCGCGCCCGGTCCCAATCTGATGATCGTACCGCTGATCGGCTGGCATGTGGCCGGCTGGCCAGGGCTGCTGGTGACCTCCCTGGCCAAGTTCGTGCCGTCCTCGCTGTTGACCCTGGGCGTGCTGCACCTCTGGCAGCGCTTCGCCGATCGCCCCTGGCGCCGTCACCTGCAGGCCGGCCTGGTGCCGGTCACCGTCGGCCTGGTGGCGGCCAGCGCCTGGCTGGTGGGCGCGAGCGTGGCCACCGCGCCGCTGTGGGTGCTGATCCTGGCGGCCGGCGCCCTGGGCTCGCTGTTCACGCGCTGGCACCCGCTGTGGCTGCTGGCCGGCGGAGCGCTGGTCGGGGTGCTGTTCGGACCCTGACCCGCCGGGGGGGCCGGCACTGTCGCGCGCGGGCGGCGTCGAAGCCAGAACTTCACGCGAGAGTACCCCTGTGATCACCCGTCCCCAGAATCCCTCGCTGCGCGAATTGCTGTTCACGGTGCGCGGCTCCATCGTCCAGGCGATCTGGCCCAAGCTGCTCTATGTGATGCTGCTGAGCCTGGCGGTGACCCTGAGCCATGGTTTCGTCCTGCGCTTCGACTTCGGCCTCACCACCACGCCCCTGACCCTCTGGGGCCTGACCCTGGCGATCTTCCTCGGCTTTCGCAACACCACCGCCTACCAGCGCTTCTGGGAGGCGCGCGGCCTGTGGGGCGAGCTGCTGATCGCCGGACGCAATCTGGCGCGCCAGGTCGAGACCCTGCTACCCGGGCTGAACGCGGCCGAGCGCCGCCAGTTGCTGACCCCGCTGCTGGCCTTCGGTTATGCGCTGCGTGACCACCTGCGCCGTGAGGCGCCGTCTGCCGATCTGCAACGGGTGCTGGCGGGAGAGGAGAGCCTGCTCGCCGCGCCTCACCGACCCAGTGCGCTGATCCGCCGGCTTGGCACGACGCTGGTTGCCCGGGCACGGCAGGAAGGGCTCGGCGATCCACTGATCGCCAACGTCGATAACCAGCTGGACCGGCTGACCGCGGTGCTCAGCGGCTGCGAGCGCATCCGCCAGACGCCCATTCCCTATCCGTACATCCTGATGCTGCACCGGGTGGTGCACGTCTATTGCTTCCTGCTGCCGTTCTGCCTGGTGGACAGCCTGGGCTGGTTCACGCCGCTGGCGGTGCTGGTGCTGGCTTACACCTTCTTCGGCCTGGACGCCCTGGGCGACCAGATCGCCGACCCTTTCGGCACCCAGCCCAACCACCTGCCGCTGGACGCCCTGAGTCGTGGCCTGGAGATCGCCGTGCTGGATCTGCTGGGCGAGCCTACGCCGGAGCCGATCCGCGCGGAGGCGGGGTTGCTGCGGTAAGGGCGATGGTTTTGGCGCGAGCCCATCGCGGCCGTGACGGCTATAGACGTAGGTTGGGTTGAGACGGCTCTATCGTCGAAGCCCAACGTCGCCGACCTCGGGCACCTGATGGGCTTCGCTGTGCTCAACCCAACCTGCGGCGGCCGGCAGGAGCGACCCATGGCGGCAATTCAAGCCACCTGGTCCTTGTGTACCCGCCGCGGCCGTCTTACCAACTCCCCCTGGCAATTCGGACAGCGCCGCTGCAACGGCCCCGCAGCGCACGCTGCGCAAAAGGTGCACTCATAGGAGCAGATCACCGCCTCCTCGCTCTCCATCGGCAAGGCCTTGGCACAGTGTTCGCACGAGGTCCGCATGTCCAGCATGGCTGTCTCTCCCTGATCAGGCGCCAAAGCGCGCCGCGTAGTCCTGGGGGCTGACCGCCAGGTGCTTGTGAAAGGTACGCCGGAGATTTTCCGGATGGCCGAAGCCGCACAGGCGCGAGACCGTGGCGATGGAGGCCTGGCCGTCCTGCAGGAGCACCCGCGCCGTCTCCAGGCGGACCTGCTCGACATAGCGGCCCGGGCCCATGCCGACCTCGCGGCTGAACAGGCGCGACAGGGTGCGCGGTGCCATATGGGCACGCTCGGCCAGGCGCTCTAGCCCCAGGTCTTCCCCCAGGTGACCGGGAATCCAGTCGAGCAGGGCGGCCAGCCGTGGCGTCCGTCCCGGATCGGGCGCCAGACAGGCGCTGAATTGCGCCTGGCCGCCGGGACGGCGCAGGAACATCACCAGCCGGCGCGCCACCGCCAGCGCCAGCGGACGTCCGAGATCGGCTTCCACCAGTGCCAGGGCCAGGTCGATGCCGGCGGTGACGCCAGCCGAGGTAAAGACATGGGGATCGCCATCGCGCCCCAGGGGGTCGTAGGTATGCAGGCGATCGCCCTGGACCTCGATGGCCGGAAAGGCCGCCAGTTCGTCGACATAGGCCCAGTGAGTGGTGGCGCGGCGACCGTTCAGCAGCCCGGCGCTGGCCAGCAGCAGGGCACCGGAACACACCGAGCCGACCCGTCGCACCCGGGGTTCCAGATCGCGCAGCCAGGCCTGCAGGCCGGCATCCTGGCCTAGCGTCTCGATGCCTATGCCGCCGGGGATCAACAGGGTATCCACCTCGCCCACGTCGAGGTCGTACCAGCTCTGTTCGGCCTGGATACTGATACCGGCCGAAGTCCTGACCAGCCCCTCGGCGGCGCCCAGCAGGCGCAACTGATAGCAGGCGGGCAGGCCCTGGCGTTCCCGTTCCAGATTGGCCGAGGCGAATACCTGCAGCGGGCCGGTGACGTCCAGACTCATGACGTCGGGGTATAGCAGGGCAGCGATCAGCGGCATGGATGGCTCTCCGTAGCGATCTGCCGAGGATGCCCTGGCCACCAGTCTGGCGACAAGGTCAAAGACCCCACGGATCTCGCCATCCGGTGGCCGGTTGGATTTGGCGTGACCCGCGCCCGGCCGTATCATCGCCGCCCATGAACTACACCGATCCCAAGCAACTGGCGCCCCTGCTGGAAGCCATCCTGCTCGCCGCTGGCAGGCCCCTGACCCTGGAACGCCTGGCCGAACTCTTCGAAGAGTACGAACGCCCCGAGCCCGCGCATCTGCGGGCGGGGCTCGCCGTGCTCGGCGGGTCCTGCCGCAAGCGCGGCTTCGAACTCAAGGAAGTGGCCTCCGGCTATCGCCTGCAGGTGCGCGAAAAGTACGCACCCTGGGTCGGGCGACTTTGGGAGGAGCGTCCGCCGCGCTATTCCCGTGCCATGCTGGAGACCCTGGCGCTGATCGCCTATCGCCAGCCGATCACCCGCGGTGAGATCGAGGAGGTGCGCGGGGTGGCGGTCAACAGCCAGATCGTCAAGACGCTGCTGGAGCGCGACTGGATCCGCGTGGTCGGCTATCGCGACGTGCCCGGCCGCCCGGCAATGTTCGCCACCACCAGGACCTTTCTCGACTACTTCGACCTGCGCAGCCTCGACCAGCTGCCGCCCCTGGCCGAGGTGCGCCAGCTGGAACCCGAACCGGCCTCGGTGCTGGAGGACCCCGAGCTGAGCCTGGCGGCGCTGGAGGTAGGGGAGCCGACGGAAGAGGAGGGCACGCTGGTGATTCCGGAGCGCACCAGCTTCCGTACCCTGCTCACCGAGCTGGACGCCATGGAAACCGGCCTCAAGACCGATTTCGACGACCTGCGCCAGGCGGCGGACGAGGAGGATGAGGGTTGAGTCAGGCCTGTTGGGCTTCGCGCTGCTCAACTCAAGCTACCCGCGGAACCGCCCTTTCCAGCCGGAAGACGACCCCTCGCTCGATCAACCCCCTCTCCCTGTGGGAGAGGGCTTGGGTGAGGGCAGGGCTTACGGGGCATGCCCGAGCGGAAAAGGCTGCGCCGTTTTCCACGCTTCGGGTTCCTACGTTTCCACGCTCTCGTAGGTTGGCGCCGAGCGCAGCGAGGCCCGACAGGCCTGCGCAAAACTAAAAAAGCGCCCGAAGGCGCTTTTTCTGCACGACCTGAAGGCCTCAGGCAGGCGCGTTGACCAGCGCCTTGCAGGTATCGAGCATACGGTTGGAGAAGCCCCACTCGTTGTCGTACCAGGCCATGATCTTCACCAGCTTGCCGCTCACCTTGGTGTGGTTGGCGTCGAAGATCGACGACAGGCGGTTGTGGTTGAAGTCGATGGAGACCAGCGGCTTGTCGTTGTAGCCCAGTACCGGCGAGGCTTCCGCCGCAGCCTTCATGAAGGCGTTGATGGTCTTGGCGTCGGTTTCCTTGGCGGTCAGGATGGTCAAATCGACCAGCGACACGTTGATGGTCGGCACCCGCACCGCCATGCCGCTAAACTTGCCTTGCAGCTCCGGCAGAACCAGGCCCACGGCTTCGGCGGCACCGGTCTTGGTCGGGATCATCGACTGGGTGGCCGAACGCGCCCGGAAGGGGTCGGAGTGGTAGACGTCCGACAGGTTCTGGTCGTTGGTGTAGGCATGGATGGTGGTCATCAGACCGTTCTCGATACCCAGTTCGCGCTGCAGCACCTGGGCGACCGGCGCCAGGCAGTTGGTGGTGCAGGAGGCGTTGGAGATGATCTGGTGCGACTGGCGCAGGATGTTGTCGTTGACGCCATAGACGATGGTGGCGTCCACGTCCTTGCCCGGTGCCGAGATGATCACCTTGGAGGCGCCGGCTTCCAGGTGGGCAGCGGCCTTGTCGCGGCTGGTGAAGAGGCCGGTGCATTCGAACACCACGTCGACCTTCAGGTCCTTCCACGGCAGCTCGGCCGGGTTGCGGATGGCCGTCACGGCGATGCGGTCGCCATTGACCACCAGCTTGTCGCCCTCGACGGACACCTCGGCAGGGAAGCGGTCATGAACGCTGTCATACTGTAGGAGATGCGCATTGATGGCGGCGTCGCCGAGGTCGTTGATCGCGACGACCTCCAGGTCCTGGCGATAGCCCTCGGTATACAGCGCCCGCAGCACGTTGCGGCCGATGCGTCCAAAACCATTGATGGCAATACGAATACTCATTGAGAGAAACCTCGCGATAGCTGGGTTTTGTTGTAAAAAACATTACACATGACGCGTGCTAAGCGGAATAATAGCGCCAATTTGGCTGTGAATGTTTGAAATAACAACAAATTTAGCCCGGTGGAGAATCGAAACCATGCATCCTCGCGTCCTCGAAGTCACACAGCGGTTGGTGGAACGCAGTCGTCCGACCCGTGAGCGTTACCTCGCTATGATCCGGGCCGCCGCCAGCGACGGTCCGCAGCGCGGCAAGCTGCAATGCGCCAATTTCGCCCATGGCGTCGCCGGGTGTGGATCCTCGACGGATAAGCAGCGCCTCCGTTTGATGGACCAGGCCAACGTCGCCATCGTTTCCAGCTACAACGACATGTTGTCGGCTCACCAGCCCTATGAGCACTATCCGGAGCTGATCAAGCAGGCGCTGCGCGAGATCGGCTCCGTCGGTCAGTTCGCCGGTGGCATGCCGGCCATGTGCGACGGCGTGACCCAGGGCGAGGCCGGCATGGAGCTCAGCCTGGCGAGTCGTGAAGTCATCGCCATGTCCACCGCCGTGGCCCTGTCGCACAACATGTTCGACGCCGCGCTGCTGCTGGGCATCTGCGACAAGATCATCCCCGGCCTGATGATCGGCGCGCTGCGCTTCGGCCATCTGCCGATGATCTTCGTCCCGGGCGGCCCCATGCCATCGGGCATCTCCAACAAGGAGAAGGCGCGCGTGCGCCAGGCCTTCGCCGAGGGCAAGGCGACTCGCGAAGAGTTGCTTGAATCCGAGATGAAGTCCTACCACAGCCCTGGCACCTGCACCTTCTATGGCACCGCCAACACCAATCAGGTGGTGATGGAGGTCATGGGCCTGCACCTGCCGGGTTCCTCCTTCGTCAATCCCTACACCCCGCTGCGTGACGAACTCACCCGCGAGGCCGCGCGCCAGGTGACCCGCATCACCCATCAGGGCGGTAACTTCATGCCGCTGGGCGAGATCGTCGACGAGAAGTCCATCGTCAACTCGGTGGTAGCCCTGAGCGCCACCGGTGGCTCGACCAACCACACCCTGCACATCCCGGCCATCGCCCAGGCCGCCGGTATCCAGCTGACCTGGGACGACATGGCCGAGATCTCTGCGGTCACCCCGACCCTGGCCCAGGTCTATCCCAACGGCAAGGCCGACGTGAACCACTTCCATGCCGCCGGCGGCGTCAACTTCATGGTGCACACCCTGCTCGAAGCCGGACTGCTGCACGAAGACGTCAACACCATCATGGGCCGTGGCCTGTCGCGCTATCTGCAGGAACCCTTCCTGGTGGACGGCAAGCTGGAGTGGCGCACCGGCCGGGCCGAAAGCCTGGACGAGGACATCCTGCGTCCGGCCAGCCGGCCGTTCAACGAGGAGGGCGGCCTGCGCGTCATGCAGGGCAACCTCGGGCGTGGCGTGATGAAGGTGTCGGCGGTGGCGCCCAAGCACCAGGTGGTGGAGGCCCAGGCGCGGGTCTTCCATGACCAGAGCGAAATGGCGGCTGCCTTCAAGGCCGGTGAGCTGGAACGCGACTTCGTCGCGGTGGTACGTTTCCAGGGGCCCAAGGCCCTGGGCATGCCCGAGTTGCACAAGCTCACCCCCTACCTCGGCGTGCTGCAGGATCGCGGCTTCAAGGTGGCGCTGGTCACCGACGGCCGCATGTCCGGTGCCTCGGGCAAGGTCCCGGCGGCGATCCACGTCTGCCCGGAAGCCATCGATGGCGGTCCGCTGGCCAAGGTCTGTGACGGCGATCTCATCCGCGTCGATGGGCGTACCGGAGAGCTGAAGATTCTGGTCCCGGCGGACGAATGGATGGCCCGCGAGGCGGTCGAAGCGCCCCAGGGCACCGGGGTAGGCTGTGGTCGTGAGTTGTTCGCCTTCATGCGCGGCGCCATGAGCACGGCTGAATCGGGTGCCAGTGCATTCACTTCCAGCCTGGAGGCGCTGAAATGAGTTTGGCTTTGGTTGGCGACATCGGGGGCACCAATGCCCGCTTCGCCCTGTGGCGCGACGGTCGCCTGGAGGCCATCGAGGTCTTCGCCTGTGCGGATTACGCCTGTCCGGAAGACGCCGTGCGCAAGTACCTGGCGCAGAGCGGCGTGGCGCTGGATGACATCACCGCCGTGTGCCTCGCCTGTGCGGGCCCGGTGGGCGAGGGTGACTTCCGCTTCACCAACAATCACTGGGTGATCAAGCGCGAGCAGTTCTGCCGCGAGCTGGGCCTGACCCATCTGCTGCTGATCAACGACTTCACCTCCATGGCCTGGGCGATCGCCCGCCTGGATCCGGCGGACTCCGTCCAGGTGCGCGATGGCATCGCCTTGCCGACCCGCCCGCGCCTGGTGATCGGGCCGGGCACCGGCCTGGGTCTCGCCAGCCTGGTACCGAGTGGCAAGGATCGCTGGATCGTGCTGCCGAGCGAGGGCGGTCACGTCGACCTGCCGATCAACACCCAGCGCGAATTCGATATCTGGAAGATCCTCAAGCGCCAGTTCGGCAATCACGTCTCCGCGGAGCGCGTGGTGTCCGGCAGCGGCCTGGTCAACCTCTATCACGCCAGTTGCGAACTGGACGGCCGGACCGCCGCCCTGCACAGCGCGGCGGACATCTGCGAGCTGGCGCTCAAGGGTGACCCCTATGCCGACGCCGTGCTGGAGCAGTTCTTCATCTGGCTGGCGCGGGTCGCCGGCAACGCGGCCCTGACCCTGGGCGCCCTGGGTGGCGTCTACATCGCCGGCGGCATCCTGCCGCGCTTCGTCGAGCGCTTCCAGAGCGGGGCCTTCGCCCATGCCTTCGCCGACAAGGGCAAGACCAGCAGCGCCTACCTCAAGGACATCCCGGCCTGGCTGGTGACCGCCGAGTATCCGGGCCTGTTCGGTGCCGGCGTCGCCCTGGACCAGACCATCGCCGAGGCGCGTCAGGTCTGATCCGCTGGGGCCGGGCGACTACTCAAGGTCGCCCGGCCCCGGTATGCTGCCGGCACTACCGGTAGCTGGCCCCTGGCCAGAACAACAAGAGCGAACATCGCCATGTCCACCCTGGGCAAATCCCTCCTGGTCGTCGACGACGACGGGGAAATCCGTGAGCTGCTCGACGCCTACCTCACCCGTGCCGGCTATCTGGTGCGCGCCGTCGGCGATGGCCGCGAATTGCGCCGGGCGCTGGGCGACTTCGTCCCCGATCTGCTGATCCTCGACGTCATGCTCCCCGGCGAAGACGGCTTCGCCCTCTGCCGCTGGATGCGCGAGCAGTCCAGTTGCCGCCAGGTCCCCATCATCATGCTCACCGCCAGTTCCGACGAGGCGGATCGGGTCATCGGCCTGGAACTGGGCGCCGACGACTACCTGGGCAAGCCCTTCAGCCCGCGCGAACTGCTGGCGCGCATCAAGGCGCTGCTGCGCCGTGCCGGCTTCGGCGAGACGCGCCCGGCGGCCACCGGTCTGCTGACCTTCGACGACTGGCGCCTGGATCCGGTCAGTCACCGGCTGTTCCATCGCGATGGCGAGGAAGTGATCCTCTCCGGCGCCGATTTCACCCTGCTCAAGCTGTTTCTCGACCATCCCCAGCAGATCCTCGATCGCGACACCATCGCCAATGCCACCCGCGGCCGCGAGGTGCTGCCGCTGGAGCGCATCGTCGACATGGCGGTCAGTCGCCTGCGTCAACGGCTGAGAGACACCGGCAAGTCGCCGCGGCTGATCCGCACCGTGCGCGGTTCCGGCTACCTGCTCGCCGCCGAGGTCTGCGGACTGGTCGCCGATGCGGTGTAGCGGTCCGCTCGTGCGGCTGGTGCCACGCTCCCTGCTGGCGCGGATGCTGCTGCTGACCCTGCTGGCGGTGCTCCTGGCCCAGGGCGCCTCGGCGCTGTTCTGGTCGGCGTCCCTGCGCAGCGACCGCAACCAGGGCCTGCAGACCGCCGCCCGCAGCCTGGGCTATTCCATCGCCGCCAGCGTGCGCTATTTCAGCCTGCTGCCGCCGGCCTATCGGCCACTGGTGCTGGAGCAGTTGCGCAACATGGGCGGCACGCGCTTCTTCGTCTCACTCAACGAAAAACCGCTGACGATGCAGGCGCTGCCGGACACCCCCGGCCGCCGGGCGGTGCTCCAGGGGGTCGAGGCGGTGCTGCGCGAGCGCCTGGGCGCGGCCATGCCCATGTATGTGGAATTCATCGGTCCCCAGCAGCTGCGGCTGTTCAACGGCGCCGTGGCGCTCGACGAACTGCCGCGCTCCTGGGCGCACTATGCCCTGAGTCTGGAGCCGCTGGAGCCGCCGGTGCTGGTGACCCAGATCCGCATCGGCGAAGGGGAGTGGGTGTACCTGGCCACGCTGATGCCAGCGCCTTACTACAGCCTGGACGAGTCCTGGCTGCCCTTGCAGCAGCTGCTGTTCATGGTCTTCAGCAGCGCCTTCCTGCTGCTGTTCATCGGCCTGCTGATCCGCTGGCAGAGTCGTCCGCTCAAACGGCTGTCGCGTGCCGCGCGGGAGCTGTCGCTGGAGGTCCATACGCCGCCGGTGCGCGAGGAGGGCGCCCAGGAGATCCGCGAGGTCACCCGCGCCTTCAATGCCATGCGCGAACGCATCGCCCGCTACCTGGACGAGCGCGCCCAGCTGTTCAGCGCCATCTCCCACGATCTGCGTACCCCCATCACCCGGCTGCGCCTGCGCGCCGAGCTGGTGGACGACGAGGTGATGCAGGCCAAGCTGGTGCGCGATCTCGACGAGCTGGATCTGCTGGTCAAGGGTGCCCTGCAGTGCGTCAAGGACACCGACATCCACGAGAACCTGGAACCGGTCGACCTGCAGGCACTGCTGGAACAGCTGGTGGAGCCCTTCACCCAGGAGCAGCCCCCGCGGGTGCGCCTCACCGGAGAAGCCCGGGGTACCCTGCTGGGCAAGCCACTGGCGCTCAAGCGCTGCATCGGCAATCTGCTGGACAACGCCCTCAAGTATGGCTATCGCGCCCACCTGCAGGTGGAAGACGACGGCCATGCCTTCGTCCTGCACGTCGACGACGAAGGGCCGGGGGTGCCGGAGCAGGAACTGGAGCAGGTGTTCCAGCCCCATGTCCGCCTGGCCACCGACCGCCATGGCTACGGCCTGGGCCTGGGCATCGCCCGCAACCTGGCTCACGCCCATGGTGGCGAAGTGGAGCTGCGCAATCGCCGCGAGGGCGGTCTGCGGGTCACCCTGACCCTGCCGCGCAGCTAGGCGTCTGGCTTCCGCTATGTCACCAGTCCGTGACAAAACTCCTTCCCTTCGTTACCCACGGCCGCAGTCGTCTGACTAGACTTGGCCCAGCTCCAATAAAAAAACAACAAGGAACGACCCTCTCATGAATGCGTTGAATCGTCTCGCTCTCGCCGTTTCCCTTTCCTGCGCCGCGCTCGCCGCCCCCCTGACCGCCCATGCCGGTGAGGTCGAGGTGCTGCACTGGTGGACCTCCGGTGGCGAGGCTCGCGCCGTCGATGTCCTCAAGCAACTGATGCAGAAGCAGGGCGATACCTGGAAGGACTTCGCCGTGGCCGGTGGCGCCGGCGAGGCCGCCATGACCGTGCTCAAGACCCGCGCCGTCTCCGGCAATCCGCCATCCGCCGCCCAGCTGAAAGGCCCCGACATCCAGGAATGGGCCAGCATGGGCTTCCTGGCTGACATCAGCGACATCGCCAAGCAGGGCAACTGGGACACCATCCTGCCCAAGCGCGTGGCCCAGACCATGCAGCACGATGGCGAGTACGTCGCCGTGCCGGCCGGCATCCACCGCATCAACTGGCTGTGGATCAACCCCGCCGTCTTCAAGAAGGCCGGCGCCAAGGTCCCCACCACCCTGGACGAATTCTTCGAGGCCGCCGACAAGCTCAAGGCCGCCGGCGTCGTGCCCCTGGCCCATGGTGGCCAGAACTGGCAGGACGGCACCATCTTCGAATCCCTGGTCATGGCTATCATGGGTCCGGAAGGCTACGACAAGGTCTTCGTGCAGACCGATGCCGACACCATCCGCAGCGACAAGATGGTCGAGGTGTTCAAGACCTTCAAGCGCATCAAGGGCTATGTCGATCCCAATGCCGCCGGTCGCGACTGGAACCTGGCCACCGCCATGGTCATCGAGGGCAAGGCGGGCATGCAGATCATGGGCGACTGGGCCAAGGCCGAATTCACCGCCGCCGGCAAGAAGCCGGGCGTCGACTACGAGTGCGTGGTGATGCCGGGCACCCAGGGCGACTTCATCTACAACATCGACTCCCTGGCCATGTTCAAGATCAAGAACAAGGACAACCAGAAGGCCCAGGACGACCTGGTGCGCACCGTCATCGACAAGCCCTTCCAGGAGGTATTCAACCTCAACAAGGGCTCCATCCCGGTGCGTAACGACATCGACCTGGCCAAGTTCGACAGCTGCGCCCAGCAGTCCGCCAAGGACTTCCAGGCGGCCAATGCCGATGGCAAGGCCGAGCCGAGCATGGCGCACAGCATGGCCAACACCAGCTATGTGCAGGGTGCGATCTTCGACGTGGTGACCAACTTCTTCAACGACGCCAACGCCGATCCGAAGAAGGCCACCGAGCAACTGGTCGCTGCCATCCAGGCCGCCAAGTAAGGTCAATCGCGACCATGGCGGTCCGCCGCTGCGGCCGCTCCTGCAGACGCCTGATCGAGCTGTAGGAGCGGCCCATGGCCGCGATCATCCAGCTACCTGACGCCAAGATAATACCACCCCTTGGGAGCGCCCCATGGCTCTTACCGAAACCCTTCCCGTCGCGACCGTCAGTCGACGCCCGGACCGGCTGCAGCGCCTGCTGCCCAAGCTGGTGCTGGCGCCCACGGCCATCGCCATGGTTGTCTGCCTCTATGGCTACATGCTCTGGACGGCGGTGATCTCCTTTACCAACTCGCGCTTCCTGCCCAGCTACAACTTCGCCGGCTTCGCCCAGTACGCGCGACTCATGGAAAACGATCGCTGGCTGGTGGCCTGCAAGAACCTGGCGATCTTCGGTGGCCTGTTCATCCTGTTGAGCCTGGCCATCGGAGTCTTCTTCGCCATCCTGCTGGACCAGCGCATCCGCCGCGAAGGCTTCATCCGCACCATCTACCTCTATCCCATGGCGCTGTCGATGATCGTCACCGGCACCGCCTGGAAATGGCTGCTCAACCCCGGCATGGGGCTGGACAAGCTGTTGCGCGACTGGGGCTGGGAAGGCTTTCGCTTCGACTGGCTGGTGGATCCCGACCGGGTCATCTACTGCCTGCTGATCGCCGCCCTCTGGCAGGCCTCGGGCTTCGTCATGGCCATGTTCCTCGCCGGTCTGCGCGGCGTGGATTCCTCCATTCTGAGAGCCGCCCAGGTCGACGGGGCAGGGCTGCCGACCATCTACCTGCGCATCGTCCTGCCCAGCCTGCGGCCGGTGTTCTTCAGCGCGGTGATGATCCTCGCCCACATCGCCATCAAGAGCTTCGACCTAGTCATGGCCATGACCGCGGGCGGTCCCGGCTACGCCTCGGACCTGCCGGCGGTGTTCATGTACCAGCACACCTTCACCCGCGGCCAGATGGGCCTGGGTTCGGCCAGTGCGGTGCTGATGCTCGGCGCGGTGCTGGCGGTGCTGGTGCCCTACCTCTACTCGGAATTGCGGAGCAAGCGAAATGGCTAAGGCTCTGAACGTCAATCGCGTGGCCATCCACGCTACCCTGATCATCGCCTGCGCGGTCTATCTGGTGCCGCTGCTGGTGATGCTGCTGACCAGCTTCAAGACCCCGGACGACGTCCGCACCGGCAACCTGCTGAGCCTGCCCCTGGACTGGACGATCATCGGCTGGCTCAAGGCCTGGGACGTGGTGCACAGCTACTTCTGGAACTCCTTCATGATCACCGTCCCGGCGGTGCTCATCTCCACCTTCATCGGCGCGCTCAACGGCTACGCCCTGTCGAAGTGGCAGTTCCGCGGTTCGAATCTGCTGTTCAGCCTGCTGCTGTTCGGCTGCTTCATTCCCTTCCAGGTGATCCTGCTGCCGATGTCCTTCACCCTCGGCCAGCTGGGCCTGGCCAACACCACCGCCGGCCTAGTGCTGGTGCACGTGATCTACGGCCTGGCCTTCACCACGCTGTTCTTCCGCAACTACTACGTGGGCATCCCCGATGCCCTGATCAAGGCGGCGCGGTTGGACGGGGCGGGCTTCTTCACCATCTTCTTCAAGATCCTGCTGCCGCTGTCCACGCCGATCGTGATGGTCAGCCTGATCTGGCAGTTCACCCAGGTA
The DNA here is from genome assembly GCF_028640935.1 of Pseudomonas sp. SHLD1. NCBI lineage: Bacteria > Pseudomonadati > Pseudomonadota > Gammaproteobacteria > Pseudomonadales > Pseudomonadaceae > Pseudomonas > Pseudomonas sp. SHLD1. The sequence continues at coordinate 501,302 of NZ_JAQZAD010000013.1, forward strand.
TGGAACGACTTCCTGTTCGGCGTGGTGTTCGCCAGCGGCTCGTCGCAGCCCATCACCGTGGCCCTGAACAACCTGGTCAACACCAGCACCGGCGCGAAGGAATACAACGTCGACATGGCCGCCGCCATGATCGCCGCGCTGCCGACGCTGCTGGTCTACATCTTCGCTGGCAAGTATTTCGTCCGGGGCCTGACCTCGGGCGTGGTCAAAGGATAAGGAAGGCCACCATGGCAGCTCTCGAACTCAAAAGCGTACGCAAGACCTACGGCAACGCCGCCCAGGAAGCCCTCAAGGGCATCGACATCCGCATCGACGCGGGTCAGTTCCTCATCCTGGTGGGCCCCTCCGGCTGTGGCAAATCCACCCTGATGAACGCCATCGCCGGCCTGGAAGACATCAGCAGCGGCGCCATCTGCCTGGACGGCGAGGACGTCACCCAGGTCGAGCCCAAGGACCGGGACATCGCCATGGTGTTCCAGTCCTACGCCCTGTATCCGACCATGACCGTGCGCGAGAACATCGCCTTCGGCCTGAAGATCCGCAAGACGCCCAGGGAGCAGATCGACGCCGAGGTGGCGCGGGTCAGCAAGCTGCTGCAGATCGAGCACCTGCTCGAGCGCAAGCCGGCGCAGCTCTCCGGTGGCCAGCAGCAGCGGGTGGCCATGGGTCGCGCCCTGGCGCGCCGGCCCAAGCTCTATCTGTTCGACGAGCCGCTGTCCAACCTCGACGCCAAGCTGCGGGTGGAGATGCGCACCGAGATCAAGCTGATGCACCAGCGCCTGCAGACCACCACCGTCTACGTTACCCACGACCAGATCGAAGCCATGACCCTGGGCGATCGGGTCGCGGTGATGAAGGATGGCGAGGTGCAGCAGTTCGGTACTCCGGAGGAGATCTACAACGATCCGGCCAATCTCTTCGTCGCCAGCTTCATCGGCTCGCCGCCGATGAACTTCGTGCCGGTGCGTCTGGAAGCGCGCGAGGGCAGGGTGGTCGCCCGCGTCACCGGCGATACCGGCGACAGCCAGGTGGATTTGCCCGATCTGGATCCGGCGCTCGCGGGCCGAGAGGCTATCCTTGGGGTGCGTCCGGAGCAGATCCAGTCGGCGCATCCGGCGGACAACGCGGTGCCAGGCATCCTGACGCGGGTCCAGGTGGTCGAGCCGACCGGTCCCGACACCCTGCTGTATGCCGAATGGAACGGCACCAAGGTCTGCTGCCGGGTCGCTCCGGGCGAAGCGCCGCGGGCCGGCGACCAGGTGCTGTGGCGGATCGATTCGCGACGGGCGGTGCTGTTCGATCCTGCGAGCGGTCGCCGACTTTCTTGAACGTAGCTCATGGCTGAAACGTTACAGCAATGGTAAGGTCCGCCCGCCGCCGCGCCTGACGTCGGGTCGCGGCCCTACCAGAGGCCAGGAGTGCATCTCCGGCCGCCGTGACAGACAGGAGAACAACAATGGCACTACCCCGCGTCGTGGTCTTTGGCGAAGCCCTCACCGACATCGTCCAGGGTAATCCTGGCGAATGGCGGGGTTATCCGGGCGGTGCTCCCTGGAACGTGGCGCGTGGCCTGGCACGGCTGGGCGTGGCAAGCGCCTTCGGCGGCGCCATCAGCCAGGACGGTCTGGGTGACGAGATCGCCTGGCAGTCGGAAACCGCCGGCCTCGATACCCGCTTCCTGCAGCGCGTCGCCGCCGATCCGCTGGTGGCCATCGTGCCGTCGAGCCGTCCGCCGCGCTATTTCTTCGCCGGCGAAGCCGATCTCCAGTTCGACCCGGCGCTGCTGCCCGAAGGCTGGCTGGAGGCCGCCGAGGTCTGCCATTTCAGCTGCATCAGCCTGGCTCGTTATCCGCTGGCCGACACCCTGCTGGACCTGGCCCGCCAGGCCAAGGCCGCTGGCAAGCGCCTGAGCTACGATCCCAACTGGCGCAACCTGATGGACGATCGCTATCGCCAGCAGACCTTCCCTGAGCTGGTGCGCCTGGCCGACGACATCAAGCTGTCCGACGAAGACATCCGCCAGATCTATCCGGGCCTGGACGAGCGCGCCGCGCTGGACGAATTGCGCGCCCTCAATCCCCATGCCCGCATCCTCTTCACCCGCGGCGAGCACGGCCTGGTGCTCTATACGCCGGAAGGCGAGTGGCAACAGGCCGCCATCGCCGTGGACGTGGCCGACACCGTGGGTGCCGGTGACGCCTGCATGGCCGGCTGGCTGGCCGCCGGCCTGCTGGGCCTGACCGATCTGCAGCAGCGCCTGAGATTCGCCGCGGCCAGTGCCTCGGTGTCCTGCCGCCATGCCGGCGCCTATGCGCCGACCCGTGCCGATGTCGAAGCCCTGCTGCAGGTGAGCCCTTACTAGACCGCTTTCCCACAACAACAATAGACGCCAAGGAAACCCGATGGACTTCCCCGATTTTCGTCGTCGCGACACCCTGCTGGAGCACGTCCGCCACACCCTGGCGTTCTACCATCCCCGCTGTGTCGATCCGCAGGGCGGCTTCTATCATTTCTTCAAGGACGACGGCACGGTCTACGATCGCCAGACCCGCCACCTGGTCTCCAGCACCCGCTTCGTCTTCGATTTCGCCATGGCCTACCGTCACTATGGCGATCCGGCCTTTCTGGAAGCGACCCGCCATGGCCTGAGATACCTGCGCGAGCGGCATCGCCAGGCCAACGGTGGCTATGCCTGGCTGCTCGACGGCGACAAAGTGGTGGATGGCACCAATCACTGCTATGGCTTGGCCTTCGTGGTGCTGGCCTACGCCCACGGCCTGCAGGCGGGCATCCAGGAAGCGCGCAACTGGCTGAGCGAAGCCTGGGAATCCCTGGAGACCCATTTCTGGCGTGAAGCCGATGGCCTCTATGTCGACGAGATCAGCGCCGACTGGCAGACCGTGGCGCCGTATCGCGGCCAGAACGCCAACATGCACGCCTGCGAAGCCTTGCTGGCCGCCTTCGAAGCCAGCGGCGAGGTGCGCTACCTGGATCGCGCCGAGACCCTGGCGCGCAACATGACCCAGCGTCAGGCGGCGCTGACCCAGGGGCAGGGCGGGGTGGCCGACGAGGTCCCCGGTGGCCTGGTCTGGGAGCACTACCACAGCGACTGGTCCATCGACTGGGACTACAACCGCGACGATCCGGCCAACCTGTTCCGGCCCTGGGGTTTCCAGCCGGGGCACCAGATCGAATGGGCCAAGCTGCTGCTGATCCTCGAGCGCCATCGCCCCCAGCCCTGGTTGCTGCCGCGGGCCCAGGCGCTGTTCGATGTCTCCTGGCGCCTGAGCTGGGATGGCGAGCACGGCGGTCTCTACTACGGCTTCGCCCCGGATGGCTCACCCTGCGATCCGGACAAGTACTTCTGGGTGCAGGCCGAGGCCCTGGCCGCCGCCGCGTTGCTCGCGGAGCGCAGTGGCAACGCCCGCTACTGGGAACACTATGAGGCGCTCTGGCGCTACAGCTGGACGCATTTCATCGATCACGAGCACGGCGCGTGGTGGCGTCTGCTCGACCGTCGGAACCACAAGTACTCCGACGACAAGAGTCCGGCCGGCAAGGTCGACTACCACACCATGGGTGCCTGTTACGAAGTCCTCAACGTCCTGCCGTAAGAAGCTGTATACGATCTCGCGAGCTAGAGCCAAACCAGGCGAAAAGGCCTGAGAAAGCGCAGTTTACGAATGCTAAATGAGCATTTCGACGGGGCTGGCCTTCCAGGGCCTTTTCAACGCCGTTTGGCCGACGCGCAGCAGATCGTTTACAGCTTCTAAGTATTAGAGACGCGGGTTTCGGGCCCAGAGTGTCATCACTTCAATAAAAAGGGATCTCAGTAATGAACAAGCAAAACCACAAGAATCGTCCGGGGCGCGCACTGCCCCTGGTATCGCTGCTGGCCCTGGCGGTCGCCGCGGGTGCCCAGGCGGCGCCCCAGGCCAATCCGGGTGGCAACTTCAGTGGCGTCAACAACACCGAGGCCGCCTTCGAGCCGCTGGGCAACACCATGACCGGTGACTGGGGTGGCGTGCGCAAGGACCTGCGCGACAAGGGCTGGGACATCAAGCTCGAATACGTCGGCGAGGGCGCGACCAACCTGCGTGGCGGCTACGACGACGACCGCACCGGGCGCTGGAGCTCCCAGTACATGTTCGGCCTCTGGGGCGACATGAACAAGATCGCCGGTTGGGAAAACTCGGTGTTCAAGCTGGCCATCACCTCCCGTGACGGCCGCAACCTGACCGACGACCGCATCACCGATCCGCGCGTGGGCGGCTACTCCTCGGTGCAGGAAGTCTACGGCCGTGGCCAGACCTGGCGTCTGACCCAGCTGTGGCTGTCCAAGGGCTTCTTCGACGGCCGTCTGGACATCAAGGCCGGTCGCTTCGGCGAAGGCGAGGACTTCAACTCCTTCGAGTGCGACTTCCAGAACCTGGCGTTCTGCGGTTCCCAGGTCGGCAACTGGGAAGGCGTCTGGTACAACTGGCCGGTCAGCCAGTGGGCCCTGCGCGTCAAGTACAGCCTGACCCCCGAGCTGTTCGTCCAGGTCGGTGCCTACGAGCAGAATCCGTCGCTGCTGGAAACCGGCAACGGCTTCAAGCTCAACGGCAGCGGCACCAAGGGTGCGGTCCTGCCGGTGGAAATGGTCTGGTCGCCCAAGGTCAACGGCCTGCCGGGCGAATACCGCGTTGGCTACTACTACAGCACCGCCGATGCCAACGATGTCTACGAAGACGTCAATGGCAACTCCGCCGCCCTTACCGGGCTGGATTACAAGGAGCACTCCAGCAAGCACGGCTACTGGGTCGTGGCGCGTCAGCAGATCACCGCGCACAACGATGATCCGAGCCGCGGCCTGTCGGTGTTCGCCAACTTCACCGCCCATGCCAAGGACGTCAACAAGGTCAGCAACTACGTCCAGGCCGGTCTGGTGTACAAGGGCCCCTTCGACGGTCGTCCCAAGGATGACATCGGCTTCGGCGTCGCGCGCATCAGCACCAACAGCGACTTCCGCGACAACCAGCGCGCCCTCAACCAGGCCGCCGGTGCCACCGACTACGATGATCCGGCCTACACGCCCCTGCAGCACAACGAGTACGACGCCGAGCTCTACTACGGCGTGCACGTGACCAACTGGCTGACCGTGCGCCCCAACCTCCAGTACATCAAGAGTCCGGGTGGCGTGCGTGAAGTTGACAATGCCGTGGTGGGCGGCCTGAAGGTTCAAGCGGTTTTCTAAATCGCCCCCATAGCCCGCCATCCTGCCGGATGGCGCTGGACAGGGCCCTGCAGTGGTTATACTGCAGGGCCTTTTTCATTTCCGAGGTTGCCGTGGGTAAGGTCGAAAGTCCCTGCATCAGCCAGTGCAAGATCAAGGACGAAGTCTGCCAGGGATGTGGCCGCAAACGCTCAGAGATCAAGGGCTGGAAGGAGCTGAAGGACCGCGAGCGCAAGGAAGTCATCGACAAGTCGAAGAAGCGCCTGAAAAAGCTCAAGAAGGGATAGGGCTGCCGTCGAACATCGTTATCGCGGCCATGGCCGCGATTGCCAATGTCGGAAACGCCTGCCTAATCAACAGGCATACCCCGAACCCGCTACTCCCGCTCCACCTCATCCAGCAATCCCATGAACGCCTGCGCCGCATTCGAATGGGTGCGCTCGGTATGCAGGATGTACCCCAGGCGCCGCTCCAACTGAATCCCCGGCAGCGGCAGCCGGCGTACCTGATCGTCCAGCAGGGTCCGCGGCAGCACGCTCCAGGCCAGGCCGATGGACACCAGCATCTTGATGGTCTCCAGGTAGTTGGTGCTCATGGCGATATTGGGTATCAGCCCCTGGGCATCGAACAATCCATGCACGATCAGCCGGGTAAAGGTATTGCCGCCGGGAAACACCGCCGGATGCCGCGCCACATCGGCCAGGGTGACCTCCGCCTGGTTCGCCAGCGGATGTTCGGGCGCCGCCACGAAATCCAGCGGATCGCTCCACACCGGCACCGCCTTGATCGGCGCCGCGGTCTGGGGCGCCAGGGTGATGATGGCCAGCTCCACCCGCCCATGCAGGATTTCGTCGTAGGCGGCTTCCGAATCGAGAAAGCGGATATCCAGGGCGACGTCGGGATAGTCCCGGGTGAAGCGCCTGAGGATCGGCGGCAACCGGTGCAGGCCGATGTGGTGACTGGTCGCCAGCGTCAGCCGGCCACCGATGGCACCATTGAGATTGGTCAGCGCCCGCCGGGTGTCATCGATCACGTCTAGAATCTGATAGGCGCGGGGGAGCAGGGCGCGTCCCGCCTCGGTCAGGCTGACCTCGCGCCCGATGCGATCGAACAGTCGCAGCCCCAGCTGCAGCTCCAGGGCCGCGATGCGCTTGCTCACCGCCGGCTGGGTCAGGTGCAGGCGCTCGCCAGCGTCGGAGAAGCCGCCGGTTTCGGCCACCGCGACAAAGGCGTTCAGATTGGCGAGGTCCAAGACGTCGAATTCCTGTTTGTTATGCGCTTCATGAAAAAGATGAATTTGTTTCATGCGAGCCTAGCGCGGTATCTTTGACCCCACAAGCACCAAGGGCATGCAAAGGCCCGTGCCGTTCCACGCCTGATGAGGAATCCACCCATGGCTGGCAAGACGCTCTACGACAAACTCTGGGATATGCACCTGGTCAAGCAGCGCGACGACGGTTCCGCGCTGCTCTACATCGACCGCCACATCATCCACGAGGTGACCTCGCCCCAGGCGTTCGAAGGCCTGCGTCTGGCCGGCCGCAAGCCCTGGCGCCTGGACGCCAACCTGGCGACCCCCGATCACAACGTGCCGACCACCCCCGATCGCAAGGAAGGTCTCGACTCCATCAAGGACGAGATCTCGCGCATCCAGGTCCGCACCCTGGACGAGAACTGCGACGACTTCGGCGTCACCCAGTTTAAGATGAACGACGTCCGCCAGGGCATCGTCCACGTGATCGGCCCGGAGCAGGGCGCCGTGCTGCCCGGCATGACCGTGGTCTGCGGTGACTCCCACACCTCCACCAACGGCGCCTTCGGTGCCCTGGCTCATGGCATCGGCACCTCCGAGGTCGAGCACGTGCTCGCCACCCAGTGCCTGGTGGCCAAGAAGATGAAGAACATGCGGGTGTTGGTAGAGGGCGAGTTGCCCTTTGGCGTCACCGCCAAGGACATCGTCCTCGCGGTCATCGGCAAGATCGGCACCGCCGGCGGTAACGGCCATGCCATCGAATTCGCCGGCAGCGCCATCCGCGCCCTGTCCATGGAAGGCCGCATGACCATCTGCAACATGTCCATCGAGGCCGGTGCCCGGGTCGGCATGGTGGCGGTGGACCAGACCACCATCGACTACGTCGAAGGCCGTCCCTTCGCGCCCACCGGTGCCGTCTGGGAGGCCGCCGTCGCCCAGTGGCGTGGCCTGGTGTCCGATGCCGACGCCCATTTCGACACCGTGGTCGAACTCGACGCCACCCAGCTCAAGCCACAGGTCAGCTGGGGCACCTCGCCGGAGATGGTCCTGGCCGTCGACCAGCAGGTGCCGGACCCGGCTCGTGAAGCCGATCCGGTCAAGCGCGGCTCCATCGAGCGCGCCCTGAAGTACATGGGCCTGAAGGCCAACCAGCCGATCACCGACATCGTGCTGGACCGCGTCTTCATCGGCTCCTGCACCAACTCCCGCATCGAGGACCTGCGCGCCGCCGCCGCCGTGGCCAAGGGCCGCAAGGTCGCCACCACCCTCAAGCAGGCACTGGTGGTGCCGGGCTCCGGCCTGGTCAAGGCGCAAGCCGAGCGCGAAGGCCTGGACAAGGTGTTCATCGAAGCCGGTTTCGAATGGCGTGAGCCGGGCTGCTCCATGTGCCTGGCGATGAACGCCGACCGCCTGGAGAGTGGCGAGCATTGCGCCTCTACCTCCAACCGCAACTTCGAGGGCCGCCAGGGTGCCGGTGGCCGTACCCACCTGGTGAGCCCGGCGATGGCCGCCGCTGCCGCCATCGCCGGTCGTTTCGTCGACGTCCGCGACTTCGCCAACGCCTGAGGAGCCTGACCATGCAAGCCTTTACCCAGCACACCGGTTTGGTCGCACCCCTGGATCGCGCCAACGTCGACACCGACCAGATCATTCCCAAGCAATTCCTCAAGTCGATCAAGCGCACCGGCTTCGGCCCGAACCTGTTCGACGAGTGGCGCTACCTGGACGTCGGCCAGCCCGGCCAGGACAACAGCAAGCGTCCGCTGAACCCCGAGTTCGTGCTCAACCAGCCGCGCTACCTGGGCGCCAGCATCCTCCTGGCGCGCGAGAACTTCGGCTGCGGTTCCAGCCGCGAACACGCGCCCTGGGCCCTGGATGGCTACGGCTTCCGTTCGGTGATCGCGCCGAGCTTCGCCGACATCTTCTTCAACAATAGCTTCAAGAACGGTCTGTTGCCGATCATCCTCAGCGATGCGGACGTCGACGAGCTGTTCCGCCAGGTCGAAGCCACCGAGGGCTACCAGCTGGTGGTCGATCTCGAGAGCCAGACCGTGCGCCGTCCCGATGGCGTGGCGCTGTCCTTCGAGATCGATGCCTTCCGCAAGCACTGCCTGCTCAACGGCCTGGACGACATCGGCCTGACCCTGCAGGATGCCGACGCCATCGGGAGTTTCGAAGCCCGCTATCGCCAGAGCAGTCCCTGGATGTTCCCCAGCGCCTGAACCCAGTCGCCGGTCCGCGAGGCCGGCACTCTTTCCGGAGGCTCCATGAGCGGTGACCACGAGCAACACGTACAGCAGCAATTCGGCGCCACCGCCGAGGCCTATCTGACCAGCGCCGTCCATGCCCAGGGCGCCGAGCTAGCCGAACTGCGCGACGCCGTGGCCCAGCGGGAAGGCGCCAAGGTGCTGGATCTCGGTTGCGGTGGCGGTCACGTCAGCTACAACGTGGCGCCGGTGGCCGGGCAGGTGATCGCCCTGGATCTGGCCGAGGAAATGCTCTCGGTGGTCAAGCGCAGCGCGGCCGAGCAGGGCCTGGACAACATCAGCGTCCAGCCCGGCATGGCCGAGCACCTGCCCTTCGGTGATGCCAGCTTCGACTTCGTCTTCAGCCGCTATTCGGCGCACCACTGGTGCGACATCGGCGCGGCCCTGCGCGAAGTGCGCCGGGTGCTGCGCCATGGCGGCGAGATGGCCATCATCGACGTGATCTCGCCGGCCAATCCGCGCCTGGATACCTACCTGCAGACGGTGGAAATCCTGCGCGACATCAGCCACGTGCGTGACTATTCCTTCGCCGAGTGGCACCGCCTGCTGGATATGGCCCGGCTGGGCGTGACCCGCTGCCGTCGCCAGCGCCTGCGCCTGGACTTCGCCAGCTGGACCGCGCGCATGCGCACCCCCGAGCCGCAGTGCCAGGCCATTCGCAGCCTGCAGAGCAAGATCGGCCAGGAAGTGCGCCAGTATTTCGAAATCGACCGCGACGGCTCCTTCACCGTCGACGTCATGGTTCTCTGGGCCCAGCCCATCTGATGTGAGACAGGAAAAGACAATGAGCAAGCAGATCCTCATCCTGCCGGGCGACGGCATCGGTCCGGAAATCATGGCCGAGGCGGTCAAGGTGCTGGAAGTGGTCAACCGCGACCATGACCTCGGCTTCGAACTGGTCCATGACGACCTGGGCGGCGCCGCCATCGATCGTTACGGCGTGCCCCTGGCCGATGAGACCCTGGCGCGCGCCCGCGTCGCCGATGCCGTGCTGCTTGGCGCCGTCGGCGGTCCCAAGTGGGACAAGCTCGAACGCGACATCCGTCCCGAGCGCGGTCTGCTGAAGATCCGTTCCGCCCTGGGCCTGTTCGGCAACCTGCGCCCGGCCATCCTCTATCCGCAACTGGCCGAGGCCTCGACCCTCAAGCCGGAAGTGGTCTCCGGCCTGGACATCCTCATCGTTCGTGAGCTGACCGGCGGCATCTACTTCGGCTCGCCGCGCGAGACCCGGGTGCTGGAGAACGGCGAGCGCCTGGCCTTCGATACCCTGCCGTACAGCGAAGGCGAGATCCGTCGCATCGCTCGCGTCGGCTTCGACATGGCCCGTCTGCGTGGCGGCAAGCTGTGTTCGGTGGACAAGGCCAATGTCCTTGAGTCCAGCCGCCTGTGGCGCGAAGTGGTGGAGGAGGTGGCCAAGGACTATCCGGACATCGAACTCAGCCACATGTACGTCGACAACGCCGCCATGCAGCTGGTCCGCGCACCCAAGCAGTTCGATGTCATCGTCACCGACAACATGTTCGGCGACATCCTCTCCGACGAAGCCTCGATGCTGACCGGTTCCATCGGCATGCTGCCCTCGGCGTCCCTGGATGCCCACAACAAGGGCATGTACGAACCCTGCCACGGCTCGGCACCCGACATCGCCGGCCAGGGCGTGGCCAACCCACTCGCGACCATCCTCTCGGTGGCCATGATGCTCAGGTACACCTTTGGCGCCGCCGCGGCGGCCGAGGCCATCGAGGCGGCGGTGGGCCAGGTGCTGGACCAGGGTCTGCGGACCGGCGACATCTGGTCGGAAGGCAAGCAGCGGGTCGGTACCCGCGAGATGGGCGAAGCAGTGGTCGCCGCCCTCGCAAGGCGTTAATCTGATCGGCCGCCGGGGGAGGCGGCCGTCCTCAAGACAATAAAGGTGCAGTAGCGATGAAACGTGTAGGTCTGATCGGTTGGCGTGGCATGGTGGGCTCCGTGCTCATGCAGCGCATGCTCGAAGAACGGGATTTCGACTTGATCGAGCCCGTTTTCTTCACCACCTCCAACGTTGGCGGCGAAGGCCCGGCCATCGGCAAGGGCGTGGCGCCGCTCAAGGATGCCTACAGCATCGACGAGCTCAAGACCCTCGACGTCATCCTCACCTGCCAGGGTGGCGACTACACCAGCGAGGTGTTCCCCAAGCTGCGCCAGGCCGGCTGGAAAGGCTACTGGATCGACGCGGCCTCCAGCCTGCGCATGCAGGATGACGCCGTCATCGTGCTGGACCCGGTCAATCGCCGCGTCATCGACCAGGCCCTGGCCGATGGCCGCAAGGACTTCATCGGCGGCAACTGCACCGTCAGCCTGATGCTGATGGCCCTGGGCGGGCTGTTCGAAGCCGGTCTGGTGGACTGGATGAGCGCCATGACCTACCAGGCCGCCTCCGGCGCCGGTGCCCAGAACATGCGCGAGCTGATCCGCCAGATGGGTGCGACCCACGCCGCCGTGGCCGACAGCCTGGCCGATCCCGCCAGCGCCATCCTCGACATCGACCGCCAGGTCGCCGAGACCCTGCGCAGCGAAGCCTTCCCCACCGAGCAATTCGGCGTCCCCCTGGCCGGCAGCCTGATCCCCTGGATCGACAAGGAACTGCCCAACGGCCAGAGCCGCGAGGAATGGAAAGCCCAGGCCGAGACCAACAAGATCCTCGGTCGCTTCAAGAATCCCATCCCGGTGGATGGCATCTGCGTGCGCATCGGCGCCATGCGCTGCCACAGCCAGGCGCTGACCATCAAGCTGAACAAGGACGTGCCGCTGTCCGACATCCACGGTCTGATCAGCCAGCACAATCCCTGGGTCAAGCTGGTGCCGAACAACCGCGAGGTCAGCATGCGCGACCTCACGCCAGCGGCCGTCACCGGCACCCTGAGCGTACCGGTCGGCCGGCTGCGCAAGCTGAACATGGGTTCCCAGTATCTGGGCGCCTTCACCGTGGGCGACCAGCTGCTGTGGGGCGCCGCGGAGCCACTGCGCCGCATGCTGCGGATCCTGCTGGAGCAGTGAGCCGACGGCTAAACGTTTGCCTATAGAGGAGGGCCGCCAGTAAAGTGCGGCCCTCTTTCGTTGCGGACCGTCCTATCATGACTGCCAGAGATATCGCCCTCGTCGGTGCCACCAGTGCCTACGGCGAAGCCATTCGCGAACTCCTCGACGAACGCGACGTGCCCCTCGGGCGACTGCACCTGCTCGCCAGCGGTGAGTCGGCGGGGCAGAATCTGCCCTTCCGAGGCAGCAATCTGCGCGTCACCGGCCTCGACGGCTTCGATTTCGCCCAGGTCGGCATCGTCATCCTTGCCGCGCCGGCCGCCGTGGTCGAAACCCTGCGGCCGCAACTGGTCGCTGCCGGTAGCGCCGTGCTCGATCTCAGCGGCGCCTCGGCCGCGCTGTCGGTGCTGCCACGCATCAATGGCGAACGCCTCGACCAGCTTCCGGTCGCCGTCTGGCTCGGCGTTCCCCTGGCAGCCGCCCAGGCCGCCGCCAGCGTGGCAGCCGTGCTCGCTCGCTTGAACGCACTCCATGATGCTTCCCTGACGGCGTGCCTGGCCGCCTCCGGCGCCGGCCGTGGTGGTGTCGAGGAATTGGCGCGTCAGGCCACCGAATTGCTCAACGGTCGACCGGTCGAGGCACGGCTGTTCGAAGGACAGCTGGCCTTCAATCTGCTCGGTCGCACCGGTGCAGCGACGGCGGATGGCTATACTGCCCAGGAACATCGCCTGCTGGATGAATGTCAGCAGGTGCTGGGGGCGACGTTGCCGGTGCTGGACGTCACCGCCGTGCAGGCGCCGGTGTTCTTCGGCGACAGCCTGGCGCTCAGCCTGAGGGGCCAGGCGCCCTGGGAGCTGGAGCAGGTGCTGGAGGCCCTGGGCGACGAGCCGGGCCTGGCGCTTGACGAAGAGCTCGATTGCCCGTCTGCCGTAGGCGATGCCCTGGGCCGGGAAGAGGTGCTGGTGGGGCGGGTGAGGCTGCATCCGCGGGATGCTCGAAGGCTGGAATGCTGGCTGGTGGCGGACAATGTCAGATTGTCGGCACTGACGGCCGTTCAGCTGGCCGAATTGTTGCTTAAACAGTCGGCCTAAAAGATACTTCGTGAAATGCTTCGCTCTTTTGGCTTGAGCAAAAGGGCAGTGGACGTGGCACGCAGCGATGGACACAGGCGCCCGCACGGTGGCGCGATCGACAGCTTCTAAAAAGGGACGGTCATGGTTCGAGTTCAGAAACTGGTGCGGGCAATTGCAGCGGCGAGCGCCTTGATGTCTGGCGCGGCCCAGGCCCTCAGCCTGGGGGAGATCCACCTTAATTCGGCCCTCAATCAGCCCTTCGATGCCACCATCGATCTGTCGGACCTGCGTGACCTCGGTACCGCCGAGTTGCGCCCCAATCTGGCGTCCGTCGAGGATTTCGGCAAGGCCGGTGTCGACCGCGCCTTCTTTCTCAACGATCTCAAGTTCACGCCGGAGGTGCGCAACGGGCGCACCGTCATCCGCGTGACCTCGGCGCGTCCGGTGCGTGAGCCCTATCTCAACTTCCTGCTGGAAGTGAACTGGCCGAGTGGCCGGATCCTGCGCGAGTACACCGTGCTGCTGGATCCGCCGCTCTATACCCCGCAGGCGGCGGCAGCGCCTTTCGCGCCCCAGGTGCCGGCCACGCCGCGAGCGCGCGCCAACACGCCGAGCGCACCGCGTCCGGCCACGCCGCCTGCCGCGCCAGCGCCGAGCGCGACCCAGACACCTGGCACCTACACCACCGAGCGGCGCGATACCCTCTGGGAAGTGGCGGCGCGCAATCGCCCGGCCTCCAGCGTCACCGTCGACCAGACCATGCTGGCGATCCAGGATCTGAATCCCGACGCCTTCATCGATCGCAACATCAACCTGATGAAGAGTGGTCAGGTGCTGCGCCTGCCCGATCAGGCCCAGGCCGGAACGCGCCCCCAGCGCGAGGCGGTGGCCGAGATCGCCCGCCAGACCCGTGCCTGGAAGCAGGGTGGTGACGGCGCACCCGCCGGTACGCCGCGCCGGCAGGTGGATGCTTCCGCCCAGCCGAGTGGCAACGAGGCGCCGGCACCCGCCGCACCCAAGGACAATCTCAAGCTGCTCTCCGGTCAGCCGTCCGGGCGCCCGGGCGAATCCGCCGGTGGCAAGGGGGGGGATCAGTCCCTTGCCGATCGCCTGGCGGTGACCCAGGAAAGCCTGGACACCACCCGCCGCGAGAACGAAGAACTCAAGAGTCGTCTGGGCGATCTGCAGTCGCAGCTCGACAAGCTGCAGAAGATCATGCAGCTCAAGGACGCCCAGCTGGCGCGGATGCAGGCCAACATGGCCAATCCCCAGGCCGCTGGCCAGCCGGCCCAGCCACCGGCGACGCCCGAAGCTGCGGCTCCGGTGACGCCTGCGCCGGCCGAGAACACCCCCACGCCTACGCCCCAGGAGCCGACCGCAGCTGCCCCGGTCGCTCCTGTCGACGCCTCTGCACCCACCACCCCGTCGCCGGCCAGTGAAGCGGGTACCGGCTCGGCGCCGCCCGCGGCCAGCGAGCCCAAGGTCATCCCGGTCACGCCGAGCACCCCGGCGACCGAACCGACTGAGGCCACCAACAGTTTCCTCGACGAGATCCTCAGCAATCCGCTCTGGCTCGGCATCATCGGCGGCAGCGCCCTGCTGGCGCTGCTGGTCCTGCTGATGATCAACTCGCGCCGCAATGCGGTGAAGGAGGCCGAGCGTGAGCGCGACGCCGAAGCCGCGCGCACCGATACCGTGTTCGACGCCGATCCCGAGCTCGGCGATCACCATGCCCTCGCCGGGCTGGAACTGAACCAGGGCAGTCAGGATGCGGCGCGTGACGCCGACGCCCAGGACGATGCCCTGGGTCAGGCCGACATTTACATGGCCTATGGCCGCTTCAGCCAGGCGGCCGAGGTGCTCAAGAAGGCCAGCGACCAGGAGCCCCATCGCGCCGATCTGCGCCTCAAGCTCATGGAAGTCTATGCCGAGATGGGCGACAAGGACGGCTTCCAGCGTGAAGAGCGCGAACTCAAGGAGATCGGCGGCGCCCAGCCGGCGGTCGAGCACCTGAAGTCGCGCTATCCGGCCATGGCCACCGTCGCGGTCGCCTCGGCTGCGGTCGGGGCCGCTGCGCTGGCCGCCGCCCACGAACTGAGCGAGGAGCAATCCCGCAACCAGGGCTTCACGGCCACCGAGGACAGCCAGGATTTCGATCTGTCCCTGGATGACTTCGGCACCGAGGATACCCAGGGCCATCAGCCGGCCGGTCCGGCGGAGGAGCCCTTGTTCGGCGAAGCCTTCGCCGATGCCCAGGCCAAGGCGGCCGACCCGCGTGATGATTTCGACTTCGATCTCAATTTCGATGCCGAACCCGCTGCCACGCCCGCGGCGACTCCGGCTGCCAAGGACGATGACTTCGCCCTGGACTTCAGCGAATTCGAGCGGCAGGGCGACCTGGCGCACGACGAGCCGGTCGCGGGTTCCAGTGCGGCTTCGGCCTTCGACGAGCCACTGGATGCGCCCACGCCGCCGGCGGCCGACGCCGATCTGCCCGCGAGTTTCGATCTGTCCGACTTCGACGACGAGCAACCGGCGCCCAAGCGCGAAAGCGACGAGGAATTCGCCGCCCGCCTGCAGGAGGCCTCTCGCCAGTTCGATGCGGAGACCACCACTGGCACGGCGGGTGGCGACGGTCTGGACGACTTCGACTTCCTGTCCGGCGAAGACGAAACCGCCACCAAGCTGGATCTGGCGCGCGCCTACATCGACATGGGCGATCCGGAAGGTGCCCGGGACATCCTCGACGAGGTGATTGCCGAGGGGAATGCCGGGCAGCAGCAGGAAGCCCGGGAGATCATCGCCCAGCTCAGCTGACCGCGGCCGGACTTGGCAGAGGAGGGGAGGCGCTATAAGCTGCCTCCCCTTTTTTTTGCCTGGCCGTCGTCTTGGATTTTCTAGACCCCACGATCATCGTTCCGCCGCAGCGCATCGCCCTGGGCGTCGAGTACAAGGGCGCCCGCTATCGCGGCTGGCAGCGCCAGCAGCCGGGTGTGCGCTCCGTGCAGGAGACCCTGGAAGACGCCCTGTCCGAGGTTGCCGCGGCGCCCATCGCGCTGCATTGCGCCGGGCGTACCGATTGCGGGGTGCACGCCACCGGCCAGGTGGTGCATTTCGAGTCCCCCGTCGCGCGGCCGCTCAAGGCCTGGGTGATGGGCACCAATGCCAATCTGCCGTCGGATATCAGCGTGACCTGGGTCAAGCCGGTCAGCAACGAATTCCATGCCCGCTTCAGCGCCATGGCGCGGCGCTACCGCTATGTGATCTACAACGATCCCATCCGGCCCGCGCACCTGGCGGAGGAGGTCACCTGGAATCACCGTCCGCTGCGGATCGAGCCGATGCGCGAGGCGGCCCAGGTGCTGCTCGGTACCCACGATTTCACTTCCTTCCGGGCCAAGGCCTGCCAGGCGAAGTCGGCGATCAAGACCATCCATCATCTGCGTCTCTGGCAGAGCGGACGGCTGATCGTCCTCGACATCCGCGCCAACGCCTTCCTGCACCACATGGTGCGCAACATCGCCGGGGTGCTGATGGCGGTGGGCTGTGGCGAGCGGCCGGTGGAGTGGGTGAGCGAGGTCCTGGCCGCGCGAGAGCGACGGCTGGGGGGCGTCACCGCCCATCCCTATGGCCTCTACCTGGTGGATGCCGAGTATCCCGAGAGCACGCCCGTGCCGAAGCGGCCGCTGGGTCCGCTGTTCCTGGGGCATATCCCCGAGCTGGATGACCCCCAAGGCTGACGCTGCGCGGGTGGTCTGCTAACATCCATCGATTTGGAACGAGGTCATTCCGGTTTGGCTAACGTTCGAGTGAAGATCTGCGGGATCACCCGGGTCGAGGATGCACGGGCCGCGGCGGCTGCCGGCGCCGATGCCATCGGCCTGGTGTTCTATGCGCGCAGCCCGCGGGCGGTCAGCGCTGCCCAGGCCCGCCGGATCGTGGCGGCCCTGCCGCCTTTCGTGACCAGTGTCGGGCTGTTCGTCGATGCTTCGCCCTGCGAGATCGAGGAGACGCTCGACGCCGTGCCCCTGGACCTCCTGCAATTCCATGGCGACGAGTCGCCGGCGCAGTGCGCCCGCTATCGCCGTCCCTACATCAAGGCCCTGCGCATGCGCGAGGATATCGACCTCGCCGTCGTCGCCCGGGATTATGCCGGCGCCCGCGGGCTGCTGCTCGACACCTATGTCGCTGGCGTGCCCGGGGGCACCGGCCAGGCCTTCGACTGGACCCGGGTGCCGCAGGACCTGTCGCTGCCACTGATCGTGGCGGGCGGGCTGGACGCGGATAACATCGCCACGGCCATCGCCGCGTCCCGGCCCTTTGGGGTGGACGTGAGTGGCGGCGTGGAGCAGGCCAAGGGCATCAAGGATGCCACCGAGATCGCCCGATTCGTGGCGGCCGTGCGGGGTGCGCCAATCGCCTGATGTGACCCTCGTCGGGTGGTTGCCGTCCACACCTGCGACATATTCAAGCAGACCCGCCCCGGGTGGGTCTGACGTCCGGCTCCCCGGGAGCCGGCATGCGACAAGAGGGTAGCGGCCCGGGATACAGCGGGCGCTGCCGAACCTATTACAGATGCTCAAGGAAGGCGTGGCCCAGGCCACGCTGGGAGCCCATGCAAGTGGAGAGAGATGCATGAGCAATTGGCTGGTCGACAAACTGATTCCTTCCATCATGCGGTCCGAGGTGAAGCGCAGTTCGGTGCCGGAAGGTCTTTGGCACAAGTGTCCGGCCTGCGAAGCGGTCCTCTATCGTCCGGAGCTGGAAAAGAATCTGGACGTGTGCCTCAAGTGCGGTCACCACATGCGCATCAACGCGCGACGTCGCCTGGACATCTTTCTCGACGCCGAGGGTCGGGAGGAGCTGGGTACCGAGCTGGAGCCGGTTGATCGCCTGAAATTCCGCGACAGCAAGAAGTACAAGGATCGTTTCACCGCGGCGCAAAAGGAAACCGGCGAAAAAGACGCGCTGATCTCCATGCGCGGTACCCTCAAGGGCATGCCGGTAGCGGTCTGCGCCTTCGAATTTTCCTTCATGGGCGGCTCCATGGGTGCCGTGGTCGGCGAGCGTTTCGTCCGCGCGGCCAATGTAGCCCTGGAAGAGCGCTGCCCGTTGATCTGCTTCTCCGCCTCGGGCGGTGCGCGGATGCAGGAAGCCCTGATCTCCCTGATGCAGATGGCCAAGACCTCCGCAGTGCTGGCGCGTCTGCGCGAAGAGGGCATTCCCTTCATCTCGGTGCTGACCGATCCGGTCTATGGTGGTGTTTCCGCCAGTCTGGCGATGCTCGGCGACGTCATCGTCGCCGAGCCCAAGGCGCTGATCGGCTTCGCCGGTCCGCGCGTGATCGAACAGACCGTGCGCGAAAAGCTGCCGGAAGGCTTCCAGCGCAGCGAGTTCCTGCTGGATCACGGCGCCGTCGACCTCATCGTCTCGCGCAAGGAATTGCGTGATCGCCTGGCGCGCCTGCTGGCGACCTTCCAGCACCAGCCGGTCCCGGCGGCCTGATGGCTTCGCGCAGCCTCGCGCAATGGCTGGCCTATCTCGAGCAGCTGCATCCGTCGGCGATCGACATGGGCCTGGACCGGGTGCGCGAGGTCGCGCAGCGGCTGGGCCTGACCCGGCCGGCGCCGCGGGTGGTGACCGTGACCGGCACCAACGGCAAGGGCTCCACCTGCGCTTTTCTCTCCAGCCTGCTGCGTGCCAGCGGGCAGCGGGTGGGCGTCTATGCCTCGCCGCACCTGGTGCGCTACAACGAGCGCGTCGACGTGGACGGCACCCTCGCCAGCGATAGCGATCTCTGCACCGCCTTCGCCGCGGTGGAAGCCGCCCGTGGCGAGATCAGCCTGACCTATTTCGAAGTGGGTACCCTGGCCGCCTTCTGGCTGTTCGAGCGTGCCCGGCTGGATGTCGCCGTCCTTGAGGTCGGTCTGGGCGGACGCCTGGATGCGGTCAACCTGATCGATGCCGATCTGGCGCTGGTCACCAGCATCGGCCTGGATCATGCCGAATGGCTGGGCGATACCCGCGACAGCGTCGCCGTGGAAAAGGCCGGGATCTTCCGCGCCGGCAAGCCGGCCCTCTGTGGCGATCTGGAGCCACCCGCGCCGCTGACCGACGCCGCCGAGCGCCTGGGCGCGCCCTTGCTGCTGCGCGGCGAAGCCTTCGATCTGCGCATCGAGAGTGCCGGCTGGTTCTGGCGTGGGCGTGATGCCCAGGGCAACGACCTGGCGCTGCCGGGCCTGCCGCTGCTCGATCTGCCCATGGAAAATGCCGCCCTGGCCTTGCAGGCCTACGCGTTACTCGAACAACCCTGGCTGCCGCAGCAGATCGCGGCGGCGCTCCAGGCCACGCGTATGACCGGCCGGCTCGATCGCCGTCAGGTCGAGCGGGCAGGGCAGAGGCGCAGCGTCCTGCTGGACGTGGCCCATAATCCCCATGCCGCCGAATACCTGGCCCGCCGCCTGGCGATGAAACCGGTCGCCGGCGTACGGCGCGCGGTGTTCGGCGTCCTGGCCGACAAGGACCTGGACGGCATCCTGGCGCCCCTGGAAAGCCTGTTCGCCAGCTGGGCAGTGGCGAGCCTGCCGACCCCGCGCAGTCGCGAAGGTGCCGAGGTGGCCGCTCTCCTGGCGGCGCGCGGTGCGCGCGCCGAGGCCCATGCCTCGCTGCTGGCCGCCTTCGAGGCGCAACTGGCCGCCAGTGCGGCTGACGACGAGGTGGTGGTGTTCGGCTCCTTCTACAGTGTCGCCGAGGTCCTCGCGCAGCTCTCTTCCCCATCCGAATCCGCGGAGGCATAACCCATGCTCAAGCAAAGAGTCATCGGTGCGCTGGTGCTGCTGGCGCTGATCATCATCTTCGTCCCCATGCTCTTCAATCGCCAGGACGATGCCCGCAAGGTGGCGGTCGAGGCGCCGGCCCAGCCGGCCGCACCCACGATGCCCAGTACCGAGGTGCAGCCGGTGCAGACACCCGAGGCGCCGCCGGTGGTGGTGGTGCCGGACGAGCCGGCCAAGCCGCTCGGCAAGCCGCAGACGCCGATCGCCGGCACCTCCGGCCAGGCGCCGACGCAGAATGCGCCGGCGAACCCCGCGCCGGCGCCATCCCAGCCTGCCGCACCGGTCGCCAAGGCGCCCGCCGCCAGCGCACCCGTCGGCAGTGCTCCGGCGGCACCTGCGGCGGCCCCAGCACCCGCGGCCAAGCCGGATTCGCGCCTGGGCGCGGCCAATCTGCCCAACAGCTGGTCGGTCCAGCTTGCCAGCCTGTCGTCGCGGCCCAGCGCCGATGCCCTGCAGGCCAAGCTGCGTAGCCAGGGCTACAACGCCTATGTACGGACCGCCGACGGCATGAACCGGGTCTTCGTCGGGCCGGTGATAGAGCGCAGCGAGGCGGATCGCTTGCGCGACCAGCTCAACAAGCAGAATGGCGTCAAGGGCTTCGTCGTCCGCTTTCAGCCGGAGCGCGGTTAACCCGGTCACAAGGCTCTGCTAGAATGCAGGGCCTTTTTGTAAGTGGACCTTGCCGTGGGCTTCACCTGGGTGGACTGGGCGATCGTCGCCGTTGTCATCGTTTCCTGCCTGATCAGTCTCAGGCGCGGCTTCGTCAAGGAAGCGTTGTCATTGGCCACCTGGATCGTGGCCGGTGGCGTGGCCTGGGTCTTCGGCGGGGCCCTGTCCAATTACCTGGTGGACTATATTCAGGTGCCGTCCGGACGGGTGATCGCCGCCTGTGTCATTCTCTTCGTGCTGACACTGCTCGTCGGCGCCCTGGTGAGCTTCTTGCTTGGCGAATTGATCCGCGTCACCGGCTTGTCGGGCACCGATCGCTTTCTCGGCATGGCCTTTGGCGCCGCCCGCGGTGCGTTGCTGATCACCGTGGCGGTGGGGCTGCTGAGCCTGGGGCCGGTCCAGCAGGACGGCTGGTGGCAGCAGTCGGTGCTGGTTCCACATTTTCTCCTGGTGGCCGATTGGTCGAAGAATCTGCTGTTGGGCTTTGCCGGCCAATGGCTGGGCGCGACGCCCATGCCCAGTCTGCAACTGCTGCCACAGCTGGGGCCCAAGGCTCCTTGAATGGTTTTCCAGGCCTCGCACTGCCGGGGTCATCCTGCGATGGTTCGCCGTCGCATCACTTGAAACAGTGGGGTCGCGTCGCATGTGTGGCATCGTAGGTATCGTGGGCAAGACGAACGTCAACCAGTCGTTATACGACGCGCTCACCGTCCTTCAACATCGCGGTCAGGATGCCGCCGGTATCGTCACCAGCCTGGACGGTAAACTCTTCCTGCGCAAAGACAACGGCCTGGTCCGCGACGTCTTCCAGCAGCGGCACATGCAGCACCTGGTCGGCCGCATGGGCATCGGCCATGTGCGCTACCCCACGGCCGGCAGCTCCAGCTCCGCCGAGGCGCAGCCGTTCTATGTCAACTCGCCCTATGGCATCACCCTCGCGCACAACGGCAACCTGACCAACGTCGAGCAGCTGTCTCGCGAGATCTACGAATCCGATCTACGCCACGTCAACACCAATTCCGATTCCGAGGTGCTGCTCAACGTCTTCGCCCACGAGCTGGCGGTGCGCAACAAGCTGCAGCCGACCGAGGACGACGTCTTCGCCGCGGTCTCCGAAGTCCATGAGCGCTGCCGTGGTGGCTATGCCGTGGTGGCCATGGTGACAGGCTACGGCATCGTCGGCTTCCGCGACCCCAACGCCATCCGTCCTATCGTCTTCGGCCAGCGTCACACCGAATACGGCGTGGAATACATGATCGCCTCCGAGAGCGTCGCCCTCGACGTGCTCGGCTTCACCCTGATCCGCGACCTGGAACCGGGCGAAGCGGTGTACATCACCGAAGACGGACGGCTCTATACCCGCCAGTGCGCGCAGAATCCGCAGTACGCGCCCTGCATCTTCGAGCACGTCTACCTGGCCCGTCCGGATTCCATCATCGATGGCATCTCGGTCTACAAGGCCCGCCTGCGCATGGGCGAGAAGCTCGCCGAGAAGATCCAGCGCGAGCGGCCCGAGCACGACATCGACGTGGTCATCCCAATCCCGGACACCAGCCGCACCGCGGCCCTGGAGCTGGCCAACCACCTGGGCGTCAAGTTTCGCGAGGGATTCGTCAAGAATCGCTACATCGGCCGGACCTTCATCATGCCCGGCCAGGCCGCGCGCAAGAAGTCGGTACGCCAGAAGCTCAACGCCATCGAACTGGAATTCCGCGGCAAGAACGTGATGCTGGTGGACGACTCCATCGTCCGCGGCACCACCTGCAAGCAGATCATCCAGATGGCCCGCGAAGCCGGCGCCAAGAAGGTCTATTTCTGCTCGGCGGCTCCGGCGGTGCGCTTCCCCAACGTCTACGGCATCGATATGCCCAGCGTGCACGAGCTGATCGCCCACGGCCGGACCACCGAGGAAGTCGGCGAGCTGATCGGCGCCGACTGGCTGATCTACCAGGACCTGCATGACCTGCAGGAAGCCGTGCGCACCCGCAAGGCACCCAAGGTCGAGCAGTTCGACTGCGCGGTGTTCGATGGCGAGTACATCACCGGCGACGTCGATGCCGCCTATCTGAATCGGATCGAGCAGGCGCGCAACGACGCGGCCAAGGTCAAGCACAAGGCCGTCAGCGCCATCATTGATCTCTACAACGACTAAGGAGCTGCACATGAGCCAAGACTGGGATGCCGGACGCCTGGACAGTGATCTCGAGGGCGCGGCCTTCGAGACCTTGGCGGTGCGGGCAGGGCAGCAGCGCTCGCCGGAAGGCGAGCATGGCGAAGCCCTGTTCCTGACCAGCAGCTACGTGTTCCGGACCGCCGCGGATGCCGCGGCGCGCTTCGCCGGCGAGGTGCCGGGAAACGTCTATTCGCGCTACACCAATCCCACGGTGCGTACCTTCGAGACCCGCATCGCGGCCCTCGAAGGGGCCGAGCAGGCGGTGGCCACCGCCTCGGGCATGTCGGCCATCCTGGCCATGGTCATGAGTCTGTGCAGCGCCGGCGACCACGTGCTGGTCTCGCGCAGCGTGTTCGGCTCGACCATCAGCCTGTTCGAGAAGTACTTCAAACGCTTCGGCATCGAGGTGGACTACCCGCCGCTGGCCGATCTGGACGCCTGGCAGGCGGCCTGCAAGTCCAATACCCGGCTGTTCTTCGTCGAGTCGCCGTCCAATCCCCTGGCCGAGCTGGTGGACATCGCCGCCCTGGCCGAGATCGCCCATGCCCGGGGCGCGCTGCTGGCGGTCGACAACTGCTTCTGCACCCCGGCGCTGCAGAAGCCGCTGGCGCTGGGTGCCGATATCGTCATCCATTCGGCGACCAAGTACATCGATGGCCAGGGCCGGGGCATGGGCGGCGTGGTCGCCGGCCGTGCCGAGCAGATGAAGGAAGTGGTGGGTTTCCTGCGTACCGCCGGTCCGACCCTGAGTCCCTTCAATGCCTGGCTATTCCTCAAGGGCCTGGAGACGCTGAAGATCCGCATGCAGGCGCACAGCCAGACTGCGCTGGAGCTCGCGCGCTGGCTGGAAAGCCAGCCCGGCGTCGAGCGGGTCCACTACGCCGGCCTGGAAAGCCATCCGCAACATGGGCTGGCGTGCCGCCAGCAGAGCGCCTTCGGTGCCGTGGTGAGCTTCGAGGTCGCCGGTGGGCGTGACGCCGCCTGGCGCTTCATCGATGCCACCCGGATGATCTCCATCACCACCAACCTGGGTGACACCAAGACCACCATCGCCCACCCGGCGACGACCTCGCACGGGCGGCTGTCGCCGGCCGAGCGCGCCAACGCCGGGATCCGCGACAGCCTGATCCGTATCGCCGTGGGTCTCGAAGACCTGGGCGATCTGCGTCAGGACCTGGCCCGCGGACTGGCGGCCCTATGAGTCTGACGTTCGCACCGGTGGAACTGCGCGTCGCCCTGGTCACCGGCGCGGCGCGTGGAATCGGCCTCGGCATCGCGGCCTGGCTGGTGGCCGAGGGCTGGCGGGTAGTGGTGGCCGACATCGAGCAGGAGCGCGGCGCCAAGGTAGCCGCCGCCCTTGGTGACCGCGCCTGGTTCGTCGCCCTGGACGTGGCTGACGAGACTCAGGTGGAGTCCGCCGTCGCCCAGGTGATCGGCCAGTTCGGGCGGCTGGATGCCCTGGTCAACAATGCCGGTCTCGCCACTGCCCAGGGCCAGCCGCTGGAAAGCCTGGCACTGGCCGAATGGCGCAGGGTGCTCGGGGTGAATCTGGACGGTCCCATGCTGCTGGCCAAGCATTGCGCACCCTATCTGCGCGAGCAGCAGGGCGCCATCGTCAACATCGCCTCGACCCGTGCCCAGCAGTCCGAGCCCCATGGCGAGGCCTATGCCGCAAGCAAGGGCGGGCTGCTGGCCCTGACCCACGCCCTGGCCATCAGCCTGGGTCCGGAAGTGCGGGTGAATGCGCTTTCTCCGGGCTGGATCGATGCGCGCGATGCCCATGTGCGCGAGGCCGAGCCGCTGTCCGCCGCTGACCATGAGCAGCATCCGGTCGGGCGGGTAGGGACGGTGGAAGACGTGGCGGCCTGCGTGGCCTGGCTGCTGAGCGGCAACGCCGGTTTCATCAGTGGCGAGGCGATCACCCTGGACGGCGGCATGACCCGCAAGATGATCTACCGGGAATAGCGCCTCGTAGAAAATAAAATTAGAAAATTCCTTGACGGATCAAGGGGCTACGAGGAGAATGCGCGTCACCCGAAGGGGATGGCTGATTAGCTCAGCTGGGAGAGCACCTGCATCACACGCAGGGGGTCGGCGGTTCGATCCCGTCATCAGCCACCAAACTCTTCGGGAAGTGTTCCGCAAGGTTCACGCAATGCGCGGCGGTAGTTCAGTCGGTTAGAATACCGGCCTGTCACGCCGGGGGTCGCGGGTTCGAGTCCCGTCCGCCGCGCCACATAAGTTGTTCCGGGTCCTCTGAACTGCCCGAACGACGCAAGAGAAGCTGCCCTAGGGCAGCTTTTTTTGTGCCTGAAGATCAGGCCTGTCGATCGTTCGCGTGCTGGCGTCCTGTTCCCGGATCGATCGGCGGCTCCGTTCAGATCACGAATTCCGCCACCACCTGCCGGAGACCGGCCGCCAGGCGCGACACCTCGTTGCTGGCGCTGGAGGTCTGGCTGGCGCCTGCGGCGGTCTGGTCGGACAGGTCCTTGATGCTGATCAGGCCACGGTCGATGTCCTTGGCCACCAGGGCCTGTTGTTCGGCGGCCGTGGCGATCAGCGCCGTGCGCTCGTCGATGCCGCCCATGGCGCCGGCGATGGCCCGCAGGGCCCCGTTGGCTTCCCGGGCGACGGAAAGGGATAGCTCGGCGGTCTGGCTGCTCTGCCGCATGGCCTTTACCGCATCCGTCGAATCGTGCTGGATGGTGCCGATCATGGCTTCGATTTCCCGCGTCGACTGCTGGGTACGATGGGCCAGGGCGCGGACTTCATCCGCGACCACGGCGAAGCCGCGGCCCTGATCACCGGCGCGTGCTGCCTCGATGGCGGCGTTGAGCGCCAGCAGATTGGTCTGCTCGGCAATGGCGCGGATGACGTCGACGACGTTGCTGATTTCCTGGGCGCGACCCGACAGCGTCTGGATCTGGCCGCTGCTCTGGTCGACCTGGGTGGCCAGGCGTTCGATGGCCGTCAGGGTCGCGGCCACGTGCTCCAGGCCGGCCCGGGTGAGGGCGCTGCCCCGTTGCGAGGCGCCGGCACTTTCCTCGGCGTGGCGGGCCACCTCGTCCACCGCGGCGCTCATCTCCGTCACCGCGGTGGCGACCTGGCCGATCTCGTCGTGCTGCCTGAGCAGGCCGCGGTTGCCGTCGTCGATCACTGCGGTCATCTCCTCGGCGGCGGCGGCGAGTTGACTGGAGCTGTCCGCCAGATGGGCCACGGTGGCGCGCAGGTTGGCCTGCATGCCGGCCAGGGCGGTCAGCAGGCCGGCGGCCTCGTCGCTGCCCGCCACCTGGATGTCTTCGGCAAGGTCCTTGTTGGCGATCCGCTGGGCGATGCGCAGGGCTTCGCCGATGGGCACGGTGATGCTGCGCGTCAGCAGGATGGCCAGGGTGACGGTGGCCAGCAGGGTGGCGAGGATCAGGCCGACGACCCAGGCCAGGCCGTGCTCGTAGATCCGGCCCGCCGCGATGCCCGAAGCGACCGCACCGCGGTCGTTCAGCGCGGCCAGGCTTTCGATCTGCGCTTGCACCTGGTCGGCGGCGCTCCGCATGTCGCCGTTGGCGAGAGCCGCGGCGCCCGACAGGTCACCGCCGCGATAGAGGGTCGCGAAATGGTCCAGCAGACCCAGGTAGCCCGCGGCACCGTCCTGCACGGCCAGGTAGAGCTGCTGCTCCGCATCGCTGGATACCAGCGGCGCATAGTCCTTTACCACGGTGGCGAAGCGGCTGCGCAGATCGACCAGCGCGCTGGCCATTTCCGACCTGCGCGCTGAATCCTGCATACCCAGGCTTCTCAGGCTTTCGAGACGCAATCGAAGCAGTGCCGCGGTCATCTGCCCGGCCTGGCGGACGCTGGGCATCCAGTCCGTTTCCACCTCGATTTCCGACTGCCTGAGCTGCCGCATCTGGCTCAGGGCGATGACCCCGAGCGCGATGACGATTGCTACGATAATAGAGAAGGCCAAGGCCGACCGGCGACCCACCTTGAGTGTGCGCATCATCATGACAGTCACCATGAGGGAGGCCCGGCAGGACACCGGGCTGGATGTGTGATGTGCGTCACACGCTATAGCGGGTGGCTTAGCGGCGGCTTAAGGCCGAGGCGTCCAGCGGGCCATTGGTCTGCCTATGGCTGTGCACCCTGAACTGGGGCCTCGTGGGCCGGAGCACCCATCTGCGCCGAGATGCGCGCCGTGGTGGCGAGCATCTGCTCCACGTATTCGGCCTTGAGGTCTTCACGGAAGCGGAAGCAGGGAAAGGACACGCTCAAGCCGGCCACGACCTGGCCGAAGCGATCGCGGATCGGTGCCGCGAGGCACCTCATGTTGGCCTCGAATTCCTCGTGGTCTTCGGCGAAACCCAGCTCGCGGACCCGCGCCAGCTCCGCCAGATAGGCGGCCAGGCTGTCGAGGGTGTTGGGCGTGCGGCGGACAAAGGTCTCCTGGGCGAGGATCTGCCGTACCTCGGCTTCCGCTCGCCAGGCCATCAGCACCTTGCCGATCCCGGTGCAGTACAGCGGCGCCCTCCGACCGATGCGCGAATACATGCGCAGGGTGTAGCGCGAGTCGAGCTTGTGCACATAGACGATGGCGCCCTCGTCGAAGATGCCGAGGTGGACGGTCTCGCCAGTGAGGTCGTTGAGCAGGCGCATGCCCGGTTCGGCTTCGCGGACCAACTCCAGCTGGGGCAGGGCGCGAGCACCCAGTTCGAACAGCTTGACACTCAGGCGGTAGCGGTCCTCGGCATCCTGGACCACATAGCCCAGCGCCTTGAGCGTCTGCAGGAAGCGGTGGACGGTGCTCTTCGACAGGTCCAGTTGCTGCGCCAGTTCCGAGACACCGCAGTCGTCCTCGCGCTCGCCGAGGGCTTCGAGCACCGCCAGGGTACGCCCGACGGCGCTGACCATGTCATTGCCGAGATTTTGATTCTTTTCCATGGAACCGCCGGTCGCCTGATTGCCGGAACACTGTTCCATTCTGATTGACGGATGCAGGAAAGGCCAGCAACACTGTCTTCCAGCGAATGGAACAACGTTCCAAAGCTTTTCGCGCGTAAGGGTCTCTTTCCACCGCTGACGGTCGTCAGGGGTGCGAACAAAAACAACAACGGAACCTGCGACGATGAAATCCATGACCAAAGTCCCGGGCGCCCTGGCGCCTGCCGCTCGTACCCCTGGCTGGTTGCCCCGTGCCCACCCGGTGTCCTGGCAGATGCTGGGCATCACCACCCTGGCAATGCTGATGATCTCGGTGGATCGCCAGCTGCTGCCGACCGTGTTGCCGGCGATCATGCAGGAATTCGGACTGGACGCCGCCCAGGGCGGCTGGCTCAGTTCGCTGAGTTTCGTCGGCACCCTGATCGGCGCCCTGGTGGTGGGGGTGCTGGCCGACAGCGTCGGTACCGGCCACCGGCGTGCCTGGAGCTGGGTGGGGGCCTGCGCCCTGACCATAGGCTCGGCCTTCGCCACCGTCTATGCGCGTTCGCTGGGCGCCCTGCAGGTGCTGAGATTCACCATGGGCCTGGGCACCGGCGCCATGGAGCCGGTCAACATCGCCGTGGCCAGCGAATTCTGGCAAAAGGAAAATCGCGGCTTCGCCTTGGGCGTCCATCACACCGGCATGCCCCTGGGGCAATTCGTCGGCCCGGTCCTGATGGGGCTGATCCTGGCCACTGGCGACTGGCGCGCCACCTTTCTCTGGATCCCGCTGATCGGCCTGCCGATCATCCTGCTGCAGCTGTACCTGGGGCGCCGGCGCAACGAGGAGCAGGTCTATGCCTGGATCCGCGAGGAGGGGCTGACCGTTCCGGTCGACACCGCGGCGCCCGTCTCGCGCAATCCGCTGACCAACCTGCGCCAGGCCTTCGCCGAGCGCAACGTGCGCCTCTGCCTGGTGATGAATTTCCTGTTTCTCTGGACCGAAATGGGCGTGGCCACCTTTCTGACCTACCAGCTCACCAGCCAGCTGGGGCTGAGCCTGGCCGAGGCCGCGGTGATCTCGGGCGCCTCGGGGCTGGTGGGCTGGGCGGGACAGATCTTCTGGGGGACCCTGAGCGACCACCGGGGTCGCAAGTTCGCCCTGGGGATCCTGACCATCGGCTTCTCGATTTGCGTCGCCCTGTGCATGTTCATCGACAGCCGCGCCATGGCCTGGACCCTGCTGCTGGCCTGGGGCCTGTTCCGCAATTCGCCCTATGTGGTGCTCTATTCGCTGGCGGTGGATTCCTCACCGCGCGCGGCGGGCAGCGGCCTGGGGCTGCTCATCGGCGTGGGGCTGGGCCTGGCGGGCTTTCTGGTAGGGCCGGTGGCCGGTTACGTGATCGAG
Organism: Pseudomonas sp. SHLD1; assembly: GCF_028640935.1. NCBI lineage: Bacteria > Pseudomonadati > Pseudomonadota > Gammaproteobacteria > Pseudomonadales > Pseudomonadaceae > Pseudomonas > Pseudomonas sp. SHLD1. The sequence goes on from NZ_JAQZAD010000013.1 coordinate 530,127, forward strand.
CACTTCGGCTGGCACTGGAGCTACGCCATGCTCGCCCTGAGCTGCCTGCTGGCGCTGATACCGCTGCGCTTCGTGGAGGAGACCCGCCATGGCGCCGCCTGAGTGCCTGTTCGACCATTGCGATGAGTTGGGCGAAGGCCCGGTCTGGGATGCCCGGGAGGAGCGGCTGCTGTGGGTGGATATCCTCGCCGGACGGCTGCTGCGTGCGGCGCCGCACCCGGCGGCTCCGGTCGAGGCACTGGGCTTCGGACGGCCGCTGGGCTGCGCCGTCCCCCACGTCGACGGCTCCACCTGGCTGGCCCTGAGCGACGGTGTCTGGCGCCTGGCCGCCGGTGCCTCCCAGCCGACGCCGGTCGCGCGGCCGCCCCAGGCGGTCCATGGATCGCAGCACCGCTTCAATGACGGCAAGTGCGATGCGCTCGGTCGTTTCTGGCTGGGTACCACCCTGCTCGACGAGGCACCCGGCGGCGGCCGGCTGTATCGCCTGGACCTGGATGGCCAGCTGCAGCCGATGCTCGACGGCATCACCGTGTCCAACGGCCTGGGCTGGAGCCCGGACAACCGGACCTTCTACTACATAGATTCGCCCACCCGCCGGGTGCAGGCCTTCGATTTCGATCTCGCCAGCGGCGCGCTCGGCCGCGGGCGTACCCTCATCGACTTCGGCGAGCAGCCTGGCGTGCCCGATGGCCTGGCCGTGGATAGCGAGGGGGCGCTGTGGATCGCCCACTGGGACGGCTACCGCCTGAGTCGCTGGAGCACCGAGGGCGAATTGCTCGCCTGGGTGGAGCTGCCAGTGGCGCGGGTGACCTCCTGTGCCTTCTACGGCGAGCGCCTGGAGCAGCTGCTCATCACCACCGCCCGGGTGGGCCTCGACGATTCCGCCCGCCAGGCGCAACCCCTGGCCGGGCGCACCTTTCGCCTCGATCCCGGCGTGACCGGCCTGGCGGTGTCCGCCTGCCGCGTGCGGGTTCCGGCACACCTTCAGGAGTCTGCATGACGCTACCCCTCGTTTCGTCCCCGCTGACCCGCATCGGCCTCATCGGCGAATGCATGGTCGAGTTGCGCAGTCAGGGGGATGGCCAGCTGGGCCAGGCCTTTAGCGGCGATACCCTCAATGCCGCCGTCTATCTGCGGCGGCTGCTCGGGGATGACCCGGTGCAGGTCGATTACCTCACCGCGGTGGGCGACGACAGCCTGAGCCAGGCCATGCGCGCCCGCTGGCGCGAGGAGGGGTTGAGTGACGCGCGGGTGCGGGTGCTGCCCGGGCGTCTGCCGGGACTCTATCTGATCCAGACCGATGCCGCCGGCGAGCGGCGCTTTCTCTATTGGCGCGGAGAGGCGGCGGCGCGGGAGTGTTTCGACGGCGCCGAGGCCCAGCCGCTGCTGGCGGCCCTGGCCGAGTACCAGGTGCTCTATCTCAGTGGCATCAGCCTCGCGGTGCTGACCGACACCGGTCGCGAGCGGCTGCTGGAGGCGCTGCGCCAGGCGCGCGCCGCCGGCACCCGCATCGTCTTCGACAACAACTACCGGCCGCGGCTGTGGCCGAACCTGCAGGCGGCACGCACGGCCTATCACCGGCTGTTGCACCTCACCGATGTGGCGCTGGTGACCTGGGAAGACGACGCCGCGCTGTTCGGCTTCGCCGACGAGGCGGCGCTGTTCGCCCAGTACGCCGAATGGGGCGTGGCCGAGGTGGCGCTCAAGCGCGGTGCGCGCAGCTGCCTGCTGCAGCATCGCCAGGGGCGCCAGGAGGTGGCCGGCGAAGCCGTGGCCCGGGTGGTGGACACCACCGCCGCCGGGGATTCCTTCAGCGCCGCCTACCTGGCCTGCCGCCTCCAGGGCGGGGCCCCAGAGGCGGCCGCCGCCTGGGGTCATCGCCTGGCGGCTACGGTCATCCAGCATCCCGGGGCGCTCATTCCGCGCGCGGTCATGCCGGCGCTGCCGCCCCTGATTCCCGCTCTCACTGCCCAGGCCTGAAGCCATGAAGATCACCGAAGCCCGCGTCATCGTCACCTGTCCCGGTCGTAACCTGGTCACCCTCAAGATCGTCACCGACGAAGGGCTTTATGGCCTCGGCGACGCCACCCTCAATGGCCGCGAGCTGGCGGTGGTGGCCTATCTGGAAGAGCACGTGCTGCCAGCGCTGATCGGTCGCGATGCCCATCGCATCGAAGATATCTGGCAATACCTCTACCGGGGCGCCTACTGGCGCCGCGGACCGGTCACCATGACCGCCATCGCCGCGGTGGACGTGGCGCTCTGGGACCTCAAGGCCAAGGCCGCTGGTATGCCGCTGTACCAGTTGCTCGGCGGCAAGAGTCGCGAGCGGGTGATGGTCTATGGCCACGCCACCGGCAAGGACATCGAGAGCTGCCTGGACGAGGTTGCCCGCCATGTGGAGCAGGGCTATCGCGCGGTGCGAGTGCAGTGCGGGGTGCCGGGCATTCCCACCACCTATGGCGTGGCCAAGCGCGAAGGCGAGCGCTACGAGCCGGCCGACAGCGATCTGCCGGCCGAGCACGTCTGGGACACCGCCAAGTACCTCAATCACGTACCCAAGCTGTTCGCCGCGGTGCGCGAGCGCTTCGGCGACGACCTGCACCTGCTGCACGACGTGCACCACCGGCTGACGCCCATCGAGGCGGGGCGGCTGGGCAAGAGGGTCGAGGAATACAACCTGTTCTGGCTGGAGGACTGCACCCCGGCGGAAAATCAGGAGGCCTTCCGCCTGATCCGCCAGCACACCACCACGCCGCTGGCGGTGGGCGAGGTGTTCAACTCCATCCACGACTGCCGCGAGCTGATCCAGGCGCAGTTGATCGACTATATCCGCGCCACCCTGGTGCATGCCGGGGGCATCACCCACATGAGGCGCATCGCCGACCTGGCGGCGCTCTACCAGGTGCGCACCGGCTTCCATGGCGCCACCGACCTGTCGCCGGTGTGCATGGGCGCGGCGCTGCACTTCGACACCTGGGTGCCCAACTTCGGCATCCAGGAGCACATGCCCCACGAGGCGCGCATCGAGGAGGTCTTTCCCCATGCCTATCGCTTCGCGGACGGCCATTTCACCCCGGGCGAGGTGCCCGGCCACGGCGTGGACATCGATGAAGACCTCGCCGCCCGTTATCCGTACCAACGCGCCAGCCTGCCGGTGAACCGGCTGGTGGATGGCACCCTGTGGCACTGGTGAGCGAGGAATCCCGGATGAAAGCCTTTCAGGTCAGAGCACCCCACGAATTCAGCATCGAAGAGGTCGCGGTACCCACGCTGGCACCCGGCGAGGTCCGCGTCGGGGTGGCCTATGCCGGCATCTGCGGCTCGGACATGCACATCATCCATGGGCAGAACGCCTTCGTGCGCTTTCCCCGCGTCACCGGCCACGAATTCGCCGGCGTGGTGCGCGAGCTGGGCGCGGGCGTGAGCGGCCTGGCGGTGGGCGATCCGGTCTGCGTCGATCCGGTGATCGCCTGCGGCAGCTGCTATCCGTGCCGCATCGGTCGGCCCAATGTCTGCAGTCGCCTGCAGGTGCTGGGAGTACACCGCGATGGCGGCTTCAGCGAAGAGGTCTGCGTGCCCGCGGCCAATGCCCATCGCCTGCCGCCCGGTTTGCCGCTGGCCCAGGCCGCGCTGGTCGAGCCCTACAGCATCGCCCTCAATGTGCTGGAGCGGATGCAGTTTCTGCCCGGGGATTCCCTGCTCATCTACGGCGCCGGCGTGATCGGCCTGACCCTGGTGCAGATGGCCCGGGCGCTGGGCATCGCCGATATCACGGTGACCGATGTGCTGGACGATCGCCTGGCCACCGCCCGGACCCTGGGCGCGACCCGCACCCTCAATGGCCGCGAGACCAACGTCGAGGCGGCCATACGCGAGGCCACCGGCGGCGAGGGCGTGCCGCTGATCGTCGACGCCGCCTGCCATCCGGCCCTGCTGCCGGAGATCGTTCGGCTGGCGTCGCCGGCCGGGCGCATCGGCCTGCTGGGCTTCAGCGCCACGCCCAGCGAGCTGGTGCAGCTGGAGATCATCAAGAAGGAGCTGACCCTGGTGGGTTCGCGGCTCAACAACGGCCGCTTTCCGCGGGTCATCGAGCTGCTGGCGGCGGGCAAGCTGGATGCCGCGGCGCTGATCAGCCACCAGGTGGCCAGCCAGGAGATGCCGGGTGCCATCGAGCTGATCGAAAGGCACCCCGAGCAGACACGCAAGGTGCTGGTGCAGTGGGGTGGCAACGCCTGACAACGCGCGCTCCGCAAGGGGCGTCGCTTCGATGCCTTACCGAATAAAGACAATGAGCGGGAGGTAACAAATGGCTGGACAAGGTCGTGGACTGGTACTCGTCATGCTGTTCCTGGCGGGGGTCGTCAACTATCTGGATCGCTCGGCGCTGTCGGTGGCAGCGCCCCTGATCCAGAAGGACTTCGGGCTGGGCGCCGGGGAGATGGGGCTGCTGTTCAGCGCCTTCTTCGTCGGCTATGCGGCGTTCAACTTCATTGGCGGCTGGGCCGCCGACCGCTATGGCGCCAAGACCACGCTGCTGCTGGCCATGGTGCTCTGGTCGGCGTTCAGCGGCCTGACGGTGCTGGCCTCGGGCTTCGCCGCGCTGATCGTGATCCGGGTGCTGTTCGGCATGGCGGAGGGGCCCCTGAGCGTCTCCACCAGCAAGATGGTCAACAACTGGTACGCGCCCCACAACCGGGGCCGCACCCTGGGCCTGTCGATGTCGGGCACGCCCCTGGGCGGCGCCATCTCCGGCCCCATCGTCGGGGTGATCGCGGTGACCTACGGCTGGAAGGTGTCCTTCGTCGTCATCATGCTGATCGGCTTCGTCTGGGCAGTGGTCTGGTACCTCTGGATCAAGGACAAGCCCACCGGCCAGCTGGCCGCCGACATCGCCGCCGAGGAGCGCGCCGTGGCCGTGGTGGATACCGAGGTGCGACCGCTCAAGTACTACCTGCGTCAGCCGACGGTGCTGTTCACCGCCCTGGCGTTCTTCGCCTACAACTACACCCTGTTCTTCTTCCTGACCTGGTTCCCCAGCTACCTGATCCAGGCCTACGGCCTCAACGTGAAGGACATGAGCATCGCCACGGTGATCCCCTGGGTGCTCGGCTTCATCGGTCTGGCGGTGGGCGGCTATCTGTCCGACTGGGTGTTCCGCAAGACCGGTCGCCTGATGTTCTCGCGCAAGGTGGTGCTGGTGACCTGCCTGCTGGCCTGCGCCCTGTGCATCGCCGTGGCCGGCCTGGTCAGCACCCTCTATGCCGCGGTGGCGCTGGTGGCGCTCTCAGTGTTCTTCCTCTATCTGACCGGCGCCATCTACTGGGCGATCATCCAGGACACGGTGCCGGCGGCACGGGTGGGCGGGGTGAGCGGTTTCATGCACTTCCTGGCCAACACCTCGGGCATCATCGGCCCGGCGGTGACCGGCTATCTGGTGCAGTTCACCGGCGCCTTTACCAGTGCCTTCCTGCTCGCCGGCGCCCTGACCGTGATCGGTTCGCTGTGCGTGGCGCGCTTCGTCAAGCCGCTGGCCGAGCGGCCAGCGGAGGCACCCGCCACGCTGGCTACCGGAGGCGTCCGATGAACGATTTCGAACGCATTCCCTCGCGCTATCCGGCGCCGGCCATCGGCATCGTCCACCTGGGGCTGGGCGCCTTCCATCGCGCCCACCAGGCGGTCTACCTGGAGCGCAACCTGGCCCGCCACGGCGGCGGCGCCTGGGGCCTGTGCAGCGCCAACCTGAGATCGGGGCGGGCGCTGGTGGAGACCCTGAACGCCCAGCAGGGCCGCTATCACGTGGCCGAATACCGCAACCGGCGCGAAGGGGTGCTGCGCGAGATCGGTGCCCTGCGCGAGGTGCTCTACGCCGGCGACGGTGGGGCCGGGCGCGAGGCCCTGCTGGCGCGGCTGGCCGATCCCGGGGTGCGCATCGTCACCCTGACGGTCACGGAAAAGGGCTATTGCCTGAGTCCGGCCAGCGGCGCCCTGCGCCGCGACGATCCCGGCATCGTCCATGACCTGGCCGAACCGCGGGCGCCGCGCACCGCGCCGGGGCTGCTGGTGGAAGGCCTGCGCCGGCGTCGTGCGGCCGGCATCGCGCCCTTCACCGTGCTCTGCTGCGACAACATGCCGGACAACGGCCAGCGGACCCGCCAGGCAGTGGTGTCCCTCGCCGAGGCCCAGGACGCCGGGTTGGCGGCCTGGATAGCCTCTACCGTGGCCTTTCCCTGCAGCATGGTCGATCGCATCGTCCCGGCCATGGACGAGGCGGCCTTCGCGCGGCTGCGCGATCTCGGCTGCGATGATCCGGCCGCCGTGGTGGGCGAGGCCTTCAGCCAGTGGGTGGTCGAGGACCGCTTTCCGCAAGGGCGCCCGGACTGGGAACAGGAAGGGGTGCAGATGGTGGCGGACGTCCGCCCCTTCGAGACCATGAAGCTGCGCCTGCTCAATGGCAGTCATACGCTGCTGGCCTATGTCGGCAGCCTGGCCGGTCACGGCACCGTGGCCGAGGCCATGGCCGACGAACGCCTGGCGGCTTTGGTGCACCGCTACATGAGTCGCGAGGCGGCGCCGACCCTGGACATGCCGGAAGGCGTGGACCTGCAGGCCTATGCCGCGGCGCTGGTCGCGCGCTTCCGTAACGACGCCCTGCAGCACCGCCTGCGGCAGATCGCCATGGACGGCTCGCAGAAGCTGCCCCAGCGCTGGCTGCTGGGCGCCCAGCGGCTGCTGGAGCAAGGCGGCGAACTGGCCTGCACCGCGCTCGGCGTGGCGGCCTGGATTCACTATGGTGAAGGGGAGGGTGAGGCGCTGGACGATCCCCTGCGCGCCACCCTGGCCGCCTTGCCTGCTGGCGCGGCGCGGGTGGACGCCGTGCTGGCGCTGGCCGAGGTCTTTCCACCGGCCCTGGTCGCGCAACCCGTCTTTTGCGACGCGGTGCGCGGGGCCCATGCGCGCATCGCCACGGCGGGTATCGCCGCGGCCATCGCCGATCTCACCGAACAAGGAGTCTGACATGGAACACACCTGGCGCTGGTTCGGCCCGCGCGATCCCATCTCCCTCGCCGACATCCGCCAGACCGGGGCCACCGGCATCGTCACGGCGCTGCACGAGATTCCCAATGGCGAGGTCTGGCCGCTGGCGGCCATCGCCGAGCGCAAGGCGCTGATCGAGGCGGCGGGACTGACCTGGTCGGTGGTGGAAAGCATCCCGGTCCACGAGGATATCAAGCGCGGTCTCTCGACCCGCGAGCGCTATCTGGACAACTATCGGCAGAGCCTGCGCAATCTCGCCCAGTGCGGTATCGACGTGGTCTGCTACAACTTCATGCCGGTGCTGGACTGGACCCGCACCCAGCTGGCGCACCGGTTGCCCGACGGCGGCTGGGCGCTGAGATTCGATCAGGACGCCTTCGCCGCCTTCGATCTCTGCATCCTGCAGCGGGAGGGCGCCGAGGCCGAGTACGCCGCCGAGGAGATCGAACGCGCGCGCCGCTATCACGCCGGGCTCGACGCAGCCGGGCGCGAGGAACTGGTGCGTACCCTCATCGCCGGTCTGCCGGGCGCCGAGGAGGGCTACTCGGTCGCCGACCTGCGCGCCCTGCTGGCCACCTATGCCGGCATCGACGCCGCGCGGCTGCGCGAGCACCTGGCGGACTTTCTCCAGGCCGTGGTGCCGGTGGCGGAAGCCGTGGGCATTCGTCTGGGGGTGCACCCGGACGATCCGCCGCGACCGCTGCTGGGCCTGCCACGGGTGGTCTCCACCGCCGCCGACGCCCAGTGGCTGCTGGACGCGGTACCGAGCCCGGCCAACGGGCTGACCTTCTGTACCGGCTCCTACGGCGTGCGCGCCGACAACGACCTGGTGGCCATGGCCCGCCAATTCGCCCCGCGCATCCACTTCGTGCACCTGCGGGCGACCCGGCGCGAGGCGGATCCGCGCAGTTTCCACGAGGCCCATCACCTGGACGGCGACGTGGACATGGTCGCGGTGATCCGTGAGCTGGTACGCGAAGAGCGCCGCCGCGCACGGGAGGGCGGGGCGCGTCTGCCCATGAGGCCGGACCACGGTCATCAGCTGCTGGACGACCAGGGGCGGCGGACCAATCCGGGCTATTCGCTGATCGGCCGGCTCAAGGGCCTGGCGGAATTGCGCGGCGTGGAACAGGCCGTGCGGCAACTGGAAGAGGCGCGTGGCTGATGCGGCTCGGCGTCTCTCGGAAATACCCCGTGCCGGACCTCGCCACAGGCGCGGTCAAGGCCGACCTCGAATGCTGACGTGGAGACCCCTATGGAATTGATCACCCGCAGCGGCGCCACGGCCGCTGCCCGCGCCACCCTGCGCCTGCATCCGCACGACGATGTACTGATCGCCCGCCAGGCGTTGGTGCCCGGCCTCGAATTGCCCGAGGAGGGCGTGCAGGTCCGCGAACCGGTGCCGGCCGGTCACAAGGTCGCGGTGCGCGCCATAGCGGCAGGCGCACCGGTACGCCGCTATGGCCAGATCATCGGCTTCGCCCGCGAGGCCATCGCCGCCGGCAGCCATGTCCACGTGCACAACCTGGCCATGGGCGACTTCACCCGCGAGCACGCCTTCGGGATCGAGGCCCGTGGCGCCCCGGCGCCCATCGAGCGCAGCTTTTTCGGCATCGTCCGCCCGGATGGCCGGGTGGCGACCCGCAACTATATCGGCATCCTCACCTCGGTGAATTGCTCGGCCACGGTGGCGCGGGCGGTGGCCGACCATTTTCGCCGCGACGTCCATCCCGCGGCGCTCGGGGCCTATCCCAACGTCGACGGCGTGGTCGCCCTGACCCATGGCGTCGGCTGTGGCATCGATACCCAGGGCGAGGGCATGGCGGTGCTGCGCCGGACCCTGGGCGGCTATGCGTCCCACCCCAACTTCGCCGCGGTGCTATTCATCGGCCTGGGTTGCGAAGCCAACCAGATCCCCACGCTGCTGGCCGACCAGGGCCTCAGCGAGCACGCGGGATTGCGCACCCTCACTATCCAGGACAGCGGCGGCACCACCGCCACCGTGGCCCGGGGCATCGCCGCGGTGGAAGCGTTGCTGCCCGCGGCCAATGCGGTGCAGCGCGAACCGGTCAGTGCCCGGCACCTGATCCTCGGCCTGCAGTGCGGCGGCTCGGACGGCTATTCCGGCATCAGCGCCAACCCGGCGCTGGGCCGGGCGGTGGATATGCTGGTGGCCGCCGGGGGCACCGCCATCCTCTCGGAAACCCCGGAGATCTACGGCGCCGAACACCTGCTCACCCGGCGCGCCGCCAGCCCGGCGGTGGGCGAACGCCTGGTGGAGCGCATCCGCTGGTGGGAAGACTATTGCGCCCGCTTCTGCGCCAGCCTGGACAACAACCCCTCGGCGGGCAACAAGGCGGGTGGCCTGACCACCATCCTGGAAAAATCCCTCGGCGCGGTGATCAAGGCCGGCTCCACCGATCTCATGGCGGTCTATGGCTACGCCGAGCCAGTACGCAGCCCGGGCCTGGTGTTCATGGACACCCCCGGCTACGACCCGGTCTCAGCCACCGGCCAGGTGGCGGGAGGGGCCAACCTCATCGCCTTCACCACCGGCCGGGGTTCGGCCTATGGCTGTGCGCCGACGCCGTCGCTGAAGATCGCCACCAACACCCGCCTCTGGGAAAGCCAGCGCGACGACATGGACGTGGATTGCGGCGGCCTGGTCGACGGCAGCACCACCCTGGAAGAGCGCGGCGCCTTCATCTTCGAACGGCTGCTGGCACTGGCGTCGGGCGAGCGCAGCCGCAGCGAGTTGCACGGCTACGGGCAGAACGAATTCGTCCCCTGGCAACTGGGCGCCACCACCTGAGCCCGAGCTCGCGGGAGCAGGACAGCCACGCCGCCGGTGCCTCGTTCAGCTGTCCTGGTGCCGGCCATACAGCAGGGCGTAGAGCACCGGGATCAGCCCCAGGGTCACCAGGGTGCCCAGTGCCAGGCCGCCGATCATGCTGATGGCCATGCCGGTCCACAGCGGACCGGCAAAGAGCATCAGCGGGATGAGGCCGAGGATGCAGGTGAGCTTGGTCATGATGATCGGCCGCAGGCGCTCGCCGGCGGCGTCGAGCAGCGCCGGGACGAGGGGCTTGCCGGCCTGGCGTTCGGCTTCGATGCGTTCGAGCAGCAGCACCGCGTTGTTGACGATGATGCCGGCCAGGGACAGCAGGCCGAAGGTGGCCATGAAGCCGAAGGGATGGCCGCTCAGCCACAGCGCCAGGGCCACGCCGATGAGGATGAAGGGGATGCTGGCGACGATGATCAGCACCTTGCGCCAGGAATCGAATTGCCAGAGGAACAGCAGCAGCATGGCCACGGCGGCCAGTGGCAGATAGCGCAGCAGGGCGTCGTTGGCGGCGGCGGAATCCTCGCTCTCGCCGCCCAGCTCCAGGCGGTAACCGGGTGGCAACTGCAGGGTGGGCAACTGGGGCGCGAGGGTGGCGACCAGGGTCGCGGCGGTCATACCGGGATTGCGGACGCTGACCATGAGGGTGCGCTGCAGGTTGCGCCTGACCTTGACCCCGGCCTCGCTGGCCAGCTCGATCCGGGCCACCGCCGCCAGTGGCAGCGGTGCGCCGCCGTCTTGGGGATAGACCAGCAGGGTGCCCGGATCCCCACCGCGGGGCGTGCTGCGCGCGGCGATCTCGACCGGATACTGGCCGTCGCGGAGTTGGGCGCCGCTCAGGCCGTCACCGGCCAGTTGCAGCGCCTGGGCCAGGTCGCGCCGGTCGAGTCCGGCGGCGCGGGCCCGGGCCGGGTCGACCTCGACCTGGTAGCGCAGCAGCCGCGGACCCCAGTCGTCCTGGATGTCGCGGGTCCCGGGGACGGCGGCGAGCAGGTCGGCGAGGTTGGCACCCAGCTGACGCAGGACCGTCTCGTCCGGACCGCTCAGGCGATAGACCGCCAGGCCGCTTTCGGTGGTGCCCAGGGAAAAGCGCTTGGGTTGGGCGCGTACCTCGGGATAGGCCCGGGTCAGCTGCTCGCCGACCCGGGCCATGACCTGGGCGAGATCGGCGTCCGGGCGGGTGGTGACGGTGAAATAGGCGACATTGGGACCGGGCAGCGGCGGATTCAGGCCCAGCACGATGCGCGGTCCGCCCTCGGCGACGTAGCCGATGCTCGCGGCGATATCGGCATCCTCGCCTAGCCAGCGGCTGAAGCCCTGCATGAGTTCCAGGGTACGCTGGGCCGAGGTGCCCGGTTCCAGCTGGAGGGGGATCTGGAACTGGTTGCGATCCGAGGGCGGCAGGAAGTCGTAGGGCAAGCTGAGCAGCTTGAGGGTGGCCAGGGTCAGCAACCCGAGCATGGCCAGCAGATAGGCCAGCCGATGCTGCAGCAGGACCTCCAGCAGGCGGCGATAGCCGCGGTGCAGGGCGCTGTCGGTGCTGGTACCGCCATGGCTGGGGTCCGGCACCAGGCGCAGGCAGAGTAGCGGCGTCACCGTCAGGCTCAGCGCCCAGGAGCCCAGCAGGGTCAGTGCCAGCACCACGGCCAGGGACCTCAGGTATTCGTTGGTGCTGGTCTGGCCGAGAAAGAAGGGCGAGAAGGCCAGGATGATCACCAGCGAAGAGGTCAGCAGCGGGATGGCCAGGGTCCGGCCGGCGGCCTCGCAGGCGGCGCGACGTTCTTCGCCCGCGCGCAGGCGCCGTTCGATGTCCTCGGCGATGACGATGCCGTTGTCCACCAGCAGCCCCAGCGCCAGGATCAGCGCGGCGATGGACACCGTCTGCAACTCGATGCCCAGGGCGCGCATGACCAGCAGGGTCGCCAGCACCGTGAGCGGGACGATGGCGCCGACGATCAATCCCAGGCGCCAGCCCAGGAACAGCATGACCACGGCCATGACGATCACCATGGTTTCCATCAGCACGTGCTGCATGCGCGCCATGGCGTGGTGCACCACCTCGGCCTGGAAGGTCACCCGATGCAGGGCGAAGCCGGTGGGCAGGGTGGTCGCCAGTTCCTCGAGCCGGTCGTGCAGCGCGGCGCCGAAGGCTTCGACGTTGCGGCCCGGGGTCATGGCGATGCCCAGCACCAGGGCGCGTTCGCCTCGATAGAAGGCGGCGCTGCGCACCGGTTGCGCGGACTCGATCCGCACCTGGGCCAGCTCGGCCAGGGGCACGGCGCGGCCTTCGGCCAGCTGGATCGGCACGGCGCGCAGCGCGGCGGGATCGGCCAGTTCGCCGCTGATGGCCAGGCTGAGCACGCGTTCTCCCGCGCGCAGGCTGCCGCCGCTGACCAGCTCGTTGCGGGTGCGCAGTTGCGCCAGTAGCGCCTGGGGCGACAGGTCCAGGCGGGCCAGCGCCGTGGCGTCCAGGGTCAGGACGACGCGCTCGTCCTGCAGGCCATAGAGGGCGATACGGTCGACCCCGGGCAGGCCATAGAGGGCGCGGCGCAGGCCTTCCACCTCGCGACGCAGTTCGCTCGGCGAAAAACCGGGCGCGGTCACGGCGATGGACGCCACCGCCACCCGGCCGAAGTCATCGTCCACCAGCGGGCCCTGGATGCCCTCGGGCAGCCCTGGCGCCACCTCGGCGACCTTGTTGCGGACGCGCTGCCAGAGCGCCGGCAGGTCCTTGATCTCGTCCCGGGCGGTGAGCTGGATGATGGCCTGTCCGGGTCTCAGGGTGGTCACCAGGGTCTTGAGTTCGGGCAATTCGCGCAGCCGGTCTTCCAGCGGCTTGGCCAGCAATTCCTCCACCCGGTCGCTGGGCAGGCCGGGCAGGGCAACGCTGACCAGGGCGTCGCGCACGGTCACGCTGGGTTCCTCCTGGGACGGAAAGCCGAGAAAGGCATAGATCCCGCCCAGCAACAGGGCCAGGGCGATGAAGAGCACCAGGCGACCCCGGCGCAGGGCGAAAGCGGTCAGGGACATGGCCTACTCCCCCGTGAGCAAGGTGCTGGGCTGATAGGGCAGCACCTGCTCGCCGGCGCGCAGGAATGCCGCGCCGGCCACCACGATCTGCTCGCCCTCGGCGAGGCCGCTGGCGATCAGCGCCTGGCCCTGCTGCAGGGCCGCCACCGTGACCGGGCGCGGCTTCACCTGCCGCGTTTCCGGCTGGTAGACGAAGACCTGCCCCGCGCTGCCGCGCTGACCGGGCAGCAGCGCGCCCAGGGGCACCGCCAGCTGGGCCTGGACCGGCAGCGGCAGGCGCACGTCCAGCAGACTGCCGCTGGGCAGGGCCGGCGCCCCCTGGTCGAGGGCGAAGACCGCTTCCTGCAGCAGGCCCTGTTCGGCGCGCGGCGAAAGACCGACCAGCTGGAGCGCCAGGGGCTTGCCGTCGCGCGTGGCATAGGCCTGCGCCTGGGCGCCGGGCGTCAGCCCCTGGGCCAGGGCGGCTGGTACCTGCACCACCACCTGGCGTTCACCCTCGGCCTGCAATTCGAGCAGGGTCTCGCCCGCGCCCAGCAGTCGCAGCGGCTCCGGCGCGCGCAGGACGATCTGGCCCGCGAAGGGCGCCACCAGCCGGGTCTCGGCCAGCGCGCGGCGTGCCAGCGCCAGCTCCGCCTCCGCGCCTCTTTGCTGCGCCTGGGCCGCGCCCAGGGCGGCGTCGGCGGCTTCCAGCTCGGCCTTGGCCAGGTTGCCCTCGGCGAACAGCTGCCGGGCCCGTTGTTGTCCGGCGCGGCGCTGGTCCAGGTCTACCCGGGCGGCCTGCACCCGGGCGCTGGCCTGGTCGAGGCGCAGACGCGCCGGCTCGCCATCCTGCTCGGCGAGCACCTGCCCGGCCGCGACCCGCGCGCCCACGTCCACGGCCACCCGCAGCACCCGCCCGCCATTCTCGAAGGCCAGCGCCGTGCTGCGTGGCTGGCGCACCAGGCCGGGCAGCAGCGGCGCCTGGGCCGTCAGCCGGGCGACCGGCGCGAGCTTGACGGTGCGCAGGGGCACCGGACCGGGGCGTTCATCCGGTGAGCAGCCGCCCAGCAGGGGCAGCAGCAGGAGGAGGGTGAGGGCGGAGGTCAGGCGCGGGCCGGGCATGGCGGGCTCCAGGATCAGAAGCTGTAGGTCAGGGCGACTTGGGCGGTGGTGGCGGTGGCGCGCTGCCGCAGCGGGCTGTCGCGTGCCTGGTCGCCGTAGTAGGTGGTGGTCAGGGTCGCCACCGAACTCCAGTGCGGATCGAAGGTGTGCAACCAGTTCAGCGCGGCGGAATAGGCATGGATGCCCTGGTCGAGACGCGCCGGGGCGAAGCCGCTGGCGGCGCTCTGGGCGGCGGTGACGCCGAAATAGGTCTGGTTGAAGCGGCGGTCGCCGGCGTGGGCGTCGAGATCCAGCGCCAGGGTGTCCTGGTCGGTGTGCAGGACTATGGCTTCCACCCCCAGCCGATAGCGAGAGCCGCGCCGGGCGCCGGCCAGCCGCCATTCGCCCTCGGCGTTGAGACTGAGCCAGGGCGCCAGGGCCTGGCTCAGGGTGAGGTCCAGCACCGTGGCGCCGTCGACCTCGCCCATCCCCCGCAGCCGGTCGGCGCCTGGCCGCCAGGCGTTGTCGCGGTCATCGCGGCCGACGTCGTAGTTGAGGGCGCCGCTGAGGGTCAGCCCCCGGGCCGACTGCCATTGCAGGCCGAGGCCGCGACTGGTGTCGGCAAAGAAGGGGCCGCGCTGGACCACCATCAGGGGCAGCAGCTGCGGCCGATAGTCGGCCGAACCCAGGTAGCGACTGACCGCGCCGGCCACCAAGCCGAGGCTGACATCGGTGTGGTCGCCCCAGGGCGAGGCGTCGGCCGCCTGGCCGGCCAGGGGCGTCAGGCAAAGCAGCAGCGGCAGCAGGGCGGTGCGGGTCATGGCAGGTCCTCTCGGGTGGCGGAAGGGTGATCCAGGCCGTGCAGAGCGCGGTACAGGCGCAGGCGATTGAGGCGCAGGGCCTGCTCGGTCCGGCGCAGCGTCTCACTGGCGCGCAGGTCGTCGAGGCCGGCCTGCAGGCTGGCGCCGGGATCGCCAGCCCCGGCCTGCCACTGGCGCGCCAGGCGCTGGCGGCGCTGGTGGCTCAGCTGCAGCTGGGCGTCCAGGGTCTGGCGCTGCGCGAGCAGCAGGCGGCGCTCCTCCAGGCCGTCGGCCAGGTCGCGAAAGGCGTCCTGCAGGGTGCGCTCGTAGGCGGCCAGGGCCAGGTCGCGAGCGGTCCTGGCCGCATCCAGGTTGGCGCCGTTGCGCCCGCCGTCGAGCAGCGGCAGGGACAGCGACGGCGTCAGCAGTCGCAGCCCCTGCCCGGCGCTGAACAGATCCTGCAATTGCGGACTGGCCAGGCCCACCGCGGTGCTCAGGCGGATGCTCGGGAAAAAGGCGGCGCGGGCCGCGCCGATGCTGGCGTTGGCCGCCTGCAGACGTTCCTCGGCGGCGCGCACGTCGAGACGCTCCAGCAGGCGGCTGGAAGGCAGGTCGGCCAACTCGCCGGGCAGCTCCGGCGGAGGACCGGCGAGGGCAGGCGCAGCGCTGGGGGAGGGTGCCAGCCGGTAGCCGGTGACCCAGGCCAGCGCCCCATAGGCCTGGGTGCGCTGACCCAGCCGCTGTCGCACCTGCTGGCGCGCCTCCAGGGCAGCCTGGGTCAGGGGCTCCAGTGCGGCCGGAGCCAGGTCGCCGGCGGCGATGCGCGCCTGGGTGCGCTGCATCAGCTGGTCGCTGAGCGCGGCCATGGCCTGGGCGCTGGCGACCTGGGCATCGGCCTCGCGGGCCAGCAGGAAGAGGCGCGCCACCTCGACCACCAGGGCGCCGCGCGCGGCTTGCTGGCCATAGGCACTGGCCAGCAGCTGGTGGCGGGTTTCTTCACCCAGGCTGGCCACGCGGCCGAAGAAGTCCAGTTCGAAGGCGTCCACGCCCAGGGTGGCGGTGGCCAGGTCCTGCTGGTAGCGTTCGTCCAGCGCCGGATCGGCGAAGCGCTGACGCGGACGCTGCACCGCCAGGCCCAGGGTGGGCCAGCGCTCGGCCTGGCGGGCTCCCAGCTGCGCCCGCGCCTGCTCGACCCTGAGCTGGGTTATCCGGTAGTCTCGATTGCCCGCCAGCGCCTGGCTCGCCAGCTCTGGCAGGAGGGCTTCAGCGCTGACCGCGGCCAGCAGTTGGCGCTCCTCCGGACTGAGGTCGACGACCGCCGCGGGCGTAGCGTCCGGGCGTTGCCACTGCCCCAGGTGCGCGGGCACCGGCAGTGCCGGCCGCTGGTAGTCGGGAATCAGCGAGCAACCGCTGAGGCCCAGCAGGCTGACCAGCAGCAGCGGGCAGGTGACGGAAGCGGCGAGTGAAGGCATGGCAGGCAGACCCAATGCAAGGCATGGGTCGCAGCCTAGGGACGCCGAATCAAGATTCCTTCGGCGAATTGTCGAGATTCGATCAAGAGAGCGGACGTGGGCGACAACCTCATACTCATCGTCGAAGACGACGCCGACAGCGCCAGCGTGCTGGAGGCCTACCTGCGGCGCGACGGCTTCACGGTGATGCTCGCCGAGGACGGCCGCCAGGGGCTGGACCTGTTCCAGCGCGAGCGACCCGACCTGGTCCTGCTCGACATGATGTTGCCGCGCCTTGGTGGCACCGAGGTGCTGGCGCAGATCCGCCGCGCCGGGGATACCCCGGTGATCATGGTTACCGCCATCGGCGACGAGCCGGAAAAGCTCGGCGCCCTGCGCTATGGCGCCGACGATTACGTGGTCAAGCCCTACAACCCCAAAGAGGTGGTGGCGCGGGTGCACGCGGTGCTGCGCCGCTGTCATCAGGCGCCGCGCGATGATCGCTGGCTGCGCCATGGGGCCCTGACGGTGGATCTGGAGAGTTTCAGCGCCACGTTCGAGGCGCGCGTCCTGGAGCTGACGCCCACCGAATTCGGCCTGCTCGCCACCCTGATGCGCACTCCGCACAAGGCCTTTACCCGCGAGGAATTGCTGGAGCGCTGCCTGCCGGAGAGCGAGGCCCTGGCGCGGGTGGTGGACACCCACCTGCACAACCTCAGGCGCAAGCTGGAGGCGGCGGGCATTCCCGGCGTGCCGGTGACGGTACGCGCCATCGGCTATCGCTTTTCATGAAGCGCCAGGCCCCGCTGGGGCGCTGGGTTGGCTGGCGCATGAGCCTGCTGGCTCTGGGCGCGGTGCTGCTGATCGCCGCCGGCATGTACCTCTGGTTTCTCTTCGGCGACTGGTGGGTGCTGCGCCAGGTGCCCCAGGCGGCGCGGGCGGAAATCCTCCAGCTGCGCGCCGATCCGCAGGAGCACGAGGCGCGGCTCTGGGCGCTGTTCAGCCACTACTATCCGGTGCGCTATTTCCTGCCCGGGATCGCCAGCCGCGACTGGTGGGTGCTGGCGGGCCTGGTGCTGGCGGCCGTGCCCTTGATCCTGCTTGCCGGCTTTCGGCTGTCACGCCCGCTGTCGAGCCAGTTCTCCGCCATCGCCGCGGCGGCGCGGCGGGTGGCGTCGGGCGATCTGGACACCCGGCTGGAGGTAGCCGAGACGGCACCCGCGGAGTTGCGCCGCCTGGCGCTGGACTTCAACAGCCTCACCGCGCGGTTGCAGCAATACGAACGCGACGTGCGGGATTCCAGCGCCATCCTCGCCCATGAGCTGCGCACCCCGCTCAACGCCGCCTCGGTGCGGGTGCAGGGCATCCTCGACGAGGTCTTTCCCGCGGATGCCCGCCAGTTGCAGATGGTCAAGCGCCAGCTCGACCTGCTCAACACCCTGGTCGGCGACCTGCATACCCTGTCGCTGGCCGAGGCCGGGCAACTGGCGCTGGACCAGCGGCCCTTCGCCCTGGCGGCGCTGGTGGAAGAGCGACTGGCCTGGTTCGCCCCCCAGCTGCAGGCCGAGGCGATACGACTTCGCCTGGGGCTGGATTCCCGCCAACAGCTGTACGCCGACCGCGATCGCATCGGCCAGTTGCTCAACATCCTGCTGGAGAATTTCCTGCGCTATGGCGCCAGCGGCGGCGAACTAGAGATCGTCCAGCGGGCCCTCGCCGAGGGGCTGGTGCTGGAATTCCGCGATCGCGGCCCGGGTATCGCCGAAGCCGACCGCGAGCGGGTCTTTCACCGCTTCTGGCGCGCCGACAGCTCTCGGGCGCGTCACCTGGGCGGCAGCGGTCTGGGCCTGTCCATCGCCCGCGCCATCTGCACGGCGCATCAGGGCCGCATCGTCGCCCTGGGGCGCGAGGGTGGCGGCACGGTCATGCGGATCGAGTTGCCGGGACAGCGGTCCTAGCGCGGCAGGCGTCCGGAACGACTGCCCCTGTCAGGGCGACAGGGGCAGCGGGTCTCAGGCGGAGGCGTCGTCCGCGGGAGCGGCGACGGCCTCGGTCGCTGCAGGCGCTTCGGCTTCGACCGGCGCGGCGGTGTCTGCCTTGGCCTTGGCCTGCTCACGGCGGGCCTGGGCGCGCTGGCGGCGTGCCTGCTGCTTGGCATAGACCGCCTGGGACGCGGTCACGGTGCCAGCCGGCTGGCCATCCAGATCCAGGCGCGGGGCGTTTTCGGTCATGGCCGCCCAGTAGCGGGTGCCACGGCACCAGGTGGCGATCGACTGCTTGAGCTGGTCACCGGTGATGCCCAGGCGCTCCAGGTGCTGCTCGGCGTCCTTCAGGATGCCTTCCTTGAGCGGCACCTTGGGGGCCGGATTGACCGGAAAGGCCAGCGGGAAGTGCTTTTGCAGACGGCGGATGCCTTCGACCACCGGATCCTGCTCGCGGGGCTTCTGCTCGCGGGGCTTGGCTTTCGGTGAAGGTCTCCGCGCCGGCCGCTCGTTGCTCTCGGTCTTTACCTGCGCTTTTTCGGCCCGCAGGCGGTCGCGTAGTTCAGCTAGTTGCTCAAAGCCCATCGTTCAGCTCACCGCTCAATAGAATTCACGTGCAAGGGTAACCCATGCCGGGCTTGGACCGCGCCGATTGCAGATTGGCACGCCCAAGGCTGGCGGCCCGTCATTCTAAAGGCTGGTTTGCCGCTCGTGCATCCTCGGCAGCGTCATTCCCGGCGGATGGTGCGCCCTGCCGGGCGTTTTCTCGGTGCTGTACGAACGTCGCCGAGCGCAGGTGAGGCGAGCTGAAACGACCACGGGGAGTAAAGGCCCAAGGCTGCCTGAAGGGTGAGCGCTCACCCATCAAAAAGCGGAGGAAGCGCAGTGTAGGTGCGGTAAAGGAGCAATCCGACCGGGCTGGCGATCCAGGGCTTTTTCAACGAAGCATCGCCGATGCGCAGGTACTTCTCGTACTGGACCTAGCCGCCTCCGGTCAGCCGCGACACCCATTGCGCCAGCCGCAGCTTGAGCGGCGAATAGGGCGGCAGCAGCAGACGAACGGCCAGCAGTGGACCGGCGGCGAGCACGCTGCGCTCGTGGGAAAAAGTGCGAAAACCCGCCTGGCCATGGGCGCTGCCGCTGCCGGAGTGGTTGACGCCGCCAAAAGGCAGGTGCAGCTGGGTGTACTGCTGCATGCACAGGTTGAGGCCGACGCTGCCGGAGCTGGTGCGGGCGACCACCCGTCGCTGCACCGCGCGATCGCGACTCCAGAGATAGAGCGCCAAGGGCTTGGGACCGGCGTCGATGCGCCGCAGCACCTCCTCCAGGTCGTCGTAGGCAATCACCGGCAAGAGCGGACCGAACAGCTCCTGGCTGTCCAGGGGGCTGTCGACGGCCGAGCAATCCAGCAGGGTCGGGGCGAGATAGCACCCGGCCGCATCGTGCGCGCCGCCGTGGATCAGCTGCGCGCCGGCCGCCTGGGCCTGTTCCAGCAGCCCGATCAGCTGGCTGGCATGGCGCGGGTGGATGAGCCGGGCGTAGTCGGGGCTGGCGGCGGCATCGGTGCCGTAGCGCTGCACCAGCAGAGCGCGACAGCGTTCCTTGAAGGCTGGCAGCAGGCGGCGGGCGACGAAGACATGGTCGGGGGCGACGCAGGACTGGCCGGCATTGAGGAACTTGCCCCAGAGCAACAGTTCGCAGGCGGCGTCCAGATCGGCACTGGCGTCGATGATCGCCGGCGACTTGCCACCCAGTTCCAGGGTCACCGAGGCCAGGTGCCGGGCGGCGGCCTGCATCACCAGGCGGCCCACGGCCGTGGAGCCGGTAAAGAAGAAGTGATCGAAGGGCAGCGCCAGGAGCGCCTGGGCGGTGGTGACGTCGCCTTCGCAAAAGGCCACGGTGTCCGGGGTGAAGGCCTCGGTCAGCAGCTCGCGCAGTACCGCATTGACCGCCGGGGTGAATTCCGAGGGCTTGAGCATCACGCTGTTGCCGGCCGCCAGCGCCGATACCAGCGGGCCGAGCAGGGTGGAGACCGGGTAGTTCCAGGGGCCGATGATCAGGCAGCGGCCGCGTGGCTGGCTATGGATGTGCGCCGGACAGCCAAGGGAGGTCAGGGTCGGTCGCACCCGACGCGGCTTCATCCAGCGGCGCAGGTGGCGGCGCGCGTGCTGGATCTCTTCCAGCACCGGCATGATCTCCGACAGTTCCACCTCCACCTCGGGCTTGCCGAAGTCCTGGCGAAAGGCCGCATAGAGCGCCCCACGCCGCGCCACCAGGGCGCCCTGCAGGCGTTGCAGCAGGGTCAGCCGCTCGGCGGCGCTGGAACCGCGCAGGGCCAGGGCGCGTGGTCCCTGGGCGGCGAACAGTCGCTGCAGGGTCTCGGGGTCGATCAGGGCGGGAGCGGGATCGGGGAGGGGCGCATTCATGGCAGCAGTCCGCAAGGGGTAGGAAGGAGGCGACGCGGCGACGACGGCAGTATTCAGCCTGGGCGTTGCCAGCGCCAGCGCGGTACCGGCCGGAAGCCGGGGGCACTGAGGGCGAGCAGGGCCGCCAACCCCAGGGCCAGCAGGGCGAGCAGGGCGCTGGTCAGGGCGGCGGGCCGGACCGCGGCGCCCTGCAGCCAGAGGGACGCCAGCGCCGGGCCGGCGGCGCAGCCGAGCAGTTGCAGCGAAGGCACCAGGGTGGCGACGCGGCCACTGGCGTCCAGTCGCAGAGCCAGGCTGATCTGGAAGGGGGTGAGGGTCTGCCAGAGAAAGGTGAAGGCCAGGCACAGCAGCGCGAAGGTCAGCTGCGCCCCTGGTGCCAGGCCGTAGATCAGCGCGGCCAGGCTGCCCAGCAGCAGGGTCGCCAGGATCAGGGTGGCGGCGGCCGGCAGCCAGGCCACCAGGGCTGCACCGGCCAGACCACCAAGCAACTGGGCGGCGAAGCTCGCGGCGATCAGGGTCTGGGCCTGGCTGGTGTCCAGCCCGAGGGCTTCGCCATAGGGCTCCAGATAGGCCCACAGCGCACCGACCGCCGCCAGCTGGCAGCCGACGAAGGCCAGCAGCAGGGCCTGGGGCAGCCGCCAGCGATGGCGGACGGGCACGCTGCCAGCGATCTCCAGCGCCGCCAGCCGGCGGGGCAAGGCGGCGGTCAGTGGCAGGGCCAGGGCGGTCACGCCGGCCAGCAGCCGGAAGCCGCCGGGGCTGCCCAGGCGCGGCAGGATCCACAGCGCCAGCAGGGCGGCCAGCAGGCCCTGGCAAAAGGTCTGCAGCGCCATGAACAGGCCGGATAGGCGCTCGGCGGCGGGCTGGCGCACGATCAGCGCGACCGCCGCCCAGAGCAGCAGGCCTTCGCCGAGGCCGGCGAGGGCGCGCAGGCCGAGCAGCAGCAGATCACCGCTGGCCTGGGCGCTGGCCAGGTCGGCGGCGATCGCCAGCAGCGTCGCCGGTACCAGGACGGCTGGCAGCCCCAGGCGCGGGCCCAGGGCCTCGCCAGCGATGACCCCCAGGCCCAGGGCGACGATCTCGCCCATGGCCACCAGGCCCAGGCCATCGAGGCTGGCCCGACCGCTGGTGAACAGCTCGCCGAGCAGCAGCGGCTGCAGGCCGAGGATGAGCAGGGCCAGGGACCCCAGCAGCAGCGCGGCGCAGACCTGGCGGGGCGGAGAGGGCGAGGTGACGGTCATGGGCTCTACCTTCGAAGAGTAACTAGTAACCGCGGCTTTCCGCCGGCAGCCGGCCCTGGCGGAAGGCCTCGGCGGCGGCGCGCTGGTCGCGCTGGAGCCGGCGGGTGGCGATCAGCACCACCCACCAGGGCAGGCGGGTGAGCACGGCGCCGGTGGCCTGGGCCAGGGTGTAGGCCTTGGCGCATTTCTCGAACAGCTCGGCATTGAGGGCGGCGCGGCTGGCGGTGGTCCCCAGGCACAGCGGGTGGCCGCCGAGCAGCTGGACGTTGCCCTGGTCGGCCAGGGCTTCCGCCAGGGCGTCGCCCCTGGCCACCGCGGGCGCCATCCGGCCCAGGTGCCGGGCCTGCTCGTCGAACAGCTGCGGCAACTGGCCGCCGAAGTCCGCCACATGCTGCCCATAGCGCCCGGCCCCCTGGATGATGGCGCCGACATCCGGTCGCGAGCGGTAGACGAGTGCGTGATCGAGGGCGCCGCCGCTGCTGCGGGTCAGCTCGATCTCGCAGGGGGCGGCATCGCCCAGGGTGCCGTACCAGAGGCTGCCCGCCCCCGGTATGCGTACCGACAGGGCCAGGGCCGAGCGTTCGCCCTGGCGGGCCAGGCGTTGCTGCAGATCCAGCCATTGCTGGCGCAGTTCGGCTTTCATGGGCGGCCTCATACCAGTTGGAAGACCCGGTCGAAACGCTCCAGGGCGTCGTCGATCACGGCGTCGGTGTCGGCCAGGCTGGTGTAGATGCGGCTGCCGGCCAGGGTGATGAGGCCATGGGCGGTGTAGGCGGCGCCCATCTCTTCCATCATGTGCTTGCGCGCCTTGGCTTCGTTGCGCACCCGCAGCAGCTTGAGCGGGTTGCCGGTGTCGAGCAGCAGCACGCCGGAGGTCTGCAGATGGACGATGGAGCCCAGGTTGTAGGCGGCATAGGGCAGGTTGCGGCGCTCGATGATCTCGTCCAGCCCTTGGCGCAGCCGATCGCCGGCACGACCGGCCTGGCCGGCGGCGTCGAGGCGCTGGATCTCCTTGAGGGCGTAGTAGCCGGCCACGCAGCACAGCGGATTGGCCGACAGGGTGCCGCCGACGAAGGCGCGCTTCGACGAGGTGCCGATGCCGCCCACCAGCAGCTGCATGACCTCGGCCTTGCCGCCCAGGGCCCCGGCCATGGGATAGCCGCCGGTGAGGCATTTGCCGAGCACGGTGAGATCCGGCAGCACCTTGAAGTAGCCCTGGGCACCGCCCATGCCGGCGCGAAAACCGGTCACCACCTCGTCGAAGATCAGCAGGGCGCCGAATTCGTCGCAGAGCTTGCGCACCTCGCGATTGAACTGCGGATGCACCGGGCGGGTGCCGCTCTCCGGGCCGAAGGGTTCCACCAGCACCGCCGCGGTGCCGCCGCGCAGGCGATTGAGTTGCAACCGCCGGCGCAGGGCGTCGAGGTCGTTGGGCGGGCTTTCCTGGGTGTGGGCGGTGGCGCCCCGGGGAATGCCGAGGGCCTCCATGCGCCCGGTGCCGGGCAGGCGCATGCCGTACACCAGCTGATCGCTCCAGCCGTGATAGGCCCCGCCGATCTTGATGATCCAGCGGCGCCCGGTATAGGCCCGTGCCAGGCGCACCGCGGCCATGGCCGCCTCGGTGCCCGAGCCCAGCAGCCGCACCTGGTCGATGCCGGGCACGCTCTGGCAGACCAGTTCGGCGAGCTTGACCTCGTATTCGTGCAGCAGGCCGGTGACCGGGCCGCACTCGGCGAGGATGCGCTGGACCTGGTCGCGCACGCCGGGATGATTGGAGCCGAGCAGGGTGGGGCCGCCGGCCTGGAGGAAGTCGATGTACTGGTTGCCGTCGACGTCGGTGAGGTGGGCGCCCTCCGCCCGGGCGATGGCCAGGGGGAAGGGATGGTTGAACGCCAGGTTGTGCTGGATGCCCCCGGGAATGAAGCGCTTGGCTTCTTCGGCGAGCCGCCGCGAGCCCTGGCAGCGCTCGTCGAAATAGCCCATGACCTTGGCCAGCGCCTCGCGGCGCAGCGGGCGCATGGGCTGTTTGACCAGGGCGTCGAAACGGCGATAGAGCGTCTCGGTATCCGGCCAGGCGGAAATCGCCGGCGGCGTGGGCACCAGGGGCGGCGGGGTGGTCAGGGGCTGGTTCATGGCGGACCTCAGGACGGGAGGGAGGCGGTGAGGGTGGTCAGCAGGCGCTGGCGCGCCAGGCTGTCGGCGGCGGAGACGCCGGGTCGGTTGGCGATACGGCCGACCAGGTAGTGCTCGCAGAAGGCTTCCAGCTGCTCCAGCACCGCCAGGGTCTGGCGCGCGCTGGCGCCGTAGCAGAGCACCCCGTGGTTGCGCAGCAGATAGGCCGGGCTCTCGGCGCTCAGGGCGCGATCCAGGCGCTTGGCCAGCCAGCCGGTGCCGGAGGGGGCATAGCCCACCAGCGGCAAGCGGCGGCCCAGTTCGGGCCAGCGCTCGGGGTCGTCGACGCTCAGGGCCTCGCCCAGCAGGGTGCAGGCGCTGGCCAGCGGCTGGTGGGTGTGCAGGCTGCAGCCCGCGGCCGGAAAGCGCCGCAGCACCCGGGCGTGCAGCCCGGTTTCCACCGAGGGTGCGCGATCGCCTTCGAGCTGGTGCAGGTCGGCCAGGCGCAGGATGCAGACGTCTTCCGCGCCCATCTGGTAGTAGTCGAGGGCGGAGGGGGTCACCGCGATTCGCTCGGCGTCCAGGCGCAGGGCCAGGTTGCCGCCGGTGGCGGCGAAGAAGCCGCGGCGCACCAGGTGCAGGCAGAGATCGACCACCTGTTCGCGCGCTTCGAGGGTATCGCTCATGGTCGGGCTCCCTGGTTGGGGTTGAGGCGGCGGTAGAGCGGCGCCAGGCGCCGGCGGACTTCGAGAAAGGTGGCGTAGCTGTCGTCGTAGCGCGCCCGCGCCTGGGGGCAAGGCTGGTAGAGACGCGGCGGTCGCTGCAGCGCCGGCACGTCGCTGAAGGTCAGGGCGCCGATGCCGGCGGCGGCGATATAGGCCGAGCCCCGGGCATTGGCCTGGATGGGCGCATCGGGCTGGGCGATCACGTGGCCGGTGACGTCGGCCATGATCTGGCACCAGAGATTGGACTGGGCGCCGCCGCCCACCGCGGTGATCCGCTCCGGTCGGCGGCCGAGGAAGCGGCCGAAGGGTTCCAGCATCCAGCGGGTGTTAAGCGCCACCCCTTCGAGAAAGGCGCGGATGATGTCTTCCCGCGTGTGCTCCAGCGACAGGTTGATCAGCGCCGCGCGCAGGCTGGGATCGTCCACCGGGCTGCGCTCGCCATACAGCCAGGGGGTGTAGAGCAGCCCGCGGGCGCCGGCCGGCACCCGGGCGGCGATGCGGTCGAGCAGCGCATAGAGATCCGGGTGCTGTTCGTCGCTGAGGAGTTCGTCCGGGTGGTAGAGCACCTTGTCGCGCAGGAAGGACAGGTTGGCACCCGCCGCGGTCTGCAGCGCCATGGCCAGGTAGCGGCCCTTGACCGCGCTGGGCACGGCGGCCATGTGGCGCAGGACATCGGACTTCTTGAAGGGCACGTGGGCGCCCAGCCAGGAGGAGGTGCCCAGGTAGAGGTGCGGCGCGAAGTCTTCCACCGCGGAGCCCACCGCCACTGCCGAGGTGTCCACCGAGCCGGCCACCACCGGCGTGCTGCGCGGCAGACCGAGCTGGGCGGCCACCGCGCCGGTCAGGGTACCGATCACCTCCGCGGAATCCACCAGATCGGGCAGCTTGTCGCGGTCGAAGCCCAGGGTGCGGATCAGCCCGGCGTCGTACTTCACCTGACGCGAATCGCGGTTGTCGGTGATCCAGGCGGTGCAGATGGAATCGGCGGTGGCGCAGCAGCGACCGGTAAGGCGCAGATTCATGAAGTCGAGGACATTGAGAAACTTCACCGTGCGCGCATAGCGCTCCGGCTGGTGGTCCTGCAGATAGGCGATGTGCCCGGCGGAATCCTTGCCCGACAGCGAGGGCGCGCCGCCGGTGAGGCGGATCCAGCGCCACAGCTTGAACGGCGAGTAACCGGCCACCTTGAGCCGGCCGCCGCCGACCCGCCGCGCCACGGATTCGGCGCCGCGCATGTCCAGCCAGAGCAGCGCCCGGCCCAGGGCCTGGCCGTTGGCGTCCACGCACACCGTGCCCTCGGTCTGGGTCGAGCAGCACACCGCCACCACCCGCCGCCGCCGCGCCGGATCCGCCGCCAGCAATTCGCCGGCGCCGCGCAGGAAGGCCTGCCACCAGTCTTCCGGTTCCTGTTCGGCGCTGTGCCCTTCGACGTGCAGGGTGACGCCATGGAAGGTCCAGGCGACCACCTCGCCGCCAAGGGTGACCAGCGCGCTCTTGCAGCCGGAGGTGCCGAGGTCCACCACCAGCACCAGGCCGTCGAGGGCGGTGGCCTGGGCCGGCGCGGGCGGCGTGGCGAAGACGTGAGGTTTCATGGGCGCCGGCTCAGAAGGGACGGGCCACGGACAGCACCCAGCGGGCCTCGTCCGTCGCGCGCTGATGGTCGCCGTCTTCGGCGATGTAGAGTTCGCGCGCCCGGGTATGGGGGCTCAGGTAGTCCAGGCCGAAGTCGAAGCCCCAGTGGCGATGCACCAGGCCGACGCCGTAGTCGCTGAAGTTGGCCTCGGAGAAATTGCGGATCTGCTGGTAGCCGGCGTGCAGCTTGAGGCTGGTGCGCGGGGTCAGCTCGTAGCGATAGTCCAGGTCGTAGAGCAGGCTGCCGCGGGAGTTGTGCTCGCCCTTGGCATAGCACTCCAGGCCCTTGGTGGGATCGGGGTTGAATTGCAGCTGGGCGCCGCAGACGCCGGCGGTGTTGGCACCGCGATAGTTTTCCGAGAGCACGTTGAGGATGCGCCCCTGCAGTGCCCCGTAGCCGATCTCCAGCACGGCGAACTGGCTGTTGTAGTTGGTGCTGCGCAAGCCATCGGGGGCGCCGGTCTCCGGATCGATGCGGCTGGGCGCCTTGAAGTGGGCCCCGGGAAAGAATTCCCCGGCCAGCCCGACGCCGAAGTGCCAGGCCTCCGGATCGCCGAAGCGGTAGCCGCCGGCCAGCAGCACGTTGGCGCCATCGCCGTCGAGGAACTGCTTCTTGCTCACGGTGCCGAGTTCCGCCAGGCCGATCAGGCCGCTTTCGTGGGCGAATTCCACGGTGACCTTGGCCCCTGGCCGATTGAGCGAATCCGAGATGCTGCGGTTGCGCACGTCCGAGAGCAGGCTCGGGGTGATGGTCAGAGCATAGCTGGCCAGGTCGTCATCGGCCTGGACCGCGCTGCCGAGAATGCTCAGGCACAGCAGGGCCGCCGCCTGGGTGCGGTGAAGAATCCGGTTCATGGGGTCGCTCCTTGCGGTGGCTTAGCTGCAGTGCGGGGTGGCGGGGAGGGTGCTCAGCGGGGTGAGCTGTTCGGTCTTGCCGAGCACCTCGGTGCCGACATAGGCGCGGATGTTGAGGTCGTCGCCCTTGCGGCGGACGTAGCCCTTGTACTTCTTGCCATCGCGCGGATCGAACACCCAGCCGTCGCGCCAGGTGCCGCCGTCGTCGCGACTCATCTGGAAGATGCGGGTGCCGCAGGTGTCATGGGCATTGCCGGCGTCCTTGTCCCAGACGATGGTGCCGCACAGGGCACTGGCGTTGTCGGCGCAGGGCGTGACCTTGACGGCGGCGCCCTGGTCGGCGGTCAGCCAGAGACCCTGGACCGGTGCGGCGTCGGCCGCCAGAACCGGGGCCAGGGGTAGCGCCCAGAGGGCGACGGCGAGCGCGAAGGGTGTTTTCATGGAGGAGACTCCTGCTGTTTGTTGTGGTTGTGGCTGGAGGCAGTAAGGGCAACGCGGTTGCTGATATGATAGTTGTCGCTACACGATAGTTATAACTATCATTTTACTGCCCATCAAGGTGTTTTTTCGTCTAGCCGAGAGCTTTTTCATGGTCGCCAAAGAGTCCGCTCCATCCCCCCGCGCCACGCCCAAGGCCCGCCCCAGCCAGCAGCGGGCAGCGGAAACCTACGAACGCATCCTGGCCGCGGCGGCGGAGGTGCTCTGTCAGGTCGGCATCGAGCGGCTGTCGACCAATCTGGTCTGCGACTGCGCGGGGCTGACCCCGCCGGCGCTCTACCGCTACTTTCCCAACAAGTACGCCCTGCTGGAGGAACTGGGCCGGCGCCTGCTGGAGAAGCAGAATGCGCAGATAGACGGGCGGATCAATGCCGAGCTGCTGGCCGGTCCTTTGGAGCGGGTGGAAGACGTCTTGACCGGGCTTTTGCTGGATACCTACCGGGTCACCGCCGAGACCGCCGGTGGCATGTGGATCCTCAAGGCGCTGCGCGCGGTGCCCTCGCTGGAGCACGTGCGCCTGGATTCGCACCGCCGGGTGGCGGCGCAGCAGGCCGCGTTGCTGGTACTGCTGCTGCCCAGCCTGCCGCCGGCCGCCGTCGCCCAGGTCGCGCGGATCGTGGTCGAGCTGATCCACTCCACCGTGGAGTTGCTGTTCGATGAGGAACTGCTGGCGGAAAGCACCTGCCGCACCGTCGCGGCCATGCTCAGCGGCCATCTGGGGCGCCTGCGCGACGCCTGAGCCGTTCGCCCGCCCGGGCGAGCATCCGCTGGGAACACAGGTCAGAATCGGCAGGCGTTCCACCACTGCCAAGGCCCGTCATGCCGGATCTGGATATCGCCACCTTCATCACCGCCTGGCCCAGTCTGGGCCTGGAGCCCGCCGCGCCCTGGACGCATACCGGCGCCTGCGAGGAGCAGGTCAGGGTGCTGCTGGCGCGCCTCGGTCCCGGCTATCGGCGCCAGGGCGACAGCGCCATCCACGAGACCGCGGTGGTGGAGGCGGGCGCGGTGCTCAAGGGACCGGTCATCATCGGCCCGGGCACCCTGGTGGCGGCGGGCGCCTATCTGCGCGGCGGTGTCCACCTGGGCGCCCACTGCGTGGTGGGTCCGGCCTGCGAGTTGAAGAGCAGCCTGCTGCTGGACGGCAGCAAGCTCGCCCACTTCAATTTCGTCGGGGATTCGCTGATCGGCAGCGGGGTGAATCTGGAGGCGGGCGCCATCGTCGCCAACTACCGCAACGAAAGTGACGGCGCGGTCATCCGCATCCGCCACGGAGAGCAGGTGATCGATACCGGGGTGATCAAGTTCGGCGCCCTGATCGGCGATGGTTGCCGGCTGGGCGCCAATGCGGTCATCGCGCCGGGCGCGCTGCTGCCGCCGGGCACCCGGGTCGCGCGGCTGGGGCTGATCGACCAGGGCGTGCCTTAAGGCGCTTCGGGCGCCGCCCTGCCTTGGCCGGCGAGATAGGAGTCGGTGGACGCCAGGCTCGCATAGGCGAAGGCCAGCGCGGCCATCAGGGCGGCGTGCACCTGGGCCGCCGGCACCCGGACTCCGGCGAATTCCAGCTCCAGGGTGGCGCAGGCGTCATGGATCACGGTCACGGCGTAGCCCAGATCAGCCGCGGCGCGAACGCCGGCGTCGATGCACATATGGCTC
Organism: Pseudomonas sp. SHLD1; assembly: GCF_028640935.1. Classification (NCBI taxonomy): domain Bacteria; kingdom Pseudomonadati; phylum Pseudomonadota; class Gammaproteobacteria; order Pseudomonadales; family Pseudomonadaceae; genus Pseudomonas; species Pseudomonas sp. SHLD1. The sequence goes on from NZ_JAQZAD010000013.1 coordinate 559,495, forward strand.
ATGGCGCCCACCACCACCAGCGATTCGATACCGCGCTCGTCCAGCAGCTGCTCGAGCGAGGTCTCGCGAAAGGCATTGGGATAGTGCTTCACCACCACCGGCTCGCCGGCCCGGGGCACGACGGCGGCCTGGAACTCCACGCCATCGCTGCCGGGCACGAAGATCGGCGCCTCGGCGCTCAGCGATTGATGCTGCACATGGATCACCGGGACGCCCTGGTCTCGGGCGTGGGCGATGATCCGCGCGGCATTGGCGACCGCCGCCTCGATGCCACTGAGGGGCAGTTTGCCGCGGGGGAGGTATTCGTTCTGCAGATCGATGACTACGACGGCGTGCTTGCTCATGTCCAGCCTCTCGGAAGATGCTTCAGGTTTGGGTCCGGCCATGATTGGCCAGCCGCGCCTGCGGGCGAAGAGGCGTGACCGACAACTTCAGGGGCGCCAGCGACACATGCACGATCAACCACCGATCGAACTCGGCCTGCTGCTCTATCCCGGCGTGCAACAGGCGACGGTACTCGGCCTCACCGACCTGTTCGAGATCGCCGGACGCATCACCGGGACCGCGGAGGATGCCGAGCGCCCGCGACTGCGCGTCAGCCACTGGCGGCTGGAGGAGGGCGAGACGCTGCCCAGACGGGTCTACGATTCCCTGCCCGGGGCAGATAGCGCGCTTCAGGTGCTGATCCTTCCACCCAGTCTGGCGGAGCCGATTTCACCCGCTGCCGCCGCGCCCTATCGTGACTGGCTCCGCCAACGGCATGGCGAGGGCGTGCGCCTGGCCTCGATCTGCGCCGGTGCCTTTCTGCTGGCGGAAACCGGTCTGCTCGATGGCCGCACCGCCACCACCCACTGGCTGCATGTCGAGCGCTTCGCCGCCCGTTTTCCGGCCGTGAGCCTGGACGCCGACCAGTTGCTCATCGATGGCGAGGACCTGGTCACCGCGGGCGGTCTCATGGCCTGGACCGATCTCGGCCTGCGCCTGGTCGATCGCTACCTGGGCGCCAGGCGCATGCTCGACACCGCGCGGACCCTGGTCATCGACCCGCCTGGCCGACAGCAGCGCTACTACAGCGCCTTTTCGCCGCGCCTGAACCACGGCGACAGCGCCATCCTCGCCGTGCAGGAATGGCTGCAGGCGACGGGCGCCCAGGACCTCGCCCTGGACACCCTGGCCCACCGCGCCGGACTCGAGCCGCGCACCTTTCTGCGCCGCTTTCGCCAGGCCACCGGCATGACCACCACCGCCTATTGCCAGCAACTGCGCGTCGGTCGCGCCCGCGAGTTGCTGCAGGCCAGCCGGCTGCCCCTGGAACGGGTCGCCTGGGAGGTCGGCTACAGCGATCCGGGCGCCTTCCGCAAGGTCTTCACCCGCGTGGTGGGGCTGAGTCCGGGGGATTACCGCAGAAGATTCGGCGGCGCGCTGAGCGGGCGGTGAGGCCAGCGCGTCTCGCGCCGAGGGTTCGTCACGCCCCGGAGCGGTCAGGGCCTGGCCGGCGTCCGCGCATGGTCGGTCGGCTGACTCGGGGGTCGACCGCGCCCCAGGAGGCGTCTCGTCTTGGCGGTGGAACCCAGCCCTGGCCAGTGGCCTCCACAGAAGGAGAAAAAGACCGAGTTGCCTGGGGTCTACCCGGCAACCACCCGTTTCGCGCTGACCGATCTATGCAGGTACCCATGCCTCAGGATCCAGACTTCCAACTGCTCTTCGAACGCCTTCCTCATCTGGTGCTGGTGCTCGCTCCTGGCCCCGACTTCATCATGGTGGCGGCCAACGAAGGGCGCCTGCGCGGCACCAATACCCGGCGCGAGGACTGCATCGGGCGCTCGATATTCGAAGTGTTCGGGCGCAACCCCGACGGCAAGTCGGAGTTCGGCGCCGGGGTGCTGCGCGCCTCTTTCGAGCGGGTGATCCAGAGCCGCGAGCCGGATCGCATGGCGGTCACCCAGTACGACATCCCGCGGCCAGACAGCGAGGGCGGCGGCTTCGAGGTGCGTTACTGGAGCCCGCTCAACGTCCCGGTGCTGGACGACCGCGGCGAGGTCATCTACATCATCCACCAGACCGAAGACGTCACCGAGCAGATACTCGCCCAGCAACACTCCCGCTCGAGCCTCAAGCTCGCCGACGAACGCTTTCGCGCCGCGCTGCTGGCCTCCGAGGCCGGCATCTTCGACTGGTACCTCGACGAATGCCGCTTCTACTGCGACAGCGCGCTGCAGCAGCTTTTCGGCCTGCCCGATGTCCTCACGGCCGACCCCGTCGAGCGCTTCCTGGACTTCGTCCAGGTGGATGACCGGGAGCGGGTCCGCCGGTGCCTGGTCGACTGCCTGGACGGCAAGGATTTCGTCGTCGAATTCCGGCTCCAGCGCGGACCGCGCGAACAGTGGCTGCTGAGCAAGGGCAAGGTCTTTCGCGACGCCGCCGGCCGGCCCTCCTATGTGACCGGCACCTGCGCCGACGTCACGGCCCGCAAGCAGGCCGAAAAGGCCTTGTCGGAACTCAACGAGACGCTCGAGGCGCGGGTCGCCGCCGAGGTGGCCGAGCGTTCCCGGGTGGAAGACACCCTGCACCAGGCGCAGAAGATGGAAGCGGTCGGCCAGCTCACCGGCGGCATCGCCCACGACTTCAACAACCTGCTGACCGGCATCATCGGCAGCCTGGAGCTGATGCAGCGGCGCCGGCGCGGCGGGGATTCCAGCGAGGACGAGCGCTACATCAACGCGGCGGTCACCTCGGCGCAGCGGGCGGCGGCGCTCACCCAGCGGCTGCTGGCGTTTTCCCGCCGCCAGACCCTGGATCTCAAACCCCTCGAGGTCAATCCGCTGGTGGCGTCGCTGGAAGACCTGCTGCATCGCACCCTGCGCGAAAACATCAGCATCCGGACGCAGCTGGCGGCGGGCCTGGCGCTGGTGCGGATGGATGCCAACCAGCTGGAAAGCGCCATCATCAACCTGGCCATCAACGCCCGCGATGCCATGCCGAAGGGCGGCACCATCACCATCACCACCGCCGCCGTGCACCTCACTGCGGAGCAGGGCGCGGCCCTGGAGCTCAGGGAAGGCGACTATGTGCTGCTCAGCGTGACCGATACCGGGCTGGGGATGACCCCCGACGTGCTGGCCAAGGTCTTCGAGCCCTTCTACACCACCAAGCCGATCGGCCAGGGCACGGGGCTGGGGCTGTCCATGGTGTATGGCTACATGCGCCAGGCCAACGGCGCGGTGCGGATCCGCTCGCAGCCGGGCAAGGGCACCCGCGTCGAACTCTACATGCCGTGCCTGGGTGGCGAGGTGGGCCTCCTCGCGGTCGAGGAGCAGAAAATCGCGCCGCTGGGCGGTGGCGAAGTCGTGCTGGTCGTCGAGGATGAAGTCGTGGTCCGCTCGCTGATCCTGGAGGTGCTGAGCGAACTGGGCTACCAGACCCTCGAGGCGGCGGATGCCCAGGAGGCCATTCCGTTCCTGGAAAATCCCCAGCGCATCGACCTGATGATTTCCGACGTGGGCCTGCCCGGCATGAACGGCCGCCAGCTGGCGGATCTGGCCCAGGCCAATCGCCCTGAGCTCAAGGTGCTGCTGGCGACCGGCTACGCGGAAGGCTCCAACGTGGAGGGTTATCTCGCCCCCAACATGGAGATCATCACCAAGCCCTTCGCCATCGACGCCCTGGCCAACAAGATCAGCGAGATGTTGAATCCGGAGGGTTGAGCGGCGTCCTGGGGCAGTCTCACGGCTTGCCCGGGTTGTTGCCCAGGGCTGTCCGCCGGGCAACAGTTGTCTGCCGAGGTGTCTGGTCAGCGACTTCCAGGTATCGGGATATTTATATAAGTCGCTGATATAGATCGTATTTTTGGCGATGGCACAGCTCGTGCTCTGGCTCAGGGGTTACCGCCAAGGGAGTCCCTGCATGGTCGTCGCCACCTCGCTCAATACCGTCCCCCGTGCTGTCCCCGAACGTCCTGCCACGCGCTTGCGCGACGCCGCCGAGGCCCTCGATGCCGCGGCGGCCCTGGCGGAGGATTTCGCCCGCGATGCGCTCAGTCGTGATCAGGAGCGCCGCCTGCCCTGGGCCGAGATCGAGCGCTTCTCGGCCAGTGGACTCTGGGCCATCACCGTGCCGCGGTCGTTCGGCGGCGCCGGGGTGGGATTCGGCACCGTCGCCGAAGTCATCGCCCGTATCTCCGCGGCCGATCCCTCCCTGGGGCAGCTGCCGCAGAACCACCTGGGCGTGGTCAACAACCTGCTGCTGACCGGCAGTCCGGATCAGCAGCGCCACTACCTCGGCCTGGTGCTCCAGGGCTATCGCTTCGGCAATGCCTTCTCAGAGGCGCGCAGCAAGACCGTCACCCAGTTCGAGACGCGCATCCGCTTCACCGGGGACACCGCCTGGATCGATGGCGAGAAGGCCTATTGCACCGGCGCGCTGTTCGCCCATGTGGTCCCCACGGTCGCGCTGGACGAGGAGGGCTTGGCCCATCTCGCCCTGGTCCCGCGCGATGCCGGTGGCCTGACGGTGATCGACGACTGGGACGGCTTCGGCCAGCGCACCACCGCCAGCGGCCGGGTGCAGCTCAAAGGCGTCAGTGTCCGGCGCAGCGCGGTGCTGCCGGCCTGGAAGGCCTTCGAACGGCCGACGGCGGACGGCCCGGTATCCCAGATCATCCAGGCGGCGGTGGATGTCGGCATCGCTCGCGGCGCCTTCGCCGCCAGCCTGGCCGCTGCCCGGCTGGCGCGGCCCTGGACCGACAGCGGGCTTGAGCACGGCTGGCAGGATCCGCTGAGCCAGGCGCTGATCGGCGACCTGAGCTGGCGGCTGGCCGCCGCCGAGGCCTTGCTGGAAGACGCCGGCGCTGCCGTCGACCGGGCACTGGCGGCGCCCTCCGCGGCCAGCGTCGCCGAAGCCTCGGTGGTTGTGGGGCAGGCCAAGGTCGCCTCCACCGAGATCGCCCTGGCCGCCGCCAATCGCCTCTGCGAACTGGGCGGCACCCGCAGCGTCTCGGCCCGCTTCGGCCATGACCGCCACTGGCGCAATGCGCGTACCCATACCCTGCACGATCCGGTGCGCTGGAAATACCACCTGATCGGCAACAACCTGCTCAACGGCGTCGAGCCGCCTCGTCACGCCTGGAACTGATGCCATGACCGATCTCGCCCCTGCCATCCACGCCGAACTCGCCTTCGCCGAACAGGTGCTCGCGCACCTGCGCGAGGCACTGGCCCAGGACGTTCGCGCCCGCGATCCGCTGGTGATCGCCGCGGTGGGTGACCTCCAGGTGCGCCTGGCCGCCGCGCGCGCTCTGCAGCGTCCGCACCGCAGCGAGGACGCACCGGTACGCCAGCTCCAGCTGCGCCTGGCCACCGACCACGCCCGCCAGCTCGCCGCCGAACTCCAGCGCGAATGGCTGACGGACGCCCCGGCGCCCCGTCAGCCCGGGCCGAGCGTTCGCGACCTCCGGCGCCTGCTGGGCGAGTACCACCTGACGATCACCGACTAGAAAAGGACTGCCATGTCACTGCGTACACTGCTTCGTTCCCTCCTGCTGGTGCCGCTGCTGGCCACGGCCGCGCTGGCGGCTGCCGACGAGATCCCGTCGCTGGCCGGCAAGCGCATCGCCATCAGCATGACCGGCACCAGCCACTATTTCGATCTCAAGGCCTTCCAGGCCCAGGTGGAAGAGGTCAAGCGGCTGGGCGGCACGCCCATCACCCTGGACGCCGGTCGCAACGACAAGAATCTGGTGACCCAGCTGCAGACCCTGGTGACCCAGAAGCCGGACGCGGTGATCCAGACCCTGGGCACCCTGAGCGTGATAGACCCCTGGCTGCGCCGCATCCAGGCGGCCGGCATCCCGCTGTTCACCATCGATGCGCCGTCCCAGTACAGCCTCAACAACACCACCTCGGACAACGCCGCCGCCGGGCGGGAGCTGGCCGAGCAACTGGCGAAGGACACCGGCGGCAAGGGCGACATCCTGGTGTTCAACGGCTTCCAGGGCGTGCCGGTCTGCGCCATCCGCTACGCCGAGCTGCGCAAGGTGCTCGACGCCCATCCGGGACTGAAGATCATCCAGCCCGAGTTGCGCGACGTGATTCCCAACACCGTGCAGGACGCCCGTGGCCAGATCGCGGCGCTGCTCAACAAGTATCCCAAGGGCCAGATCGCCGCCATCTGGTCGGCCTGGGACATTCCCCAGCTCGGTGCCAGCCAGGCGCTGATCGAAGCCGGTCGGACCGAGATCAAGACCTATGGCGTCGACGGTACCCCCGAGGTGCTGGAGTTGCTCAAGCGCGGCGACAGTCCGGTCGGCGCGGTGGTCGCCCAGCAACCGGCGCTGATGGGCCGGACCGCGGTGCAGAACGTCGCCCGGTATCTGGCCGGTGCGCGCGATCTGCCCAAGGAGACCCATGTGGCGACCCTGCTCACCACCCCTGCCAACCTGAATCAGGTCGCGGCGCTGCGAGGTGATCCATGAGCAGGGCGATCCTCGAGCTGCAGGGCATCTCCCGGCGTTATGGCGCCACCCAGGCGCTGGACGGCGTGGACCTGACCCTCAGGGCCGGCGAGATCCACGGGCTGATCGGCGAGAACGGTGCCGGCAAGTCCACCCTGATCAAGGTGCTCGGCGGCCTGGTGACACCGGATGCCGGCGCGCTGCGCCTGGACGGCCAGTCGCTGCTCGGCGCGGGGCCGCGCGAGCTGGCGCGGCGCGGGGTATCCATCATCCACCAGGAGCGGCTGCTGCCGCCCAATTTCACCCTGGCCGAGGCGCTGTTCTTCGGTCAGGAGCGACGCCTTGGCCCGCTGCTGGATCGCCGTGGGCAGGAACGGGCGGCGGAGCGGTTGCTGGCCGAGCGCTTCGGCCTGGACTGCCGCGCGCGAACCCGGGTGGCGGAGCTGAGCAGCGCCGAACAGCAGCTGCTGCAGATCAGCCGGGCGCTGCTCGGCACGCCCAAGGTGCTGGTGCTCGACGAACCCACGGTGGCCCTGGCCCATGGCGAGGTGGAGCGCCTGCTGAGCCTGCTGCGCCAGTTGCGCGACCAGGGGCTGGCCCTGCTCTATGTGTCCCACTACCTGCAGTAGGTCGAGCGCCTCTGCGATCGCGCCACGGTACTGCGCGGCGGCCGGGTGGTGGCGGAGGTGACGCCCAGCGTGACGCCGGCAGCGGCCATGGCGCGGTTGATGATCAACCGGGAGCTGGGCGAGGCCTATCCCAAAACCCAGGCGGCACCGGGCGAGGTGTTGCTGGAGACCCGCAGGCTGGGCCGTCCGGGCGCCTTCGCCGAGGTCGACCTGCAGGTGCGCCGCGGCGAGGTGGTCGGGGTCGCCGGCCTGGTGGGCTCGGGCGCCAAGGAGCTGCTCAAGACACTGTTCGGCCTGTTGCCGGTAGCCGAGGGCGAAATGCTGCTGGACGGTCGCCCGCACCGTTTCGCCAGTCCCCGCGCGGCGGTGCGGGCGGGTCTGGCGCTGTTGCCGGAGAATCGCCGCCAGCAGGGCGTGGCCCTGGATCTCACCGTGACCGAGAACCTCACCCTGGCGGCCCTGGAGCGCTTCAGCCGCTACGGGCTGCGCTTGCCAGGGGCCGAGCGTCGCGCCGCCCATGGGTTCCGCCAGGCGCTGGACATCCGCACCCCGGACCTGGATACCCCGGTGCGGCACCTGAGTGGCGGCAACCAGCAGAAGGTCGCCCTGGGCAAATGGCTGGCCCGGGACGCGCGACTCTATCTGCTCGACGAACCCAGCGTGGGCATCGATCTCGCCGCCCGCGCCGAACTCTATCGCCAGGTCGCCCGGCTGGTGGAGCAGGGCGCCGGCGTGCTGATCCTGTCGGTGGATCTGCCCGAACTGCTCAATCTCTGCGACCGTATTCACGTGATGCATCGCGGCCGCCTGCTGCCGGCACGCCCGGCGGCCGAATCGACGGCGGAGGAGCTCCTGGCGGCCGCCACCGGAGCCAGCGAATGGCCCGCCAGACAGCAGCGGAGGGCGGATCTTGGCCTCGCGTCCTGAGCGGTTGTCGATCCCGGTCCCGACCTGGCGCCCGGACCTCTGGCGCCATGGCGCGCTGCTGGCCTTCGCGGTGATCGCGGCCCTGTTCGCCTGGCGCGCGCCGGGCTTTCTCGGGTCAGGCAATCTGGCCAACATCCTGGCCCAGGCCGCCATTCCCGGCATTCTCGCCTTGGGCCTGACCCTGGTGATCGTCGGCGGCGGGGGCAACGTGCTCGCCGGTGGCCTGGACCTCTCGCTGGCGGCCAATCTCGGACTCTGCGCGGCGCTGCACGCGACCCTGGTCAACGCCGGCTACGGTGCGCCACTGGCCATCGGCCTGACCCTGGTCTGCGGGCTGCTGGTCGGAGCGCTCAACGGCCTGACGGTGACCCTGCTGGGCCTGCCGCCGCTGCTGGCCACCCTGGCCAGTCTCAACGTGGTGGCCGGTCTGGAACTGGTGCTGAGCGAAAATACCGTGCTGCCGGCCAGCGCGCCCTGGCTGGATCTCCTGGGCCTCGGCAGCTGGCTGGGGATACCGGCCGCGGGTTGGGTGCTGCTGCTGACCGCTCTGGCGCTGGCGGTGCTGCTGCAGCGCACCCCCTATGGGCTGCGCCTGGCGGCGGTGGGCGATCATCCCGAGGCGGCCCGCGCCGCGGGTCTGCCGGTGCGCGGGCTGGTGTTTTCCAGCTATCTGCTGGCCGGCGGTTGTGCGGGCCTGGCAGCGCTGCTGTCGGTCGCCTGGTTCAGCGGCAGTACCCCGGGTTCGGGCGAGCTGCTGCTGCCGGTGGTGGCCATCGCCTTTCTCGGCACGGTGTTCTCCTGGCGCGCGCAACCCAGCGTCGGCGGCACCCTGCTGGCGGCGCTGCTGGTGGGCATGCTCGGCAATGGCTTCCAGTTGCTCGGGGTGAGCAGCTTCCTGGTCAATGGCGTCCAGGGTGTGCTGATCCTGCTGGTGGTGGCCGCGGCCAGCCTGCGCCAGGAGAGCCGCCGATGAACGCGAACCTTGCCCTCGGCCGGTCCGGTCTGCGCCTGGCATTGCCGCTGCTGTTCCTGGCGCTGGTGGTGGTCTTCGCCCTGGCCGCTCCCGGCTTTCTTAGTCAGGGCAACCTGCTCAGCCTGTTGCTGAACAATGGCCTGGTCCCGGCGCTGGTGGCCCTGGGGTTGACCTACGCCATCGCCGCGGGCGGCATCGATCTTTCGGTGGGCATCGCCCTGGATCTGGCGGCCTTCGGTTGCATCGCCTTGCTCAACGCCGGTTGGCCGCTCGCCGTGGCGCTCGCCGGCGGGGTGGGGCTGGGCTTGCTGGTGGGGCTGGCCAACGCCTTGCTGGTGGCCGGTGTGGGGCTGTCGCCGTTCCTGGCCAGCCTGGGCGTGCTGTTCATCGGTACCAGCCTGCAACAGCTGCTGTCCGAGGGCGGCCTGCCGCTCTACCTCAAACCCGAATTCCGACCCCCCGCGAGCAGCTGGCTGGGCGCACCGGCGGCGGTCTGGGCGGTGGCGCTGCTGGCACTACTCTACGGGGTGGTACTGGCGCGCGGACGCCTGGGTCGCGCCCTGCTGGCCCTGGGCAGCCAGCCGCTGGTAGCGCGTCATTCGGGGTTGGCGCTGCGCCGCCTGGCGCTCTGGACCTGCCTGGCCACGGCCTTGGCGGCGGCGGTCGCCGGCATCCTGCTGGCGCTGCGCATCGATGCCTATGTGCCGCTCTCGGGCAATGCGTACCTCATCAACGGCATCGGCGCCGTCTTCATCGGCGCCAGCCTCAATCGCCACGGCCGGCCCAACGTCCCCGGCAGCCTGCTAGGCGTGCTGCTGCTGGCGGTGGCCGCCAACGGCCTGCTGCTGGTGGGCTGGAATTTCTACTGGCAACAGGTGGCCACCGGGCTGCTGATCCTGCTGGTGCTGACCCTCAACCAATTGGCACGGCGCCGCGACGCGTCGCGCTAGGAGTCCCCATGTCCCGCGAAATCCGCCTCAATGCCTTCGACATGAATTGCGTGGCCCACCAGTCGCCCGGACTGTGGCGCCATCCGCGCGACCGCTCCTGGGAGTACAAGGACCTCGAGTACTGGACGGAGCTGGCGCAACTGCTCGAACGCGGGCTGTTCGACGGCCTGTTCATCGCCGATGTGCTCGGCCTCTACGACGTCTACGGCGGCGGCCCGGCGGCGACCCTGCGCGAGGCCACCCAGGTGCCGGTCAACGATCCCCTGGCGCTGATCACCCCCATGGCGGCGGTGACCCGTCACCTGGGTTTCGGCCTCACCGCCTCCCTGAGCTTCGAGCATCCCTATCCCTTCGCCCGGCGGCTTTCCACACTGGATCACCTGACCCGGGGGCGCATCGGCTGGAACATCGTCACCTCCTACCTGGAAAGCGGCGCGCGCAACCTCGGCCAATCCGCCCAGGCCGACCACGATGCGCGCTACGACTACGCCGAGGAATACCTGCAGGTGGTCTACAAGCTGCTGGAAGGCAGCTGGGAAGAGGGCGCGGTGCTGCGTGACCGCGCCTCCGGGCGCTTCACCGATCCGGCCAAGGTGCATCCCATCGGCCACCACGGCCGGCACTTCCAGGTGCCCGGCTATCACCTCTGCGAACCCTCGCCGCAGCGCACGCCCGTGCTCTACCAGGCCGGCGCCAGCAGCCGTGGCCGACAGTTCGCCGCCGAGCACGCCGAATGCGTCTTCGTCGCCGCCCCGTCCAAGACGGTGCTGAAGAAAACCGTGGCCGACATCCGCCGCCGGGCCGCCGAGGCCGGTCGCGATCCGCGCCGGGTGCTGATCTTCAATCTGCAAACGATCATCGTCGGCGAGACCGATGCCCAGGCGCGGGCGAAGTGGCAGGACTACAGGGGCTACGTGAGCTACGAAGGCGCCCTGACGCTGATCTCCGGCTGGACCGGTATCGACTTTGCCGCCTACCGCCCGGACCAGGTCCTCAAGCACCTGCACACCAATGCCATCCAGTCCGCCGTGGAGGCCTTCTCCACCGCCGATGCCGGCAAGCAATGGACGGTGCAGGAACTGGCCGACTGGGTCGGCATCGGCGGCTTCGGACCGCTGCTGGTAGGCAGCCCGGCGACCGTGGCGGACGAGTTGCAGAGCTGGGTCGAGGAGACCGACGTGGATGGCTTCAACCTCGCCTATGCGGTGACCCACGAGACCTTTGCCGACGTGGTGGAATTGCTGGTGCCGGAGCTGCAGCGGCGCGGGGTCTACAAGCGCGCCTATCAGCCGGGCACGCTGCGCGAGAAGCTCGGCAGCGCCGGCCCGCGGCTGCCAGAGAACCATCCGGCCGCCGGCTATCGCGACCTGGCGCGGCAGCGGGAGGGGAGTGCGATACCGGTGCCGGCCTAGAGGATCGGGCCCGACGCCTGATTCATACCAGCGGCTCGGCGATCCGCTCCAGCAACTCGGGTCCATCGTTCTTCACGCTGCCCACGGCCTTGCCCACCGGGTACCAGTCGAAGGCGTCCACCGGCGTGCCCTCGACCTCGCCGATCTCGCTGGCGCGTTCCAGGGGCAGCTCGGGGTCCAGCCATTCGCGCGCCACGGCGGGTGGCAGGACCAGCGGGCGGCGGTCGTGGATGTCGACCATGCCGGCGTCGGAGGCAGCCGTGATGATGACGAAGCCGTCATCGTCCTGGGCTGCCTGGTCGGCCGGACGGAAGTGGCCGATGGCGGCGAAGAACAGCGGCTCGCCGGATTTCAGCCGGATGAAGTAGGGCTGCTTGAGCTTGGGATCGGCGGGATCCTTCTTCCATTCGTACCAGCCATCGGCGATCACCAGGGCACGGCCTTTTTGCCAGAGGCCGCGAAACATCCGGCTGCTGGCCGCCGTCTCGACGCGGGCATTGATCACCGGTGGGCGCTTGGCCTGGCGCGCCCAGGCGGGCTGGTAGCCCCAGCGCACCGGATCCAGGTGCAGGCCATCGGCCTGCTGGTGGAGCAGCTGAACCCGGGTGCCGGGCGCCACGTTGTAGCGCCCCAGGGCGCGGGGTTCCAGGCCGGTGCGGACGTCCGAGACGCCGGCGCCGAGGGCGTCCAGGTAGTCGAGGGCATAGCGATACTGGGCAAAGCGGCCACACATGGCGGACTCCTGGCAAGGCGTGCGGGCAGCCGCGGTATCCGGCTGCGCCCGGGCGGTTGAGGTGCGCTACATGAGGGCGCTGTCCTCAGGATGGGACACTGCCGCTCGCGCAAAGTACCGACTCCGGGCGTCGTTCAGACGGCTAGAGCGGAGGCGTTCAGCCGATCAGCGCCTTGGCGAAGTCGCTATAACCATGCAGCGGGCGCCCCAGCAGCCGGACCAGCCGTTCGCGGTCGCCGGGCTCGGGCAGCATGCCGTCGCTGACATAGCGCTCGGCCATGAGCCTCATCTCGTAGGCCATCCAGGCCGGCATGAAGGTCGCCATGTTCTGCTCGAAGCCGCGCGGATCGTCGCCGGCGTAGTGGATGGGGCGCCCCAGCAGCTCGCTCCAGATCGCCGCGGCGCCTGCGCCGGTGAGGATGTCCGGGCCGACCAGGTTGAGGGTCTCGCTGGGCAGTCTGCCCGGCGCCTGGTCGCGGCGGATGAGTTCGAGGGCGGCGACCTCGGCGATGTCCCGGGTGTCGACCATGGCCAGGCCCTTGCTGCCGAGGGGCATGGGGTAGATCCCGTGCTGCAGGATGACGTCCCTGAGCCTGGCTTCGTTGTCGATGAAGTAGGTGGGCCGCAGGACGGTGGCGCCGAAGCCCATGGCCGCAAGCATGCGTTCACCGCCGAATTTCACCGCGAAGTGCGGCACGTTGACCGCGCTGTCGGCGCCGAAGACCGAGAGGTAGACGACCCGCTCGACACCGCTCTCCCGGGCGATGTTGAGGGTGATGAGCGCCTGGGTGAATTCGTCGCCGGTCACGGCGTTCAGCAGGAAGAGGGTGGAAACGCCGGCGAAGGCGCGGCGCAGGGCGGCGAGATCGAGCAGGTCGCCCGGCATGACTTCGACGGAGGCGGGAAAATCGGCGCTGGCCGGATTGCGGGTCAGCACCCGCACCTTGGCATCGCGCTGCACGAGCTGCTGAACGAGGTGGCGGCCTACGCGGCCGGTGGCGCCAGTGACGAGGATGGTCATGTCGGTAACTCCAGGTGGGTGAGGGGTAGAGCCACCTTAAGTCGTCTCGCGGATCACCAATAGTCGCTAAGATAGAGACCCACCGTTCCAGATATGAGACAGCTAAATGGACTTCAGCCTGCTCGTCGACTTCCAGCTCATCGCTACCCACGGCGGCATCGGCAAGGCCAGTCGCGCCAGTGGTCGACCCAAGGCCAGCCTGTCGCGGCGACTGGCCGAACTGGAAGTCGCCCTGGGCGTCAGGCTGATCGAGCGCGGTGGCCGCAGCCTCGTCCTGACGCCGGCCGGTGCCGACCTGGCGGCCCGGACCCTGGGGCCACTGCGCGAAGTGCAGGAGGCGCTGGCGGCGGTGCAGGAGGGGGTGGCGGTGCCGCGCGGGCGGTTGCGCATCGCGGCGCCGCTGCTGTTTTCCCAGGTGGCGCTGGGACGCCTGAGCGCGGATTTTCGCCGCCAGTACCCGGAGATCCTGATCGAGGCAGTGGCCGAGGATCGCCTGGCCGATCTGGTGGAGGAACATTTCGACCTGGCCATCCGCATCAATCCGGCGGCCGACAGCCGTCTGGTGGGGCGCTGCTTCGCCCGCGATCGCAGGGTGCTGGTGGCGGCCCCCGGCCTTGAGCGCCCACGTGCGTCCGCTGCCGAACCTGTACCCCTGCCGGCGGTGGTCATGTCCGGCCATCGCGACGGCGAGGTCTGGACGCTGGCGGAAGACGGGACGCGCTTCCTGCCCCAGCCGGTGTTGCAGCTGACCTCGCTGCTGACGATCCGCGAGGCCGTGCTCGCTGAAGCGGGCGCGGCGCTGTTGCCGCTGTCACTGGTCCAACGCCCGCTGGACGAGGGCGCGCTCAGGTGCTGGGGCACCCTGGCCGGTGAGACCGAACTCTGGGTGCTGCACACCTCGCGGCGATTGCAGAGCCCCAAGGTCAGGGCCTTCGTCGATTTCCTCTGCGCGCGCTATCCGGACGGGGCCTTTGCGCTGGACTAGCGGGGGCAGAGACCAGGTCCGCCGACCACGAGACGACAGCCTGCGTATCACCCTCGGCCCTTTGTCCGGATAATGGCGGCCAATCTGTCTCCAAACCGGAATGCTGTGCATGGAAATCAAGGTCAATTTTCTCGACAACCTGAGGCTCGAGGCCAAGTTCGACGACTTCTCGGTGATCGCCGATCAGCCCATCCGCTACAAGGGCGACGGCTCGGCCCCGGGACCCTTCGACTATTTCCTGGCGTCCTCGGCGCTCTGCGCGGCCTATTTCGTCAAGCTCTATTGCCAGACTCGCGGCATCCCCACCGACAACATCCGCCTGGCGCAGAGCAACATCGTCGACCCGGAGAATCGCTACAAGCAGACCTTCAAGATCCAGGTCGAGCTGCCCGCGGATCTCTCCGACAAGGATCGCCAGGGCATCCTCCGATCCATCGACCGCTGCACGGTGAAGAAGGCGGTGCAGGCCGGTCCCGACTTCATCATCGAGGCGGTGGAGAGCCTGGACGCCGATGCCCAGGCCCTGCTGCTGCCCAGCGATACCACCCGCCAGACCTACATTCCCGGCAAGGACCGGCCGCTGGAAGAGACCATCGCCAGGCTCTCGGGCATCCTCGCTGACCTGGGCATGAAGGTGGAGATCGCCTCCTGGCGCAACATCGTGCCCAACGTCTGGTCGCTGCACCTGCGCGACGTGCAGTCGGCGCTGTGCTTCACCAACGGCAAGGGCGCGACCAAGGAAGCGGCCCTGGCCTCGGCGCTGGGCGAATTCATCGAACGCCTCAACTGCAACTTCTTCTACAACGACCAGTATTGGGGCGAGACCATCGGCAACGCGGCCTTCGTCCATCACCCCGACGAGCGCTGGTTCCAGCCGGGCCCCAAGGATGCGCTGCCGCGGGAGATCCTCGATCGCCATTGCCGCAAGATCTATGATCCGGAAGGCGAACTGCGCGCCTCGCACCTGCACGACACCAATTCCGGCAACGTGGCGCGGGGCATCTGCGCGCTGCCCTTCGTGCGCCAGTCCGACGGCGAGGTGGTGTACTTTCCCTCGAACCTGATCGAGAACCTCTACCTCAGCAACGGCATGAGCGCTGGCAACACCCTGGCCGAAGCCCAGGTGCAGTGCCTGTCGGAAATCTTCGAGCGGGCGGTGAAGCGCCAGATCCTCGAAGGCGAACTGGCGTTGCCCGACGTACCCGAAGCGGTGCTGGCCCGCTATCCGGCCATCGTCGACGGCATCCGCGGCCTGGAGGCCCAGGGCTTTCCGGTGCTGGTCAAGGACGCCTCCCTGGGCGGCGAATTCCCGGTGATGTGCGTGACCCTGATGAATCCGCGCACCGGCGGGGTGTTCGCCTCCTTCGGCGCTCATCCGCGCCTGGAGATCGCCCTGGAGCGCAGCCTTACCGAGCTGCTGCAGGGCCGCAGCTTCGAGGGTCTCAACGACCTGCCGCAGCCGACCTTCGAGAGCCAGGCGCTGATGGAGCCGAACAACTTCGTCGAGCATTTCATCGATTCCAGCGGCCTGGTCTCCTGGCGCTTCTTCAGCGCCAGGGCCGACCACGACTTCGTCGACTGGGATTTCTCCCACGAGGGCGAAGATGCCACCGCCCAGGAGGCCGCCACCCTGTTCGGCATCCTTGCCGAGCGAGATCTGGAAGCCTACATGGCGGTGTACGAGGAACTGGGCGCGCCGGCCTGCCGTATCCTGGTGCCGGGCTATTCGGAGATCTATCCGGTCGAGGACCTGATCTGGGACAACACCAACAAGGCGCTGGCGGTGCGCGAGGACATCCTCAGGCTGCACCAGCTGGACGATGCGGCCCTGGAATCCCTGCTCGAACGCCTCGACGACACCCAGGTGGACGACTACACCCGTATCGCCACCCTGATCGGCATCGAATTCGACGAGAACACCGTCTGGGGCCAGCTGACCGTGCTGGAGCTAAAGCTGCTCATCCACCTGGCGCTGCGGCAATTCGAAGAGGCCAAGGAAGAGGTGGAGAACTTCCTGCAATTCAACGACAACACCCTGGAGCGTGGCCTGTTCTACCAGGCGCTCAATGCGGTGCTGGAAGTCGAGATGGACGACGAACTGGAACTGGCCGATTTCGCGGTCAACTTCCGCCGGATGTTCGGCAATGAGCGCCTGGACGCCGCCCTGGGTTCGGTCTCGGGCGAGGTGCGCTTTCCTGGCCTGACGCCCACCAGCCTAAGGCTGGAAGGCCTCGACAAGCACCTGCGGCTGATCGACAGCTATCGCAAGCTGCACGCCGCCCGTGCCAAGGCGGCTGGGATCGCGCTCTGACGGCAAGCCCGCCCGGACCTGGGCGGGCTATCCCGGCGGTCAGCAGACCGCGATATGGGAATCCGCGCGTGGCTCGGTGCCGCCGCAGAGTACGCCGGTTTCCGGATCGCGGACGATGATCTGGCCGCGACCGAAGTCGGTGGAGTCGTGGGCGATCTCGATCTGGTGACCGCGCCGCGCCAGGCCGCTGGCCAGGGCGCGGGAAGCCGCCTGTTCGATGCCGACCTTCATCTCCCCCAGCCACTGCCAGCGCGGGGCGTCCAGCGCCGCCTGGGGATTGAGGCCGAAGTCCACCAGGTTCATCACCATCTGCACATGACCCTGGGGCTGCATGTAGCCACCCATGACGCCAAAGGGGCCGATGGGCACGTCACCCTTGCTCAGGAAGCCCGGGATGATGGTGTGGAAGGTCTGCTTGCCCGGCGCCAGGGCGTTGGCGTGGCCGGCATCCAGGCTGAATTCCGAGCCACGATTCTGCAGACCGATGCCGCTGTCGGGCAGTACCACGCCGGAGCCGAAGCCGTGGTAGGCGCTCTGGATGAAGGACACCATGTTGCCCTCGCCATCGGCGGTGGCGATGTAGACGGTGCCGCTGGCCTGGGGATCGCCATGCAGCGGCGGCTGGGCCTGGTCGGTGATCTCGGCGCGGCGGCGGTCGGCATAGGCATCGTCCAGCAGCACGCTGGCGGCGACCCTCATGTGCTCGGGATCGGTGATGTAGTGCAGGCCGTCGGCATAGGCCTTCTTCATGGCCTCCAGCTGGCGGTGCCAGGTGAGCTGGCTGTCGCGCTGGTCGAAGTCATAGCCCTTGAGGATGTTCAGGGTCATCAGGGCGATCAGGCCCTGGCCACTCGGCGGGATCTCCCACACCTGGTAGCCACGGTAGTCGACCTTGATCGGTTCCACCCAGCGCGGCTGGTAGCCGGCCAGGTCCGCCGCGGTCAGGTGGCCGCCACTGGCGGCGGCGTGGGCGGCCAGGCGCTGGGCAAGGGCGCCCCGGTAGAAGCTTTCGCAGCGGGTCTGCGCCAGTTCCTCTAGGGTGCGGGCCTGGGCCGGGTTGCGAAACAGCTGGCCGGCGACCGGTGCCTGGCCGTCGATGAGGAAGGTGTCGAACCAGGCTTCCAGCTCAGGCGCCTGGTCCCGGCTGGCCTGGTATTCGGCCTGGGCGATGCGCCACTGGTGGGCGACCACCGGCGACACCGGAAAGCCGTCGCGGGCCAGGGCGATGGCAGGCTCGAACAGGCTGGCGAAGGGCAGCTTGCCGAAGCGGCGCGACAGCTCGGCCCAGGCCGCAGGGCAACCCGGAACCGTGACCGGCAGCCAGCCGTGCACCGGAATGCGCTCGTGGCCGGCGGCCTTGACCGTGGCGATGTCGAGGCTGGCCGGGGCATGGCCGCTGGCGTCCAGGCCGTGCAGCTGGTCCTTGACCCAGACCAGGGCGAAGGCGTCGCCGCCGATGGCATTGCCGGTAGGCTCCACCACGGTCAGGGCGGCGGCGGTGGCGATGGCCGCGTCGATGGCGTTGCCACCCTGGCGCAGCATGGTGATGCCGGCTTCGGCGGCCAGCGGCTGGGAGGTGGCGACCATGCCATTGCGGGCGAAGACGCTCTGGCGTTGCGAGGCGTAGGGGTAGTCGTGGGCAGAGAAATTCAGCATGGCAGGCTCTTCGAGGTCATTGTCCGGTCTTGATGCGGGTCCACTCGCGGGTCATCAGCCGCTGGATCTGCGGCGGCAGATCGGCGGAGACGTAGAGGCGCTCGGCGATGGCCGCGCTCGGGTAGATGCCCGGGTAGTCGCGCACCTTGGCATCGAGCAGGGCGGTGGCGTCGCGGTTTGGGTTGGCGTAGCCGACGTAGTCGCTGACCGGGGCGATCACCTCGGGGCGCAGCAGGTAGTCGATCAGCGCCAGGGCACCCTTGGGGTTCCTGGCGTCCTTGGGGATGGCGAGCATGTCGAACCAGAGATTGGCGCCTTCCCTGGGGATCACGTAGCGCACGTCGCTGGTCTTGCCGGCTTCCCTGGCGCGGCTCTGGGCCTGCAGGACGTCGCCCGAATAGCCCATGGCCACGCAGACGTCGCCGTTGGCCAGATCGGTGATGTACTTGCTGGAGCTGAAATAGGTCACCGACGGCTTGAGCTGCTGCAGCAACGCGGAGGCCTTGCGGTAGTCCTCGGGATTCTGGCTGTTGGGGTCCAGGCCCAGGTAGTGCAGGGTCTGGGCAAAGACCTTTTGCGGCGCATCGAGCAGGGCCACGCCGCAGCCCTTGAGCTTGGCCAGGTTCTCCGGCTTGAACAGCAGGTCCCAGGAATCCACCGGGGCGCCATCGCCCAGGGCGGCGCGGACCTTGGCGGCGTTGTAGCCGATGCCCACGGTGCCCCAGAGGTAGGGCACGGCGTAGCGATTGCCGGGATCGGCCGCTTCCAGGCGCTGCATGAGCCGTGGATCCAAATGCGGCCAGTTGGACAGCTGGCCGCGATCCAGCGGCTGGTAGGCGCCCGCCTTGATCTGCTTGGTGAGGAACTGGTTGGACGGCACCACCAGGTCATAGCCGGAATGGCCGGACAGCAGCTTGGCTTCGAGCATCTCGTTGGTGTCGAAGACGTCGTAGCGCACCTGGACGCCGCTGGCCTCGGTGAACTGCTTGAGGGTGTCCGGACCTATGTAGTCCGACCAGTTGTAGAAACGCACCTCGGACTCGGCCGCCTGGGTCAGGGGCGTCAGGCAGAGGGCGAGGGCGGCCAGCAGGGGACGAACGGCCATGGAGGTCTCCGGTCTAGAGCACGCGGCTGAGGAATTCGCGGGTGCGTGGATGGGTGGGGTTGCCGAACACCTGGGCCGGCGGGCCTTCCTCGATCAGCTCGCCCTGGTGCAACACCACCACGCGATCGGCCACCTCGCGGGCGAAGCCCATCTCGTGGGTCACCACCACCATGGTCATGCCGTCCTCGGCCAGCTCCTTCATCACCTGCAGCACCTCGCCCACGGTTTCCGGGTCGAGGGCGCTGGTGGGTTCGTCGAACAGCATGGCCTGGGGTTTCATCGCCAGCGCGCGGGCGATGGCCACGCGCTGCTGCTGGCCGCCGGAGAGTTGCGCCGGATAGTGCTCGGCCTTGTCGGACAGCCGCACCCGGGCGAGCAGGGCGCGCGCCTGTTCCACGGCGGCAGCGCGCGCCACGCCGAGCACCTGGATGGGCGCCTCGACGATGTTTTCCAGCACCGTCATGTGCGGGAAGAGGTTGAACCTCTGGAACACCATGCCGATGTCGCGGCGGCGGCGGGCGATGTTGCGCTCGGAGTCCCTGACCCTCGATCCATCGGCACGCTCGCGAAAGCCCATCAGCTCGCCGTTGACGCGGATGGTGCCGCCCTGGATGTCCTCCAGGTGGTTGAGGCAGCGAATGAAGGTGGTCTTGCCCGAGCCGGAGGCGCCGATCAGCACCACCACCTCGCCGCGGCGCACCTCCAGGCTCACGCCCTTGAGGATCTCCAGCTCGCCGAAGGCCTTGTGCACCTCCAGGGCCTGGATCACGGGTTCTTGCGTGGTCGTCATGGCTAGCGTCCCCGTAGCTTGAAGCCCTGCAGGCTGAACAGCCGGCCGGTGGCGGTGGGTCGCTGACCGTCGGCCTTGCCGAAGCGCCGCTCCAGCCAGGCTTGGAAGAAGCCCCAGAGGGTGGTCAGGACCAGGAAGTAGATGGCCACCACCAGGTACAGCTCGAAGACGCGGAAGGTCGCCGAGGTGATCATCTGGGTGCTGAGCAGCAGCTCCTGCACCCCGATGACGCTGACCAGGGTGGTGTTCTTGAGCATCACGTTGAACTCGTTGCCGAGCGGCGGAATGATCACCCGTAGCGCCTGGGGCAGCACGATCCGCCGCATCAGCTTGGCCGGCGTCATGCCCAGGGAGCGGGCCGCCTCGTACTGGCCACGATCCACCGCGCCGATGCCGGCGCGGATGATCTCGGCCATGTAGGCGCCTTCGTTGAGGCCCAGGGCGATGATGGCGGCCTGGATGTTGCCCGGGATCACCAGGAAGCCCAGGTCCAGGTCCTCGAAACGGAAGATGCCGCCGGCCGCCAGGGCGGTGTAGAGGAAGACGATCTGCACCAGCAGCGGCGTGCCGCGCATCAGCCAGACATAGCAGCGCACCGGGTATTGCAGCGCCCGGTAGCGCGACAGCCGTGCCAGCGCCGCCAGCAGGCCGAGCGCGCAGCCCAGCAGCATGGCGCCGACGGCGATGACGCAGGTCAGCCCCAGGCCGTAGAGGTAGACGTCGCTCGGGTGCAGCAGGTACTGCCAGAACACATCCCAGCTGAAGTTCATCGTGGCCTTCCCTTAATCGAGCTTGTCGCCTTCCAGGTGCCACTTGGCCATGAGGGTGGCGTAGCTGCCATCGGCCTTCATGTCGGCGAGGATCTGGGTGAGGGCGCTGCTGAGCTGGCTGTCGTCCTTGCGCACGCCGATCCCGGTGAGAATGCGGGCGAAGGCCGGCACGCCGGTCTCGAACTGGCCAGGCGCCACGCCCTGGTAGTAGGCGGCGGTTTCCACCGTGGTGCCGTAGGCGTCGGTCTGGCCCAGGCGCAGGGCCTGGAAGGCGTCGGTATCGCTGTTGTAGGCCACCAGCTTCATGGGCGCCTTGCCGGCCTTCTTCAGCTCCTCGTTGTGGGCGTCGAGCAGGGTGCGGATGGTGGAGCCATTGAGCACCGCCACCTTCTTGCCGGCGAGGTCGTCCAGGGTGTGGATGCCGGCCTTGTTGCCCGCCGGCACCACCACCGCCTGGCTGGAGTACATGTAGTTGACGATGTCGATCACCTGGCGGCGTTCGGGCTTGTCGAACAGCTGGTCGATCAGCAGGTCGCACTGGCCGGCCAGCAGCGCCGGAATCAGGCCGGAGAAGGGCACCACGCGCCAGTCGACCTTCTTGTCGCCGAGGCGCTTGGCGATTTCGGCGCCGAGGTCGACGGTGAGGCCCTTGGGCTTCTGCGCTTCGTCGAAGAAGCCGATCGGCGGGGTATCGAGGGCGCCGCAATAGGTGATCTTGGACGCCTTGGCCAGGCGCTCGGGGATCTGGGGGGCGGCCTGGGTGAAGCCGGCGACGAGGGTCAGGGCGAGCAGACTGCAGGAAAGCCGGTGGCGGGTCATGGTCTTCTCCGGAAGGACGGGGGTGGGCAGGGCGGATGGCTCAGCGCGGGGGCGCACTTCGGGTCTGGTCGCCCGATCGTTCGATAAAGGTCAGCAGGTCGGGCACCGTGCCCTCGATGTGCTCGCGCAACACCCGCTCGGCTTCGACGGCATCCCCGGCGCGCAGGGCGGCGAGGATGGGCGCGTGCTCGTCGCGGGCCGACTGGGGGCGATCGACGTGTAGCCAGAGCTGCATGTGCGGTTCGATCAGGGCATAGAGGCCATTGATCTGGCGCAGCAGCCGCGGCCGACCGGCCAGGCTGCACAGGTATTCATGGAAGGCGCGGTGCTGGGCGACCCAGGCGCCGGGTTCCTGCTCGTCGTCCAGGTCTTCCAGCAGACGCTCCAGGCGGGTCATCTCGCGGGGGCCGACATGGGGCGTGGCCAGGCGGATGGCCAGGCCTTCGAGGGCGCTGCGCATCTCGAACACCTCGCGCATGTCCTCCAGGTCCAGGCCGCTGACCACCGCGCCGCGATGCGGCCGGAGGATTACCAGGCCCTCGGCGGCGAGGCGCTGGAAGGCGCTGCGCACCGGCATGCGACTCATGCCCAGGGTGGTGGCGATGTCCTCGGCGATCAGCCGTTCGCCATTGCGATAGTGCCCGGCGCAGATGGCCTGCAGCAGATGGCGATAGGCCTCTTCTTCGGCGCTCAGGGCGGTGGAACGGGACAGGGCGGAGAGCGGCATAGGCTGGCTTCCTGGATTTTTGTATCCAATCTGCCAAGGCAAAGCCCATGCCAGGGATTGTGGCGCCCGCCAGCACTGGGCCTGGGGCCGGAGCGGGCCGACGCTTACGTTACCTTTTGCACCACCCTGGGTCGCAGCCGCGGCCGCCTTGCTACCTCAGGACCCGAAACGGGGCGGCGTCAGTCCAGCAACTGGCCATCGGCGGCGAAGAAGGGGTAGGGCCCGGGGTAGTTGCCCAGCGGCAGATGGTGGGTCACCAGGGCCTCGTCCGCCCAGCGATGCAAGAGCAGGCCCGGCGGCTCCAGGCGAAAGCGCGACGGCGCCGCCTCGCGCAGGTCCAGCTCGACCTGGTGCGACACGCCGGGACAGACGCAGGCCAGGGTGCCGCCGAAGCGGCGCTGGATCAGCCGGTGCAGATGGCCGCAGAGCAGTCGTTCCACCTGGGGGTGGCGACGGATCACGGCTTCCAGCTCGACGCCGCCGGCCAGGCCGATGCGATCCATATGGCCGATGCCGACCGGGAACGGCGGATGGTGCAGGAGCACCAGAGTCGGCTGGTCGGGTGCCTGGCCGAGCTGGTCGTCGAGCCAGGCCAGTTGCCTGGCGTCGAGACGCCCCCCGTGCTCGCCGGGGATATGGGTATCCAGCCCGATCAACCGCAGCGGGCCGCAGTCCTGCCGCCAGTCCAGGGTGCCCTGGGCCGGCAGATAGGGGTGATCGGCGAAGGCGGCGCGCAGGGCGGCGCGGTCGTCGTGATTGCCGGGGATGACGAAGAAGGGCATGGTCAGCTCGGCCAAGACCTCGCGCAGGGTGGCATATTCCTCTGGGGTGCCGAAGTCCACCAGGTCGCCAGTAATGACCAGGGCGTCCGGGCGCGGCTGCAGGGCGTTGAGACGGTCCACCGCCAGGTGCAGGGCGCCGAGGGTATCGACCACCCCGTAGGACAGCCGGCCGCCGGCCTTGATGTGCAGGTCGCTGAGCTGGGCCAGCAGGAAGGGCGTGTGCATGGGGGCTCCTAGGAAGCGAGGGTGAAGAGCGCGTCGGGGCGCACGTGCAGGTGCAGCAGGTCGCCCGGTTGCGCCTGCAGGGGCTGGGCGGTATCCACCAGCAGCGGCTGGCCGGTGCCCACCTCCACCAGCAGCCGCGAATGGGCGCCCTGGAAGAACTGCCCGACCAGGATGCCGGTGAGGTGCGCGGGCGAGGTGCTCGGCTCCAGGTGTTCCGGGCGGCAGAACAGGGTGCTGGCAGTGCCGGTCCAGGGCAGCCGCCCGCCGGCGACCACCACCTCGGCACCGCGCTGGCCGCGCACCTCGAAGCGGTTGAGCTGGCCGACGAAACCGGCCACGAAACGACTGGCCGGGCGCTGGTAGATCTGCGTCGGCGTGCCGATCTGGGCGATGCGGCCTTCGCCCATCACCACGATGCGATCGCCCAGGGCCAGGGCTTCCTGCTGGTCGTGGGTGACATAGACCGCGGTGGTGCCCAGCTCGCGCAGCAGGGCGCCGATGTCGGCCCGCAACTGCTCGCGCAGCTGGGCGTCCAGCGCCGCCAGGGGTTCGTCGAACAAGAGCACCCGGGGGCGCGGTGCCAGCGCCCGGGCCAGGGCGACGCGCTGGCGCTGGCCACCGGACAGTTGCTGGATGCGCCGCCCGGCCAGGGCTTCAAGTTGCATCATGGCCAGCAACTCGGCGACCCGGGCATCCCGCTCGGCGCGCGGCAGGCCACGGATCTTCAGGCCGTAGGCGATGTTGCCGGCCACGTCCAGGTTGGGAAACAGGGCGTAGTTCTGGAACACCATGCCGACGTCGCGGCGCTCGATGGGCAGGCCGGTGACGTCGCGGTCGTCGAACAGCACCTGGCCGCCGGCATCGGGCTGCTCCAGGCCGGCGATCAGCCGCAGGGTGGTGGTCTTGCCACAACCGGACGGGCCGAGGAACACCAGGGTCTCGCCCGGGTGGATGTCGAGGTCCAGGGGCTGCAGCACCTGGCGGCCTCCGGCAAAGGTCTTGGCGCAGTGGCGCAGGCGGACGGCGGTACCTTGGGTCATCGCAGGGCTCCACGGGAGAGACGGGCGCTGAGGGCCTGGAGGGCGACCAGCAGCGGCACGATCAGCAAGAGGAAGATCAGGGTGTAGGCGGAGCCCACCTCCAGCCGCGCCGAGGCGTAGCTGTCGGCTAGGCCCACCGGCAGGGTCTTGGTCAGGGGCGTGTGCAGCATCCAGGTGAGGTTGAATTCCCCCAGCGAGAGGGTGATCACCATGAGGCTGCCGGCGAGGATGCCGGCGCGGGCATTGGGCACCACCACGCCGAAGAAGCGCTGCCAGGGGCCGGCGCCCAGGCTGGCCGCGGCTTCTTCCAGCAGCGGCAGCTGGCTGCGCCTGAGCACCGCCATCACCGGGCGGATCAGGAAGGGCAGGGTGAACAGCAGGTGGCCGACCAGGATGATCGCCGGGCTGCGGCGAAAGCCGCCGAGGTGCCCGTAGGTCAGCAGCAGCGCCAGGGCCGAGGCGAAGCCGGGCATGGCCACCGGCAACACCAGCAATTCCTCGAA
This sequence comes from Pseudomonas sp. SHLD1, assembly GCF_028640935.1. NCBI lineage: Bacteria > Pseudomonadati > Pseudomonadota > Gammaproteobacteria > Pseudomonadales > Pseudomonadaceae > Pseudomonas > Pseudomonas sp. SHLD1. The sequence continues at coordinate 584,301 of NZ_JAQZAD010000013.1, forward strand.
GGCGCGGGCGAAACGGTTGTCCAGGCGCACCAGGGCATAGGCCGCCGGGACGCCGAGCACCACCGCGAGGACCGCCGTGCCCAGCGCCAGTTGCAGCGACAGCCAGACGGTGGGCGCATAGGCCTGCCAGACCTGCAACACCCAGTCGAGGGTGAGGCCGCTGGCGAGGCCCTGGAAGTAGTTGCGGGTGAGGCCGGCCAGCACCGAGAGCAGCACCGGCACCAATAGGAAGGCGGCCACCAGCAGGGTGAACAGCAGTTGCAGCCAAAAGCGCAGGGGGCGATTCATCGCAGGTCTCCCTGGACGCCGCCGAGGCGACGCGCCAGCAGCAGGACCAGCCAGGTGACGAGGCCGAGCACCACCGAGAGCGCCGCGGCGACGCCGAAGTTGGCGAAGTTGGTGAAGGTGTCGTAGATGGCGATGGGCGTCACCGAGAGCCGCGTGCCGAGGGTGAAGGCGGTGCCGAAGGCGCCCATGGCGGTGGCGAAGCACAGCGCGCCGCTGGACAGCAGCGCCGGGGTCAGGCCGGGGATCAGCACGTCGCGCACCACGGCGAAGAGCCCGGCGCCCAGGGAGCGGGCCGCTTCTTCCAGGCTGGTGTCGAGGGTCTCGCAGGCCGCCATCACCGTCAGGATGACCCGCGGGATGGAGAAATAGAGATAGCCGAGAAACAGCCCGAACAGCGAATAGGCGAACACCCAGGGCTCACCGAAGAGACTGCGGCCGAGACTGGCGAACAGGCCCTGGCGACCGCCCAGCAGGATGATCAGGAAGCCCACCACCACGCCGGGAAAGGCCAGCGGAAAGGTCAGCAGGGCCACCAGCAGGCTGCGTCCGACGAAGGCGTGGCGCGCCAGGAAGCAGCCGGCGATGCCGGCCACCAGCAGGGTGGCGAGGGTGGTGACGGCGGCCAGGGCCACCGTCTGGGCGAGTCCGGACAGATAGCCGGCGCTGGTCAGCACCTGCCAGTAGCCAGAGGCGCCCGCGGCATCCGGACGCGCGCCGAGTACCAGCAGCTGCGCCAGCGGCAGCAGCCAGAAGGCCAGCAGGAAGGCGCTCGCCGGTGCCAGGGCGACGAGCACCGGCCAGGGCAGCCGGCGCGGCACCCGGCGGCGCCCAAGGGAGACGGCGAGGCCCTGCATCTCAGCGCACCTCGGCCTGGTAACGCTTGGCGAAGGCTTCCTGGACCGCCGCCATGTGACCGTAGTCGACGGTGCCGGCGCGGGCATAGTCGGCGGCGGGCAGGAAGCGCGCCTTCACCTCGGCCGGCAGTGGCACGTCCCGCACCGGGCGCAGATAGGCCTGGGCCCAGAGCGCCTGGCCCTTGTCCGACAGCACGTAGTCCAGCACCTTCTCGCCATTGGCGCGGTGGGGCGCGCCCTTCACCAGGCTCATGGTGTAGGGCACGGTCAGGCTGCCTTCCTGGGGGATGACGAAGGCCACCGGGGCGTTGTCCTTGTAGCGGGCGCGGTAGGCGTTGAAGTCGTAGTCGACCAGGATCGGGATCTCGCCGGAGAGCAGGCGGGCATAGGCGGTCTGCTTGGGCACGATGGGATCGTTGGCGGCCAGCTTCTTGAAGAAGGCCATGGCCGGGCCGAAGTCGTCGAGGTTGCCCCCCAGGGCCTGGTTGAGCGCCACCGCGGTGACGTAGCCGACGAAGGCGCTGGACGGATCCAGGTAGCCCACCAGGCCGCGGTACTCGGGCTTGAGCAGGTCGGCCCAGCGCTGTGGCACCGGCTTGCCGCCCAGGGCCTGGGTATTGACCATGAAGCCGAGGGTGCCGGAATGGATGGCGGTCCATTCACCCTGGGGATCCTTGAGGCCAGCGGGTACCTGGTCCCAGTGCTTGGGTTGGTAAGGGGCCAGCACGCCGGCCTTTTCCGCCTGGATGCCGAAGGTCACCCCGTAGTAGACGACGTCGGCCACCGGGGCTTCGCGCTCGGCCACCAGCTGGGCCAGCGACTGGCCGGAATTCTTGTTGTCCTGGGGGACGTCGATTCCGGTGTCGGCGGCGATGGCCTTGAGCTGGGCGCCCCAGTCGGCCCATTCCAGCGGGCAGTTGTAGCAGATGGCGGTTTCGGCGGCCTGGGCGCTGGCCAGGCCACAGGCCAGGGCGACGCCGGCCAGGAGACGACGCAAGGGGAAGGGTGATTTCATCGGTAGGGCTCCTTCAGGGGGCCGGCACTGGTGCCGGGACGGACCAGGCAGGGCAGACACTGCTGGTGGGTGGCACTGCCGGCGATCAGCGCCAGCAATTCGGTGACGAGCACGGCGCCCAGGCTCTGCAAGGGCTGCATGACGCTGCACAGGCTGGGTTCGAGACGGGCGCCCATGGCGATGCCATCGAAGCCCACTACCGAGAGTTGTTCGGGGACGGGCACCCCGTGGCGCTGCAGTTCGGCGATGACGCTGATGGCCAGCAGGTCGTTGGTGCAGAGCAGGGCGGTCGGGGCGTGACGCTCCAGCAGCGGCGCCAGCTCCGCCCAGTCGGCGTCGGTGTGGCTGGCCAGCTCCAGGCGCGGCAGCGTCGGCAGGCCGGCGGCGACCATCGCCTGGCAATAGCCGGCGAAGCGGCGCTCGCTGCGATCCGACTGCTGGGCCGGCCCCGAGACTAGGGCGATGCGGCTATGCCCCAGGCCGAGCAGGTGCTCGGTGGCCATGGCCATGCCCTGGCAGTTGTCCACCGCTACCGCCGCATAGGGACGCTGGGGTTCGTGATAGGCCAGGATGAAGGGCGTCCGCTCCTGGCTCAGCTCGGCCAGCACCTCGCTGCGGTCGGCGTCGGCCACGGTCAGTACCAGGCCGGCGACGCGCTGGCGCAAGAGCTCCTCCACCACTGCCGCCTCGCGCTCGGGCTGGTAGTCGGTGGTGGCGATCACCAGCGAATAGCCCTGGCCACGCGCGGTGCGCTCCATGGCGTGCAACTGTTCGGCGAACACCGGGTTGAGCAGGCTGGGCACCACCACGCCGATCAGCCGGGTGCTCTGCTGGCGCAGCTGGCGGCCCAGCAGATTGGGACGGAAATTGAGACTGCGCGCGGCGTCCAGCACCCGCTGCCGGGTGCTCTCGCGCACCTGCTCGGGCGTGGCGAAGGCGCGCGCCGCCGTGGCCCGGGAAACCCCCGCCTGCTGCGCTACCTGTTTCAGATCGGTCATGCCGGCCTCGTTTGAGATCGATCTCATTGGGGGCAGACAGTGCCGGCGGCAGATGTCGGGACGATGACAGCGAGATGAAGCTTCTGCTCCGGCGCCGGCCCGGGCGCGGGTGGCAGCAGGCGAGGGCGGGCCTGGCCGGGATATACCTTGGTATAGCCAGACGTCCTTCGTTTCAATGGCTTGGACGGGGTGGCGAGCCTAGATTAGCCCGGTGTCCGGACCCTGCGCGGCAGGGGCGGCCGCTCTCCCCAGGCCCCCTTCAAAGAGGTACGCCATGAAGACCCTTCCTGGCCTCTACGCCCCCGCCGTGGCGCCGCGCTCGCTGCGGCAACGTCCCACCTCCCTGTGGGCCGATGCCCTCTGCCTGGTCCTCGGGCTGATCGCCCTGGCGCTGATCTGGCATGGCGTCGCCGAGATGCGCGCGCCCCTGGCCGTGCTCGATGCCGATCCCATGACCCTGGACCTGGCGCGGCTGCCCGAGTACGCCCTGCGCACCACCCTGCGCATGTTCATCGCCCTGGGCGCCTCACTGCTGTTCACCTTCGTCTTCGCCACCCTGGCGGCCAAGAGTCGCAAGGCGGAGCTGGTGATCCTGCCCGCCATCGACATCCTGCAGTCGGTGCCCATCCTCGGCTTCCTGACCTTTACCGTCAGCTTCTTCCTGGGCCTGTTCCCGGGGCGGCAACTGGGCGCCGAGTGCGCGGCCATCTTCGCCATCTTCACCAGCCAGGCCTGGAACATGGCGTTCGGCTTCTACCAGTCGCTGCGTACCGTGCCCGAGGACCTGCAGCAGGTGAGTCGCCAGTTCGGGCTGTCGCCCTGGCGGCGGTTCTTTCGCCTCGAACTGCCGTTCGCCATTCCCGGCCTGGTATGGAACACCATGATGTCCATGTCCGGCGGCTGGTTCTTCGTGGTGGCCTCGGAAGCCATCACCGTGGGTGACAACACCATCAACCTGCCGGGCATCGGCTCCTGGCTGGCGCTGGCCATCGCCCGGCAGGACATCGCCGCCATCGGCTGGGCGGTGCTGGCCATGGGGCTGGTGATCCTGGTCTACGACCAGTTGTTCTTCCGCCCGGTGGTGGCCTGGGCCGATCGCTTCCGCGTCGAGCAGACCGCCAGCCAGCAGGTGCCGCGCTCCTGGGTCTACGACCTGGTCCGCCGCGCGCGCCTGGGGCGCATGCTGGGTGGCTTCGGCAGCTTCTGCACCCAGCTCGCCACCCCGCGCATCCGCCGCGCCTGGCCGCAATGGCACCTGGCGCCGCACAGCCGCGCCTGGCTGCAACGCGGGCTGGACGTGCTCTGGTACGGCGCGCTGCTGCTGGTGCTGCCCTATGGCATCTATGCGCTGTATAGCTTCATCGCCGCCGACGTCTACTGGGTGGAAGCGGTCTCGGTGCTTGGCCTGGGTCTGCTGACCATGGCCCGGGTGCTGTTGCTGATCGCCGTCGCCAGCCTGATCTGGGTGCCCATCGGCGTCTGGATCGGCCTGCGCCCGGGCTGGTCGCAGCGCTTGCAGGCGGTGGCCCAGTTCCTCGCCGCCTTCCCGGCCAACGTGCTGTTCCCGGTCGCGGTAGTGGGCATCGTCAGCTTCCACCTCAATCCGGACATCTGGCTGTCGCCGCTGATGGTGCTGGGCACCCAGTGGTACATCCTGTTCAACGTCATCGCCGGCGCCAGCGTGCTGCCCAACGACCTGCGCGAGGCGGCCCGGCTGTTCGGCCTCAGGCGCTGGCAGTGGTGGCGGCAGCTGGCCCTGCCGGCGATCTTTCCCTACTACGTCACTGGCGCCCTGACCGCCGCGGGCGGTTCCTGGAACGCCAGCATCGTCGCCGAGGTGGTGAGCTGGGGCAGCGAGCGCCTGCAGGCCCACGGCCTGGGCGCCTACATCGCGCAGATGACCACCGCCGGGGATTTCCCCCGGGTCGCCCTGGGCATCGTGGTGATGTCGATCTTTGTCCTCGGCTTCAACCGGCTGCTCTGGCGGCCCCTGTATGCCTATGCCGAACGGCGCCTGCGGCTCGATTGAGAGGAGAACCGCCATGAACCTGACCACCCTGAACCCGCGTCCGCTCATCGACGTCCAGAACGTCCGCCAGCTCTATGGCAACGCCGGCGGCCCGGCCCGGGTCGTGCTGGACGAAGTGTCCCTGACCCTGCACGAAAACGAGATCGTCGGCCTGCTGGGTCGCTCCGGCTCGGGCAAGTCGACCCTGCTCAGGTCCATCGCCGGCCTGCTCACCCCCAGCGGCGGCACCGTCGCTTTCCCGCCCAAGGACGACGGCCAGCGCGCCCGGGTCAGCATGGTGTTCCAGAGCTTCGCGCTGTTTCCCTGGCTGACCGTGCTGCAGAACGTCGAGATCGGCCTGGAAGCCCTGCACGTGCCGCTGGACGAGCGCCGTCGCCGCGCCCTGGCCGCCATCGACCTGATCGGCCTGGACGGCTTCGAGAGCGCCTATCCCAAGGAGCTCTCCGGCGGCATGCGCCAGCGCGTCGGCCTGGCCCGTGCCCTGGTGGTGCACCCGGACGTGCTGCTGATGGACGAACCCTTCTCGGCGCTGGACGTGCTCACCGCCGAGACCCTGCGCACCGACCTGCTCGATCTCTGGGTCGAGGGACGCATGCCGATCCGCTCGATCCTCATGGTCACCCACAACATCGCCGAGGCGGTGCTGCTCTGCGATCGGGTGCTGATCTTTTCCAGCAATCCCGGGCGCGTCGCCAGCGAGATCCGCATCGACCTGCCGCAGCCGCGCAATCGCCATGATCCGGCCTTCCGCGAACTGGTGGAGGAAATCTATGTGCGCATGACCGGCGAGACCACGCCGGCACCCCACGAAGGAGGTGTTCCCGGCAACGGCCTGGGCATGCGGCTGCCGACCGTGTCCACCAACGCCCTGGCCGGTCTGCTGGAGGCGGTCCAGGCCGCGCCCTACGACGGCCGCGCCGACCTACCGGAACTGGCCGGGGGGCTGGGCTATGCGCTGGACGAACTCTTTCCCCTGGCCGAGGTGCTGCAACTGCTGCGCCTGGCGGTTCTCGAAGGCGGCGATCTGCGCCTGCTGCCGGCCGGGCGCGCCTACGTCGAGGCGGGGGTGGACGTGCGCAAGCAGCTGTTCGCCCGCCAACTGCTCAACTTCGTACCGCTGGTGGCCCATATCCGCCGGGTGCTGGACGATCGCCAGGGCCACACGGCGCCGGCGCGGCGCTTTCGCGACGAACTGGAGGACTTCATGGACGAAGCCGACGCCGCCCGCACCCTCGGCAGCGCCATCCAGTGGGGGCGCTATGGTGAGCTCTTCGCCTATGATCAGGCGGCCGATATGTTCAGCCTGGAAAATCCGGGCTAAGAGCGACTAATAAAACCACTGCGCGTCCGCCAGACGGGCGCGTGCCGTGCTCGGAATCCTCATGTAGCCCCCATACACTCGCACGCGAGCCCGGTGCGATTCCTGTGCGCCGCGCGCACCCGCCTGACAGCCGCTCGCTACGTGTTGTTAGCCGCTCTGGGCACGCCTTCGAACGAGAGACTGGCCATGGATCGACGACCCTTCGCCACCACCACCCACTGGCTGCGCCTAGGGGGCCTCTGCGCCCTGGCGCTGGGCATCGCCCTGCTGGACACCTTTACCGACCGGGAGATCGCCATCGGCGTCTTCCAGGTGGTGGTGGTGCTCCTGGCGGCCGGCTTCCTGTCGGCGCGCGGGGTCACGGTCACTGCCCTGGGTTGCACGCTGCTGGTGCTCTGCAGCTATGTCGCCACCCGCAGCGGGGACCAGGAGGCCGGGCTGGTCAATTGCATCATCAGCCTCCTGGCCATCGTCGCGGTCGCGGCCCTGTCGCTGCGCCTGGAGGCCGCCAAGCGCGCTGCCGATGCGGCCCGGACACGCCTGGCCCAGGCCGGGCGCCTGAGCCAGCTGGGTGAACTGGCCGCCTCCATCGCCCATGAGGTGAATCAGCCGCTGACCGCCATCGCCGCCAGTGGCAACGCCTGCCAGCGCTGGTTGGGCAATCAGCCGCCGCAGGTGGAGCGCGCCGTGCAGGCGGCGCAACGGGTCATCGACGATGCCCACCGCGCCAGCGCGGTGATCGCCCGGGTGCGCAGCCTGGTGCGCCAGGCGCAGGTAGCCAAGGATTGGCTCAACGTCGCCGATACCGTCGAGCAGGTGCTGGATTTCGTTCGTGCCGAATTGAGCCAGCGCCAGGTTGCCGTGGAGGTTCGCCTGCAGGAGGGCCTGCCGCCGCTGCTGGCCGATGAAAGCCAGCTGCAGCAGGTCATCCTCAATCTGCTGCTCAACGCCCTGGACGCCCTCGAAGGGATGCCGCCCGAGCAGCGGCGGGTGGTCATCCAGGTGGGGCAGGACACCGCCGGCGCCATTCGCCTCGGCGTGGAGGACAGCGGCCGCGGGTTGACGCCGGCGGCCCGTGAGCAGATGTTCGAGGCGTTCTACACCACCAAGGCGCAGGGCATGGGCCTGGGCCTGGCGCTCAGTCGCTCCATCGTCGAAGCCCATGGCGGCCGGATCTGGGCCACCTCGCTGCCGGAGGGCGGTACCGGCGTCTACTGCAGCCTGCCCAAGGACCCGCAACCATGATCGAGCAGACCCCACCCACCCTGGTCCACCTGGTGGACGACGACGCCTCGGTGCGCGCCGCCGTGGAAGACCTGCTGGCGTCCGTCGGACTCGGTACCAGAAGCTATGTCTCGGCCGCCGACTTTCTCGACCGGGCCCGGCTGGACGAACCGGGCTGCCTGGTGCTGGACGTGCGCATGCCCGGCATGAACGGCCTGGACCTGCAGCAGGAATTGCAGCGCCGCGGCCTGGCCCTGCCGATCATCTTCATCACCGGCCATGGCGACATCCCCATGTCGGTCCGGGCGATGAAGCAGGGCGCCCTGGAATTCCTCACCAAGCCGTTTCGGGACCAGGACCTGCTCGATGCCATCGACCAGGCGCTGCGCAAGGCGCAGGACGCCCATGCCCAGCGCCGGCAGTTGCAGGAGCTGCAGACCCGCCTCGACACCCTCAACGAGGGCGAACGGGCGGTGCTGGCGCGGGTGGTGACCGGTCTGCTCAACAAGCAGATCGCGGCCCAGCTGGGGGTCAGCGAGATCACCGTGAAGGTGCGCCGCGCGGCCCTCATGCGCAAGCTGCAGGCCGGCTCTCTGGCGGAACTGGTCAAGATGGTGGAGCGGCTGGAGGCGGCACGTGGCTAGGCCCATCCTGCAGGCGTACAGCCACTGGACCGTCTCCGCAGCTTCCTTGTCGCGGCAATCGCTGGCGCGCTAAAGAAAGGCAATGGTCAGTCGATATGGCTTTTGAGGATCGCCTTTCGCCGATCCAAGGAGCCCGTCTTGAACCTTCGCCAGCTACGTATCGCCCCCCGCGCCATCCTCTGCTTCGGTGCGGTCACCCTGTTCGTGATGCTGCTCGGGGCCTTCGCCCTGGTCCAGCTCAAGGCCCTGCGCGCCACCGAGCAAGCGATGGAGGCGGAATGGCTGGCGAGTGTCCAGACCACCGATGACATCCAGGTCGCGCTGCTGCACACCCGCCTGGAAAGCATCCGCCTGCTGGCCAGCGAGGACAGTGCGGCCATGGCCCTCGCCACTCGGCAGATCCAGGTGAATCGCGACCTGATGAACGCCCGGACGGCCTATTACCGCGACCACCTGATCTCCACCCCCGAGGAACGCAGCAACTTCGACCAAGCCGCGCTGCAGATGAAAGGCTATCTCGACGGACTGGATCGGGTGGTGACCCTGGCCGCCAGCGACCGCGCCGAGGCCCTCAAGCTGGCCAATGGCGAGCAGCGCCAGCGGGCCGAAGGCTATCAGGAGCAACTGACCCGGTTGCGCGAATTCAACAGCGAAGGCGCCCGTCAGGCAGGTGCAGCAGCCACTGGCATCTATGACCGCAGCGTCAGCATTGTCGTCGGCATCATGCTGCTGGCGGTGCTGGTGACCCTGCTGCTGGCCTGGCGCCTGACCCGCAGCCTGGCCCAGCCGATCGGCGCTTCTCTGGCCGTGGCCAATGCCATCGCCCAGGGCGAGCTGACCGGCAAGATCGATCCTGCCGGCAAGGACGAAGCCGCCGGGCTGATGCGCGCCCTGGCGCAGATGCAGGACAACCTCAAGGACACCCTGCACGGCATCTCCAGTTCTTCCAGCCGCCTGAGCGAAACCGCCCGCACCATGCACGCCGTCACCGACCAGGCCAGTCGCGCCCTGGCGAGTCAGAACGCCGAGATCGACCAGGCCGCTACCGCGGTCACCGAGATGAGCGCGGCGGTGGAAGAGGTGGCGCGCAACGCCTCGTCCACCTCCCAGGCCGCGCGGGACTCCAGCGCCGCCGCGGAAAACGGCAATGCCAAGGTTGGCCAGGCCCTCGATGCCATGCAGCGCCTTACCCAGCAGGTGCAGTCGACCTCGGTGCAGGTCGAAGGCCTGGCCGGGCAGGCCCAGGACATCAGCCAGGTGCTCAGCGTGATCGGCTCCATCGCCGAGCAGACCAATCTGCTGGCGCTCAACGCGGCCATCGAGGCCGCCCGGGCGGGCGAGCAGGGCCGTGGCTTCGCCGTGGTTGCCGACGAGGTCCGCGCCCTGGCCCACCGCACCCAGACGTCCACCCGCGAGATCGAGCAGATGATCCAGGCGATCCAGAAGGGTTCGGCCGAAGCCGTGGATTCCATGCAGCTCAGCTCCACCCAGGCCCAGGCCACCTATGCGGTGGCCCAGGAAGCCGGGGCGGCGCTGAGCGACATCCTCCAGGCCGTGCGCCTGATCGACGAGCGCAACCTGCAGATCGCCACCGCGTCCGAAGAGCAGGCCCACGTCTCCCGCGAAGTCGACCGCAACCTGATCAGCATCCGCGACCTGTCGGTGCAGACCAGCGACGGCAACCGTGAAACCGTGGGCGCCAGCGAGCAGCTGTCGGAACTGGCCGGCGAACTGCAGACGCTGGTGCGACGCTTCAAGCTGGCGTGAGGGGAAGGCGCGCAGTCTGGCGTTGCGCGCCCCGAAGTTACAAACAGTTACCTCTGACCACTGTTTTTCGTCAGCTCATCGGCGCGGACCGGCCGGATGCTTCCCTGAATGGTGGCATTTTGGTATCAATAGTTATTGTAATACCTATTAGACCCCGCCCACCGACGTGCTTGCCGAGAAGCCATGGCGCTGCCCCAATACAGCATCAGAGTCCCCGTGTCCCAGTTGCAGCTGGGCATGTACGTCTGCGAACTGGATCGGCCCTGGGAAGGCACGCCCTTCCTGTTCCAGGGTTTCCCCATCCAGAGCGTGCAGGACCTCCGCACCCTGAGGGACACCTGCGAGTTCGTCTGGGTGGACCGGCGGCAGAGTCCTGCCGTGACGCCGCTATCGGCTAAACTGGCCGCCGACCTGGCGGCCGGCGATCAGGCCAAGACCTATGCCATCGATTACCGGAATGAGGTCCAGGCCACCGAGCCCGTGTGGCGCGACGCCCGTGCCGTGTCGATGCGGATGCTCGACGCCGTCAAGTTCGGTAAGGAACTCGACGTCGGCGAAGTACGGCGGGCGGTCGGGGAGTGCGTCGAGAGCGTGCTCAAACACCCCGCGGCCAGCCTCTGGCTGGCGCGCATCAAGCAGCGAGATCACTACACCGCGGAACACTGCCTGCGCGTCTCGCTCTATGCCATCGCCCTGGGCAAGGCGCTGGGCATGCTGCCCCTGGAACTGGAAGAACTCGGGGTGTGCGGCATGCTGCACGACGTCGGCAAGATCAAGGTGCCCGACGAGATCCTCAACAAACCGGGCCGCCTGACCGACGAAGAATTTCGCATCATGCAGGCCCATACCACCTACGGCTATCAGTTGCTGATGGCCAACAGCGAGGTACCGCCCGCCGCCGTCGACGTCGCCCATACCCACCACGAACGCATGGATGGCAAGGGCTACCCCCGCCAGCTGCCGGCGCAGCGCATCCCCTTCAAGGCCAAGATCATCGCCGTGGTGGATGCCTACGACGCCATCACCAGCGATCGCCCCTACAGCGAGGGCCGTTCCAGTCTGGAAGCCTTGCGCGTCCTCTTCGAAGCCCGAGGCACGCAATTCGACGAAGTCGTCGTCCTGGCCTTCATCCAGCTGATCGGCGTCTATCCGCCGGGCGAGATCGTCGAGCTGAGCAGCGGCGAGGTGGGCATCATCATCGGCTTCGACGCCGGCAGCAAATTGAAGCCGCGGGTGCTGATCGTGCTGGATGCCAGCAAGCGGCCGCGACCGGAGCAGGTGCTCGACCTGGCGCGCAATCCGCTCGATGAGCAGGGGCGCCTCATCAGCGTCCGCGCGGTAAAACCCTCGGGTGCCTATGGCATCGATATCGACGCCTACCGCGCCAAGGGACTGGTGGTGCCGGCCTGAGTGGGCGTGCGGGTCGGCCGCCAGGGGTTGGCCATCAGAGGGTCTTCAGACCCGTTGGCGTCTCCAGGTAGGCCAGCAGGTCGGGTCTCTCGCCAGGCATGACCTCGACGGGCCCGGAAAAACCGATCGCCTCCAGCTGCTGCCCGAGCACTGCGGCATCGGGATGCCTGAGCTCCAGGCGCTGCAAGCAGCAGCCCTGGTCGATCAGCCCTGACGCGGGATGCCGGGCGTCGCCCCAGTCGATCAGGCTGGGCATGACACCGCCCAGCGGCAGCTGCCCATCGGCGTGGATCGAGATCTGCCAGGCCAGCGCGCCGCGGCTCATCGACTCGATGCGGCCGAAGGTCTGCGTGAGGCGCGCATCGGCCTGGGCCAATCCCCGGGTCCTGGCCACCCAGTGGGCCAGGCGGGGCGCAGCGTCAGGTGCCAGCTCATCCAGCCCGAACCAGCGCGGTCTGGCCGGCGCCGAAGCCTCCGGGTCCGGGACGATGACTTCCAGATAGGCGTCACCCAGCCGCAGCAGGAGGTTGTGGGTACCCATGCGCGCATGCTTGCCGCCCGGCTGCATGGCCACGCCCAGGCGCTGCTCGACATGCAGAGCGCCTGCGGCGAGGGTCGGGGCCACGATGACCAGGTGATCCAGGTGGGAAAGTCTCATGGGTGTGGCTCCTGACCGGCGTAGGCTTGCTGGTGGATAGTCAGCTTAGCGCTGGCAAGCTAGCTCGCCAGCTCAAGGCGCCCTGGGGAGGCAGACGCGCCGAAACGTCGTCGCCATCGCCGCTTTGAGTGCAGAGAAGCACCCTGAGCGACGTCGCATATCCCTAAGCGCCGGCTGCTTTGACCTTTCGTTCGCGCACCCCTAGGGTCAGGCAAGGGTGCATTCGTCTGACGATTGCTCCCGCTCGGAATACCAATTCAGGCAATGGGAGTGTCAGATGTCTTTTGCTCGTTCGGCTTTGGCCAATCGCTTTTCCGCAATGATTATTACGGCGGCGACCGCCACCCTGTCGCTACCCCTGGCTGCGGCACCCACCGTCGAGGGTGCCCTGTCCTCGGTACAGGGCGATGCCCGGGTCACCAAGGCGCTGGACGCGCTGCGCGCCGACGATGGCCGCACCTTCACGGAACAGAAGCACATCGCCCAGATTCCCTCGCCGCCGTTCAAGGAAAAGGTGCGCGCCGACTATTACCTCAAGCGCTTCCAGGAGCTGGGTCTCAAGGACGCCAGCATCGCCCCGGAAGGCTATGTGATCGCCACCCGCAAGGGCAGTGGCCAGGGTCCGCAGCTGGTGGTGTCGGCGCACCTGGATACGGTGTTCCCCGAGGGCACCGACCTGACCCTCAAGGAAAAGGATGGCAAGACCTACGGCCCCGGCATCGGCGATGACGCCCGCGGCCTGGCGGCGCTGCTGTCGGTGATCGACGCCCTGAACAAGAGCGGCATCGAGACCGTGGGCGACCTGATCTTCGTCGGCACCGTGGGCGAGGAGGAGCTGGGCAACCTGCGCGGGGTGAAGGCCCTGTTCAAGGATCGCCAGGGCATCGACGGCTTCATCTCGGTGGACGGCATCGACGTGCGGCGGATCGTCAATCGCGGCACCGGCAGCCACCGCTACGAGATGACCTTCAAGGGTCCGGGTGGCCACAGCTTCGCCGAATTCGGTCGACCCAGCGCCATCCACGCCATGGGTCGTGCCATCGCCAAGATCGCCGAGGTGCGTCCGCCCAAGGAGCCCAAGACCACCTTTACCGTGGGCACGGTGCAGGGCGGCACCTCGGTCAACGCCATCGCCGGCGAGGCGCGCCTGACCCTGGACATGAGATCCAACGAGGAGGCCGCGCTGCTGGCCGAAGAGAAGGAGATCCTGGCCCTGGTGCAGGACGCGGTGAAGGAGGAGAACAAGCGCTGGGATACCGATCAGATCTCGGTGGACATCAAGCTGATCGGTGATCGTCCGGCCGGTGGCACGGCGGAGGATTCGCCCATGGTGCAGACCGCGCAGCGCGCCATCGCCGCGGTCACCAACGGCGCCAAGGTCACCCTGAGCGGTGGCAGCACCGACTCCAATACCGCTATGTCCCTGGGCGTGCCGGCCATGACCATCAGCGGCGGCGGGGAGGGCGGCAGTGCCCACTCGCTGGCGGAGTGGTACAAGCCGGTGGATGCCTACCAGGGCCCGCAGAACGTACTGCTGACCAGCCTGACCCTGGTCGGCGTCAAGGGCGTCAGCGAGCCGGTGCTGCAGGCCCACGGCAAGTAGCGGCAGGCAGACCCTGGCGTCCGCAACGGACGCCAGGGTACGGATGGCTACGCGGAAGCCGGTTTCAATTTCAGGCACGCCAGGGAGCTGACCAGGATGGCCAGGCCGGACAGCGGGTACAGCAGGGTCGAAGGCACCAGCGGGATGAGCACGCCCGCCAGCAGCGGCCCCACGCTGGCACCCACGTCGCGCCACATGGCGTTGGAGGCCAGCGCCGGCAGCCGGGCCTGACCGGGATGGCGGGTGGCGACCAGGGTCACCACCAGGGGGATCTGCAGGGCGCGCAGGATGAGCACCCCGCCGGCGCCGAGGATCAGCCAGTGAAAACCGAAGGCGATCAGGAACAGCGCCGTCAGCGTCGAGCAGACCACCAGCATGGGCGCCGCGCCATAGCGATCCGCCGCCCGGCCGCCGAGCGGGCTGAGCAGCATGTCGGACACATAGCGCAGCGCCATCAGCAGCCCGGCCACCAGCACGGCATCGCCGCCCAGTACCGCCTGGGAAAAGGCCGACAAGCCAAAGATGAACAGGCCGTCCAGGGTCACCCCTTCGATGAAGGACCAGGTGACGATGCGATCCGGCCAGCGCAGGCGTCGCCCGGGCGCCGGCAATTCGTGACCGGCGCGCGGCAGCCCCAGGGCCAGCAGCAGCCCGACCAGGCAGAGACCGCTGCTGAGCAGCAGCACCGCGCGCGGCCCGTATTGCAGGGTGAGCCAGGCGCCCGCGGACAGGGCGAGCATGGGACCGATGGCGATCAGCGCGCGAGAGGTGCCGGTGCGCCGGGCGGCGCCGGCCGGGTCGGCGGTGGCCAGCACCTGGGTGGACAGGTTGAAGGTGGCGAAGCTCAGGCCCCAGGCCAGGCGTAGCCCCAGCAACGCCCAGAAGCCCGAGAGGTTGGCGTTGCCCAGGGCGCAGAGGGCAGCCACCGCGGCGGCCACCACCAGGCTGCGGCGATCGCCGCAGCGAGCATAGAGCTGCACCACATAGCGATAGCCAACGATGCGGATCACCCGGTTGGCGGCCAGCAGGATGCCGGCTTCGATCAGGGTGATGCCGAAGACCGGGGCGTACATGGGCAGGACGAGGTAGAGCAGCACGTCGCTGGGCAGGCAGCAGGCGAGGACGATGGCCGCGCGCCGGGAGGCCTGGTCGACGGACCGGGAAGAGGTCATGCGCAAGGGATTCCTGTAGCGGAGGTGACGTCCAGCCCTTCGGTCGGCAACTGGACAGCGGGTTGCAGGGACGGCTCGGCCGAACAGACACCAGACAGAGGTCGTGGCTGCAACGAGACTGTCATTATCTCTTCTTTTGCAAGAGGTGTCCGCCAGGCGAAGCGGCTGAACTAACCCCCGGCGCGCGCAATCCTTTTCAGTGCGTCTTGTGCTGCGCAGTGGCTGCCCGGCCCTGCCACGTCCCGTCTTGAAAAGGAGTTGTCAGTGACCGTAGCTGCCCACCATTACCACCCTGTCCGGCCCGGCCCGCTGCACGCGTTGCTGCTGGCCGGTTCCGTCCCGCTGTTCATCGGCGGCCTGCTCAGCGATATCGCCTACTACCAGACGATGCAGATCCAGTGGGCCAACTTCGCCGCCTGGCTGATCGCCGGGGCGCTGTTGCTGTCCGGGCTGGCCCTGCTGTTCGCCCTCGGCAATCTGTTCGGCGCGCGCTTCCGCGGTCGCCGGCCGGCGGCCTATTTCCTCCT
The DNA here is from genome assembly GCF_028640935.1 of Pseudomonas sp. SHLD1. Classification (NCBI taxonomy): domain Bacteria; kingdom Pseudomonadati; phylum Pseudomonadota; class Gammaproteobacteria; order Pseudomonadales; family Pseudomonadaceae; genus Pseudomonas; species Pseudomonas sp. SHLD1. The sequence continues at coordinate 599,811 of NZ_JAQZAD010000013.1, forward strand.
GCTGCTGCTGGCCTGGGTGCTGGGGCTGGTCAATGCCTTCGAACATGCCAAGGATACCTGGGCGGTGATGCCCGCCGGGCTGATCCTCTCGGTGGTGGTCTCGGTGCTGAGCCTGGTGGCCGCCTGGATCGCGCTCTCCAACCTACGTTCGGAGGTGATTCGATGAGCACTCCAAGAGCCTTGAGCGTCCTTGGTCTGGCCGTGCTGCTCGCCGCCTGCGGCAACGAGGGCGGTGCCGACACCCAGGCCCGCGGCCCCGATCCCAAGCTGCCCGAACCCCAGCGCGGCCTCCTGCCGAGCATGAAGATCGCCCAGCCGGCACCCTGGGGTGATCGCGTACCCACGGTGCCCCAGGGCTACACCATCACCGCCATCGCCACCGATCTGCGCATTCCGCGGCAGATGCTGGTGCTGCCCAACGGCGACATCCTGGTGGCCGAGGGCCGCGGCGGCAACGCGCCCAAGCTGAAGCCCAAGGACGTCATCGCCGGCTACATCAAGGCCCAGGGCAACACCCAGGTAAAGGGCGGCAATCGCCTGACCCTGCTGCGCGACGCCGACGGCGACGGCAAATACGAACTCAAGACGGTGTTCGCCGAGAATCTCAACGCGCCCTATGGCCTGGCCTTCGCCAATGGCCGCATCTATGTGGCGAACCAGGACGCCTTGGTCAGCTTTCCCTACCAGGACGGCCAGACCCAGGCCAGCGGCGCGCCGGACAAGCTGGTCGAGCTGCCGGCGGCGATCAACCACCACTGGACCAAGTCCCTGGCCGCCAGTGCCGATGGTCGCTACCTCTATGTCGGCATTGGCTCCAACAGCAACGTCGGCGAGCGCGGCATGGACGTCGAGGTGGATCGCGCGGTGATCTGGCAGATCGATGCCCAGACCGGTGCGCACAAGAACTATGCCACCGGGGTGCGCAATCCCACCGCCCTGGCCATACAGCCCGACAGCGGCCAGCTCTGGGCGGTGGCCAACGAGCGCGACGAGATCGGCCCGGACCTGGTGCCGGACTACCTGACCTCCATCCGCGAAGGCGGCTTCTACGGCTGGCCCTACAGCTACTGGGGGCAGAACGTCGATACCCGCGCCCAGCCGCAGGATCCGGCCAAGGTGGCCGCGGCCATCAAGCCCGACTACAGCCTGGGTTCCCACGTCGCCGCCCTGGGCGTAACCTTTTCCACCGCGGCGGTGGGCGGTCAGTTCACCGATGGGGTCTTCGTCGGCGAACACGGTAGCTGGAACCGTGACAAGCCGGTGGGTTATCGCGTGGTCTTCGTGCCCTTCCAGCAGGGCCGTCCGGCTGGCGAGCCCATCGACTTCGCCACCGGATTCTTTGGCGACGATGGCAAGACCCGCGGCCGCCCGGTCGGGGTGGCGGTGGATCAGCGCGGTGGCGTCATCATCGCCGACGACCTGGCCAACACCGTTTGGCGGGTGACGCGTACGCAGTAAGGTGCGAGCAGGATCGGCTTGCCGCGCAGTCGGGCGGCAAGCCGATCAATGCATGCGGTGATGCAGATCGCCGAGCACCACCAGGCTGCCCACCACCATCAGCACCAGGATCAGGCTGGTGAACAAGAGCAGATAGAGGTCGTGGCGGTGCGAGCGACCCAGGCTGATATGCAGGAAGCAGCGCAGGTGCACCAGGATCTGCAGCAGGCCCAGGCCGAAGATGACGCCCAGGGTGGTCCCGCGCGGCCAGGTCGGGAACAGCACCAGGCCGATGGGGATCAGACTCAGCGTCACCGCCAGCACCAGGCCGATCACATAGCTCGTCAGCTCCCGACGATAGTCATCTCTCTTCATGGCAGCAGCCCCTGCAGGTAGACCACCGAGAGGATGGCCACCCAGACGATATCGAGAAAATGCCAGAACAGGCCCAGGCGCATCAGTCGGGTCTTCACCGGCGTATCCAGGCCGAACACCCTGAGCTGCACCAGCATCACCACCAGCCACAGGCAGCCGCTGGCGACGTGCACCCCGTGCATGCCCACCAGGGCGAAGAAGGCCGAGAGAAAGGCGCTGCGCTGGGGCAGGGCGCCCTGATCCGCCATGCCAAGGAAGTCGTGCACTTCCAGGCCGAGAAAGACCAGGCCCAGCGCCAGGGTCACCAGCAGCCAGGTCACCAGGGGCCGCAGGCGACCCTTGTGGTATTTCATGGCCAGCGACGCCAGGCCGTAGGTGAAGCTACTGGCCAGCAGCACCAGGGTCTGCAGGGTGACACTGCCGATCTCGAAGACGTCCCGGGCGACCGGTCCCCCGGCGGTGGCGTGCTGCAGCGTCGCGTAGATGGCGAACAGCAGCGCGAACACCAGGGCGTCGCTCATCAGGAAGATCCAGAACCCGAACAGCGAATATTCCGCCTCGGCGTGGGTCGCGTGATCGGTGGCGCCGACGTTGAGGCCGGCGTGGTTCATGTCGCGCGGACTCATGGCCCCATCTCCGCCAGGCCGCGATTGCCCGGCCCGGTTTCCTCGTCCCGCTTGACTGGCCGAGTGGCGGCGACCTGATCCAGCCAGGCCTCGTGTTCGCGGCGGATGTCCGCGGCGGAAATCAGCCGCTCGGTGTCGCGCTGGAAGCTGCGGGCGATCACCGCGCCCCAGGCCACTCCCAGGCCGAGCACGGTCAGCCAACCGATGTGCCAGACCAGCCCGAAGGCGCAGGCGAAGCCCGCCGCCCCGACAAGGGCCGGCACGGCGCTGTTCTTGGGCAGGACGAGGTCGGCATAGGTGCGCGGCCGGTCGTAGGCCAGGCCGTGTTCCTTGAGCCAGGTGAAGGGGTCCCGGTCGTTGATCGGCAGCGGCACGGCGAAGTTGTATTCCGGCGGTGGCGCAGCCACGGCCCATTCCAGGGTACGGCCATTCCAGGGATCGCCCGCCGGCACCCGCGCAGTGTCGCGGCGGCGGATGCTCACCACCAGCTGGATCACCAGGCTGGCCAGGGCGGCGAGCAGGATCACCGCGCCCAGCTCGGCGACCCACAGCAGCGGGGCGAAGTCGGGATTGTGGATCGCCTGGCTGCGCCGCGGCAGGCCGGACACGCCCAGCACGTACAGCGGCATGAAGGCGAGCAGGAAGCCCAGGCCGAAATTCAGCGCGGCGATACGGCCCCAGCGCTCGTCGAGGCGAAAGCCGAAGGCCTTGGGAAACCAGAAGTGATAGCCGGCCAGCATGCCGAACAGCATCCCGGGGATCAGCATGTTGTGGAAGTGGGCGACCAGGTAGACGGTGTTGTGCACCTGGTAGTCCACCGGCGGCGTGGCCAGGGTGATGCCGGTGAGGCCGCCGATGACGAACAGCATGATGAACATCACCGCGTAGATCAGCGGCGTGGTCAGGCGGATGCGGCCGCGGAACATGGTCGCCATCCAGTCGTAGATCTTCACCCCGGTGGGAATGCCGATGAGCATGGTGGCGATGCCGAAGGCGGCGTTGATCTTGGGCGACTGACCCATCGTGAAGAAGTGGTGCAGCCAGACGGTAAAGGACAGCACGGCGATCACCAGGGTGGCCCAGACCAGCGAGTGATAGCCATAGAGCCGCTTGGTGGAGAAGGTGGCGAAGACCTCGGAGAACACCCCGAAGGCCGGCAGGATCAGGATGTACACCTCCGGGTGGCCGAATAGCCAGAACAGGTTGATGTAGTTCATCAGGTTGCCGCCCTGGGTGTTGGTGAAGAAATGGAAGTCCAGGTAGCGGTCCAGGGCCAGCAGCAGGGTGGCCACGGTCAGCGGCGGCATGGCGAAGATCATCAGGATGCTGGTGCACAGCGCCGTCCAGCTGAACAGCGTCATGTGGAACAGGCGCATGCCCGGCGTCCGCTCCTTGTAGAGGGTGACGGCGAAGTTGAGGCCGGTCAGGGTGCTGCCCAGGGAGCTCAGGGTCAGCGCCCAGATCCAGTAGTCGGGGCCGACTCCGGGCTGGTATTCGGCGCCGGTATAGGGCGGATAGCCGCTCCAGCCGCCGGTGGAGAAGCGCCCCAGCACCAGCGAGACCATCACCAGGGCGGCGCCGGCCACGGTCAGCCAGAGGCTGATGGCGTTGAGCAGCGGAAAGCGCACGTCGCGGGCGCCGATCTGCAGCGGCATGACGAAGTTGATCAGCCCGGTGAGAAAGGGCATGGCGACGAAGAACACCATGATGGTGCCGTGGGTGCTGAACAACTGGCCGAAATGCTCCGGCGGCAGGTAGCCCGGCGCATCGATGGCCAGGGCCTGCTGGGTGCGCATCATCACCCCTTCCACCACGCCGCGGCTGAACATCACCAGGGCCAGTACCACGTACATGATGCCGATGCGCTTGTGGTCCAGGCTGGTGAACCACTCCTGCCAGAGATAGCGCCACTTGCCGAGCCAGGTGATGGCCCCGGCGGCGGCCAGGGCGCCAAGGATCACCACGCTGGCGCCGCAGGTGGCGATCAGGCTGTAGAAGGGCAGGGCGTCATAGCCCAGGCGACCGAACAGCAGGTGCCAGAGGGCCGAGGAATCAGTCATGGGTGGCTCCCTGGAAGGTGGCGCAGGCGGGTACCGGGTCCTGGCGATAGCGCGCCAGCACCCAGGCGAAGAGGGCGGGTTGGGTCAGGCGCAATTCGGCGGCCTGCTCCAGGGTGCCGGGGCGGGCCAGCACCTGGTAATGGGCGCAATCCAGCGCCTCGCGGGTCTGGCTGACGCTCCGGGTCCAGCTGGCGAAGTCCTGGGCATCCAGCACCCGGATCGGGAAATGCTGGTCCTGGAAGCCTTCGCCGCTGTACTGGGCATTGCGGCCCTCGAACTGGCCGGGCGCGGGAATCTGCAGATAGCGCTGGGTCTGCATGCCGGCCATGGCGTAGATCTGGCCGCCCAGACGCGGCAGCAGCAGGGATTGCATCACCGTATCGCTGGTGAGTTTCAACTGCACCGGTCGCCCCGCCGGCAAGACCAGCTCATTGACCGTGGCGATGCCCTGTTCGGGATAGAGGAACAGCCACTTCCAGTCCAGGCCGATCACCTGGATCTCCAGCGGCGTCACGCCGGGCGTCGGTGAGCGATAGGGGTCCAGGCTGTGGGTGCGGGTCCAGACCAGCACCGCCAGCACCGCGACGATCAGCGCAGGCACGCCCCAGGCGAAGACGTCCAGCAACCAGGAGAATTCCCAGCGCGGCCGGTAGGCGGCACGGTCATTGCCGTGGCGATAGCGCCAGACGATCAGTGGGGTGAGCAGGATCACCGGCAGCACCACCACCAGCGCCAGGCCGACGATCCACAGCAGCAGGTCGCGTTCGCCGCTGGCGGCGAGGCCGGCCGGGGCGAGAAAGCCGTGCTGCAGCGGCGAACAGCCCGTGAGCGAAGCGGCGAGCAGCAGCCCGGCCAGCGCTCCGACGACGGAGCGGCGCTTCGAGGTGCTCCCCGGGCAAGGAGAAGAACGATGCGACTTCAGCGCAAGGGACATGAGCGGTCCTGACCGTAACCAGTTGTTGCAGCCAACAGACCGCCCGAGGGGGCGCGACGTTCACTGGATACTGGCGCTTGGCCGCTGCCGTTCAGGGCAGGGGGGCGTGGATGGCGCGGACTAGGGCTGTTCGGTCTTCCACTGGCCGAGCAGGATGGCGACGAATTTTTCCGCGGCGGGCGACAGCGAGGCGCCCCGGCGCGAGACCAGCCCGAGGGTCCGGGTCACTTCCGGATCGCTGAGCGGCACGCTGACCAGGGTCGGGTGGTCGGCGTCCGGCATGGCCAGGCTGGGCATGGCCGAGACGCCGAGGCCGGCTTCCACCATGCCCAGGGAGGTGGACAGGTGCTGCACCTCATAGAACCACTTGGGGCGGATGCCCCGCGCGGAAAGGGCATGGTCGAGCAGGACCCGGTTGCCGCTCAGGCGCCCCACGCCGATCAGCCGGTGCTCGACCAGCTCGGCCCAGCTGATCGACGGGCGTCCGGCCAGTTCGTGGTCACGCCGGCAGGCCAGCACGAATTGCTCCTGCACCAGCGGCACGAACTCGATGTCCGGGTGCTGGCCGCTGAGCATGTTGATGCCGAAGTCGGCTTCGCCACGCAGCACGGCCTCCAGGCCGTCGTTGGCGCTGAGGTCCAACAGGCGGATGCGGATCTTGGGGTATTGCTCGTTGTACTGGCGGATCACCGAGGGCAGGAAGTAGAAGGCCGCGGTGGGGATGCAGGCCAGGGTGACCTGGCCGGTTTGGCGCTCGGCCAGTTCGCGGATGCTGAGGATGGAATCCTCGAAGTCGTCCAGCAGCCGGCGCGCCTTGGGCAGGAAATCGCGGCCGACGCTGGTGAGGCCGACGCGACGAGTGGTGCGTTCGAGCAGGGGCGTGCCCAGGCCGTCTTCCAGCTTCTTGATGCGCCGACTCAAGGCCGGCTGTGACAGGTGCAGGGCGTCGGCTGCCTCATGGAAGCTGCCCAGTTCGGCGATTTTCACGAAAGATCGAATGTCTTGCAGCTCGTAGTCCATGAATGCCCTGTCCCGGAAAACCGGCTTTATTGATTAATAAAGTGGAATAATAGCGCTGATATTTGCATTGGATAGATTTATCTGCCGCTGCCAATCTTGCTCCCAGAACATCAATAACCGCTATTGATCAACAAGAGTCAGCAGTCATGCAACGTATTCCCTGCGTTCTCATGCGAGGTGGCACCTCCAAGGGCCCCTTCTTCCTCGCCAGCGACCTGCCCAGCGATCCCGTCCAGCGCGACGAGATGCTGATCGACCTCATGGGCGCCGGCCACGAGCTGGAAATCGATGGTATCGGCGGCGGCAGCCCTCAGACCAGCAAGGTCGCCATCATCAGCCCGTCCGGTCATCCCGATGCCGACGTGGACTATCTCTTCGTCCAGGTGATGGTCGCCGAGCGCCGCGTCGATACCGCACCCAACTGCGGCAACATGCTCTGCGCCGTGGGTCCCTTCGCCGTGGAGCAGGGGATGGTCGCCGCCAGAGACGGCAAGACCCTGGTGCGCATCCGCAACCTCAACACCAACAGCTTCGTCGATTCCCTGGTGCATACGCCCGGCGGCCTGGTGCGCTATGAAGGCGACACCGCCATCGACGGCGTGCCCGGCACCGCCGCGCCGGTGCAGCTGACCTTTCTCGACGCCGTGGGCAGCAAGACCGGCAAGCTGTTTCCCACCGGCCAGGCCACCGATGTCTTCGATGGCGTGCCGGTGACCTGCATCGACATGGCCATGCCGATGATGATCGTCGACGCCCGCTACCTGGGCGTGACCGGCAGCGAGCGGCCGGCCGAACTGGACGCCAACGCGGCGCTGCTGGCGCGGCTGGAAGACCTGCGTCTGCAGGCGGGTCGGGCCATGGGCCTGGGCGATGTCAGCGGCAAGGTGATCCCCAAGCCGGTGCTGATCTCCGCGCCCCAGCACGGCGGCACCCTGCAGGTGCGCTACTTCATGCCGCACAGCTGCCACCGGGCGCTGGCCATCACCGGCTCGATCGGCCTGGCCACCGCCTGCGTCACCCCGGAGACCGTGGTGATGGCGCTACTGGGCGAGGCGGCGCGTGACCTGACCACCGTCCGCCTGGAGCATCCGAGCGGCGGGATCGACGTGGTGCTGTCGCGCGGCGGCGCGGACGGCACTACCATCCAGGCCTCGGTCGTCCGGACCGCGCGCCGTCTGTTCGCCGGCCATGTCTACGCACCCACCGCGCGGAGGCTCGCCGGCTGACGTAGCACCCCACCCCCCACCAGCGCATCCGCACAACTTCAATAAACGGTGATGCCCCATGAAACTTGCCAAATCGCTGTACTTCCAGATCCTCTGCGCCGTGGTCCTCGGGGTGCTGGTCGGTCACTTCTGGGCGCAACAGGCCGTCGCGCTCAAGCCCCTGGGTGACGCCTTCATCAAGCTGATCAAGATGATGATCGCCCCGGTGGTGTTCTGCACCATCGTCACCGGCATCGCCGGCATGACCGACAAGAGCACCCTGGGTCGGCTGATGGGCAAGACGCTGCTGCTGTTCCTGGTGCTCACCGTCATCAGCCTGTTCATCGGCCTCGGCGCGGTCTACCTGTTCCAGCCCGGCGTGGGCATGAACATCGATCCCGCGACCCTGAGCACCGCCAGCATCGCCCAGTACACGGCGTCGGCGGCCAAGCTCAGCGTGGTGGACTTCTTCATGCACATCATCCCGGACACCTTCATGGGAGCGTTCAACAAGGGTGAGGTGCTGCCGGTGCTGTTCATCGCCGTGCTCTGCGGCTTCGCGCTGTCCGCCATGGGCGAGCGCGGGCGGCCGGTGCTGGAGGTGCTGGAGTCGGCCTCACAGATGGTCTTCCGCATCTTCGGCTACCTGATGCGCTTCGCGCCGGTGGGTGCCTTTGGCGCCCTGGCCTTTACCGTCGGCCAGTACGGCATCACCTCGCTGGGCTCCCTGGCGAAGCTGATCGCCACCCTCTACATCGCCTGCGCCTTCTTCGTCTTCGTGGTCCTGGGCGCCCTGTGCCGCTCGCGCGGCTTCAGCCTGTGGCAGCTGCTGCGCTACTTCCGCGAGGAATTCCTGGTGGTGCTCGGTACCTCGTCCACCGAGCCGGTGCTGCCGCGCATGCTGCAAAAGCTCGAAGGCCTGGGCTGCAAGAAGGGCGTGGTCGGTCTGGTGCTGCCTACCGGCTACTCCTTCAACCTGGACGGCACCGCCATCTACCTGTCGCTGGCCGCAGTGTTCATCGCCCAGGCCTGCAACATCGAGCTCAGCCTCGGCCAGACCCTGACCATGCTGGCGATCATGCTGCTGTCCTCCAAGGGCGCGGCAGGGGTCACCGGCAGCGGCTTCGTCGCCCTGGCCTCGACCCTCACCGTGATCCACGACATCCCGCTGGCCGGTCTGGCGCTGCTCATCGGCATCGACAGATTCATGTCCGAGGCCCGCGCCCTGACCAGCCTGGCCAGCAACGCCGTGGCCACCGTGGTGATCGCGCTGGGCGAGGGCGCATGCGATCGCGAGAAGCTGATGCGCGCCCTGGCCAGTGGAAAGGCTGAACCCGTGGCGCTGCCCGAGGCCGCCGAGTGGACGGCACCGGACGTTCGTCCCCACGCCTGATCGCTCCAACCACGGCATCGCTGCACTCCCACCTCCGCGCCGTCAGCTGGCCGGAGGCGGGGATCGGCTGGCCCGCGTCCGGCCAGACCCACGACAAGAACAAGGGATATGCCTATGCTCGCGCTTCTCGGTCTGATCATGGTGGTGACCTTCACCTACCTGATCATGAGCAAACGTCTGTCGCCCATCGTGGCGCTCACCGTGGTGCCCATCGTCTTCGCCCTCATCGGTGGCTTCGCCCCCACCACCGGCAAGATGATGCTCGATGGCCTGAAGATGGTGGCGCCCTCGGCGGCGCTGCTGCTGTTCGCCATCCTCTTCTTCGGCCTGATGATCGACGCCGGGCTGTTCGATCCGCTGATCCGCAAGATCCTCAAGCGCGTCAACGGCGACCCGGTCAAGATCGCCATCGGCACCGCGCTGCTCTCGCTGCTGGTGGCCCTGGACGGCGACGGCACCACCACCTACATGATCACCTGCGCGGCCATGCTGCCGCTGTACAAGCGCATCGGCATGAATCCCATGGTGCTGGCGACCGTCTCCATGCTCTCGCTGAGTATCATGAGCGGCATGAGTCCCTGGGGCGGACCGGCCACCCGCGCCATCGCCGCGCTGGGGCTGGACGCCACCGCCTACTTCATTCCCATGCTGCCCACGGTGATCGGCGGGGCGGCCTGGGTGGTCTTCACCGCCTTCCTGCTCGGTCGCCGCGAACGCGCGCGCATCGGCAACGTCGCCCTGGAGAGCGGCGGGGCGGCCGGCGGCAAGTGTTATATCGAGGAGATCCTTGGCGATTCGCCGACCAAGCGGCCGCGGCTGGCCTACGTCAACCTGGTGCTGGTGATCGCGGTGATGACCGCCCTGGTCATGGGTGTGATGCACGCCGCCATCCTGTTCATGATCGGCTTCGTGTTAGCGCTGATGATCAACTATCCGCAGCTGGAGTTGCAGAAGGAGCGCATCCTGGCGCATTCCGGCAACGCCATGACCGTGGTGCTGCTGGTGTTCGCCGCGGGCATCTTCGCCGGCATCTTTTCCGGCACCAAGATGGTCGACGCCCTGGCCCAGACGCTGGTCGACTGGATTCCGCCGGCCTGGGGCCACTGGTTCCCGCTGGTGGTGGCCATCACCAGCATGCCGCTGACCTTCGTGCTGTCCAACGATGCCTACTACTTCGGCGTGGTGCCCATCCTGGCCAACGCCGCCGCGGCCTACGGCATCGATCCGGTGGAGATCGCCCGCGCCTCGGTGCTGGGCCAGCCGGTGCACCTGATGAGTCCGCTGGTGGCCTCGACGCTGCTGCTGGTGGGCATGGTCGACCGCGACATCGGTGACTTCCAGAAGGCCACCGTCAAGTGGGCGGTGCTGACCTCGCTGGTCATCACCGTGCTCGCCCTGGCCACCGGCGCCATTTCCTTCTTCGTCTGACGCCGGCGGCCTGGCCCTTATGGCTGGGCGGGGATGGGCTTGAGACCGCTGTCCTCGATCGCCTTGGCGGCGTCCTTCGAGGCCAGATACTGCAGCAGGGCGCGCGCCGCATCCGGGTGCGTGCTCTTGCTGACCACGGCGCCGGAATAGAGGGTCATCTTCTGCGCCTGGTCGGGGATCAGGCCGACGATGTCGATGCCCTGCACCGGCTTCAACTCGCTCAGCTGCTGGAAGCCCAGCTGCGCGTCACCCCGGGCGACGACTTCGCCCACCGGCTCGGCGGGGATCATGCGCGCCTTGGCCTTGAAGGCATCGCTCAGCTGCATGCGCGGAAAGAGGATGTGCGCCAGGTAGACGCCGCTGGCGCTGTCGGAATAGGCCACCGACTGGGCGCTTTCCAGGCTCTGCTTGAAGGCCTCCATGGTGGAGATGTCCGGCTTGGGCGCGCCCTTGCGCACCGCCAGGGCGATGAAGGACTGGCCCAGGTCGACGCGGCTGTCCTTGAGCGCCTGGCCGTTGGCGACCAGCTTGTCCAGCGCCGAACCCACCATCAGCACCACGTCGGCCGGCTCGTTGCGGGCCAGGCGCTGGGGGATGGCCTGGGGCGTGTCGCCCATGGACGGCGCGGCGGCGATGTCCAGTTTCACGCCGGTGGCCTTTTCGTAGGCCGGGGCGACTTCGCGGATGGCGCCCATGATGCCGCCCGAACTCAGCACCGTGAGGGTGGTGACGGGTTGCGCGGCCAGCAGCGGCGTGGAGGCCAGCAGCAGGGCGCCGAGGGCGAGGGTGGGCAGACGTCGAAACATGGTGAAGACTCCAGGGTGAAAAGACCGACGATAGACCGCGGGCGAGGCGGAAGCGCGTTAGTCCGAATGAAGAAAAATTTAATTTACCGACCTGGGCGTTTTCCCTAGGGTGTCCGGTCCGCCAGACCGGGCGCCAGATCCAGAGGCCATCATGACCCAGGCTTTGGTCATCGAAGACGACGAGGTGACCGCCCACGCCATCGCCAGCGAATTGCAGGCGCAAGACTATCAGGTACGCTGGGAGCGCACCGGCCGCGACGGCCTGGCCGCGGCCATCGCCGGTGGCCACGACATCATCACCCTCGACCGCATGCTGCCGGACTTCGACGGCCTGACCATCGTCAGCACCCTGCGCGGCCTCGGCATCGCCACCCCGGTGCTGATGCTCAGCGCGCTGTCCGATGTCGACGAGCGCGTCCGCGGCCTAAGATGCGGCGGTGACGACTACCTGACCAAGCCCTTTTCCCTGGTGGAGATGATGGCGCGGCTGGAGGCGCTGCTCAGGCGGCCGGCGGCCCAGTCCGCCAGTCACCAATTGCGGGTGGGCGAGCTGACCCTGGACCTGATCGAGAACACCCTGACCCGCGCCGGCGAGGCCATCGCCCTGCTGCCCACCGAGTTCAAGATCCTCACCTACCTGATGCGCAACGCCGGGCAACTGGTCACTCGCACCATGCTCTTCGAGCAGGTCTGGGGCTATCACTTCGATCCGGGCACCAACATCATCGACGTGCACATGGGGCGGCTCAGACGCAAGATCGAACGGGCGGGACGGCCGCTGGTGCATACCGTTCGCGGAGCCGGCTATGTCCTCGTCGTCCCGGACTAGGCGCTGGCGCTCGGGCAGCAGCCGCCTGCTGGCGCTCTATGCGCTGCTCTTCGTGGCCTGGGGCGCGGTCTTCACCGGGGTGCTCTACTGGCAGATCTCCGGCTACCTGGGCGCCGTGGCGGAGCGCACCCTGCTGCAGCGGGCGCACTACTACGGCAAGGTGGCCGACGCCGACCTGCTGGGCGAGTTGCAGGCCAGCGAGGTCTATTCCATGCCCGGCATCGACGCCTACGGCCTGTTCGAGGCCGATGGTCGCCCTATCGCCGGCAACCTGGTCAAGCTGCTGCGCAACCTGCCGGACGACGGCCAGGTGCACTACCTGCAGCGTGGCCTCAGGACCACCGACGCCCTGGACGAGACGCGCAGCAGCCATGCCTTTCTGCAGCGCCGCGCCGACGGCCGCATCCTGGTGCTGGCCCGCGATGGCGGCTCCATCTCGGCGGTGGGCGGCATCATCGGCCAGGCGCTGTTCTGGGGCCTGTCGCTGACGCTGATCCCCGGGCTGGTCGGCTGGCACCTGCTGCGGCGACGACCGCTGCGGCGCGTCGAGCGACTGCAACGCAGCCTGGAACGGATCGTCGCCGGTCACCTGGAAGAACGCCTGCCGCTGTCGCCGCGGCACGACGAGCTGGACATGCTGGCCGATGCGGTCAATACCACCCTGGCGCAGCTGGAGCGCTCGATGCACGAGGTGAAGGGCGTCTGCGACGGCATCGCCCATGACCTGCGCACCCCGCTGACCCGGCTGCGCGCGCGCCTGCACCAGCTGCAGCAGTTGCCGCTGGCCGAACCCCAGGCCGACAGCCTCGGCGAGGCGCTGGCCGAGACCGAAGCCATCATGTCGCGCTTCCAGGGGCTTCTGCGCATCTCCGAGCTGGAGGACACTCGGCGGCGTATGGCCTTCGCGCCCCTGGACCTGGCGGCGCTGCTGCGCCAGGCCCATGACTTCTACGAACCCCTGGCCCAGGAAAAGGCTCAGATTCTGAGCCTGGAACTGGGCGAGGATCTACCGGAGGTGCAGGGTGACGCCGAGTTGCTGTTCGAGGCGCTGGTCAATCTGCTCGACAACGCCCTCAAGTTCGCCCCCGAGGGCGGCCGGGTGCGCCTGGTGGCGCGCGCGGTCGGCCTGACGGTGCGCATCGAGGTGGTCGACGACGGCCCCGGCATTCCCGAGGCCGAGCGCGAGAGTGTGTTGCGCCGGCTCTATCGCGGCGATGCCAGTCGCCAGCAACCGGGCTATGGCCTGGGCCTGTCGCTGGTGGCGGCCATCGTCCGCCTGCATGGTTTCAGCCTGAACATCGAGACGGCCGAGCCGCGGGGAGCGCGGGTGGTCATCACCAGCGCCGGCTGAGGCGCGGCTTCCTAAATTTTTCTTCACTTTCCTTCATTTGAGACCGGGGCAGGGCTCTCCCAGGATGGCGGGCCTCCACTGCCACACCGGATCTGCCGCTCGTGAAACACCCCTTGCTCTGCCTCGGTCTCGCCGCCCTGGGTCTCGCCTGGCTCGGCCAGGTCGAGGCTGCGCCCACCGCCGCACCCGCCGCTGCGCACGCCGCCAATGTGCTGATTCCTTCGCCACCCCAGCTCTCGGCCAAGGCCTGGGTGCTGATGGATGCCACCACCGGCCAGGTGATCGCCGAGGAGGATTCCCATGAGCACCTGCCGCCAGCCAGCCTGACCAAGTTGATGACCGTCTATGTGGCGACCCGTGACATCCAGGCCGGCCAGCTCAAGGCCGACGACAAGGTCACCGTCAGCGAGCAAGCCTGGCGCACCGAGGGCTCGCGGATGTTTCTCGATCCGCGCACCCCGGTATCGGTCCACGATCTCCTGCAGGGCATCGTCATCGATTCGGGCAACGACGCCAGCGTGGCCCTGGCCGAGCACATCGCCGGCAGCAACGAGAGCTTCGCCAGCCTGATGAACGCCACGGCCCAACGCCTCGGCCTGCACGACAGCCACTTCATGAATCCCACCGGGTTGCCTGATCCCGAGCACTTCTCCTCACCCTACGACATGGCGCTGCTGGCGCGCGCCATCATCCAGGACGAGTCGGCCTACTATGAGCTCTATGCCAGGAAGTACTTCACCTGGAACGGTATCCGCCAGCCCAATCGCAACCTGCTGCTCTGGCGCGATCACACCGTGGACGGCCTCAAGACCGGGCATACCGAGGCGGCCGGCTACTGCATGGTGACCTCGGCGCTGCGCGACGGACGCCGGCTGATCACCGCGGTATTCGGTTCCAACTCCATCAACAACCGTGCGGCGGACACCCAGAAGCTGCTGACCTATGGCTATCGCTTCTTCGACAACCTGACCCTCGACAAGGCCGGCGTCGCCCTGGGCACCCCGGCGGTCTGGGAGGGCGAGCGGGCGAGCCTGCCGGTGGGCGTGACCCAGGACGTGGTCCTGACCCGACCCAAGGGCCAGCAACCGCCCGAGCGCCGCCTGGTGCTGGACGAGCCGCTGGTGGCGCCCATCGCCCAGGGCGCCGTGGTCGGCCGCCTGGAGCTGGTGGACGGCGAGCGCATTCTGCAGACTCGCCCGCTGGTGGCCCTGGAGGCGGTGGAGCAGGGCGGCTGGTGGTCGCGCTGGCCGCAGCACCTCTACCGGCTGGTGCTGCACTGGTTCGGCCGGATCTGACCCGCGGGGGCGGATTCAGTCCGCCTGCTGCAGATGTTCACGCAGGAAGGCGTTCATCCGCTCCAGCGTCCAGCGCACACCTGGCAGCACCCCGAGCATCTCGATGAAGCCGTGGATCATGCCCGGCAGCTCGTGGTACTCCACGGCGTTGCCGGCACCGATCAGCGCCTGGGCATAAAGGCGGGCGTCGTCGCGCAGGGCGTCGCATTCGGCGCCGAAGATCAGTGCCGGCGGCAGGTTGGCGTGGGAGGTGGCATAGAGCGGCGAGACGCGTGGGTCGCGGGTATCCACGTCGCGCAGATACATCCCGGAGAAGTAATCCATCATCGGCCGGGTCAGCGGCGGGACCTTGGCATTCTCGATGCGCGAGGGGTGATTCCAGGCTTCGGGCGTGTTGTCGACGCCGGGATAGATCAGCACCTGGGCCTTGAGCGCGAGCGGTCCTTCGCGCAGGTGCAGCGCGGCCATGGCCGCCAGGCCGCCGCCGGCGCTGTCGCCGGCTACCGCGACGCGGTCGAGATCGAGGTGGAAGGCGCCGCCGGCCTCGGCCAGCCAGTGCAGGACGGCCAGCACATCGTCGGGACTCGCTGGTGCCGGGTGCTCGGGGGCGAGGGCATAGTGCACCGCCAGCACCGCATGGCCGGTACCCAGGGCGATCTGGCGGCAGAGCGAGTCATGGCTGTCCAGGTCGCCGATCACCCAGCCACCGCCGTGCAGATAGACCACCAGCGGGCGGGGTCGATCGTCTTCCGCGTAGGGCCGGTACAGGCGCAGCGGGATGGGGCCGAGGGGACCGGGAGCGTTGAGCTCGTCCACCCGCGTCACCGCTGCCGGCGGCAGGCCGAGGGCGCGATTCAGCTGCACATAGGCGGCGCGCGCCTGCTCCGGGGTGAGGCTGTCCAGCGGCGGCTGCGGGTGGGCGGCCAGCTGCGCCAGCAGGCCGGCAACCTCGGGAGTGAGGCGCGCGAAGACGTCGTGCATGGGGCTTCTCCTGTGGTCCCGGGCGCCAGGATGGAGGCCGGGTCGCCGCCAGCCTCGCCGGAGCGCCCGGGCGGGTCTATCGATCAGATGAACGATGGCGACCGGCGTTGGACCGCGGCTCGCGCGCGGCCGTGGCGCGGGCGCGCCGCTGGCAGAGGGCGGCCTATCCTGCATCTGAACGATAGGCGCACCGTCCCGCTACGGTAAACTCGGACCCAAGCCAGGCCCTCCTGAGGCCGGCGTTCTACCCAACGACAATCAGAACAATGGGGGTAGCATGGATCAGTCAGCCGTCCTTTCCTGCAGTGTACCCAGCGCGGTGGTCGCTCGCTTCAGCCAGGTCGTCCTGGCGCTGCAAGCCCGTCTGCGTGGCGGGGCCATCACCGAATTCCATGCCCAGGCCCTGGAGCAGCTGCAGCGCCTGGTCGCCTTCGACAAGGCCTGGTGGGGAAATTCCGCCTGGCGTGACGGCGCTCCCGTGGCGCACAGCACCTTCCTGCTGGGGCTGCCTCGCAGCTATACCCGGGAATGGGATGCCCTCAAGGCCGACGACCGCGCCCTAGGCGACCTGCATCAGGAACAGGGCCGCTGTCAGCTGTTCGATTGCCGGGACCGGACGGCCGCACCAACCCTGGCTGCCCTGGGGCAGCGGTATGGCCTGGCCCATGGCCTGCGCATCGTGCTCACCGATGACCAGACCCGCCTGGGCGTGCACCTCACGCTGTTCCGCGAGGATCCCGCCACGCCTTTCACCGCGCTGGAATGCCAGCTGGTGGAATGGCTGATGCCACACCTGCTGCATGCCGAGCGCGAGAGCTGCCTGCGCACCCTGGCGACCCTAAGGGACAGCCAGGGCAGCTTCGACGAAACAGCCCTGGCGGTGTGCGATCGCTATGGCGTGCTACTGTCCATGGAGCCCGGCTTCGCCGCCCTGCTGGCGGGGGAGTGGGAGGGTTGGCACGGCAATCGCCTGCCGGCCGCCTGTGATCCCCAGGGCACCTACCAGGGTCGCACCCTGCAGCTCGATGCCCAGCCGCTCGGCGATCTGCTGCTGCTCAAGGCGCGCCGGCGCAGTTCGACGGAACGCCTCAGTGCCCGTGAACTGGAAGTGGCCCAGTGCTTCGCCCTCGGCCAGACCTACAAGGAAGTCGCCCGCAACCTGGGCATGGCGCCGGCCACGGTCCGCCATCACCTGAGGCGCATCTACGAGAAGCTCGGCGTCAACCGCAAGGCGCAGATCGCGCAACAGGTCGCCGCCGCGCCGGACTGATCCTCCCCTGATCCCTATGCCAAGACCGGGCGCTCGCGCACCCGGTGAGGCCTCGCTCGCCCGCTCGAAAGCCCTGAGGAATCCTGCCATGCCGTCTCTGCCCGGAATGCTGACCCGCGCCGCCGTCCTGTCGCTCGCCGCGCTGGCCACCACCACCCACGCCACCGAAAAGGGCATGCCGACCACCGCGGCCGGCGTGCAGGACTTCGGCGCCGGCTTCATGCCGCCGTCGACGCCCGTCGGCACCTTCGGCATGCGCTTCAGCGACTACCAGGCACGGGTGATCAAGGACAGCCATGGCCGAGACGATGGCAACGATTTCAACATCAATGTCCTGGCCATCGGCCTGGCCTACCTGCGCATGACCGACCAGCAGCTGTTCGGTGCGCGCTACGGCTTCGGTGCGGTCTCGGTGTTCTTTCGCATGGACGCCGATCTCGGCATCAACGCCGGCGGGCAGCGGGTGTTCAGCGACAGCGCCGAGCTGTTCCGCCCGGCGGATCTGCAGCTGATTCCGCTGATCCTCGCCTGGGAGCCGGCGCCCGGCGTGGGCATCAACACCCAGCTGTCGATCCAGGCACCTACCGGCGACTATGACAAGAAGCGGCTGGTCAGCCCCGGGACCAACCATTGGACGGTCTCGCCGATCCTCAACGCCAGCTACATCAGCCCGAGCGGACTGGAGCTGTCGTCCAGCTTCCAGGTCGACATCAATGCGCGCAACGCGGCCACCGACTATCGCAGCGGGGTGGAGTATCGCCACGAATTCGCCGTCGGCCAGCACCTCGGTCCCTGGACCGTGGGGCTGGGCGGCTACTACTACCGCCAGCTCAGCGACGACGACGCCCCCGGCCTGACCCGCGGCAACCGTGCCCGGACGCTGGCCCTGGGTCCGGCGCTCAGCTTCTTCGACCCCGCCTCGGGCTTGCCGGCCATCTGGCTGCACGCCTACAGGGAATTCGAGACGCGCAACCGGGCGGAGGGCTATACCGTGGCGCTGAAAATCGGCGCCAGCTTCTAGAGCGGCGTGCTAGACGCCTAGCATCTCGCGTACCCGGGCCGCCAGGGTGTCCATGGCAAAGGGCTTGGTGAGGATTTCCATGCCCGGATCCAGATGCCCGTTGCCGATGGCGGCATTCTCGGCATAGCCGGTGATGAACAGGGTCTTGAGCCCCGGACGCGACTGGCGCCCCGCCTCAGCCATCTGCCGACCGTTCATGCCGCCGGGCAGGCCGACGTCGGTGATCAGCAGGTCGAGCGACACGTCCGATTGCAGGATCTTCAAGCCAGTGAGGCTGTCGGCCGCTTCGATCACCGCGTAACCGAGGTCTTCAAGAATATCCACGACCAGCATCCGCACCGTCGGCTCGTCGTCGACGATGAGCACCGTTTCGCCCTGGGTGCTACCGGCCACCTCCCGGCGCGCGGCCAGGCCTTCGTCGGCCGGCGCCTCGCCCAGGTAGCGCGGCAGATAGATGCACAGCGTGGTGCCCTGGTTGATCTCGGAGTAGAGCCGTACCTGGCCGCCGGACTGGCGCGCGAAGCCATAGATCATCGACAGGCCCAGGCCGGTGCCCTGGCCGATGGGCTTGGTGGTGAAGAACGGCTCGAACACCCGGGCCGCGACCTCCGGCGCGATGCCCACCCCGGTATCGGTCACGCACAGCGACAGGTACTGACCTTCCGGCAGATCCTGGGCGCGGGCGCTCTCGCGATCCATCCAGCGGTTGGCGGTCTCGATGGTGATGCGACCGCCCTCGGGCATGGCGTCGCGGGCATTGATGCAGAGATTGAGCAGTGAGTTCTCCAGCTGGCTGGGGTCCACCAGGGCCGGCCAGAGGCCCGCGGCGCCGACGGTTTCCACCTGGATGCCAGGCCCCACGGTACGCTGGATGAGTTCGGTGAGGCCATCGATCAGCTGGTTGACGTCCACTGGCCGCGGCGCCAGGGTCTGGCGCCGGGAAAAGGCCAGCAGCCGGTGGGTGAGGGCGGCGGCGCGCTTGGCCGCGCCCTGGGCGGCGATCAGGTAGCGATCGAGTTCGCGCAGCCGCCCCTGGGCGATGCGCGTCTCCATCAGTTCCAGGGCACCGGAGATACCGGCCAGCAGGTTGTTGAAATCGTGGGCAAGACCGCCGGTGAGCTGGCCGACCGCTTCCATCTTCTGCGACTGACGCAGCTTTTCCTCGGCTTGCATCAGCTCGGCCGAGCGTTCGGCCACCCGGATTTCCAGGGTCTCGTTGAGGGTACGCAAGGCGGCCAGAGCCTTGTCCCGCTCGGCTTCGATGGCACGCCGCTCCTCGACGTCGATGAGCACCCCGGGAAAACGCAGCGGGGTGCCGTCGGCAGCGTGATCGACGCGGCCATTGGCCTCGATCCAGTAGTAGTTGCCGTCGGCGCGCCGTACCCGGTACTGGTGGGCGAAGGGACCGCTCTGGGCGATCACTCCGTCGATGGCCCGGGCGAGACCGTCCTTGTCGTCGGGGTGGACGTTGGCCACCACCTGGGCCAGGCTCAGGCCTTCGCGACCCAGGCGCGGATCGAGACCGAAGACCGTGGCGAAGGCTTCGTCCACGGTGAATCGGTCGGTGGGCAGGTCCCAGTGCCAGGTGCCGATGATGGCGCCGGCGGACAACGCCAGCTGCACCCGCTCGATGTTTTCCCGTGCCAGGGCCTCGCTGATGCGCAGCCGTTCCTCGGCGTTGCGCCGCTCGGTCACGTCACTGAAGAGGATGGCGATCTGGCGCTCGTCGGGATCGCCCACCCGTACGGCGCGAACATCGAACCAGCGCTCGAAGGTGTTGGCGTAGTTCTCGAAGGTCGCCGGCTCGCCGGTCTTGGCCACATGGCCGTAGGTCTCGAACCAGAACTGTTCCAGGTTGGGGGCGAATTCGGTCACCCACTTGCCACGCAGGTTGACCCCGGCCTGGCGCTCGAAGGCCGGGTTGGCTTCCAGGAAGCGGTAGTCGATGGGCTTGTCGTCGGCGTC
Source organism: Pseudomonas sp. SHLD1 (assembly GCF_028640935.1). NCBI lineage: Bacteria > Pseudomonadati > Pseudomonadota > Gammaproteobacteria > Pseudomonadales > Pseudomonadaceae > Pseudomonas > Pseudomonas sp. SHLD1. The sequence continues at coordinate 619,807 of NZ_JAQZAD010000013.1, forward strand.
GAACTTGACCTGGACGATGGCGAAGGCCGAACCGATGGTCTCGATGATGGCGCGAAAGCGTTCCTCGCTCTTGCGCAGGGCGGTCTCGGCCGTCTGCAGCTGGCTCATGTCCAGCAGGGCGCCGATCATCCGCAGCGGGCGCCCGTAGCTGTCGCGGATCACCCGGCCGCGGTCGAACACCAGCGCATAGGAGCCGTCGGCGCGCTGGAAGCGGTATTCATCGGTCCAGACCAGGCCGTCGCCGTCGATCACCGCATGGATAGAGGCCGCGATACGGGTGCGATCGTCCGGGTGGATCCGGCTCAGCCACCAGTCGCTGGTCGATTCGACCGCGGTGGGGGTGTGGCCATAGGCCGTGTGCAGCGCCTCGTTCCAGAGCACCTTCCCGGAGGCGAAGTCCCAGTCCCAGATGGCATCGTTGGTGGCTTCGGCGACCAGGCGATAGCGTTCCTGGGTTTCCTTGAGCGCAAGGCCCGCCAGGTGTTCTTCGGTGCGGTCACGCAGGATCTTGACGAAGCCGAGGGGCTCGTCGTCGTCGTCGTTAAGCGCCATCATCTCGCCGGAAGCCCAGAAGCGCTGCCCGTCCTGGCGCAGGTGCCAGCGCTCGTCGATGGCGCTGCCGTCGCGCAGGGCCTTGGCCATCTCGTACTCGGCACGACGGTTGGCACGGTCCTCCGGAGTGAAGAAACGCGAGGCATCCTGGCCGATCATCTCCTGGGCGGTCCAGCCCATGACCTGCTCGGCACCGGGATTCCAGTCGGTAATGAGCCCCTCGGAGTCGCAGACCACGATGGCGAACTGGGTGGTGCTCTCCAGCACGGCGCGGCTGCGTGCCTTGCTGGGCCGGCGGACGGCGCCGGTCGGGGCCATGGCGCGGTCCTCGGTGGACAGCAGGGCGGCGCGCAAACGCAGGACTTCGGCTTCGAGTTCCTCGCGCGTCAGCGTTGCCAGGGGTGCCTCACTCATCTTGCAGGGGATCCTCGGGAGAAAGCGGTCTGAGCATCATTCGACCACACGGACGGCAGAGTGTGGCGGCCTCGTGCGACGCACGATAGGCCTTGCCGCTGATCGGCAAGCTGAGCGGCAGGAACGGCCTGGGTACCGCCCGGATTGCGGCTGCGACCAAGCGAAACGGCCATGGCGCAGAGGTCGCCGGGATAGAGCGGGGCAGGGGCGGCGGCCCACGGCAGCGGCTGGCGCGCGGCGGTTGTCCGGCGCCGATGAAACGACCCTTCGCGGCAGTGGAGGCGCGAGGATACCCCGGAACCCGCTTGCCGTCGTCGACCTCTACGAAGGCAAGCGGCGGCCCTCGCGACCGCCAGACCCCTTCCCGAACGGACCGCGCAGGAGCACTTCAAGCATGGCCATGGAATCCTCCCCTGCAACCGCTACGCTCAAACGCGCCATCACCCTGCCCATGCTGCTGTTCTTCATCCTCGGCGACGTCCTGGGCGCGGGTGTCTATGCCCTGGCGGGCACCATCGCCGGGCGGGTCGGCGGTGCCATCTGGGCGCCCTTGCTAGTGGCCTTGCTGTTCGCCCTGCTGACCGCGGCTTCCTATGCCGAGCTGGTCACCAAGTACCCCAAGGCGGGGGGCGCGGCGGTGTTCGCCGAGCGAGCCTTCGGGCGGCCCTGGCTGTCCTTCCTGGTGGGCTTCTCGATGCTGGCCGCCGGGGTTACCAGCGCGGCAGGGTTGGCGGTGGCCTTTGCCGGGGGCTATCTGCAGGCACTGGTGCCCTGGCCCGCCAGTTGGGTCTGCCTGGCCTTCCTGGTGCTCATCGGCCTGCTCAACGCCCGGGGCATCAAGGAATCGCTGTCGGTCAATCTGGTGATGACCCTGATCGAGCTGTCAGGCCTGGTGATCGTCGTCGCGGCGGCGGCCTGGTTCGTCGTCCAGGGACAGGGCGAGCCGGCGCGGCTACTGGAGGTGGACGCGCCCTCGGCCACCGTGGCCATCCTCGGTGCCTCGCTGCTGGCCTTCTATTCCTTCGTCGGCTTCGAGACCTCGGCCAATCTGGCGGAAGAGGTGCGTGACGTCAGCCGCGTCTATCCGCGAGCGCTGTTCGGCGCCCTGGTCATCGCCGGCATCGTCTACATGCTGGTGGGCGCCGGCGCCGCCCTGGTGCTGCCGGTCGACCAGCTCAAGGCGTCGGGCGCACCGCTGATGGACGTGCTCGGTGCCTCGGGCCTGGGGGTGCCGACCCGGGTGTTCGCCGTCATCGCCCTCATCGCCGTGGCCAACGGCGCACTGCTGACCATGATCATGGCCAGCCGCCTGGCCTATGGCATGGCCCGCCAGGGCCTGCTGCCGCCGGTGCTCGGCCGGGTGCTGCCCCGGCGGCAGACCCCCGGAGTCGCCATCCTCGCCACCACTGCGGTGGCCATCGCCCTGACCTATACCAGTACCCTGGATGTACTGGCCGAAACCGTGGTGCTACTGCTCCTGGTGGTCTTCATCAGCACCAACCTGGCGGTGCTGGTGCTCAAGCGCGACCGGGTCGAGCATGCGCATTTCCGCGTCCACTGGCTCTTTCCGGTACTGGCCCTGGGCTCCTGTGCGCTGCTGCTGGCCCAGCAGGGCGCCGCGACCTGGTGGCGCGCCGGGCTGATGCTGCTGGTGGGCGTGGCGCTCTATGGGCTGACGCGCCTGGCCGGTTCGCGCCCGGTCGACGCCTAGGCGCCCACCAGGGCGTAGAGGGTCTGCATGTCGGCTGGCTTGGTCAGGTGATGATCGAAGCCGGCCGCCAGGGCTTCGGCCTGGTCCTGGGCCTGGCCCCAGCCGGTCATGGCGATCAGCCTGACCGCCTGGCCGGCCGGGGTCGCGCGGATCGCCCGGGCCAGCTGGTGACCGGTCAGGCCCGGCATGCCGATGTCGGAGATGACGATCTCGGGGCCATAGCTGTGGAACAGGGTCAGGGCTTGCTGGCCATCGTAGGCGACCCGCACTTCGTGGCCATCCAGCTCGAGGAGTTCGGCGATGGTGTCGGCGATGTCGGGGTTGTCGTCGGCGACCAGGATCCGGCGGGTGGCGGGCGCCGCCGAGGCGGCGGCCACGGCCTCCCGCGCGCTGGCGGGCGGCGCCGCCGTCAGCGGCAGGCTCACGGTGAAGCGGCTGCCCTGGCCCAGGCCGGCGCTGGTCACGGTGATGTCGCCGCCCTGCAACCGCGCCAGTTCGCGGGAAAGGGCCAGGCCGATGCCCAGCCCGGGCGAGCGCTCGGCAAGGCGCGGATCGATCTGACCGAACATCTGGAACAGGTCCGCCAGGCGCTCGGGGGCGATGCCGATGCCGTTGTCGGCGATGTCCACCCGCACCTCGGTATCGCTCGCCTGCACGGCGAGGGTGATCCGTCCCCCTGCCGGGGTGTAACGGGCGGCGTTGCCCAGCAGGTTGATGAAGATCTGCTCCAGGCGCAGCGGATCGGCATGCAGCCAGAGGGGCGCCTCGGGCAATTGCAGCGCGAAGGTCTGGCGCTTGTCCTGCATGGGCGCCAGGGTCGCCTCGGCGGCTGACTGGAGTACCGTCTGCAGGGTGACGAAGGCGTTGTGCAGGGTGATGCGGCCAAAGGTGATGCGCGAGATGTCCAGCAGATCATCGAGCAGGGCGCCCATGCGTTGCACCTGCCGCTCGATGGTCTGGCAACTGCGCTGCCGCTGTTCGGCCGAGGCCTGGGGCGCGGCGATCAGCGCCGCCGCCTGGCGAATGGGGGCCAGCGGATTGCGCAATTCATGGGCCAGCACGGCGAGGAATTCGTCCTTTTGCCGGTCGTTGTCGCGCAGCTGTTGCTCCTGGCGCTTGCGCTCGCTGATGTCGAGAAACCAGACCGCCACGTTGCCGTCGAAGGGGGTGGCGCTGATCTGCAGCCAGCAACTGGCGCCACTGGCATCGGCACCTTGCACTTCGACGGACCAGGCCGCCTCGCCGGCCTGGTGCTCCGCACAGAGCTGCAGGATCCGCGCACTGGCCCAGGGCAGGCGGGCGTTCGCAACGCTGCTGTCGAGGCCCAGGGTGGTGGCGCCTATGGGGTTGAGATAGTCCCAGCTGAAGGCGCCCGCGGTCGTGGGCACGGCGATGCCGAAGGTGACCTGGGAGCTTTCCAGGGCCACCCGCAGCCGACGTTGCGAACGCAGGGCGGCCTCCTGGAGACGGGCGCGGTCGATCACCAGCACCGCCTTGGAGGCGCACAGGTCGGCCAGGCGCTGCTGGCGCGGCGTGGGCTCGCGGGCCTCCGGCAGGTGGACGGTGATGGCGCCGAGCGTGCCGTGCAGGGTACTGCGCAGGGGCACGGCATGCAGGGCGGCGAAGCCCAGGCGGTGGCCCAGGGCGGCCAGGGCGGCGAACCCGGGTGCGGTCGCCAGCGCCGGCACCACCACCCGGGCATCGCTGCGCAGCACGGCGGCACAGGCGCTTTCCGCCAGTGGCAGGGTGACCAGCTGCGCCTGATCTTCCGCCGAGAAGCCGGCCGCGAAATACAGCTGCGGCGGCTTGCCGTCTTCCAGCAGCGAGACGCAGCCCAGGGACGTCTGGTGGAAGCTACAGAGGACCGCGAGGATCTCCTGCAATTGCTGCGGCAGCGAGGGCAACTGCAGCAGACGATGATTGAGCCGCTGCAGGACCTCCAGGTCGGCGACCTGCAGTTGCAGCTGCTCCTGGCTCAGCTGCAGGCTGCGCAGATAGTCGTCGCGTTCCTCTTCGATCAGCCGGCGGGCTTCGGCAGCGGTCAGCAGCGCTTCGCCCACCTGGCGGATCTCCAGCACGTCGCTGTCGGGCAGCATCGGCGGCAGGCGCTGCCCCAGGGCCTGGGCCGCCTCCTGCAGCGCCTGCACCGGCCGGCTGATCCGCCGCGACAGCAGCAGGGCCACCGCCCAGGCGAAGACCACCGACAGCACCAGGCCGCCGCCATAGAGCGCGAAGGAGCGATTGGCGGCTGCGGCCACCTCTTCGGTGGGGATCGCCGTGGTCACGGTCCAGCCGGAATCGGGCAGGCGCACGAAGGCCGTATAGACCTGATGGCCTTCCCGGGTACGGGCGGTACCGACGCCTTCTTCGCCGGGCTGGGCCAGGATCTCGGCCAGACCTGGCAGGGCCGGCTCGCCCAGGCTTTCCTCGTGCAGGCTGGTACGGGCGATGCGCAGGCCATGGCGATCGAATACCGAGCCCACCCAGTCCCTGGGCAGGGCGCGGGCCATGCGCGCCGCCCGGATGCTCTCCGGTGTCATCACCGCGGTCAGCACGAAATTCAGCCGACCTTCGCGCAGCACCGGGACCCGGATCGGAAAAGCCAGCAGCCCGGCGGGTCCGCGGCCCAGTTGCCCGATCACCGGCCGGCGCTGGGCGAGCACCTCGGCAAAGCTGTCCGGTTCGGCGAGAGGCCCACCAGCGGGCCGGTTGACGCTCGATATCCGCCGGACGACCTGGCCCTCCGGCGTGGCCAGCAGCACCGTTCGCCAACCGGGCACCAGCGGCAGGATGCGCCCGACCAGGGTGTCGAAATCGCTCAGGTCACCCGTCCGCAACAGGGGCGACTCGGCCAGCGCCTGGAGAATGGTCACCGAACGGCGTAATTCGCTTTCGATGATGGTGGCGGCCTGGCGACTGGACTCCAGGGCTCGCTGTTCGGCTTCGTGCTGCTGGTGCTGGACGAGCAGCCAGAGCCCCAGGCCGGCTATCAGTGCCAGGGGCACGATTCCGGCGAAGGCAATGGCCAGCAGGCGATTGCGCAAGGGGACCAGACGCGCAGGGCGAAGCTTCGTCGGCAGCATGGAGATTTCGATTGAGGAAAAGGCTCATTCTAGCCTGACTGCACATGGCAATTTGCCAGGGCGGCGGTTGCTCGTCAGCCAGGTGCATCCTCTTGGAGCCCGCGTCGGCTCTAGCCTGCAGCTTCTGGTAGGTATGCTTTTGATCGCCGATGGGTGGCTATTCAGGGAGTAACGGTAGCGCCGACCAGAAGGGATGAATATGCCTTTTCTGCCTGGAGTCGCGCCATGCGTACCCTGAAATTGTCGGCCCGTTCGGCCGTGTGCTTTGCCGCCGTTACCCTGTTGCTGCTGGTGCTGGCGTTTACCTCGGCCGTGGGCCTCAACGGGCTGTACAAAGCCGAGCAGGATGTCGAGACCAACTGGATGGCCAGCATCGCCCAGACGGCGAAGATAGACTCCCTCGTTCTCAGGCTGCGTCTGGAGACCCTGCGCATGGTGGCTTCGGAAGACGAGCAGATGAAGCAGACCGCCGCCGCGACCATTGCCCAGGCGCGCGGCCATCTGCAGCAGGAGGTAGCGGCCTACCAGGCGCTGGTCGCTTCGCCCGAGGAGCAGCGGTTGGCCGACGCCGTGTCCGCCGGCGTCAAGGCCTACGATGCGCGCCTCGACGAGATCGTCACCCTCGCCCGGACCCGTCCGGCCAGCGAAGGGACCGCCTTCGTCAATGCCAACATCCGTCCGCTGACCAACGACCTGCAAGAGAAGATCGTGGCCCTGGCTGACTTCAACCAGCGCGGCGCCAAGCAGGCCGGCGAACTGGCGACCCAGACCTACAGCCATAACCTCTGGCTGCTCGGGATCATCTCCGCCGTGGCCGTGGTGCTCACCGTGGTGCTGGCCGTGCTCTACACCCGCAGCATCCTGCAGCCGCTGCGCCAGGTGCTGGCCATCAATCGGCGGATTGCCGAGGGTGATCTGCGGGTCGAGGCCCAGGCCACCGGCCGCGACGAAATGGCCGACCTGATGCGTGCCACGGTGCAGATGCAGCAGACCCTGCGCGACACCGTCAGCCACATCGGCGAGGCCTCGACGCAGCTGGCGTCTGCCGCCGAAGAGATGAATGCCGTGACCGACGAGGCCAGCCGCGGCCTGCAACGCCAGAATGGCGAGGTGGAGCAGGCTGCCGCGGCGGTCAACGAGATGACCGCCGCCGTCGAAGAGGTGGCGCGCAACGCCGCCTCGGCCTCGACGTCCGCGCAACAGTCGGAGCGCTCGACCGGTCTGGGCGCGGCCCGCGTCACCGAGACCGTCAATGCCATCCATTCGCTGACCGGCACCGTGTCCCACACCAGCGAGCAGATCGTCGCCCTGGCCGGGCAGGCGCAAGGCATCGCCACCGTGGTCGACGTGATCCGCGGCATCGCCGAGCAGACCAATTTGCTGGCGCTGAACGCCGCCATCGAGGCCGCCCGCGCCGGGGAGCAGGGCCGCGGTTTCGCCGTGGTCGCCGACGAGGTGCGTGCCCTGGCCCACAGGACCCAGGAATCCACCCGCGAGATCGAGCAGATGATCGGCGGCATCCAGAGCGGTTCGGAAGGCGCTGTCCTGGCCATGCAACGCAGCCGCGACGAGGCTACCGCCACCCTGAAGATCGCCAACGAAGCGGGCGCGGCCCTGGAGGAGATCGCTCGCTCCATCACCGAGATCAACGAGCGCAATTTCCTTATCGCCACGGCCTCGGAGGAACAGGCTCAGGTCGCCCGGTCGGTGGACCAGAATCTGGTCAGCATCCGCGATCTGTCGATCCAGACCTCGGCCGGTGCCCACCAGACCGCCGCCGCCGCCCATGAGGTCTCGCGCCTGGCGGTGGACATGAATCGCCTGGTCGGCCGCTTCTCGGTCTGAGCCGACTGAACTGTGGTGAAAGGCCCTGCCGAGAGCGCCTCGGCAGGGCCTTTGCGTTTCTGGCGTGTGGGCAGGCACGCTGGGCCGTGACCAAGGGACGGGAACCCGCCCGGGGGCCCAGGGGGTCTGCAACCCAATACGCAGGAGAGATGGCCATGTACCTCGTCCAGTTGCTGCTACCCCTGAACGACAATGACGGCCAGCGCCTGTCCGGGGCGCTGTTCCAGGAGGTGCGCGAGGAGCTGGTCGCGCGCTTCGGCGGGCTGACCGCCTTCAGCCGGGTACCGGTGGAGGGCCTGTGCCAGGACGAGGCGCAGCGCGTCGAGGACGACGAGCTGCTGGTCTACGAGGTCATGACCGAGGCCCTGGATCGAGCCTGGTGGAAAGGCTATCGGCACCGTCTGGAAACGGCCTTTCGCCAGCGCGAGATAATGATCCGCGCCCAGCCGACGGAGCGGCTCTAGCCGTCCGCCAGCACCACCCGGGCCCGCCCGGCGCGTTTGGCCTGGTACAGGGCGCCATCGGCGCGGCGGATCAGTTCGTGGACGTTGAGGCTGCCGGCGGCGCCGTGGGCGATGCCAATGGAAGAGGTGGTCGCCAGGCGGATGTCCTGCAGCGTCCAGGGCTCCTGCAGGGCCAGGCAGAGGCGCTCGGCCAGGGCCAGGGCGGTGGTCGCGGGGGTGTCGCGCAGGAAGACGATGAATTCGTCTCCGCCGATCCGCCCGAGCAGATCGTCCTGGCGCAGGCAGGCGCTGACGCGGGTGACGAAGGCCACCAGCAACCGATCCCCCACCTCGTGGCCGAATTCGTCGTTGATCGCCTTGAACCTGTCCAGGTCGAGGTAGAACAGGGCGCAATCCGCCTGCGGGGAGGCGACCGCCAGGTGCCGGACGATCTGGTCGAGGATGCTGCGTCGATTGGGGATGCCGGTCAGGGCATCCAGGTAGGCCAGGGACTTGAAGCGTCTTTCGCTGTCCTGCAGGGCGGTCTCCGCCAGTTTGCGCTCGGTGACATTGCGACTGACGATGGTCAGCAGCTGGCGTCCGCCCTGGGCATCGAAGTGGGGCGTCTTGATCACTTCCCAGGTATTGATGCGTCCATCCGGCCCCATGAAGGACTTCTCGATCTGCGTGGCCACGCCGTTGCGCCAGGCGCGCTCGTCGGTCTCGATGTTGTAGGCGAAGGCCTGGGCATGATCCGGAAACAGCTCGATCAATTCGGCGTCGGTGATGCCCACGTAGTCGAAGCCGAGCATGGCGTAGGCTTCGAGCACGATGCGATTGACGAACAACCAGCGCCCGCGGCCATCCTTGGCGATGATGAATTCCTGGATCGAATCGAGGAGGGCGCGCAGATCGACGTCGGAATCGGCAGGAGACATGGGCAGGGCCTGGCAGTCGCGTGGGTTTTCAGGCTATCGGCCCGCCAGCATGGAAAATGAGGCCCTTCGTCAGGTCACCCGTCGCCTGGCGCGGACCGCCAGCAGGCGACGTGGCGTGGAGCGGCTGCCGACGAATGGCAGTGGCCGCCAGGCGGTGCCTTTGACGGCCGCAAGCGCAGCGGCACAGTTCCGGCGCGGGTTCCGCCAGGAACCAAGGCTTTTTCTGTAGGCCGAACGAGGTATTCATCAGCTGCCAGATGTGCCCTTCATGCAGACCACGACAAGAGCCGTCACCGGCCAGTACGCCGCCCCGAACCCGCTCACCCTGCAACCGGCCAGATCGCTCTATCAGGAATTGCTGGTGGAGCACCCGGGCGTCAGGGCCCGGGAGAGGGCCCGACGCTTTCTCGACGACCAGCTGCAGGCGGTAGGCGGGATGACCGCCGACCTGCCGGAAGACCCCGTGGGCCTGGAAGCCTGGGTGCTGGAGAACAACGCCCGAGTCGGCGCCCAGTATCAAGACTATCTGGCGGCCCGCAAGGCTGGCGCGCCGCGCCGCTACTTCGGCAGCAAGGCCCATGCGCTGTACTTCCTGCGTGGCGTGGCGCCTACCAAGCTGGTCGATGGCGCCTGGCTCTATGGCACGCTCGCCCACTGGGACGACCTGCGCTATCGCGCTGCCATCCAGATCTATCTGGAAGAGCTGGGCGACGGCCAACCGGACAAGAACCATGTGGTGCTCTATCGCAAGCTGCTGGCCACTCACGGCTGCGAAGATTTCTCGCAGCTGAGCGACGATCACTATGTCCAGGGCGCGATTCAGTTGGCCCTGGCCCATAGCGCCGATCACTACCTCCCCGAGGTGCTCGGCTTCAACCTGGGTTACGAGCAGTTGCCGCTGCACCTGCTGATCACCTCCTACGAGCTCAACGAGCTGGGTATCGACCCCTATTACTTCACGCTGCATGTCACGGTCGACAATGCCGGCACCGGTCATGCGCGCAAGGCGCTGCAGGCGGTGCACGATGCCATGCCGGCCGAAGGCCGCGCCGCCTTCTACCAACGCGTGGTGCAGGGCTATCTGCTCAATGAGCTGGGCGCCGGCACCACCTCGGTGATCGCGGGCTTCGATCTGGAGCAGGCGGTGATCGAGGTGCTGGCGGAAAAGAGCACGGTTGGCCGCTATGTGCATTCCGATTATTGCCGCATCGGTGGCCGCAGCGTCAGCGACTGGCTCTGCGATCCGTCGCAGATTCCCGATTTCCTCCAGGTGATGCAGGAGCAGGGCTGGATCAAGCGTCACGAGGACCCGGTCAACAGCCGCTTCTGGCGCCTGATCCAGGGCGAGCGTGCCGAGATGTTCGGCGTCTTCACCGCCTACGAGCAGCAACTGATCCATAACTGGATCGCCGGTGACTTCGTGCACAGCGGCGCCCGGAATCAGGCTGCAGCAGAGCGAGTGGCGGTGTTGCCGCGGCGCGAGGTGAGCTTTCGTGCTCGCCAGCGCCAGCAGGAGCGCCTGTGTCCGGCGCTGGAAGCCGAGCAGGGCACGGCGGCCAATGCCAGCAAGGCCCAGGCGAGCGACTTCGATCGCGATGAGGTCGCGCTGGAGCAGCGGCTGGCCAGCCAGCCCAGTCGCGCTGCCGCCATGGCGCTGCTGGTAGAGCAGCTGTCACCGGCGCGCCATCACAGCCGTGCCGGCCTGCTGGCGACGCGGCTGTTCGTCTCCCTGTTGGGCTGACCTCTATTCAAGGACCCGCGAGGGTCCTTTTTCATTTCGACGGTCATTGAAGGAACCACCCGTGACGGCCATGGAACATCCCGAACGCACCGCGACCAGCCCGGCTGCGGCCGCTGCCCTGAAACTCCTGATCGAAACGCTGCGCGCAGCGGACTATCACTTCATCACGCCCACCCCGGCCTCTCACGCGCGGGTCAATGCCCGGCCAGGCAACGCCTGGGCGCGGGACCTGCAAGGCATCTTCGGCTGGAGCCGGCCGTTTTCCCCCGCGCTGCTGCCCGGCGCTCTGGTCGATACCCTGGCGGCAGCCGAGCTGCTGACCGCGGTGCCGGGGGGCTGGCGCAGCCAGGTGCGGGTGTCGAGCCTGGGCGACCAGTTGTTCGTGCATTCCGCCTATCCCACCGAGGACGCCGATGCGGTATTCTTTGGCCCCGACACCTATCGCTATGCCAATGCCCTGGAAGCCCAGCTGCGCTTCGAGACCGGTGCCATCCGCCGCGCCGTGGACATCGGCAGCGGTGCCGGTCCCGGCGCCATCCTGGTCGCCCTGGCGCGGCCAGATGCCGAGGTGCTGGCGGTGGACATCAACGAGCGCGCCCTGGCCCTGACCCGGACCAACGCCGAGCTGGCCGGGGCCGACAATGTCAGCGCGTGCTACAGCAATCTGCTGAGCGATGTGGCGGGCGACTTCGATTTCATCCTGTCCAATCCGCCCTATCTGGTCGATCCCGGCGAGCGTGCCTATCGCCATGGCGGCGGTCCCCTCGGGGCCGGCCTGTCCCTGGCCATCCTCGACACGGCGCTGCAGCGCCTGGCGCCGGGCGGCATCCTGCTGCTCTATACCGGCGTCGCCATGGTCGAGGGTCGCGATCCCTTCCTGGAAGAGGTGCGCGCACGTCTGGCTGGCAGTGAGGTCGCCTGGCGCTATCGCGAACTGGATCCGGACGTCTTCGGCGAGGAGCTGGAGACAGGGGTCTATGCCCATACCGATCGCATCGCCGCCGTCGTCCTCACCGTGACCCGGCCGCGCTGAGGGCGCACGGGAGCGGCTACACTGGCGGGCACCCCGGCTACCGCCCACACCTGTCCAGGAGTCCGCCATGCAACTGCTGCTGAACCAGACCTCGCCCTATGCCCGCGCCGCGCGCGTCACCGCCCTCGAAGCCGGCTTCGGCGAGCGTCTGGAACTGGTGTGGAGCGATCCCTGGAACGAAGCTGCGCAGCTGTTGGCCGCCAATCCGGCCAACAAGGTCCCGGTCCTGATCACCGATGAGGGTGTCGCCCTCGGCGAGACCCTGCTGATCTGCGTTTATCTGCACCAGCTGGCGGGCGGCGTCCCGCTTGCGGCCGAACGCCTGCAACTGGCCGGCCTGGGCCAGGGCCTGATCGATGCCGCCTTCGGCACGGTGATCGCCCGCAAGCATGGCGGTGCGGCCCAGGATGAATCTGTGCTGGGCGCCCGCCGGCTGGCGGCCATCGAGCGCCTGCTGGCGCGCCTTGACGAGTCTTCCACGCTGGATGCGGAGGACCTTGATTTCAGCCACTACCTGGTGGCCGTCGGCCTCGACTACCTGAGCTTTCGGCTGCCGGAAATCGACTGGTCCGCGCACCTCGTGCTGGTGGCCTTTCACCAGCGGCTCCTGGCGCGTCCCAGCTTCGCCACGACAGCTTTCCAGTAAGGCAAAAAAGCCCCACGCGGCGGCCCTTGCCGACGGCGTGGGGAAGGGCTAGAGCTCGATCAGGATCTTCAGCTGGGTTCCGGCCTTGTCCAGCAGGGCTTCGAAGCCCTGTTCCACCACGTCGTCCAGCGCGATATGGCGGGTCACGACCTTCTCCGCCGGCAACTGGCCGCTGGCGATCAAGGCCGCCACCTGGGGCCACATCAGCGTCGAGTAGCACCAGGAACCCCGTAGGTCGACGTCCTTGTAGGTCAGGGTGAAGCCATCCAGCGCCGGCGGCTTGCCCTGCATCCCCACCTGAACCACCACGCCCTGGCGGCGGACCGCTTCCAGGCACAGCCCCAGGGGTGCCTCGGCGCCCACGCATTCGAAGGCCACGTCCACCCCCACGCCTCCCGCGGTCCGGGCACGGATCTCGCGCAGGACGTCGCTGCTGCCAGGATTGAGGGTAACGAGACCCTCCACCAGGCTGCGGGCCATCTCCAGGCGATTGTCGTTGAGATCCACCAGGAAGATCCGGGTGGCGCCCGCGGCCCGCGCAGCCATGACCTGCAGCTGGCCGATGGGCCCGGCACCGGCCACCAGCACGCTGTCACCCGGTTTCACGCCGCCTCTATGGGTGGCGTAGACGGTCACCGCCGTGGGCTCGATCAGCGCCGCGTGCTCGGTGCTGAGGTCATCCGGCATGGGGACGGCGTTGTAGTCCTCCACCAGGGAGTACTCGGCCATGCCGCCCCAGGGATGGGACAGGCCGATGATGGCCAGCTGTTCGCTGAGCTGGTACTGGCCGCGGCGGCCGTAGTAGTCGTCCCGTGGCGACACCATCGGCTGGATGGAGACCCGATCACCGGGTTTCACCGACGTCACCTGGCTGCCCACGGCCTCCACCACGCCGGAATATTCGTGGCCAAGGATCTGCGGCACCTGGCCGCCGGTGTAGCTGTGCGGCTCCGTGGGAATGAAGATGGGACCGCCAAGGTACTCGTGCAGGTCGGTACCGCAGATGCCACAGAACTGGTTTTTCACCAGGACCTGGGTAGGGCCCGGCTCACCGGGGGCTGGGACGTCTTCCACCCGGATATCGCGGGCGGCGTGGAAACGGGCTGCTTTCATCGTGAGGCTCCTCTAGCGTTCGCAGCGGGGCAGGAAGGCCTGGATCAGGGCATTGACCCGGTCCGCGGCCTCCATCTGCACCATATGGCCCTGGCCCTCCAGGATCTCGACCTGGACGGTTTCGGGCAGGCCTTCGGCATGCTGGACCGGAATGATGGCGTCGGCCTTGCCCCAGATCACCAGGGCGGGCAGATCGCCTTCGAGTACCTGGCGCAGCACCTGGGCCTGCTGGCCATTGGCGAAGAGCGTGCCGGCCAGTCGATTCAGGGCCTGGTCCACGCCTTCCAGGCGCTTGTACTTGAGCAGGTCTTCCAGCAGTGGTCGGGTGACCAGGCCGGGATCGCTGAACAGCAGACTGACCGGCCCCTTGAGCTGGTTGCGGCTGGTGGCCGCGACGAAGCCTTCCAGGTAGGCGCCATTGATGTCCTGGCCCAGCCCGGCGCTGCCGATCAGCACCAGGCCGGCGACCCGCTGCGGCGCGGTCTGCGCCAGCTGCAGGGCCACGGCGCCACCCATGGAGTGGCCGACGAGCACGGCGCGGGGGATGTCCAGATGGTCGAGCAGAGCCAGCACCGCAGCGCCTAGCTCGGCCAGGTCCCCGGTGGCCAGGCCCTTGCCGGACTGGCCGTGACCGGGCAGGTCCAGGGCGATCACCCTGCGTTCGGCGGCCAGGGCCTCGTGGTTGAACAGCCAGTTGTCCAGATCGCCGGAAAAACCGTGGATCAGCACCAGCGGCAGGCCGCCTTCACCGCGCTCCAGGTAGCGCAGCGGCCGGCCGTCGAGTTCGATCCGCTGCGCCTGGGGACCGGCGTCGGCGGCGTCTTCGCCACCGGGCACGAACGCCTCCTGGAAGCGCGCGATCACCGCCTCGACCTCTTCGTCGCTGGCTTCTCCCTCCACCACGATGGCCAGCAAGGCGCCTACCGAAAGCGTCTCGTCCTCGCGGGCCAGGCAGCGGCGCAGGATGCCGGAGAAGGGCGCCTCGACGCTGCTGCTGATCTTGTCGGTCTCGACGTCGAGCACCTCGTCGCCCTTGGCGATGCTATCGCCTTCGGCCTTGAGCCAGGCGTTGACCCGGCCTTCGCTCATGGACAGGCCCCACTTGGGCATGGTCAGGGTATGGATCTGGCTCATGCGGCCTGCCTCCCCTGGGTGATCTTCAGCACGGCGCGCTCGATCTTGGCCGCGTCGGGGATATAGAGGTCTTCCAGGGCATCGGAAAAGGGCACCGGGGTGTGCGGCGCCGTGACCAGCTGCACCGGGGCGCGCAGGTCGTCGAAGGCGTGCTCGGCAAGCAGGGCGGCGATGTCGGTGGCCACCGAGCAGCGCGGATTGGCCTCGTCGATGACCACCGCGCGGCCGGTCTTCTCGACGCTTTCCAGGATGCTGTCACGATCCAGCGGACTGGTGGTGCGCAGGTCCAGCACCTCGCAGGAGACGCCCTGGCGCGCCAGGTTGCTGGCGGCCTCCATGGCCAGGTGCACCATGCGGCCATAGGTGATGAGGCTGACGTCGTCGCCCTCACGCAGGAAGCTGGCCTCGCCGAAGGGGATGGCGTAGGACTCCTCGGGCACCTCGCCCTGCATCCCGTAGAGCAGCTTGTGCTCGCAGAAGATCACCGGGTCGTTGTCGCGGATGGCCTGGATCAGCAGGCCCTTGGCGTCATAGGGCGTGGCCGGGCAGACCACCTTGAGGCCGGGGATATGGGTCCACCAGGACGTCAGCATCTGCGAATGCTGGGCGGCGGCGCGGAGGCCCGCGCCGACCATGGTGCGCAGGACCAGCGGGGTGACCGCCTTGCCGCCGAACATGTAGCGGAACTTGGCCGCCTGGTTGAGGATCTGGTCCAGGCAGCAGCCGGCGAAGTCGACGAACATCAGTTCGCACACCGGTCGGGTGCCGCGGGCGGCGGCGCCTACCGCCGCGCCGACGTAGCCGAGCTCCGACAGCGGGGTGTCCAGCACCCGCCCGGGAAACTTGTGGTAGAGGCCCTTGGTGACCCCCAGCACGCCGCCCCAGGCGTCCTGCTCGCCAGGCGTGCCGGCACCGCCGGCGTTGTCCTCGCCCATGAGGAAGACGGTGGGGTCGCGACGCATCTCCTGTTCCAGGGCTTCGTTGATGGCTTGCTGGTAGCTGATCTTTCTGGCCATGGTGGCGCTCCTTGTTGTTTTCCGATCAGGCGTAGGTGACGTAGACGTCGGTGAGCAGGTCTTCCGGGCCGGGCTTGGGATCGGCCTTGGCCTTGCGCACGGCGTCTTCGATGAGCTGCTCCACCTCCTGGTCGATGCTGTCGAGCAGGGCGGGCTGGAGTTGGCCGGAGCGCGTCACCCGCTCGCGGAATTGCATCAGGCAGTCGCGCTGCTCCCGGGCCTGCCTGACCTCGTCGGGATCGCGGTAGGTCTGGGCGTCGCCCTCGAAGTGGCCGAAGTAGCGGGTGAACTTCACCTCGATCAGCGAGGGGCCTTCGCCGGCCCGGGCCCGGGCCACGGCGGCCGCGGCGGCTTCATGGACGGCGAAGAAGTCGAAGCCGTCCACCGTCACGCCGGGCATGCCGAAGCCGGCGGCGCGATCGGCGATGTGGTCGCAGGCCACCGACCAGTTCGAGGCGGTGGCTTCGGCGTAGCCGTTGTTCTCGGCGACGAAGATGCACGGCAGATTCCACACCGAGGCCAGGTTCATGGCCTCGAAGACCGCACCCTCGTTGGAGCCGCCGTCACCGAAGAAGGCCACGGCCACCGCATCGCTGCCCTTCAGCTTGGCCGCCAGCGCGGCGCCGGCGGCCAGCGGGGCTCCGGCCCCGACGATGCCGTTGGCACCGAGCATGCCCTTTTCCAGGTCGGCGATGTGCATGGAGCCGCCCTTGCCCTGGCAGACTCCGGTCTTCTTGCCGTAGATCTCGGCCATCATGCCGTAGACGTCCACGCCCTTGGCGATGCAGTGGCCGTGGCCGCGGTGGGTGGAGGCGATGCTGTCCTCGTGGCCAAGGTGGGCCATGACACCGGCGGCCGAGGCCTCCTCGCCGGCATAGAGGTGGACGAAGCCGGGAATCTCGCCGGTGGCGAATTCCACGTGCAGCCGCTCCTCGAAGGCGCGGATGGTGCGCATCACCCGGTAGGCATGGCTCAGGTTTTCGACGCTTACGGTCTCGCTCATCTTATTGTTCTCCAGGATTGCCGAGGGCCGACGCGGGCAGGCGGCGGACCAGCAGGCGCTGCTGCGCCGCCAGCTCCAGTACCCGCTCCACGTCGATGCTCAGGGGGCCATCGAGGTCCAGCGTCACCTGCGGACGCGCCTCGGGGCCGAATTCGATTTCCCGCTCGCCGTCCAGTGCCAGGGTGCCGGCGGTCAGCGACAGGGTGCGCGACTCGCCAGGTAGCAGCAGGCCACTGGCGGCGATGCCGGCCTGGGCCAGCACGCCGGGGGCGAGGGGAACGGTCAGTTGCGCCGGAGCCTCGGGCTCCAGTCGCACCCAGCCGCCCTGGGGAGCGCCGCGCGCGACCGGATGCCAGAGGCCGCACAAGGCCGACAGGCCGATGGCCCAGGGCTCGGCGAAGGTGGTGAAGACCTCGGCCAGATCCTCCACCCGGGTCACCGCCCGGGCACCGATATAGGTCTGGCGACAGACCGCCACGTCCACCAGCGCCCAGTCGCGGATGCCGCGCTCGGGCACCTCCACCCGCAGCCGCTTGTTGCGCCGCAGCGCCAGCGCCGGGTCGACCCGGCCGGCCGCTACCAGGCCGCCAGCCAGCCCCGCGCTGGTGGCCTCGCGCAATTCGGGAAAGGCATTGTTGGTGCCGGTGGACAGGGTCAGCAGCGGCAGGTCGCCCACCTCGGCGGCCACCGCCTTGTGAGTGCCATCGCCGCCGAGCACGGCGATCACCCGGGCGCCCTGCGCCAACAACAGCCGTGCCGCACGGCGGGTGTCGTCCACCGTTTGCGTGAGCGGCAGATCGAGAAACGCAAGCGCCGGCCAGCGCTGCTCACGGGCCTGGCGACTGCCGCTGGCCTTGAGCACGGCGGCGGCGATGCCGGTCATGTCCGGTGGCAGCAGCACCCGCTCCACGCCGGTGGCGCCAAAGGCCGCCAGCAGGCGCATCACCACCCCGGCCTTGTCGGTGCTGGAGGTCAGGGCGGCGTTGCCGGTCAGCCGGCGCAGGTCACGGCCGGAGGCCGGGTTGGGCAGGATGCCGACGCTTACGGGCATGGCTGACTCCCGAGGCCCGGGCCATCGGTCAGGGCTGCCGTGCGGCGATGCCAGGATGCGCTCATGGGTCTGGCCCTCTTGTCGTTGTCTTGGGAGCGTCGCAGAGCCCTGAGCAAGGGCGGTGCCAGGTCGCTGCAGATCCACTGCAGGCCAGCCTGGGCGCGAGTTTGCGGGGGATGCCCGGAGCCGGCTGGCAGTCGTCGACGCGCCGGGGCGTCTCAGGGTTGCGACAGGAGGGCGAGACGCTGAGACGATTCGTCTCACGGCGCGGCGGACTTGAAGGCCGGGGCCAGGGGGCGCTAAATGAAGGGCAGAACAATGACCGGCCTTCCATGCCATGACCGGAATTCAGGGAGAGACGTCCATGTTGTCTACCCAGGCCCGCTATCACGCCCGCGCCATCGACCAGGCCCTGCGCGCACCCTTGCGCGCGGCCAGTCCGCCCGGGCGCATCCTCGATTCCTGGCGCCGTTCCTTCGAGCAGTATCAGCTCGACCCGGGCTCGCTGCGGGGGCCGCGCATCCTCTCGCGCTACGAATTGCGCCAGCACCAGCAGGCGGCGGAGGACTTCCTGCGCGTCGCCGATGGCGAACTGGGCGCCCTGCATGCGCGGGTCGAGGCGGCCGACTACTGCGTGCTGCTGGCCGATGCCCAGGGCCATACCCTCGACTACCGGGTCAGCGATCGCCTCGATGAGGAATGCCGCCGCGCCGGACTCTATCTGGGGACCTGCTGGTCCGAGCAGGAGGAGGGCACCTGCGGCGTGGCCGCAGTGCTGACCGACCGGGCGCCGGTGACGGTGCACAAGGCCGATCATTTCCGCGTGGCCTTTACCGGCCTGACCTGCACCGCCGCGCCGGTATTCGCCCCGGGTGGCGAGTTGCTCGGGGTGCTGGATGTCTCGGCGCCACGCTCGCCGGACGACCGGCGCAGTCAGTTGCTGATCCAGCAATTCACTCGCGACAGCGCCCAGCGCATCGAAAACGCCTACTTCATGCACAGCGCCCGGGGCGACTGGGTGCTCTGCGGCCACACCCGGCCCAGCTACCTGGACACCCAGCCGGAATTTCTGCTCGCCTGGGATGCGGGCGGTCGCCTGACCGGCCTGAATCGCCCGGCCCGGCAGCTCTGCCTCGCTCAGCTGGGCTACCTGCCGCAGCGCCTCGACGAGTTGTTTGGTCGCGACGCCTCGGCGCGTTTAAAGGAGGACGATCCTGAACCCCTGCGTCTGGGCGAAGCGCAGTTCCACGCCCGGGTCCGGGCGCCGCGGCCGCGCACGGGTGTGGTGATTCCCCTGGTGCGCGAAGACCTGGAGACCGAAAACGAACAGGAGCCGCGGATCAGCCAGGCGCTCGCGACCGCCCTGCGTCTCTATCGCCACGGCCTGCCGATCTTGGTGACCGGGGAGACCGGTACCGGCAAGGAGGTCTTTGCTCGCGGCCTGCATGAGGGCGGCGATCGCAGCGGGCGGTCCTTCGTCGCCCTCAATTGCGCGGCGCTGCCGGAAAGCCTGATCGAGAGCGAATTGTTCGGTCATGCCGCGGGGGCCTTTACCGGCGCCCAGCGCCAGGGGCGCGATGGCCTGATCGTGGCGGCCGATGGCGGCACCCTCTTTCTCGACGAGATCGGCGACATGCCCCTGGCCCTGCAGACGCGCCTGCTGCGGGTGCTGGCCGAGGGCGAGGTGCTGCCGGTGGGCAGCGCCCAGGCGCGGCGAGTCGATGTGCGGCTGGTCGGCGCCACCCACCGCGACCTCCAGGCGCGGGTCGCCGCCGGACTGTTTCGCCAAGACCTGCTCTATCGTCTCAATGGCGCCGTCTTTCAACTGCCACCTTTGCGCGAGCGTGCCGACCGCCTGGCGCTCGCGCGGCGGTTGCTCGAAGAGGAATGCGGCCAGCGTGCTGCGCCGGAGCTGGCGCCCCAGGCGCAGGAGGCCATCCTGGCCCATGACTGGCCGGGCAATGTGCGCGAACTGCGCAATGTGCTGCGCTACGCCTGCGCCCTGTGCGACGGCGTCCTGATCTGCCTAGATCACCTGCCGGCCAGTCTACGGCCCGCTGGCGCGTTGGCCATCGAGCCGCCACCCGCGGTCGACAGTCTCGAGCGGCGGTCGATCCTTGCCGCCCTGGTGCGGCACCGCTGGAAGGCCATTCCGACCGCCCGGGCGCTGGGGATGTCCCGGGCCACCCTCTATCGGCGGCTCAAGCTGCACGGCATCGTCATGCCGCATCGCCAGCCCGAAGACTGAGGTCTTCCGCCGAACGGTCGTGGCGCCCGGCGGCTGCCCTGGCGCGACGATCTTGGCGATCAAGCGAAGCGGTCGCCATCGGCGCGCCAGGCCCCGGTCGTCCCAGGCGGGACGTCAGTGCGGTTGGCCACGGGTCACACCTCAGACACAGACCCGAGGAAGATCCCTGATGCGTACCCTGCCACTGCTACTTGCCCTGCCTGCCGCCCTGGCCCTGTTGAACCGCACCTCGCCCCGGCGTTCCGGGCGGCCTGATCACCAGCGACTGAGCGGCCGGACCATCGTCGTCACCGGCGCCTCCAGTGGTGTCGGCCGCGGCGTGGCCCTGGCGCTGGCCCGGCACGGTGCCAACCTGGTGCTGGCAGCGCGGCGGACCGAGGCGCTGGAAGCCCTGGCGGTCGAGGTCCAGGCCCTGGGCGTAGCCGCCCTGGCAGTGCCCACCGATGTCGCCGACATGGCGCAGATGACTGCCCTGGCCGAGCAGGCCGAGCAGCGCTTCGGTCGCATCGACGGCTGGATCAACAATGCCGGTGTCGTGGCGGTGGGCCGTTTCGAGGAGATCCCGCTGGACGATCATCTGCGTCTGCTGGATACCAATGTGAAAGGCGTGGTCATCGGCACTCACCTGGCCCTGCAGCGCTTCCGTCGCCAGGGCTATGGCCGGCTGGTCAACGTGGCGTCGGTCGACGGCGAGATCCCCCACGCCTATCAGGCCTCCTATTCGGCGTCCAAGGCCGCGGTGCTCAGCCTCGGCCGGGTGCTCCAGCAGGAACTGCGGCGCGGACGCCAGCCCAACATTCAGCTGTCGACGGTGCTGCCCTGGGCGCTGGATACGCCGATCTGGGGCCATGCGGCCACCTATACCGGCCACCGTCCCGATCTGCCGACCAAGGACGCACCGGACAAGGCGGTGCAGGCCATCGTCAGGGCGCTGCTGCAACCGCAAAAGGAAATCACCGTGGGCTACAAGGCGAAGATGGCCTATTGGGGCCACCGCCTGGCGCCGGAACTCAACGAACGCTTCACCGCCAATGCGGTGCAGCGCGCCGAGATCGACTGGAATCCGGTCAAGGCCGCTACTTCGGGCAACCTGCAGCAGCCCGATCAGGCAGGCCGCACGATCCGGGGGTCGAATTTCTGAAGGTCGACCGTTTGAGCTAGTGCCAGGCTGCGTTCTGCGCCTCGTCCCTCGTTGCGGGACCGACGATGGTCAGCTCACCCTGGGACGCAAGGGCGGTCTGCAGCGCCCTGGCCAGGGCAGGCTGGGTGCAGAGCAGGGCGGTCGGGGCGATGCCGGCCAGTCTGGCGGCCAGCTCCGGCCCGTATGCGGGAGCCGCCGGGTCGAGCTCCAGCCGCGGCAGCAGCGGCAGTCCCTCCGCCAGCATGACCTGGCAATGCGCCTGCAATTCGGCGTCGGCCTCGGCGACCGACCGTTGCTGAGCTGTCACCAGGAGGATCTGAAGATGCCCGAGCGCTATCAGATGCCGGGTGGCCAGGGCGATGCGTTGGCCATGCGCTTCGGCGTGACGACAGCAGGTCGTTCGGGCAGCCAGGGCTACGCGCGCCGAGGGAGAGACCGCTGAGATGCGGTGGCGGAGAGCGGGGCGGGTATCCATGGATCGGCCTCTGCCACGACGTGGCGGTCAGGAGGCCCAGCCTGCCGGATACTGATGGCAGCTTCGTGACAGGCCTCGGCCGCGTTTTGGCCCCGGTACCCTCCCGTGACCCTGGCAGCACGCCGCGCCCCAGGCGCCTTGCGTTCTCTACCGAGGCGGCTAGCCTGAAGTGGGTGACGTTCCTTCGGGAGCCTGCAGATGAACAGGTTGCATGAACGCTTGGCCCAACTCGATCCACCCGTGCGCCATGAGCTGGAGCGGCGCAGTGACGGCCTGCTGATCACGCTCATCGAGGCCGATCACAATGTGCGGGTGTCGCGGCTGCTCAAGGCGGACGACATGCGCGCGGTCGAACAGGTGAATCTGATCCTGCTGCATGCCATCAACGAACTCAGACGCAAGGGTGCCCACGTCCCGCTCGACAAGGACACCATCCTGCTGACGCGCTTGCCCGGCGCGGGTGTCGGCACCCCGGGTTGAGCCGTGCGGCTAGTCTTCCAGCTCCAGATCCAGCAACGCCGCGCCCAGCCCCTTGCCATGGGCATCCAGCGCCAGCGAGCGGGTGACGCCACCGCGCAGGGCGCCGGGCAGCACGAAATTCAGCGCGCCCAGGGCGGGCACTTCGTAGCGGCGCACGGGCGCGGCGTCGGCGGGCCGGCTGTCGGCGAACCAGGCGGCGACCCGTTCCGTGGTGAGCGTCCGGCGCAGGCGCTCGAAATCTTCACGGCGATAGGCGATCACCGCCATGTTCGAAATGTCTCCCTTGTCGCCGGTGCGGACGTGGGCGATCTCGCGCAGTTTCATGGCAGCGTCTCCAGCTCCAGGGTGGGGATGACGGCCGCACGCGGCCAAAGCAGCGACGCCACGGCGATGACCTCGCGGACCGCCTTGGTGGCGCCACCGCCACCGGCCGGGCCATTGGTATAGAGGGTTTCCACCTCGTTGCCGATCTGCACCGCCGCCGCGCGGGTGGCGCAGCGCCCGACCACCCGCAAGCGGACTTCCCAGGGTTCGCCGGTAGCTCGCGCGGCCAGCGTCTCGCCGTGCAGGGCGTCGCAGCCGATCAGTTCGCAGCGCAGCTCCTGAACCGGTACGCCGCAGAGTTGCAGACGCTCGCGCACCACGTCAGCCGCCAGGCGGGCGCGGGCGAGGGCACCCGGTCCGGCATAGGAAAGCTGGCCTTCGCCATGCCAGCCGTCGCGATAACCCACCGAGACCTTGAACTGCGCAGGGCGCGCCTTGCCCCGGGCTCCGCTGACCGCGACCCGGTCGGGCGCGGACTGCTGCAGGGCAACGCCGGAAAAGTCGGCGGTGACGTCCGGCGTCAGATAGGCGGCCGGGTCGTGTACCTCATAGAGCAATTGCTCGGTGCAGGTCGCCGGGGTCACGCAGCCGCCGGAACCGGCCACCTTGGTAATGGTGGCGTGGCCCTCGGCGTCCACCTCGGCCAGGGGAAAGCCCAGGCGAGCGAGGTCGGGTACGTCCTTGTAGCCGGGGTCGGCGAAGTAGCCGCCGGTGACCTGACCGGCGCATTCCAGCAGGTGGCCGACCAGGGTGCCGCGCCCGCGACGTTCCCAGTCATCCGCCGCCCAGCCGAATTCATGCACCAGCGGCGCGAGGAACAGCGAGGGATCGGCCACCCGGCCGGTGATGATGACATCGGCGTCCGCCGCCAGGGCCTGGACGATGCCTTCCACCCCCAGGTAGGCATTGGCCGAGATCACCCGGTCGCCCAGTTCGGCCAGGGTCTGGCCGCTGTCCAGCAGGGCGTCGGCGGGCAACTGGGCCAGTACGTCGTCGCCGGCTACGGCAGCGATCTTCAGCCCGGTGAGACCCAACTCGCGGGCCAGGGCCGCGACCTTGCGCGCCGCGGCGGAGGGATGGGCGGCGCCCATGTTGGTGATCACCCGCAGGCGCGGTCGCCCGGCCTGATTCAGCAGCGGCAGGATGCGCCGCATCCGTGCCTCCAGCAGCGGATCGAAACCGGCCTCGGGATCGGCCAGTCGCGCCTGTTGCGCCAGGGCGATGGTGCGTTCGGCCAGGCATTCGAACACCAGGTAGTCGAGGTGGCCATGCTCGGCCAGCTCCACGGCGGGTTCGATGCGATCACCGGAATAGCCGGCGCCGCAGCCGATGCGAAGAAGACGGCTCATCTAGAAGACTCCCAGGAGCAGGGCGGTCAGGGTCATCAGCACCGAGGCCGCGAACAGGAAGGGGATGGTGAAGCGCTGGTGATCGGCCAGGTCCAGCTTGCACAGGCCCACCAGCAGGAAGGTCGCCGGGGTCAGGGGGCTGACCGGGAAGCCGGTGGTGTGCACCCCGAGCAGCGAGGCCTGGGCCACCTGCACCGGATCGACCCCCAGGTTGCGGCCGACCTCGGCGATCACCGGCATGACGCCGAAGTAGAAGGAGTCCGGATCGAACAGCAGGCTCAGCGGCATGGACAGGAAGCCCACCACTGCCGGGATCAATTGCCCGTGGCCAGCCGGGATGCCGGCCACCGCTACCTGGGCCATGGCCTTGAGCATGCCGCTGCCCTGCATGATGCCGGTGAAGACCCCGGCGGCGAAGAGGATGCTGGCCATGGTCAGGGCGGTCTTGGCATGGGCGTCGATGCGCGCCTTCTGGGCGTCCACCGAGGGGTAGTTCAGGCACAGCGCGGCGACGGTGCCGAGCATGAACATCACCACCGGATCGACCCAGCCGGCGATCATCACGCCCATCACCACCATGGTCAGCAGCAGGTTGATCCAGAAACGCCCGGGGCGACGCAGGGCGCGCTCGGCATCACTGAGTACCCGCTCCGGCGCGGCACCGGCACCATCGGCATTCAGCCAGGGCGCCTGGCCGGCCAGGGTCAGGCGCTTCTCCTCGCGGCGGCCGAGCCACCAGGCACTGGCGAAGACGAAGGCCAGGCCCACCAGTTGCACCGGGATCAGCGGCTGGAACAGATCGGCCACCGGCACGTGCAGGGCGGCGGAGGAGCGCAGCACCGGGCCGGTCCAGGGCAGGAAGTTGACCCCGGCGGCCATGGCGGCCACGCAGGCGAGGATGCGCCGGTCCAGGCCCAGGCGGGTATAGAGCGGCAGCATGGCGGGGATGGTCACCAGGAAGGTCACCGCGCCGGAGCCGTCCAGGTGCACCAGCAGGGCGAGCAGGGCGCTGCCGCAGACGATGCGCGTCGGCCGGGTACCGACGGTGCGCAGGATGCGGTCGATGATGGGATCGAGCATTCCGGCGTCGGTCATGATGCCGAAGAACAGGATGGCGAAGACGAACATGCCGATCACCGGGGCGACGCCCTTGATGCCGGCGATGATGAAGGCGCTGGTGCCCAGGCCGAAGCCACCGATCAGGGCCGCGGCGATGGGAATGACGATCAGGGCGACCAGGGGCGAGACGCGTTTGCTCATGACCGCGATGAGCAACGCAAGAATGGTGACGACACCGAGCAGGGCGAGCATGGCGGACTCCTTGGACCGTGGCACGGCTGGCGGGCGCACGGGAGGTTTTGTTGTTGTGAGTCCAGTATTCGAAGACGCCCGACCTCCTGTAAATTGGAATCTTCCGAAGCGGCGTTCAGAAAAACAAAATGAAGAATCTGCTCCAGCACGTGCAGGCCTTTCTCGCCGTGGCCCGCCAGGGCTCCTTCGCCCGCGCGGCCGAGGAGTTGCACCTGTCCCCCCCGGCGCTCACCGTGCAGATCCAGCAACTCGAAGCCTGGCTTGAGGTGCAGCTGCTCGAACGCACCCCGCGCCGGGTCCAGCTCACCACCGCCGGCGAAGAACTGCGCGGACCCCTGGAGCGCGTCCTGGTGGACCTGGGCGATGTCCAGACCCATGCCCGGGATCTGGCGGGCCTGCGCCGAGGGCGGATCACCCTGGCGGCCTTGCCGTCCTTTTTCATGGGCCCCTTTCCCGAATTGCTGAAGACCTTCCAGGCCCGTCATCCGGCCATCGAGGTCCGCTTGCAGGATGTGGTGGCCGGTAGAGTCGAGGCGCTGGTCCGGGAAGGGCAGGTGGATCTGGGCATCGGCGTCCGTCCACGTGCCGTAGGGCTGGACTTCCAGCCGCTGTATGTCGATCACCTGCAGCTGTTCGTCCCCCGTGACCACCCTTGGGCGGGCCGCGCCGAAATCACCCTGGCCGAGCTCGACGCCGTGCCCTTGCTGCTCACCGGGCGCGACAGCAGCGTGCGCGAATGCCTGGACTTCGCCTTCGCCGCCGCCGGCCTGCGCCTGGTGGCGGCGTTGGAAGCCAACTACATGAGCACCCTGCTGGCCCTGGTGGCGGCCGGCCAGGGCCTGGCCCTGCTGCCGGAATCGGCGGGCGGCGAGGCCCCGGTCGTGGCCCTGCCGGTCCGCGGCGAGAGCCTGGCCCGGCCGCTGGGCATCCTGACCCCCACCGGCCGCAGCCTCACCCCGGCGGCTCAGGCCTTCGTTGCCTTGCTCCGGGAGCGGCTGCAGGCCGGCTAATACGCGAAGGGCTGCCCCAGCTCCTGTTGCAGCCAGTCGAGAAAGCGCCGCACCCGGGCGTAGCGCGAGTGCGCCCGGGGAAACACCAGGTGGTGCGCGGCCACCGGCAGGTCGTCATCCTGTGGCAGGACCCGCACCAGATCGCCGCGGGCCAGATAGTCCGCCGCCAGCACCGTGCTCTCCAGGGCGAAGCCCAGGCCATGGCGGGCGGCTTCCAGGGTCATGTAGGAGCGATCGAAGCTCAGGGTGTAGGGCCGTTCCGGCAGCGCCAGGCCCTGCTGGGCGAACCAGTTGGGCCACTTCATCAGGGTGGCTTCGGACAGGATCAGCTCACTGTGCAGCAGATCCGCCGGTGACCGGACCGGGCGTTTTTCCAGCAACTGCGGCGCGGCCAGTACCGCCAGGCGTTCGCGCTGCAGGGTGCGGATCTCCAGGTTCGGCCAGCTGGGCAGGCCGTGGCGGATGTCGATGTCGACCTTGTCGCGGCTGAAATGCAGGGATTCGTAGGAGCAGGAGAGATTGATCTGCAGATCGGGATGACTTTGGCGGAATAGCTCCAGCCGCGGCATCAGCCAGAGCAGGCCGAAGCTCGGCGCCGAGTGCAGCCGCAGGCACTCCAGGCCGGCATCGCTGGCCGCGCGATCCGTGGCCATCGCCAGGCGGTGCAGCACCTCGCTGACCTCTTCCAGGTATTGCTCCCCGGCCGGGGTCAGGGTCATGCCGCGCGCACCACGGACGAAGAGCGCGCGCCCCACCAGGGCTTCCAGCTTGGCCAGCTGATGGCTGACCGCCGAGGGCGTCAGCGCCAGCTGCTCGGCGGCGCGGGCGACGTTGGCGAAGCGGGCGGTCTGCTCGAAGGCTTGAAGGGCTTTCAGCGGTGGCAGGGAAAGCGTCTTGCCGGAATCCATGGGGCGCGGCTCCTAGGGCCAGTTGGAGGCTGATTGTCGATAGACCTGGCCGGACTGCCAAGTTGCAGGCATGAATTTTATTCAGCACGGTATGACGCAGGCTGCGTTGCTGGGGTCCTGGGGCAGGGGCACTCTGGCCCTCAGCGACAGCCCTCCACAACAACAAGAAGGATAGCGTCATGCCCCTGCACTCCCTGCTGCTGCAAGACAAGATCGCCCTCGTCACCGGCGCCGCTTCCGCGCGCGGCATCGGCCGCGCCACGGCCCAGGCCTTCGCTGCCCAGGGCGCGCGGGTCATCATCCTCGACCTCGATGCCGGCGCGGCGCGGGATGCCGCTGCCAGCCTCGGCGAAGGTCACCTCGGCCTGGCAGCCAACGTGGCCGACGAAGCCCAGGTCAGGGCCGCGGTCGACCAGGCGCTCGCCCAGTACGGTCGCCTCGACGTGCTGGTCAACAATGCCGGCATCACCCAGCCGGTGAAGACCCTGGAGATCGGCCGCGCCGACTACGACCGCATCCTCGACGTCAACCTGCGCGGCACCCTGCTGATGTCCCAGGCGGTGATTCCGGCCATGCGCGAGCAGGGCGGGGGCAGCATCGTCTGCCTGTCCTCGGTGTCCGCCCAGCGTGGCGGTGGCATCTTCGGCGGCCCCCACTACAGCGCCGCCAAGGCAGGGGTGCTGGGCCTGACCCGGGCGATGGCGCGGGAATTCGGGCCGGACGGCATCCGCGTGAACGCCCTGACCCCCGGCCTGATCCAGACCGATATCACCGGCGGCCTGATGCACGACGAGCGCCGCCAGTCGATCATCGACGGCATCCCGCTGGGTCGCCTCGGCGAGCCCCGGGACGTGGCCAACGCCGCGCTGTTCCTGGCCAGCGATCTCTCCGGCTACCTGACCGGCGTCACCCTGGACGTCAACGGCGGCATGCTGATCCACTGATCGCCCCCTCGTTCTCAACGCTCTGCATCGAAGAGGGCGCCCGCGGCTGCGGCGCCCATAACAACAAGAGATCAGACCATGACTACGCTCACCCTGGCAGCGGCCACCTCGGCGCGCGCCAATGCCTATCGCAAGACCGCCTGGCGGCTGATGCCCTTCCTGATGCTGTGCTACTTCTGCGCCTATCTGGACCGGGTCAACGTCGGCTTCGCCAAGCTGCAGATGATGAACGACCTGGCGCTGAGCGAAGCCGTCTACGGCCTCGGCGCCGGCATGTTCTTCATCGGCTATTTCCTCTGCGAGGTGCCCAGCAACATCATCCTGCACAAGGTCGGCGCCCGCCGCTGGATCGCCCGCATCATGATCACCTGGGGCCTCCTGTCCGGGCTGTTCGCCTTCGTCGAGACGGCCTGGCAGTTCTATCTGCTGCGCTTCCTGCTCGGCGTCGCCGAGGCGGGCCTGGCGCCCGGCCTGCTGCTCTATCTGACCTACTGGTTTCCCACCTACCGCCGCGCCCGCATGACGGTGCTCTGGTTCGTCGCCATTCCCCTGTCGGGCATGATCGGCGGGCCGCTGTCGGGCTGGATCATGAATCAGTTCGCCGGCGTCCATGGCTGGGCCGGCTGGCAGTGGATGTTCGTCATCGAAGCCATCCCCACGGTGCTGGTGGGGCTCATGGTGCTCGGCTACCTCAAGGACGGCGTGCACCAGGCGACCTGGCTGGACGACGAGGAAAAGGCGCTGATCCAGAAGGAACTGGCCGAGGACAACCAGCACAAGACCGAACACGCCAGCGTGCGCGACTTCATTCGCGATCGCCGGCTGTGGTTGTTGGCCGCCATCTACTTCTGCGTGGTCATGGGCCAGTACGCCATCACCTTCTGGCTGCCGACCCTGGTGCGCAACTCGGGGGTCGCCGATCCGCTGCACATCGGCCTGCTCACCAGCCTGCCCTATATGTGCGCCATCGTCGCCATGCTGCTGGCCGGGCGCAGCGGCGACCGGCACCGCGAGCGCCGCTGGCACCTGGTGATTCCCATGCTACTGGGCGCCTGCGGCCTCAGCCTTGCTGCGGTCTTCGGCCACAACGTCACCCTGTCGATCCTCAGCCTGTGCCTGGCGGCAGCCGGCATCCTCTCGGCGTCCTCGCTGTTCTGGATGCTGCCCACCACGCTGCTGGGCGGGGTCACCGCCGCCGCCGGCATCGCCGCGGTGAACAGCTTCGCCAACCTGGCCGGCTTCTGCTCGCCCTACCTGATCGGCTGGATCACCACCAGCACCGGTTCCAGCGCCATCGGCATGTTCCTCATCACCGGGGTGCTGGTGATCGGCGCCACGCTGGTCCTGCGCATCCCTGCCGCCCTGGTCAATCGCTAATCGAGGTACAGATCATGACCGCTTCATCGCCACAACTCGCACCGCTCTCTCTGGCCGAGCGCGCCCACAACATCCGCCGCCATGCCCTGCGCATGGGCCAGATCCAGGGCCAGGGCTATGTCGGCCAGGCCCTGGGCGTCGCCGACGTCCTGGCCGTGGCCTATTTCCATGCCCTGAGCTACCAGCCACAGGATCCCGAGTGGGAAGGGCGCGACCGCTTCTACCTGTCCATCGGCCACTACGCGATAGCCCTCTACGCCGCGCTGATCGAGGCCGGCATCGTGCCGCAGGACGAGCTGGAGACCTATGGCTGCGACGACAGCCGCCTGCCCATGTCGGGCATGGCCGCCTACACCCCGGGCATGGAGATCACCGGCGGTTCCCTCGGCCAGGGCCTGGGCATCGCCGTGGGCGCCTGCCTCGGTCTCAAGCGTAAGCAGTCCGGCGCCTTCGTCTACAACCTGCTGTCCGATGGCGAACTCAACGAAGGCGCCACCTGGGAAGCGGCCATGTCGGCTTCCCATTGGCAACTGGACAATCTCATCGCCCTGGTGGACGTGAACAACCAGCAGGCCGACGGCCATTGCCGCGAGATCCTCGCCTTCGAGCCCCTGGCCGAGCGCTGGCAGGCCTTCGGCTGGTTCGTCCAGCGCGTCGACGGCAACGACCGCGAGGCGCTGGTCGCCGCCTTCGACCGCGCCCGCCAGCACCCGGGCCGGCAGCCGCGGATCATTCTCTGCGATACCCGCATGGGCAAGGGCGTGCCCTTCCTGGAAACCCGCGACAAGACTCACTTCATCCGCGTCGAGGCGCACGAATGGGCCCTGGCCCTCGACGCCCTGGATGCCGGGAGGGACTTCTGATGACTACCAGCACCGCTACCAAGCCACGCCTGACCACCTCGGCGATGATCGCCAGCATCGCCGCCGAAGGCCAGCCGACGCGACCGGCGCCCTTCGGCCACGCCCTGGCGGCCCTGGCCGAACAGCGCCAGGACATCGTCGGCCTCACTGCCGACCTGGCCAAGTACACCGACCTGCACATCTTCGCCAAGGCCCATCCCGAGCGCTTCTACCAGATGGGCATGGCCGAGCAACTGCTGATGAGCGCCGCCGCCGGCATGGCCCGCGAAGGTTGCGTGCCGTTCGCCACCACCTATGCGGTATTCGCCTCGCGACGCGCCTACGACTTCATCTGCATGGCCATCGCCGAGGAGAATCTCAACGTCAAGATCGTCTGCGGCCTGCCTGGGCTGACCACCGGCTACGGCCCCAGCCACCAGGCCACCGACGATCTGGCGATCTTTCGCGCCATGCCCAACCTCATGGTCATCGACCCCTGCGACGCCCTGGAGATCGAGCAGGCGGTGCCGGCCATCGCCGCCCACCAGGGGCCCGTCTACATGCGCCTCCTGCGCGGCAACGTACCCCTGGTGCTGGATCGCTACGACTACCGCTTCCAGCTCGGCAAGGCCCAGGTGGTACGCCCCGGTCACGACGTGCTGGTGGTGTCCACCGGCCTGATGACCATGCGCGCCCTGGAAGCCGCCGAGGCCCTGGCCGCCGATGGCGTGGACGTCTCGGTGCTGCATGTGCCGACCATCAAGCCGCTGGACGAAGCGACGCTCCTGGCGGAAGCCCGCAAGCCGGGACGGCTGGTGGTGGCGGCGGAGAATCATTCGCTGATCGGTGGCCTGGGGGAGGCGGTGGCGACTACCCTGCTGCGCAACGGCGTGACGCCCACCTTCCGCCAGATCGCATTGCCCGACGCCTTCCTCGACGCCGGGGCGCTGCCGACCCTGCATGACCGCTACGGCATCTCCACCACGGCGGTCTGCCAGCAGATCAAGGGTTGGTTGTAGGGCCGGGTGGGGGCGCCTGGTTACCCTCGGGATTGCACCGACGGAGCCAGGCGCCGCCAGGGCGATTCGAAGGCTCGACGCCGCCCATCCATCCGGGCAAGGTGGGCAGCTGTCCTCCATCGCCCGCTGGCCGCCATGTCCGATACCGATGAACTCACCCTGCGCAAGCTGGAGATCTTCCTGGCCTTCATGCGCAGCCGCAACCTGGCACGTGCCGCCGCCGAGCTGGGCACCAGCCATGTCAGCGTGCACCGCGCCATCCACTCCCTGGAAAACGCCCTGCGCTGCCCCCTGTTCAAGCACGAGGGGCGCACCCTGACGCCGCTGGACGGCGCCTTCGTGCTGGAGGCGCGGGCCGAGCGGCTGATGCAGGACCTGGCCGAGACGATACGCCTCACGCGGCAGGCGGCGGGCTTTTCGGCCGATCGCTTTCGCCTGGGCGCGCTCTATTCGCTGACGGTCAAGACCGTGCCCCAGCTGATCATGGGCCTCAAGCTCAGGCGCAGCGAACTCAACATCGACCTGGTGCTGGGTTCCAACGCCGACCTCGCCGAGCAGCTGCACGACTTCAAGCTGGACGCCATGCTGGTGGCCCTGGATGACGCCGTGGTGGATGCCGACTGCGAGAGCGTAGAGCTGTTCAGTGACGACATCTTTCTCGCCGCGCCCAGCGACTCGCCCTTCGCCGACCAGGCCGAGGTGGACCTGCGCGACCTCGCCGGGGTGCCCTTCGTAACCCTGACCCAGGGCTTCGCCACCTTTCGCGACGGGCGCCAGGTGTTCGCCCAGGCCGGTTTCGAGCCGGAGGTGATCATGCAGGTCAACGACATCTTCTCGCTGATGAGCATGGTCAGCTCCGGGGTGGGCTACGCGCTGCTGCCGGGGCGGGTCGAGGCGGTCTACCAGAACCGCCTCAAGCTGTTGCCCCTGGCCGCACGCTATCGGCTGCAGCAGCGCATCGGCGCGGTGTTCCTGCGCAGCCGCGAGCGCGATCCCAATCTGCTGGCCTTCGTCGCCGAATGCCGGATGTACGCGCGCGGCTAGCCCACCAGCGCCCGTACGCAGAAGAACAGCAGCGATGGCCCCAGCAGGCAGCCCAGGCCGGTGTGGAAGGTGGCGGTGAGGGCGCCATAGGGCACCAGTCGGCGGTCGGTGGCGGCGAGTCCCGCGGTGACGCCGCTGACGGTACCGGCCAGGCCGCCGAAGACCATCGCCGAGCGCGGATTGTCCAGTGCCAGCAGGCGCGCCGAAGCGGGCGTCGCCACCATGACGATGATCGCCTTGATCAGGCCGGTGGCGATGGACAGCGCCATGACGTCTGAGCTGGCACCCAGCGCGGCGCCGGTCACCGGACCGACGATGTAGGTCACGGCGCCCGCGCCGATGGTGGTCATGCTCACCGCGTCGCGGTAGCCGAAGGCCCAGGCCACCGCGGCGCCGACGATGAAGGGCAGTACGGTGCCGAGGAGCAAGGCCACGGCGCCGATCATGCCGGCCTTGCGCGCCTCCGTGGCCTGGACCTCGAAGGCGGTGGCGACAATGGCGAAGTCGCGCAGCATGGCACCGCCCATCAGGCCGATACCGGAAAACAGCGCGAGGTCGGCCAGGCCTTTCTGGCCACCGGTGACGGTGCCCCCGACCCAGGCCAGTACCAGACCGATGACGATGGCGATGGCCGAGCCGTGCACCCGGCCAAAGGTCAGTCGGCGCGAAAGGACCACCGAGATCCACATGATCAGGCCGATCAGTGCGAAGGCGGCGACCAGGCCGTTGTGTTGCAGGGCTTTGGTGACGATGTCGTTCATCCTAGCGACCTCCGGCTGGCGCGGCATGGGCGACCGCTGGCGCAGGTGCAACGGCTGCATCCGGCAGCGGTGGTAGCGGTTCGCCGCGATGGCTGCGGCTGATCAGGGCGATGGTCACGCCGCAGATACCCACGGCGCCGACGGCCGCCAGCACTGCCACGGGTCCGCCATGCAGGGCGGTGACCACGTTCTGCTGGGCGGCCATGGCCACCACCACCGGGATGTACAGCGCACCCCAGAAGCCGACGCCGAATTCGCATTCCTTGCTCATGCCGCCATGCCGCACCATGTAGAGCCGGGCGCAGATCAGCAGGAGCATGGCGATGCCTACCCCGCCGACATTGGACTTGACCCCGAGCAGGACGCCCAGGAAGTCGCCGATGATGACGCCTGCAAGCATGCAGACGGCCAGAAGCGCTACACCGTAGATGATCATTGTTGTTGTCCTCGGTTGGGCTTGGTGTGGGGTGAGGCCTGGCACCGCTCTCGCTGCTTACCCTCTCGCCCTTGGGGGAGAGGGTTCAGGTGAGGGCAGCTGCCGTGTTTGAAGGTCTCTTCGGATCCTGTGTGGGTTGGGTGGAAGCCTGGCACCGCGCTCGCTTTTTACCCCCTCTCCCTAGGGGAGAGGGCTGGGGTGAGGGCGACCGCCTTGTGCGAAATGCTCAGTCCAGTCGTTCCGCCTCCTCGCGCCGCAGCGCGTCCAGGGTGTCGGGGTGGGTATCCTGCCAGGCCAGCACGCCGCTGGCGGGCAGCACGCGCCTGGCCAGTTGGGTAAGCACGCTGCCGGGCGCCAGTTCGATGGCCAGGCGCACGCCGCGCTCGCGAGCGGCTTCCAGAGTGGCGTGCCATTCGATGGGCCGCGCCATGTTGAAGGCCAGGTCGTCGCGCAACTGCTCGGCACGCACCAGCCGGCGTGCCGAAGTACCGCTCAGATAGGCCAGCCGAGGCGCGCGTAGCTCGACTTCGGCGAAGGCCTGGTCCAGGGTCCGGGCCGCTTCGGCGAGCAGCGGGCAGTGGGACGGCACGCTCATGGCCAGGCGCTTGGCCGCCGCGGCGCCCTGGGTACGCGCTGCCCCGGACAGCACGGCCAGGCCGGCGTCGCTACCCGCGACCACGTATTGCTGCTCGGCGTTGGCATTGGCCAGGTACAGCGGCGCGTCAGGCCGATGGTGATTGGCGACCAGGCGTTCCACCGTGCCGCGTTCCAGACCAAGTATGGCCAGCATGCCGTAGCCGGACGGATAGGCTGCCTGCATCAGCTCACCGCGACGGGCCACCAGGCGCAGGGCATTGGCGAAGTCCAGGGCCTCGGCCACCACCGCCGCGGCATAGGCGCCAATGGACAGCCCGGCCACCAGCTGTGGCGCCGGTCCGCGGCTCAGCAGCAGGCGCGCGGTGGCGACGCCGGCGATCAGCAGGCAGAGCTGCACGGCGCGGGTGTGTTCCAAGGCCTGGGCGGAGTCCAGGTTCAAGGGATCGATGTCCAGCGCCTCGGCGGCTTCCACCAGGGTGCGCCGGACCTCGGCGTCCTCGGGCAGGGCATGCAGCATGCCGGGACGCTGGGCGCCCTGGCCGGGAAACTGGAAGAGGGTGCTCATGCGGCGCGCGCCTCCGGCCAGGGATCACTCGCCAGCTGGGGACCGGCAGCGGTCTTGAGCAGCACGCATGAGGCGTCTCCGGCCCAATCGGCCAGGGCCACGCCGCCGAGTGGGGTCTCCAGCAGGATGTCCAGGCGGCATAGCGCCTGCGTTTGCAGGGACGCCAGCAAGGCCCGCGCCTGCTCGCGCGGAAGAGGGGTTGCGCAGCGGATCAGCAGATCCAGATCGCTCCCCGCATGCAGGGCTGGCCAGCCAGAGGCCAGCTCGTAGCCCGCGGCGCCGGTGGGGCCCCAGGGCAGGCCGATGTCATCCAGCCGGGTTTGCACGCGGGCAAGGGTGTCGAAGACGGGCAGATCGCGGCAGCCGGCCGAGATCCGCAGGTGTTCAGGAGAGTACCGCTCCAGCACGGCACCAGGTTCCAGCCAGGTCCCCAGCCGCTCAGCGCGGGTGACACCCCGCAGCCCGACGGGGATGCGGCTAGGCTCAGGTGTCGCGCGGCGGACGACGACGGGCAGGCCGGCTTGGGCAACCTGGCAGGCCCAGCTGGGGGCGCGCGCGGGCAAGGCGTCCGGGGTGAGGCCCCAGAGGAGGTCGTGAGGGCGGTGTTGGGCTTCGCTGCGCTCACCCCAACCTACCTGAGCGTCGTAGGTTGGGTTGAGCGCAGCGAAGCCCAACGGGCCCATCCGCCCGCTCATCACGCGTTCCATCCCGCCCGCAGGCGTTCGCGTACTGCGCGAGAGGCCGCGCGATTGGCGCCGTCCAGCCGCAGTTCGAGATCGGTGGCGCCGCTGGCGAGCACATCGGCCTGG
Organism: Pseudomonas sp. SHLD1; assembly: GCF_028640935.1. Lineage (NCBI taxonomy): Bacteria > Pseudomonadati > Pseudomonadota > Gammaproteobacteria > Pseudomonadales > Pseudomonadaceae > Pseudomonas > Pseudomonas sp. SHLD1. The sequence goes on from NZ_JAQZAD010000013.1 coordinate 655,170, forward strand.
GCGTCGGCCAGGGCCTGGCGTACCTGCTGTAGATCTTCGCCCGCAGGCTGGTCGGGCTGGACGACCTCCAGCTGGCGCCAGAGCAGGCCCAGGGAGGCATAGCTGTCCAGGTCGTAGGCCATGGGCGGGATGTCCGCCGCCAGGCGCTCCAGCTCCTCGACACTGCGCAGGGTCACGCGCGCGGCCGAGGCCTTGCCCATGGCGTGCACCTGCACCTGGGGATCACGCAGGGCCAGCAGCCGATTGGCCTGGTAGCCGTGGGCCAGAAAACCCCCGGACATGGCCTTGCCCACCAGCAGGCCCAGTACCGGGTGCCCGGCCAGGCGCGCCTCGGCGTAGGCGCCGGCGGCTCCGGCCAGGGCCTGGTGGATGCCATAGGCCTCCTCGCGGCGACCATAGGCCTGGCTGGGAACGTCCACCAGGGCGATCAGGGTGCGTTTCACCGCGGCGCCGGCATCCTCGGCGATGGCCTGCTGAAGGGCCCGGGCCAGGCCCCAACCCTCCAACAGGCCGACCTCGCCCTGGCGAGCACGAGGAAAGGGGTTTTCGGCATCCGCTACCACCGCCAGCCAGCGTGCGGGGCGTCCGGCCAGTTCGAGGTCGGCGACGCGCAGGGAGGCGGGCAGGCCGGTGACGGCCTCGCCCTGGCCGGCCAGCGCCTGGAACCAGGTCAGGCCGCGTTGCGAAGGCTGGGTGCTCATGGCTGGTCTCCGGCATAGAGGTGGCGAACCGCCGCGGCGTCCGCCTGGGGACGGCTGCCGAGATCGGCAAGACGCGTCAGGTAGTGGTCGGCCCGCTGGCTGCGCAGGGGGGCGGCAGCGCCCTGGGTGAAGCCCAGGCGGATGGCGGCGGTCACGGCGGCGCTGTCGTCGGCGACGAAGACGTCGGCCAGGCCCGTGGCGACCCGCTGCTCGCCGCCGGTCAGGCTCCAGATGAAGGGGCGATCGCGGGAATCGTATTCCTCGATGCCGGCTTCCTGCTCGATCACCTGGGGACCGTTGAGTCCCAGGCGGGCCTCGCGGGTGACGATCAGCTGACTGCACAGGCCCGCGGCGATGGACATGCCGCCAAAGCAGCCGACGCTGCCGGCGATGACGCCGATGACCGGCTGGTGCGCGCGCAGGGCGACGATGGCCGCCTGGATCTCGGCGATGGCGGCGAGGCCCAGATTGGCCTCCTGCAGGCGCACGCCGCCGGTTTCCAGCAGCAGCACCGCGCGGGTCGGGGTGCCGGCGAGGTTGTCTTCCAGCGCCAGCTCCAGGGCACCGGCGATCTTGGCGCCGCCCACTTCGCCCATGCTGCCGCCTTGGAAGGCGCCCTCGATGGCGCAGACCACCGCCGGCTGGCCGTCGATCAGCCCCTTGGCCACCACCACGCCATCATCGGCCTGGCAGACGATGCCCTGCTTGGGCAGCCACGGCGACATCAGCCGCTCGAAAGGACCGACCAGCTCGCGAAAGCTGCCGGCATCGAGCACCACACGGGCCCGCTCGCGGGCGCCAAGTTCGACGAAGCTGCGGCTGTGCAGCAGCTCCTGGACATCGGGAAGGGTGGCTTCAGCCATGGGGGCTTTCCTCCAGGTCGAGGGTTTCCAGGCCCTGCTCCAGGCGCAGCCGCACCACGCCAGGGGTGGCGCCGAAGTCATGGATGTCCAGGGTCAGCGCCGGCAGGTCCTCGCGGGCGGCGAACAGCCGGTCGAAGAGGGCGCGCCAGCGCGGTTCGCTGCCGTTGACCGAGGTGGTCACCCTGAGGGTGAAGTCGGCGGCGGCGGGTTCGAGCAGGACCTCCAGGTCCCCCGAACCGACACAGCCCACCAGGGCGCGACCCTGGCGGCGCTGGCTGGCCGGATAGCTGCAGGTGAAGTGTTCCATCAGAGGTCTCCAGGGAGCCGTGGCTCCAGGCGATCGACGAGAAGGGTGGCGGCCAGCAGATCGGCGGCGCCGCCGGGAGAGGCATTGGCGGCCAGCAACTGGCGGTCCAGGGTCAGCAGTTGGCGGCGCCCGGCGAGACTGGCGCTGCCCCCGGCCTGCAGCACGGCGCGGGCGCCCTGCTGCATGGTGGTGAGGGCCGCGGGGCCCGCGCGGTGCAACACACAGGTATCGTCCAGCGCGGTCATGATGGCCAGGAGCGCATCCAGGCGAGCGTTCTGCTCGCCGGCACCGGCCTGGCGGCTGGCGCGCAACTGCGGCAGCCCGCGCTGGTGGATGGCGGGAAAGCCCGCGGCGGCCTCGGCCCGGGCGCCGCCCACGCCGTAGCGCTGTGCGACGCGCTGGCCATGGCTGGGCGCCGCCTGGGGCGCCGCGGGATCGGGCAGGCTGGCCAGGCGCCCGGCCGCCAGGCACAGCGCCTGGGCCGAGGCCGGACGCCCATGCACGGTCGCCGTCACCAGCAGCCCCAGCGCCCAGATGGCGCCGCGGTGAGTGTTGACCCCATGGGTGACCTGCAGCATGGCGGCTTCGCCGTCACGCCCCAGTTGGCCGATCAGGCGGCGCAATTCGGCGGCGGGCAGGTCCTGCTCGGCGGCTTCGGCCATGGCCTGGAAACAGGGCTGCAGGGCCTGGGCCGAGGTCAGCATCAGGCCGAGGCTGAGGTCACTGTGGGCGCCCTGGCCGCGGCGATCCACCAGGGCCGGCTTGGGCGAGAGTTCGGCTTCGTCCACCAGCGCGGATACGGCCAACTCGGCCAGGCGTTCGGCGGGCGATGAGGTACGGCGGGCGAGGGCGCGCATCACCAGCTCCTGAACTTGGCCGGGGGTTGATAGAGGCCGCCCGACCACTCCACCAGCTCGCCGATGCTCTTGGCGGCGAGCAATTCGCGACTGGCATCGGTGCGGCGGATGCCGAGGTCCTCGGGCAGGGCTACCAGGCCTTCCTGGCGCAGGCGGCGGGCCTCGGCCGGATTGCTGTGCAGGCCGATGGCGGTGACCCCGGCCACGGCCGCGATCATCGCCCGGCGCTCTTCCAGGGAGCGGGCGCGGTAGAGATAGGCGATGCCTTCTTCGGTGAGCAGGTGGGTGACGTCGTCGCCATAGACCATGATGGGCGCCAGCGGCATGCCGCTTTTGCGCGCCACCTCCACGGCATCCAGGGTGTCGACGAAGGTGGGTTTGCCGCCTTCCTGGAAGGTCTCGACCATCTGCACCACCAGCTTCCTGCCGCGTTCCAGCAGGGCGGGCGCGCTGTCACCGGTCTGCTGCCGCATGTCCAGCCAGGCCGGGGTGGGGTGACGCCGACCGTGCGGATCATGGCCCATGTTGGGCGCGCCACCGAAGCCGGCGAGGCGGCCCCGGGTCACGGTGGAGGAATGGCCGTCGCCATCCACCTGCAGGGTGGCGCCGATGAAGAGGTCCACGGCGTACTGACCGGCCAGCTGGCAGAGCAGCCGGTTGGATCTCAGCGAGCCATCGCGACCGGTGAAGAAGACGTCCGGACGCTGGGCGATATAGCCCTCCATGCCCAGCTCGGTGCCAAAGCAGTGCACGCTCTCCACCCAGCCGCTCTCGATGGCCGGGATCAGCGTGGGATGCGGATTGAGGGTCCAGTGCCGGCAGATCTTGCCCTTGAGGCCCAGGCGCTCGCCGTAGGTGGGCAGGATCAGCTCGATGGCCGCGGTGTTGAAGCCGATGCCGTGGTTGAGCGACTGCACCTGGTGGCGTTCGTAGATGCCGCGGATTGCCATCATCGCCATCAGCACGTGCACCGGCTTGATGTGGCGCGGATCGCGGGTGAACAGCGGCTCGATATAGAAAGGTCGATCGGCCACCACCACGAAGTCGACCCAGTCCGCCGGGATGTCCACCCGCGGCAGCTCGGAGACATCGTCCACCAGCTGGTTGACCTGGACGATGACGATGCCGTCGCTGAAGGCGGCCGGCTCGATCAGCGCCGGGCTGTCCTCGGTGCTGGGGCCGGTATAGATGTTGCCAGCGCGATCGGCCATGAAGCCGGCGCTGAGCACCACCTTGGGGATCAGGTCCACCAGCAGCCGGGCATAGAGTTCGATGTAGGTGTGGATGGCGCCGACTTCCAGCAGGCCGTCTTCCAGCAGCTGGCTGATCCTCAGGCTCTGGGTGCCGGCAAAGGAGAAGTCCAGCTTGCGGGCGATGCCGCGCTCGAACAGGTCCAGGTGCTCGGCGCGGCCGACGCTGGGCATGATCATGTGCAGGTCGTGCAGCCTGGTCGGATCGACCTGGGCCAGACTGCGGGAGAGGAAGTCGGCCTGCTTCTGGTTGTTGCCTTCCAGCACCACCCGGTCGCCGGGGGCCAGCAGATTCTCCAGCGCGGCGACGATGGAGGCGGTGGGCAACACCTTGCCATCGGCCAGCGCGGCCACCCGGTCCAGGCGCTGCTGCTTGTCGCTGCGGCGCCTGGCGATCCGAGCCGGTGGGGAAGATGTCGTTGTCATTGGGGTCTCCACGAATCACCTGTAGTGGAGCCACCCTAGACCTCGACTGCCGGGCGTTCAATCAACCTGAGGACGGAAACGTTACGCTGAGGTTAACGATTCCGTGGATCTCAGGTGCCCGCGACCGGCTCAGGTCTTGTCGACCGGAGTGAAGACCGTGGTGGTCCTGGAGAACCAGCTGGTGGGGGTCACGTCCACGTTGGCGTTGTCGTATTTCAAGCTGTTCTGCACCTGCTTGAGCGTCAGGTTCGCCTGCCAGTACTGCTCATGGCTGAGTTCCTGATTGGCCCGGTGCACCAGGTCCAGGGTTTCCTGCGCCGGCAGTACCGCGGTGGAGTAGTCCACGTCGACCCCGGCCACCTTGAGGATCTCGCCGGCGCCCTGGGTGTCGCCCCGCTGGATCTTCTCGTTGGCCTGGGCCACGGCCTGGTTCTTGGCCGGGGTGGCGACATAGTCGTCACGCAGCGCCATGCCGCTCCAGATCGGCAGCCAGGATGTGGCCTTGGCGTCCTGCGCGGAGACCGGCACGAGTTTGCCGTCCTGACCCCGCAGGTCGCTGGCCGACTTGAGGTAGGCGGTCTTGTCGGTCTGGGCCGTTCGCAGGGCGCTCTCGGCGGCCCCCAGCTGCTGCTTGGCCTGCTCGACGTGGCCTTCGAAGAGATCCTGGCGCGCGGCGATCACGTCCTTGAAGGCCGATTGGCCCTGCTGGGAAATCGCCGGCAGAGTGGCGACCTGCTGGGTGGCGATATCGGGCCGGGTGTCGGCCAGGACGGCGGTGGAAAACACCGAGGCGATGGTCAGGACGAGCAGGCTTTTGGCGATACGACGATTGAGGTTCATGTGCTTCTCCCGGATACGAAAGTGACTGGAACCGCGGGGGTATCGGGCGGGACTGCGAGATACCGTGAGTTCAGTGTCGATCCGGTGAGCTTAACGAACGCTTAGCAGGCTATCGGTGGCTGTAACCAGGTGTTTCGGGAGGCGGTAACGAAAGCGGCGACCGCTCCGAAGGCTCGGAGNNNGGAGCGGTCGCCGCTGGCGGGCGGAAGCGACTCAGCGCACCAGGCAGGGCTGCTTGTTATCGAAGGTCCAGTTGGGCGAGAGGAATTGCATGGCCATGGCGTCGTCCCGCGCGCCCAGGCCCTTGGTCTTGTACAGCTCGTGGGCGCGGGCGAGGGCGTCCAGATCCAGCTCCACGCCCAGGCCACCCTGCTGCGGCACCTCGACCAGGCCGCCCTTGATCTCCAGGGGCTGGCGGGTGAGGCGTTGACCATCCTGCCAGATCCAGTGGGTGTCGATGGCGGTGATCTTGCCCGGCGCCGCGGCGGCGACATGGGTGAACATGGCCAGGGAGATGTCGAAGTGGTTGTTGGAGTGCGAACCCCAGGTCAGGCCCCAGTCGTTGCACATCTGCGCCACCCGCACCGAGCCCTGCATGGTCCAGAAGTGCGGATCGGCCAGGGGGATGTCCACCGATTGCAGCTGGATGGCGTGACCCATCTGGCGCCAGTCGGTGGCGATCATGTTGGTGGCGGTGGGCAGGCCGGTGGCGCGGCGGAATTCGGCCATCACCTCGCGTCCGGAATAGCCGTTCTCGGCGCCACAGGGGTCCTCGGCATAGGCCAGCACCTGGTGCTGGTCGCGGCACAGGCGGATGGCTTCCTTGAGCGACCAGGCGCCGTTGGGGTCCAGGGTCACGCGCGCCTCGGGGAAGCGCTCGGCCAGGGCGGTGACCGCCTCGATCTCGGCGTCGCCGCTGAGCACGCCGCCCTTGAGCTTGAAGTCCTTGAAACCGTAGCGGTCATAGGCGGCCTCGGCCAGGCGCACCACGGTCTCCGGGGTCAGTGCCTCTTCGTTGCGCACGCGGAACCAGGCGTCGTCGCTCTCGGCTTCGCTGCGGTAGTCCAGCGTGGTCTTGTTGCGGTCGCCCACATAGAACAGGTAGCCGAGCATCTCCACGGCATCGCGCTGCTGGCCTTCGCCGAGCAGGGCGGCTACCGGCACCTCAAGGTGCTGACCGAGCAGGTCGAGCAGGGCGGCTTCGATGGCGGTGACGGCGTGGATGGTGACCCGCAGGTCGAAGGTTTGCAGGCCACGACCGCTGGCATCGCGCCCGGCGAAGGCCTGGCGGACCTGGCCGAGGATACGCTGGTACTGGCCCAGCGGCTGGCCGACGAGGAATTGGCGGGCGTCTTCCAGCGTCTGGCGGATGGTCTCGCCGCCGGGCACCTCGCCGACGCCGGTGCGACCGGCGTTGTCTTTGAGGATCAGCACGTTGCGGGTGAAGTAGGGGCCATGGGCGCCGCTGAGGTTGAGCAGCATGCTGTCCTGGCCGGCGACGGGCACGACTTCCAGCGAGGTGACCACCGGAGTGCCGGTATGCAGGGCAGGCGTGGCGTTGAATTGCGTCATGGTCGGGCTCCTTGGTGATCAGCGAGGGGTTTCAGCGGCGAGCGGGGCTTCGGCGGGCGGCGTGGGCACACCGCGCAACTCGACACGCTTGATCTCGCCGACGACGAACAGGTAACTGATGGCGGCCACCAGGGCGTTGGCACCGACGAACACCAGGGCCATCTTGAAGGAGCCGGTGGCGGCGATGATGTAGCCGATGATGATCGGGGTGGTGATGGAGGACAGGTTGCCGATGGTGTTGAACAGGCCACCGGAGAGGCCGGCGATCTGCTTGGGCGAGGTGTCGGAAACCACCGCCCAGCCCAGGGCGCCGATGCCCTTGCCGAAGAAGGCCATGGCCATGAAGCCCACCACCATCCAGTCGGCGTCGACGTAGTTGCAGAGGATCATGCTCATCGACAGCAGCATGCCGGCGACGATGGGGGTCTTGCGCGCCACGCTCAGGCTGCTGCCGCGGCGCAGCAGGTAGTCGGAGATCACCCCGCCCAGCACGCCGCCGATGAAGCCGCAGATGGCTGGCAGGGAGGCGATGATGCCGGCCTTGAGGATGGTCATGCCGCGTTCCTGCACCAGGTAGACGGGGAACCAGGTGAGGAAGAAGTAGGTGAGGGCGTTGATGCAGAACTGGCCCAGGTAGATGCCGGCCATCATGCGATTGGTCAGCAGCTGGCCGATGTAGCTCCACTTCGGGCCTTCGCTCTTCTTGCCGGGCGTGTCCAGGTCGACCAGGCCGCCGTTGCTGGCGATGTAGTCGATCTCGGCGGCATTGGCGCGGGGATGTTCGCGGGGGCTGTAGATCACCGCCAGCCAGACCGCCGAGAAGGCGATACCCAGGGCGCCCATCACCACGAAGACGTGCTGCCAGCCGAAGTGGTAGACGATCCAGCCCATCAGCGGCGCGAACAGCACGGTGGCGAAGTACTGCGCCGAGTTGAAGATCGCCGAGGCGGTGCCGCGCTCCTTGGTGGGGAACCAGGCGGCGACGATGCGGGCGTTGCCGGGGAAGGAGGGCGCTTCGGCCAGGCCGACCATGAATCTCAGGGCGAACAGCAGGAATACCGCGGTGCCGATGCCGAATTCACCGATGTAGCCTTGCAGCATGGTGAACACCGACCAGGTGAAGATGCTCGCCGCATAGACCTTCTTCGAACCGAAGCGATCGAGCAGCCAGCCGCCGGGGATCTGGCCGAGCACATAGGCCCAACCGAAGGCGGAGAAGATGAAGCCGAGGGAGACGGCACTGATGCCGAGGTCTTTTTGCAGGGCGGAGCCGGCGATGGAAATGGTGGCGCGGTCGGCGTAGTTGATCGTGGTCACGACGAACAGCATGAACAGGATCAGATAGCGGACGCGCGTCTGCTTGGTTTCGTGCATGGAGAGCTCCCACTGGTTTGTTTTTGTGTGCGGGCTGACATCGTGTAGCGGGCTTAGGTTGTAAGTCGTCTGACAACGATAGCGCTATCATTAAACAGATAACGCTATCATTCAACCGCTAAATCTGTGGTCGCGTGCAAAAAATCCGCTAGGAGCTCTGGCGCTCGATCAGGGCGAAACCGGTATCGAGACTCACCGCGGTGCGTTCGCCCGCGAGGCGATCGAGCAGCGCCTGGGCGACCCGCTGACCCATGGCGTCGGCATTGACGCTGACCGTGGACAGCGCCGGGGTGGCGAAGCGGCCATTGGTGGTGTCGCCGAAGCCGACCACCGCCAGTTGCGCGGGGATGCGCAGGCCACGGCTGCTGGCCTCGGCGACCACCCCCAGGGCCAGGGTGTCGGAGCTGCACAGCACCAGGTCCGGCGGCTCGGGGCGTTCCAGCAGGCGCGACAGGCCGATCCGGCCGACTTCCCAGGTGGCCGGCAGCGGCAGCACTTCCATGGGCAGTTCGGGGATGCCCAGCGCCAGCAGGCGGGCCTGCAGGGCCAGGTTGCGGCGCATGGCGCGGGGATCGTCCACCGAGATCACCCCGAAGCGGCGATAGCCACGGGCGACGAAGTGCTCCGCCAGGGCGACGCCGACCTGCTCGTGGGAAAAGCCCACCTGCATGTCCAGGGCCTCGGCGCTCAGGTCCCAGGCTTCCACCACCGGGATGTTCAGCGCCGCCAGCCGTGCGCGACTGGCCGGGGTGTGCAGGGTACCGGTGAGGACGATGCCATCGGGGCGGCGGCCAAGGATGGCTTCCAGCAGTTCCTCTTCCTTTTCCGGCGAATAGCCGGTGGGACCGATCAGCGCCTGGTAGCCCGCCTCGGTGAGGCGATCCATGATCGCCTGCACCACGGTGGCATAGATGGAATTGGCGATGGTGGGCAGGAGGATGGCCACCAGCCGGCTCTTGCTGGAGGCGAGGCTGCCCGCCAGCAGATTGGGCACGTAGCCCAGGTCCTTGACCACGGCCAGGACATGCTCCCGGGTGGCGGCGCTCACCAGGCTCGGGCGGTGCAGTGCCCGGGACACGGTAATGGGCGACACCCCGGCGGCGAGGGCGACCTCGCGGACGGTGAGGGGCAGCTCGGTGCCATCGAGCTGGGCGAGTTCGCGTCGGGACTTCCTGGCCAAAGCGGGTCCTTGGGTGAGAGAGGCCGCCATTATGAGAGCAAGCCCCGGCGGTTGCCATGGGCGCCCGCCAGAGCCCCTGCTAGTCGACCGCTCGCGCCGCCCGGGCGCGAGCGACCCGGGACTCGTTGCGCCGCCCCAGCTGGGCGGACACCTGGTGGCCCGCCTCGATGAGCCGGGGCAGATCGAGACCGCTGGCGATGCCCAGGCCGTCGAGCAGATAGACCAGGTCCTCGCTGGCGACATTGCCGCTGGCGCCGCTTGCATAGGGGCAACCGCCCAGTCCGGCGACGGAGCTGTCGAACACCGCGACCCCTTCGAGCAGGCTGGCGTAGACGTTGGCCAGGGCCTGGCCATAGGTGTCGTGGAAATGCCCGGCCAGTTGGCTGAGCGGCACTTCCCGTCCCAGTCGCTGCCAGAGCGCGCGGGTCCGGCTGGGGGTGCCGACGCCGATCGTATCGCCCAGGGAGACCTCGGCGCAGCCCAGGTCCAGCAGCTCGCGGGTCACGCTGGCTACCTGGTCCGGGGCGATCACGCCGTCGTAGGGGCAGCCCAGCACACAGGACACATAGCCGCGCACCTGGATGCCCGCCGCCCGCGCGCCCTCGGCCACGGGCACGAAGCGCGCCAGGCTCTCGGCGATGGAGCAATTGATGTTGCGCCGGGAGAAGCCCTCCGAGGCAGCGGCGAAGACGGCGACCTCATCCACCCCCGCGGCCAGGGCGGCCTCGAAGCCCTGCATATTGGGCACCAGCACCGAACGGACCACGCCCGGTGGCCGCCCGAGCCCCGCCAGTACCTCGGCGGTCCCGGCCATCTGCGGCACCCAGCGGGGCGAGACGAAGCTGCCCACCTCCAGATGCTGCACGCCGCTGGCGATCAGTGCCGCGCACAACTGGATGCGCTCGGCGATGCCCAGCGCCCGGGGCTCGTTCTGCAGGCCATCGCGGGGCCCGACCTCGACCAGCCGTACCCGGGTCGGCAAGGTATCGCTCATGACGGCGACTCCTCCAGCTCCACCAGCGGCGCGCCCTCGGCCACCAGCTCGCCAGGGCTGCAGAACAGCGCCGCCACCACGCCCGCTCGGGGCGCGCGGATGCTGTGTTCCATCTTCATCGCCTCCAGCACCACCAGCGGCGCGCCGGCTTCCACGGTGTCGCCCACGGCTACCGGCACGGCGACCACACTGGCGTTCATCGGCGCCGTGAGCCCGCCGGCGTCCGCCTGCCGCGCGACCTCGGCGAGGGGGTCGGCCCAGGTGACGGCTTCGAGGCGATCCTGCCATTCGATGAACAGCGTTTGTCTACGGCGATGCAGGCGGGCGCTCTGGCGGAGGCCCTCCGCCTGCCAATGGAGCCGATCACCGCTCAACTCGACGGCCACCGGGTCGACCAGGGTCAGGTTGCGCACCTCGCTGCGACAGGCCAGCCGCAGCGCCATGCGCGGCGGTCCGCCCAGGCGCCAGCCCTGGCGAGACGCCCAGGGCGAGGTGGCGTCGGCGGCGGCCGGCACCGTCGCCAGCCAGGCCTGGCCCGCCAGGGTCCAGAAGGCCTCCGGCAGCTCGTTGGGTGCGGGCAGCAAGGTCGCCTGATGACGCTCGATGAAACCGGTGTCCAGCTCGGCCGCGACAAAGGCCGGATGGGCGAGCAGCCGCTGCAGGAAAGCGAGGTTGGTGGCGAAGCCGCCCACCGCGGTGTCTTCGAGCATGGCCAGCAATCGCTTGCGCGCCTGTTCGCGGCTGTCGCCCCAGGCGATCAGCTTGGCCAGCATGGGATCGTAGAAGGGCGACACCTCGTCGCCTTCCTCCACGCCGCTGTCCACCCGCCGCCCCGGACCGGCCGCGGGCTCGCGGTAGAGCTGCAGGGTGCCCGAGGCCGGCAGGAAGCCCTGGTCGGTGTCCTCGGCATAGAGGCGCACCTCGATGGCGTGGCCGTGCAGGGGCACCTGGGCCTGGGTGAGGGGCAGGGGTTCGCCAGCGGCCACGCGCAGCTGCCAGGCCACCAGATCCAGGCCGGTGATGGCCTCGGTGACCGGGTGCTCCACCTGCAACCGGGTGTTCATCTCCATGAAGAAGAAGTCGTCGCGGGCGTCGAGCAGGAATTCCACGGTGCCGGCGCCGACGTAGCCGATGGCCTGGGCCGCCTGCACCGCCGCCTCGCCCATGGCCCGGCGCAACGCGGGCGTAAGACCCGGCGCGGGGGCTTCCTCGATCACCTTCTGGTGGCGGCGCTGGATGGAGCAGTCGCGTTCGTTGAGATAGAGGCAGTGGCCGTGCGCATCGGCGAACACCTGGATCTCCACGTGGCGCGGTTGCAGCACGTATTTCTCCACCAGCATCCGCGCATCGCCAAAGGCCGCGCGCGCTTCGCGCTGGGCCGAGGCGAGGCCTTCGGCCAGGTCGGCGTCGCGCTCGACGATCTTCATGCCCTTGCCGCCGCCGCCGGCGGTGGCCTTGAGCAGGACCGGATAGCCGATGCGCGCCGCCGCGTCGCGAAAGGTGGCCAGGGACTGGTCCTCGCCGTGATACCCCGGTACCAGGGGCACCCCGGCGTCGGTCATCAGCGCCTTGGCCGCGGACTTGCTGCCCATGGCGCGGATCGCCGCGGCGGGTGGCCCGACGAAGACCAGCCCGGCCGCGGCCACCGCCTCGGCGAAGGCGGCGTTCTCGGACAGGAAGCCATAACCCGGATGGATCGCCTGGGCGCCGGTGGCGAGGGCGGCGGCGATGATGCGCTCGCCCAGCAGATAGCTGTCGGCCGGCTTGGTCCCGCCCAGGTTCACCGCCCGATCGGCCTGGCGCACATGGCGGGCGCCGGCGTCGATGGCACTGTGCACGGCGACGGTCCCCAGGCCGAGTGCCTTGGCGGTGCGCATCACCCGGCAGGCGATCTCGCCGCGGTTGGCGACGAGCAGACGGTCGAAGGTCATGGGGTGGTCTCCTGCCAGGCGGGACGACGTTTCTCCAGAAAGGCCTGCAGGCCTTCCTGGGCTTCGGGGGTGATCCGGACGGCGGCGATCAGGCCCTCGGTGAACTGGCGCACCGTGGGGCTCGGCACACCATCGCCGGCGCCGTCCAGCAGCCGCTTGCAGGCGCGCAGCGCCTGGGGGCCGTTGTCCAGCAGCCGGGCGATCCAGGCCTCGACCAGCGTCTCCAGGTCGGCGGCCGCGGCGGTCTCGGCCACCAGGCCCAGTTCGGCGGCGCGTTCGCCGGAAAAGCGCTCGGCGCCGAGCATGTAGCGGCGTGCCACGCGCTCGCCCAGGGCGCGGATCACGAAGGGGCCGATGACGGCGGGCACCAGGCCGATGCGCACCTCCGACAGGCAGAAGGTGGCGTCACGGGCGGCCAGGGCCAGGTCGCAGCAGCTGACCAGGCCCACCGCGCCGCCAAAGGCCGCGCCCTGGACCACCGCCAGGGTGGGGATCGGCAGGGCCCGCAGGCGATACATCACCTCGGCCAGGCGCTCGGTGTCGGCGCGGTTGGCGGCGGCGTCCAGGTTGGCCGAGGCCTGCATGCAGGCGAGGTCGGCGCCGGCGCAAAAGTGCCGCCCGCGACCGCGCAGGAGCAGAAAGCGCAGTCCTTGATCGCTGGCGATCTCGGCGAGCACGGTGCCCAGCTCCGCGATCAGCTGCGCATCCAGGGCATTGTGGCGATCCGGACGGTCGAGCCAGAGCGTGGCGAAGCCGCGCGGATCACGGATCAGTTCCAGGGTGTGGAAGTCAGTCATGGCCTACATCCGGAAGACGCCGAAGGTCGTCGGCTCGAGCGGGGCGTTGAGGCTGGCCGAGAGGGCCAGGGCGAGGACCTCGCGGGTCTGGGCCGGGTCGATCACCCCGTCGTCCCAGAGCCGCGCGCTGGAATAGTGGGCATGGGCCTGGCGTTCGTACTGCTCGACGATGGGGCCCTTGATGCGCGCCGCCTCTTCGTCGTCGAGGGCTTCGCCGGCACGTTCGGCCTGCTCGCGCTTGACCTGCACCAGCACCCCGGCCGCCTGCTCGGCGCCCATCACGCCGATGCGCGCGTTGGGCCACATCCACAGGAAGCGCGGATCGTAGGCGCGGCCGCACATGCCGTAGTTGCCGGCGCCAAAGCTGCCACCGATGATCACGGTGAACTTGGGCACCCGGGCGCAGGCCACCGCGGTGACCAGCTTGGCGCCGTGCTTGGCGATGCCGCCTTCCTCGTACTTCCTGCCGACCATGAAGCCGGTGATGTTCTGCAGGAACAGCAGCGGGATGCGGCGTTGGCAGGCCAGTTCGATGAAGTGCGCGCCTTTCTGCGCCGATTCGGCGAAGAGGATGCCATTGTTGCCGAGGATGGCCACCGGATGCCCGTGCAGGTGGGCGAAGCCGCAGACCAGGGTGGTGCCGAACTGCGCCTTGAATTCATCGAAGACGCTGCCGTCCACCAGCCGCGCGATCACCTCGCGTACCTCCAGCGGCTGCTTGGGATCGGCCGGCACCAGGCCGTGAAGGTCCTCGGCCGGGTACAGGGGCGGGGTGGGCGTCTTGAGCTGCAGCTCGCCGAGCTTGCGCCAGTTGAGATTGGCGATGCAGCGCCGCGCCAGGGCCAGGGCATGGGCGTCGTTCTCGGCGTAGTGATCGGCCACGCCGGACAGGCGGCAATGGACATCGGCGCCGCCCAGTTCCTCGGCGCTGACCACCTCGCCGGTGGCGGCCTTCACCAGCGGCGGGCCGGCGAGAAAGATGGTGGCCTGCTGGCGCACCATGATGGTCTCGTCACTCATCGCCGGCACATAGGCGCCACCGGCGGTGCAGGAGCCCATCACCACGGCGATCTGCGGGATGCCCTGGGCGCTCATGGTCGCCTGGTTGAAGAAGATCCGCCCGAAGTGCTCGCGGTCGGGGAAGACCTCCTCCTGGCGCGGCAGGTTGGCGCCCCCGGAATCGACCAGATAGAGGCAGGGCAGCCGATTCTGCTGGGCGATGGCCTGGGCGCGCAGGTGCTTCTTCACCGTGAGCGGATAGTAGGAGCCACCCTTCACCGTGGCGTCGTTGGCGATGATCATGCACTCGACCCCCTCGATGCGGCCGACGCCGGCCACCACCCCGGCGGCCGGTACCTCTTCCTCGTAGACGTCGAGGGCGGCCAGGGCGCCGATCTCCAGGAAGGGCGAGCCGGGGTCCAGCAAGAGATCGATGCGCTGGCGGGGCAGCAACTTGCCGCGCGCGGTATGGCGCGCCTGGGCCTTGGCCCCGCCGCCTTCGCGGATGCGCGCCAGCAGCTGGTCGAGCCGGGCCAGTTGCGCGGCCATGGCGGCGGCGTTGCGCTGGTAGTCCGGGGTGCGCCGGTTCAGCGTGGAGGTCAGCACGGTCATGGAGGGCTCCTCACCGGGTTTCGTTGAACAGCTCGCGGCCGATCAGCATCCGACGGATCTCGCTGGTGCCAGCGCCGATCTCGTAGAGCTTGGCGTCGCGCAGCAGGCGGCCGGTGGGGTATTCGTTGATATAGCCGTTGCCGCCGAGTATCTGGATGGCTTCCAGGGCCATCTGGGTAGCCTTCTCGGCGGTGTAGAGGATTACACCGGCAGCGTCCTTGCGGGTGGTCTCGCCGCGGTCGCAGGCCTGGGCCACCGCATAGAGATAGGCGCGGCTGGCGGCGAGGCCGGTGTAGAGGTCGGCCACCTTGCCCTGGATCAGCTGGAATTCGCCGATGCTCTGGCCGAATTGCTTGCGGTCGTGGACATAGGGCAGCACCACGTCCAGGCAGGCCTGCATGATGCCCACCGGGCCGCCAGCGAGGACCACGCGCTCGTAGTCCAGGCCGCTCATCAGCACCTTGACCCCGCCATTGACCTGGCCCAGCACGTTTTCCTCCGGCACCTCCACGTCGTCGAAGAACAGCTCGCAGGTGTTGGAGCCGCGCATGCCCAGCTTGTCGAACTTGCTGCCACGGCTGAAACCGGTCCAGTCACGCTCGACGATGAAGGCGGTGATGCCATGGGCAGCCTTTTCCGGTTCGGTCTTGGCATAGATGACATAGGTATGGGCATCGGGCCCGTTGGTGATCCACGTCTTGCTGCCGTTGAGCACGAAGCGATCGCCGCGGCGGTCGGCGCGCAGCTTCATGGACACCACGTCCGAGCCGGCGTTGGGTTCGCTCATGGCCAGGGCGCCGACGTGCTCGCCGCTGACCAGCCGGGGCAGGTAGCGCGCCTTCTGCGCGGCGCTGCCGTTGCGATGGATCTGGTTGACGCAGAGATTGGAATGGGCGCCATAGGACAGGGCGACCGACGCCGAGCCGCGGCTGATCTCCTCCATGGCCACCGCATGGGCCAGGTAGCCGAGTCCGGAGCCGCCGTATTCCTCGCTCACGGTGATGCCGAGCAGCCCAAGGTCGCCAAAGGTGCGCCAGAGGTCCATGGGAAAGCTGTTGCTGGCATCGATCTCGCTCGCGCGGGGCGCCACCTCGCGAGCGACCAGGTGGCGGACCTGATCGCGCAGCAGATCGAGGGTCTCGCCCAGGGCGAAGTTGAGACTCGGGTAGCTCATGGGGTCACCTGTTGTTGGGATTGTCGGGTGAGAGCGGTCAGCCGATCGGGCGCGCACGGGGCGGCCACCTGGTACGGCGCGGAGCTGAAAGAAACAGGACAGGGCAGCGCCGATGGCCAGGAGCGTGCGTGGCGCGCAGGCGAATGCTGGAAAACCGTCGGCCAGGGCGGCCGACGGCAGGGCAAGGGTGCGCATGGGGCGCGGGTGCGGAACGCGGGCGCCAGGGCGCGCATGGTCCGTCCTCCTGGTCATTATTCTTGTCATGGCGACCGCAAGAGGAAGGCGGCCGGCCTGTGCCTCTGAGTCTAGGAGAGGAAATGCGCTATCGTGAAACGATAAAAATAGAATCCAGGTATTGGAAAATCAGATGGCATTGCTCAAGGACATTTCCATGCGGCAGCTGCGCTACTTCGTCGCCGCCGCCGAGAACAGCCAGTTTTCCCTGGCCGCCAGTGCGGTCAATGTCAGCCAGTCGGCGGTCACCACGGCGGTCAGCCAGCTGGAGGCGCTGCTCGCCGTGCGGCTGTTCGAACGCCTGCCTCACGGCGTCAAGCTCACGGCCGAGGGGCACCAGTTCTACCACCATGCCCGGCACATCCTCGACACCCTGCAGGACGCCGTCAGCCAGCCGCTGTTCCAGAGCCATGCCCTGACCGGCCAGGCGCGCGTCGGCGCCTCCTATGCGGTGCTCGGCTACTACCTGCCGACCCTGTTGGCACGCTTCAAGCGCAGCTATCCGCAGATCGACATCGACCTGCGCGACATGGACCGGCCCAGCATCGAAGCCGGCATCAACGATGGCACCCTGGAGCTGGGCCTCACCGTCATCTCCAACGTCGATGCCACCCAGCCCTTCGAGCGCCACCTGCTGATGCGCTCGCCGCGCCAGCTCTGGCTGCCCAGCGCCCATCCGCTGCTGGCAGCGGAACGCGTCACCCTGGCCGACATCGCGCCTTATCCCTATATCCTCGCCACGGTGGACGAAGGCGAGACCTCGACCCTGCGCTACTGGCGCGCGGCGGGCCTTGCGCCCAACGTAGTGTTCAAGACCTCGTCCATGGAGTCCCTGCGCGGCCTGGTCGCCCATGGCTTCGGCGTGACCATCCTCTCCGACATGCTCTATCGCGGCTGGTCGCTGGAAGGGCGCAAGCTGGAAGCCCGCCCGGTGGCCGATGCCATC
Source organism: Pseudomonas sp. SHLD1 (assembly GCF_028640935.1). Classification (NCBI taxonomy): domain Bacteria; kingdom Pseudomonadati; phylum Pseudomonadota; class Gammaproteobacteria; order Pseudomonadales; family Pseudomonadaceae; genus Pseudomonas; species Pseudomonas sp. SHLD1. The sequence continues at coordinate 672,227 of NZ_JAQZAD010000013.1, forward strand.
CCGCCCATGGAGCTGGGCCTGATCTGGAGTCCCGAAGACCGCCTGAGCCCCGGGGCCCAGGCGTTTCGGCAGTTCCTGGTGTCGGCGGCGGGGTAGCGGAGGCACCCGCTCGGCGTCAGCCCCTGGACTGGGCCGGATCCGCACTGCGGGGATAGGTACGCTCTTCCTCGATACGGCCGTCGCTGGTGTGGATCTTGACGCTGCCAGTCTTGCCATCCAGGTATTGCGCCGCCTGGTGGACGATGGCGTCCTTGGTCGACGCCTTGAGCAGGGCACGATCGCCATGTTCCTCCTTGAATTCCCAGCCGGTGTCGGTGGGTAGGATGTGGTAGTTCTGCATCTGGTCTCCCTGGGGCCGCTGGCCCACGCCTGGTCTTGGGTTGCACCTGTTTCGACCCGCGTTCGCCCGAGAACATTCGAGCGAAGCGGTTGGACCAGGTAGCCAGTCTCAGCCCTGCAGATAGACCACCTGGGTATGGGTGTACTCATAGAGGCCGTGCTTGCCATCGGCGCCGCCGATGCCGGATTTGCGCACCCCGGCGTGGTAGCCCTGCATGGCTTCGAAGTTTTCCCGGTTGATGTAGGTCTCGCCGAAGTCGATCTCGCGCATGGCGTGCATGGCCTTGCTCAGGCTGCGGGTATAGACGGAGGAGGTGAGGCCGTATTCGCAGTCGTTGGCCAGGGCGATGGCTTCGTCGAGATCGTCCACCACCTGGATCGGCAGCACCGGCCCGAAGATCTCCTCGCGCATGATCGGCATGTCCGCGCGACAGTCCGCCAGCACCGTGGGCTGGAAGTGGAAGCCGCGACCCAGGTCGGCGCGACTGCCACCGGTGACCAGGCGGGCGCCCTGGCCAAGGGCGGCGTCGACCTTGGCCGCCACCTTGTCCAGGCCGGCGGCGTTGATCAGCGGTCCCATCTCCACGCCGGTGTCGGCCTGGGGGTCGCCATAGCGGGTGGCGGCCATGGCGCGGCCGATGCGCTCGATGAAGTCCTCGGCCACCGCGCGTTCCACATAGACCCGCTCGGCGCAGTTGCACACCTGCCCGGTGTTGATGATGCGCGAGTCACGGATCGCCCGGACCGCCAGGTCCAGGTCGGCATCGGCCAGGACGATGGCCGGCGCCTTGCCGCCCAGCTCCAGATTGAGCTTGGTCAGATTCGGTGCGGCAGCGGCCATGATCCGCGAGCCGGTGCCGACGCTGCCGGTGAAGCTGACCATGTCGATGCCGGCATGGGCACTGAGCTGGCCACCCACGGCGCCGGCGCCGCTGACCAGGTTGAACACCCCGGGCGGCAGGTCGGTCTCGGCCACCAGGCGGGCGAATTCGTGGGCATTGATCGGGGTTTCTTCGCTGGGCTTGATGACGATGGTGTTGCCGGTCATCAGCGCCGGCGCCAGCTTGCGGGCGATCAGGAAGAAGGGGAAGTTCCAGGGCAGGATGCCGGCCACCACGCCCAGCGGCTTGCGCAGGAGAAAGATCTGCTCGTCGGGCCGGTCGCTGGTGATGATCTCGCCTTCGATGCGCCGCGCCCACTCGGCCATGTAGTCGAGGTAGTCGGCGGTGAAGTTGACCTCCACCTCGGCCAGGCCGTGGATCTTGCCCTGTTCGGCGACCAGGGTTTTGGCCAGCCGCGGCGCCTGCTCGCGCAGCTTGGCGGCGATGCGTCTGAGGTAGCCGGCCCGCTCGATGGCCGGTTTGCGGGCCCAGGGCTTCTGGGCACGACGGGCGGCGGCGATGGCCTGGTCGACGTCCTCGCGACTGGACGCGGGTACCCGGGCCAGGGCCTCGCCAGTGGCCGGGTTGTGGACGAGAAAGTCCTCGGCGGCCGCCAGGAAGCGGCCATCGATGTAGTTCTGGTAAAGCGGCAGATCGGCCATGGCGGACTCCGGGTCAGTAGGTGCGAGAGGGCGCCTGGGGCGCTTCGAGGGGGCGATAGCGGGCCAGGTTGGCCAGCGCCGCCTGGCGGAACAGGCTGATGTCGATGCCGACGGCGACGAACTGGCAACCCCAGTCGCGATAGCGCCGGGCATCGTCTTCCTGGGGCGCCAGGATCCCGGCCACCTTGCCGGCCGCGCGGGTGGCATCGATGGCGGCGCGGATACGTGCCTGCACCTCGGGGTGGCCCGGATTGCCGGCATGGCCGAGGCCGCTGGAGAGGTCGGCCGGGCCGACGAAGACGGCGTCCACGCCCTCCACCGCGGCGATCTCGGCGACGTTGTCGCTGCCCAGCCGCGATTCCACCTGGACGATCAGGCACAGCTCGCGATGGGCGTTGTGCAGGTAGTCGGGTACCGCGTCCCAGCGCGTGGCGCGGGCCAGGCCGCCGCCAACACCTCGGATGCCGTGGGGTGGATAGCGCATGGCCCGCACCAGGGCGCGAGCCTGGTCGGCGGTCTCCACCATGGGCACCATCAGCGTCTGCACGCCGATGTCGAGCAACTGCTTGATCAGCACCGCGTCACCGGTGACGCAGCGCACCACCGGCGCCGTGGCATAGGGCGCCACCGCCTGCAACTGGGCGAGGATGCTGGGCACCGTGTTTGGGGCGTGCTCGCCGTCGATCAGCAGCCAGTCGTAGCCGGTGCCGGCGGCGATCTCGGCGGCATAGCCGGTGGCGAAGCCGGCCCAGAGGCCGTAGAGGGTATCGCTGCCCGTGAGGCGGGCCTTGAAGGGATTGCGAGGCAGGTCCATGACGGTCGTCTCCAAAGGGGTCAGGAAGGGGTGTCCGGCAGGCGGACCAGCAGCCCATAGCTCAGGGCGCCGGCCACCGCGACCGCGGCGGCGATGCCGAGGGCGAGGCCGAAGGAGCCGGTCTGCTGGACGATCATGCCGGTGATGACCGGGGCGAAGGCGCCGCCGAAGTAGCCACCGAAGTTCTGGATGCTGGCCAGCGAGGCCACCTGGTGCGAGGGCACCGCGACGCTGACCAGCGACCAGGTGCCGGCCACTGCCACGTTGAGGCTGAACAGTGCCAGGCTGAAGCAGAGGATGACGCTGCCGATGCCGGTCACCCCGGCGCTGCACAGGGCGAACAGCCCGGCCGCCGCCAGACCGCCGCAGATCGGCAGCTTGCGACTGAAGGCCAGGCTGCGCCCGCTGCGGGTCAGGCGATCCACCAGCAGGCCACCGCCGATCACGCCACAGGCGCCGGCCAGGAACGGCAGGCTGGCGACCCAGCCGGCCTGGGACAGGGACAGGTGATGGACCCGTTCCAGGTAGGCCGGCAGCCAGGTCAGGAACAGCGACAGCATGTAGATGATGCCCACGTAGCCGATCACCACGCCCCAGGTCAGGCGGCGGCGGAACAGCCCCAGCCAGTCGGCGAAGGTCAGCCGCTGGCCGGCGTCCTGGGGTGGCAGGCCGGCGTCCAGGTGCGCCCGCTCCGCGGCGTCCAGCACCACCTGCACCCGGTCGCGATAGCTCAGGTACCAGAGCGCCGCCACGGCAACGCCGAGCACTCCCATGGCGATGAACATCTGCCGCCAGCCCAGCCACAGCAGCAGCGCAGTGAGGATCGGCTGGGAGATCGCCGGCCCCAGCGAGGACGACAGGTTGAAGATGCCGGAGGGCAGGCCGCGCTCGCGCACGTTGAACCACTCGCTGACCACCTTGGCGCCGGCCGGGAATTGCGGCGCCTCGCCGATGCCCAGGCCGATGCGGGCGAGGATCATCAGGTGCAGGCTGCCGAGCAGCCCGAGCACGCCCTGGGCGAGCGACCAGAGGCAGATGCCCAGGCCCAGGGTCAGGCGCGCGCCGAAGCGATCCAGCAAGCCGCCGATGGGCAACTGGGCGAAGGCATAGGCCCAGGCGAAGGCCGACAGCAGCAGGCCCATCTCGGTCGGCGTGAAGCCCAGCTCGCCGCTGATGGTCTGGTTGGCGATGGCCAGGGTGCTACGGTCCAGGTAGTTGACGAAGCCGGCCAGTACCAGCAGCGCCAGGGCGATCACCTGGACCCGCTTGAGGCGAGCGCTCTTGGGTGGCAGCGGCGTCGCCGCGGGACGCGCATCCGGCACGGGTGCCGCCAGGGTGTCTTGGGTCGCTTTCATTCAGCCCTCCCGGGCAACGCCTCAGTGGCGATAGGGACGTTCCAGGGCGCACTCCGGATTGAGGCGCACCCCGAAGCCGGGCCGGTCCAGTGCCGAGGCGCGCATGCGGCCCCGCACCGGGACGGGTTCGTCGAGCAATTGCGGATGGAACATGGGCACCACCTCGTCGGCCTTGGGCGCCATCATCAGGAACTCGGCGAAGGGACTGTTGGTGCGAGTGATGACGAAGTGGTAGCTGTAGACCGAGGAGCCGTGGGGTACCACCAGGGCGTTGTGGGCATCGGCCAGCGCCGAGATGCGGATCAGCTCGGTGAGGCCACCGCACCAGCCGACATCTGGTTGCAGGATGTCGCAGCAACCCATCTCCAGCAGCAGGCGGAAGCCCCAGCGGGTGGCCTCGTGCTCGCCGGTGGTGACCAGCATGCCCTTCGGCACGTTGCGCCTGAGTTCGGCATAGCCCCAGTAGTCATCCGGCGGCAGCGCCTCCTCGATCCACTTGAGGCCGTATTGCTGGGCGCCCTGGGCCAGGCGGGTGGCGTAGTTGAGGTCCAGGCTCATCCAGCAGTCGAGCATCAGCCAGAAGTCGTCGCCGACCCGCTCGCGCATCGTCGCCAGGGCCTCCAGGTTTTTGCGCAGGCCTTCCTCGCCCTCGGCCGGGCCGTGTTGCAGCGGCAGCTTGCCGCCAATGAAGCCCATTTCCTTGGCCAGGTCCGGCCGGGCGCCGGTGGCGTAGAACTGCAGTTCGTCACGCACGGCGCCGCCGAGCAACTGGTGCACCGGTTCCTGGCGCAGCTTGCCGAGCAGGTCCCAGAGCGCGAGATCCACCCCGGAGAGGGTGTTGAGCACGATCCCCTTGCGCCCGTAATAGAGGGTGGAGAGGTACATCTGGTCCCAGATCTTCTCCAGGTCGGTGACCTTGGCGCCCTCCAGGAAGCGCGCCAGGTGCCGCTCGACGATGAAGGCACCCAGCTCGCCGCCGGTGGTGACGGCGAAGCCCACGGTGCCGTCGCTGGCCTCGACTTCCACCACCAGGGTGCCCAGTACGTTGATGCCGAAGCTGCGGCGGCTCTGGCGATATTCCGGGTACTTGGCCATGGGCGTGGCGATGTGGTCGTCGATCCAGTGGCCGTCGCCCTGATCGTGATAGTCGGCGCCACCGCCGCGGAGGGTGTGGGCGCGCACCTGCTTGATGGTGGGTAGGGTCATGGCGAAGCTCCCTTAATGACTGGGCGTGAGCTGGGGTTGGGGATCGGCCTGGTCGCGGCGGCGCAGGCCGAGGATCAGGGCGGCGGCCACCAGGGTGGTGCCGGCGAGCAGATAGAGGCCGGCGCCGGGGTGGGCGAAGGTCGTCTCGGCCCAGCGCTTGGCGAGGGGGGCGATGAAGCCGCCGATGGCGCCGCAGGTATTGATCAGGGCGATGCCGCCCGCGGCGGCGCTACCGCGCAGCTGATCGGACGGAAAGGTCCAGAACAGCGGCTGCACCGCGATGAAGCCGGCGGCGGCAAAGCACAGGGCGAGCAGCGCATAGAGCGGCGAGAAGGTCACCGAGGCGGCGATGCCCAGGCCGGAAATGGCCAGGGTGGCGGCCGCGGTGCGGCGGCGTTCGCCGGTGCGATCCGACCAGCTGGGGATCAGCCAGGCGGCGAGCAGGGCGCACACCCAGGGAATCGCCGAGACCAGGCCGACCAGCAGCCCGACCTTCTGCCCGAGCAGCCCGGCCACCTGGGTCGGCAGGTAGAAGACCACGCCATAGACGCTGGCCTGGATCAGCAGGTAGATGCTGCACAGCAGGAGGATGCGCGGCTGACCGAGCAGGCGCAGCAGCCCGCCGTGGTGCGGCTTGGCGGCGTCCTCGGCCTCCAGCGCCTGTTGCAGCGCCTGCTTTTCCGCGTCGCTCAGCCAGCGGGCATCGCGCGGCCGGTTGTCCAGGTAGAACCAGGCCCAGACACCCACCAGGCTGGCCAGCACCCCTTCGACCAGAAACATCCACTGCCAGCCATGCAGACCGCCGAAGCCGTCGAATTCCAGCAGCAGGCCCGACAGCGGACTGCCGAAGATGAAGGCCAGGGGCGCGCCGAAGTAGAAGAAGCCCAGCGCCCGGGCGCGGTAGCGCGAGGGGAACCAGTAGGTGAGGTAGAGGATGACGCCAGGGAAGAAGCCGGCTTCGGCCACGCCGAGCAGGAAGCGCAGCACATAGAAGGCGGTCGCCGTGTGGGCGAACATCATGGCGGCGGAGATCAGGCCCCAGCTGACCATGATCCGGCACATCCACAGTCGGGCGCCGACGCGGTGCATGATCAGGTTGCTGGGTATCTCGAGAAAGGCGTAGCCGACGAAGAAGACCCCGGCGCCAAAGGCGAAGGCCGCGTCGGAGATGCCGGTATCGGCCTGGAAGGCGACCTTGGCGAAACCCACGTTGGCCCGGTCGAGAAAGGCCATGACGTACATCAGCAGCAGGAAGGGCAGCAGGCGCCGGGTGACCTTGGCGACCAGCCCCGGTGACAGGGTGGTGTGCATGGCGATCTCTCTTGTTGTTGTGATTCGGCCACGGCTCAAGGTAGTCGCAGTTGCAATGCCTGGATAATCGCTTTTTGTTTAGGACCGATACCCTTAAGGTATCGGTACGCGTCGGCGGCCTGGCCAGAGCCATCGAGCCCTGCCGGCCGCGTCCGCTCGCGCCACCAGGATGCCGCCGATGAACGCTTCCCCCCATGCCCGCGCGCTGTTTGGTCGGCTGCGCTACAAGCATCTGCTGATGCTGGTGACCCTGGCCGGGACCCGCAATCTGCACCGCGCCGCGGAAGCCCTGCACATGTCGCAGCCGGCCACCACGCGGATGCTGCAGGACGTGGAGGAAGCCTTTGGCTGCGTGCTGTTCGAGCGTCAGGCGCGGGGACTGACACCCACGGCGCTGGGCGTGGAGATCATCGAATTCGCCCGGCGTGCCCTCAATGGCCTGGATCGCTGCGCCGAAGACCTCGATGCGCGCCGCTCCGGCGGTTATGGGCATCTGGCGGTGGGGGCCATCATGGGTGCCTTGCCCGATCTGGTGGTGCGCGCCATCGCCGCGAGCAAGGCGCGCCAACCCGGCCTGCAGTTGCGCATCCTTGGTGATACCAGCGACCAGCTCACCGAACTGCTGGAACAGGAGCGGATCGATGTGGCCATCGCCCGTTTCACCCAACCTGCCGATCTCGGTCGCTTCACCTTCGAGCCGCTGGGCAACGAGCATCTGGCGGTGGTGGTCCGTACCGGGCATCCCCTGACCGATCGCGCGCCACCCGACCTGGCCGAGCTGGTGGCGGACTGGCCCTGGATCCTGCAGCCCGAAGCCAGTCCGGCCCGGGTGGCGCTGGAGGCGGCCTTCGCCCGGCGCCAGCTGCCACCCCCGGCCGACGTCATCGAATGTGGCTCGGTGTTCGCCATGCTGCAGCTGGTGCAGATCACCGACGCCATCCTGGTGCTGACCGAGGCGGTGGTGCGCGATCACCTGCGTACCGCGCTGGTGGTCTCGCTCGACCTGGAAATCACCGAACCCCTGACACCCTTCGGGATCCTGCTGCGCACCGGCCAGGTACCCAGCGCGGCGCTGGAGGGCTTTCTTGGCCTGCTCAGACGCCAGGCCGCGGGCACCACCGTCTGAGCGCCGTCCTAGCTTGCGCCGTCGCCCTTGTATGGCGAGAAATATTTTCGCTGTCCCTGTTGTTTCTTCCCTGCTAAATCAGTATCTTAGCGCCCGCTGGTGCCGAGAACCCCGCTGAACGGGTTCTCGGCAAAGGCCAGCAGGATGCCGCAAGGCTTCCATGCGCAGCGGTAGTTCAGTCGGTTAGAATACCGGCCTGTCACGCCGGGGGTCGCGGGTTCGAGTCCCGTCCGCTGCGCCACATACCGCCCGTGAGCTCTGCCTCGCGGGTAACGAAAGAAGCGGCCCTAGAGGCCGCTTTTTTTCGTCTTGCATTTTTGTCGCCAAGTCTTGCCGCCGGGAAACCCCAACGCTTCGGTAGCCTCCAATGGCTATCATCGATGCGCGGGAATGGCCATGAAGATCGCCTGTCTGGGTTGGGGTTCATTGATCTGGAAGGCGGCGGAATTGCCGGTCGCCTCGGACTGGTTCGTCGACGGACCCTGGTTGCCCATCGAATTCGCCCGGGAGGGCGACAGCGGCGAGTTGGCCACGGTCATCTGCGAGGGCGTGGCCGAGGTCCAGGTGCTCTGGGCCTATCTGGCGGTCGACACCCTGGATGAGGCGCGCGAAGCCTTGCGCGAGCGCGAAGGGGTACCGCGGGAACAGCTCGAATGCATCGGCAGCTGGCCAAGCGGCCCGCACTCGCCGTTCCAGCAGCGCATCGCCGCCTGGGCCGCGGAGCAGGGTGTCGATGCTGTGGTCTGGACCGCCTTGCCACCGCGCAGCGGCGGCCTCAATCAGCGCATGCCTACGGCGGAGCAGGCGCTCGACTACCTGCGCAAACTCGACCACGAGCGGCAGGCGCATGCGCGAGACTATATTCGCCGGACGCCGGTCACCATAGACACCGAATACCGGCGGGTAATAGCGCGGACGTTCAACTGGCAGCCCGTGCCCGAGGCGCAACCAGATCTGGATGCATCCGCCTGAGGGGTATGCCAGAGCGCTTCGCGAAGTCAAAACCTTCACGTTTCGCCAACTTCTGCATGCTTATGCAGTTGAACTGGGGGTTTGTATCCCCTTGGCAGCTCTTCGATGGATTCGGTTACTGGACGGTTACTTGCGAAGATGCCTCTCAGGACCTTGTTGGCGTCAATTCTCCGGCTTGGCTTAAGGTTTTCTTAATATGCAAACTTGCCGTCGCAAGAAGTGCTCGCTATTTTTTCAAAAGGATTACTTGTCACTGGCATCCGGGGCATCAATCCTTTATCTTCGCGTGCAACTTTCGCTTGCGGGCGAAGTTTCCAGTAGCCTTTTCAGATAGTCGCCAGGAGTGCCCATGTCCCGCCTCGCCGAATTCCGTGCTGCCGAAGAGCAACTTCGCGCCCAACTGCAACTGCTCGAAGATCTCAAGCAAGACAGTTCCCTGCAGAAAGAAATCGAGTTCGAAAGTAAGCTCCAGGCGCTGATGGATGAATATCACATGAACCTGGGTGATATCATCGGCATTCTGGATCCCAACGCTGCCCCCAAGCACAAGGCGCAGACGCCGCATCCGGAAAAGCCGGCTGGCAAGCGTCGTCCGCGCAGCACCAAGCGTTATCAGCATCCCAAGACCGGCGAAATCATCGAAACCAAGGGCGGCAATCACAAGTTGCTCAAGGCCTGGAAAGCCGAACACGGCGCCGATACCGTGGAAGGTTGGCTGCAGTAACGCCTTGCCTGGATTTCGGTCGGTAGCTGCGCAAGGCAGACCTATCGACCGGAATCCTTTTCCCGCTGCTGCACTCTTGGCGGATCCTGCAATCTCGCCACATTCAAGCCCATACCAGGGACGATGGTTTTTCTGGCCTATCTCTAACCGCGGCTGCCACTGCATTCATCATATCTTTTAATTCCCCGCGCGTTCATAAGGGAGGCCAACGCCAGCCGGACTTATGTTGATGGTCAAGGACGGGGTCATGATGGGGACGCTGGCTTATTTCCGCACTGGGCGAGCGGCATTCAGCCCAGGACGGCTAACCTTCGACGCGCAGGCGATAACCCACGCCGGGTTCCGTGACGATATAGCGCGGCGCCAGCGGATCATCCGCCAACTTCTGCCGAAGATGGCCAACCACGATGCGCAGATAATGACTGTCTTGCGCATGGGTCGGCCCCCAGATATCGATCAGCAATTGCCGCTGGGTCACCACTCGTCCCGGATGGTGGGCGAGGGCGGCCAGCACGGCGTATTCCTTGCGCGTCAGGGCCACTTCGCTGCCGCCCAGCGTGACCCGCCGATAGGCGAAGTCCACTCGCAGATTGCCAACCTCCAGCGCCGCGGCCTGCTGGGTCGCCGTGGTCGGGGTCTGCCGCAGCAGGGCGCGACTGCGGGCCAGGAATTCCTGGATACCGAAGGGCTTGGTCACGTAGTCGTTGGCGCCGGCATCCAGGGCGCGCACCTTCTCGCGCTCGTCCGCCCGCACCGACAGCACCAGCACCGGGACCGTGGACCATTCGCGCAGGTCGACCAGCACATCCTGACCGTCACGATCGGGCAGGCCCAGGTCGAGGATGACCAGATCCGGCTGGCCCAGCGCCGCCTGGGCCAGGCCTTCGGCGCCGGTGGCGGCTTCGCTGACCTGGTAGCCCTGGGCCGCCAAGCTGATGCGCAGGAATTTGCGGATCTGGGGTTCATCGTCGATGACGAGGACGTGAGCGGGCATCTGAGCGGGTTCCACACGAGAAGGCGTCATCATAGCCGCAGCGCTTGCCGGGTGGCCTGGCCTTATTCGGCCGGGGGGGCGGGCAATGGCAGGTGCATACGCAGTGTGGTGCCGCGCCCGTCGAGGCCGTCTTCCACGCTGACCCGTCCGCCATGGGCGCCGACCATGCCCTGGCAGATCGCCAGCCCCAGACCGGTCCCCTGGCCACCCCGATCGCCGCGCGCGGCGGTATAGAACATGTCGAAGATCCGCGTGCGGTCCTCGGGTGGAATGCCCGGGCCTTCATCGGCCACGGCCATCTGCAGCTCATTGTCCTGGCGCAGCAGGCTGATTTCCAGCCGTCCGCCGGGTGCGGAGAAGCGGATGGCGTTCTCCAGCACATTGACCAGCGCCTGCTCGATCAGCGCCGGATGAACCCAGAGCAGCGGCAGCCCCGGCTCGATCCGGGTGGCTACCCGCAACCCGGTCATTAGCGGCTGCAGGCGTTGCAGGGCGCTGGCCAGGATGTCGCCAGGATCGACCCAGTCCCGCGCCAGCTGCAGGCTGCCGTGGCCCAGGCGGGTCATGTCGAGCAGATTCTGGATATAGCGATCGAGGCGTTCGGCCTCCTGGCGGGTGGCGTCCAGCAACTCCTGGCGATCGCTGGCGGGAATGGCTTCACCCAGGGTCGCCAGCGCATCGATGGAGCCGCGCATCACCGTTAGCGGCGTGCGCAGGTCATGGGACACCGAGGCGAGCAGGGCGCTGCGCAGCTGTTCGGTCTCGCCATGCAGGCGCGCGGCTTCCAGATCCTCGCTGAGGCGTACCCGCGCCAGGGCCTGGGCCAGCGGCTGCGCCAGACTGGCCAGCTGGCGACGCTCGGCGTGCTCCAGCGGCTGGGCATCGTCGCGCCGTACGCCGAGGACGGCCAGGCTGCCACCCTCGCCTAGCAGCGGCCACCACCACCAGCCACCGGAGGGCAGGGTGTCGGTGCCGCACCCGGCCGGCTTTTCCTGCTTCCAGGCCCATTCGGCGGCGATGCGTTCGTGGTCGGCCAGGAGCAGATCGCCCGGCTGGGTCAGCAGCTGCCCCGCCTTTTCCGGCAGCAGCAGGCAGATGTGGCGAGTCGCATCGCCCAGTTGCTTGAGGGTGACGCTGACCACCGCCGGACGATCGCTGGCGGCGCTCAGCTGGCGGGTGAAGTCCAGCAGCGCCAGGGTCTCGCGCTGGGTCCGGCGCAGTGCCTGCAGCTGGCGACGCTGGCGGGCGGCCAGGTCACCGGTGAGCAGGGCCATCAGCAGGAAGAAGGCCAGGGTGAGGACGTCCTGCTCGCGGTTGATGGTCAGCGAGAAGGCCGGCGGGATGAACAGGAAATCATAGGCGAGAAAGCCCAGCAGGGCGCAGAACAGCGCCGGGCCGCGGCTGCTGCGCACCGCCACCAGCAGGACGGCCGCAAGAAAGACCAGCGAGATATTGGGCAGTTCCAGCAGCCCGGACAGGCCCTCGGCGATGGCCGCGGCCACGGCGGTGGCCAGGACGGCGGCGCCATAGGGACCGGGCCTGAGCGCCCGGCGCGGCCGGGCGGCGGGCGGCGCGTCGCGATCCAGATCGAGGATGGCGATCTCCAGCCCCTGGGCCAGGCGCAGCAGGCGACTGGCCAGACGGCGCCGCAGGCTGAAGCCGCGCGGACGGCCGCGACCGATCAGCAGCACGCTGGCGCGCTGGTCGCGGGCATGGCGGACCAGGGCGCGGGCCGGATCGCTGTCGCGCAGGGTCAGCACCTCGCCACCCAGGCGTTCGGCCAGCCGCTGGCTGGCCTGGAGGTTGGCGCGGGCGGTATCGTCCAGCGGCCGGCCGGTATCGACGTGGACCAGGGTCCAGGGCAGGTGGCGCTGGTCGGCGAGACGGCTGGCATGGCGCACCAGGCGCTCTGCCGAAGGCGCGGTGCCGGCACCGACGATGAGGCGCCCCAGCAGCGGTGGCGCGGCCTGGCCCTGCTGGCGATATCTCAGGGCGAGCGCCGAGTCCACCTGGGCAGCGGCGGTGCGCATGGCCAGTTCGCGCAGGGCGGTCAGATTGGTCTGGCTGAAAAAGGCATCGATGGCCGCGCGCGCCTGCTCGGGCACATAGACCTTGCCCTCGCGCAACCGCTCCAGCAGTTCTCGCGGCGGCAGGTCGATGAGCACCAGGTCATCGGCATCGAGCAGCACCTGGTCCGGCACCGTCTCGCGCACCTGGACGCCGGTGATGTCGCGCACCTCGTCGTTGAGGCTTTCCAGGTGCTGGACATTGACCGTGGTGTAGACGTGGATGCCGGCGGCGAGCAGGTCTTCGACGTCCTGCCAGCGCTTGGCATGGCGACTGCCGGGGGCGTTGCTGTGGGCCAGTTCGTCGACCAGCACCAGTTCCGGCGGATCGGCCAGCAGGCCTTCCAGGTCCAGTTCGGTGAGCTTGAGGCCGCGGTGCTCGACCCGCCGCAGCGGGTGCTGCGGCAGGCCGGCGAGAAGGGCGGCGGTTTCCCGCCGCCCATGGGTTTCGACGATCCCGGCGCGCACCCGGCGGCCCTGGCGCAGCGCGGTCTGGGCTGCCTGCAGCATGGCGTAGGTCTTGCCTACGCCAGGCGCCGCCCCCAGGAAGACCTTGAGGCGCCCGCGGCCTTCGCGGTGTTCGGCGAGCAGCGCCTCGGCGCGCCCGGTGCTGTCGGTCATGGAGCCAGTTCCGCGAGGGCCAGATTGAGAAGCAGGACATTAACCGTTGCCGGGCCGAAGCGCGAGGTGCGCGTCTGCTCGCTCACCAGGGCGTCCAGACGCTCCGCGGCCAGGCCGCGCGCGGCGGCGACGCGGGCGATCTGATAGCGGGCGCCGGCCGGGGTAAGGTCCGGATCGAGGCCGCTGGCGGAGGTGGTCACCAATTCCTGCGGCACCGGGCCCTGGCCGGCCATCTGAACGTCGGGCAGCGTCTTCTCGATCCGTTCGCGCAGCCCCGGCGCCGATTGGGCCAGGTTGCTGGCGCTGCTGGAGACGGTGGCGTAGTCGCCGGCCGAAGGGCGCGGCTGGAACCACTCGGGGCCGGTGAATTTCTGGGCGATCAGGCGCGAGCCGAGGACGCTGCCGTCGGCGCGCTGGATCAGGCTGCCACCGGCCTGGTCGGCGAACAGCACCTGGCCGAGCACCGTCACCAGCAGCGGGTAGGCGCCCCCGGTCAGGGCGCTGAGCAGCAGGAGCATCAACACGGCGGAACGCAATTGCATGAGCATGGCGGTCTCCTCAGACCAGACCCAGGGCGCCGAGCGCCAGGTCGATAGCTTTGATGCCGACGAAGGGCACGACGATACCGCCCAGACCATAGATCAGCAGGTTGCGGCGTAGCAGGGCGGCGGCGCTGGCGGCCTTGACCCGGACCCCGCGCAGCGCCAGGGGAATCAGCGCGACGATGATCAGGGCGTTGAACACGATGGCCGAGAGGATGGCGCTCTGCGGACTGGCCAGGTGCATCACGTTGAGTACGTTGAGCTGCGGATAGATGCCGGCGAACAGCGCGGGCAGGATGGCGAAGTACTTGGCCACGTCGTTGGCCACCGAAAAGGTGGTCAGGGCGCCACGGGTCACCAGCAGTTCCTTGCCCACCTGCACCACGTCGAGCAGCTTGGTGGGGTCCGAATCCAGGTCGACCAGATTGGCGGCCTCGCGGGCGGCCTGGGTGCCGTCGTTCATCGCCATGCCCACATCGGCCTGGGCCAGCGCCGGGGCGTCGTTGGCGCCGTCGCCGCACATGGCCACCAGCTTGCCCTCGGCCTGTTCGCTGCGGATGCGCTCCAGCTTCTTTTCCGGGGTGGCTTCGGCGATGACGTCGTCCACCCCGGCCTCGGCGGCGATGGCGGTGGCGGTCAGGGGGTTGTCGCCGGTCACCATCACGGTGCGGATGCCCAGGGTGCGCAGCTCGGCGAAGCGCTCGCGAATTCCCGGCTTGACCACGTCCTTGAGGTGGATGGCGCCCAGCAGCCGGCCTTCGCCGCAGACCAGCAGCGGGGTGCCGCCACTCTTGGCGATGGTTTCGATCTCCCGGGCCAGCACCTCCGGCAGATCGGCGCGGGTCTGGCCGAGAAACATCAGCACGGCATCCACCGCACCCTTGCGATACGCGCGGCCCTGCCAGTCGATGCCCGACAGGCGCGTCTCGGCGCTGAAGGGAATGGGCGTGACCTGGGCGCGCGGCGGCTCCTGCAGCGGGTGCAGGTTGCGCAGGTATTCCACCACCGAGCGGCCTTCCGGGGTTTCGTCGGCCAGGGAGGCATAGAGGGCGCCCTCGGCCAGGGCCTTGGGGGTAATGCCCTGGGCCGCGTACAGGGCGCTGCAGCGGCGGTTGCCGAAGGTGATGGTGCCGGTTTTGTCCAGCAGCAGGGTATGGACGTCACCGGCGGCTTCCACGGCGCGCCCCGAGGTGGCGATCACGTTCAGCCGCACCAGGCGATCCATGCCGGCGATGCCGATGGCCGAGAGCAGGCCGCCGATGGTGGTGGGGATCAGGGTCACCAGCAGCGCCACCAGGAACAGCAGCGGCAGCTCGCCACCGGCCAGGGCGGCGAAGGGCTGCAGGGTCACCACCACCAGCAGGAAGATCAGCGTCAGGCCGATCAGCAGGATGTCCAGGGCGACCTCGTTGGGGGTCTTCTGGCGCTTGGCGCCTTCCACCAGGGCGATCATGCGGTCCAGGGTCGATTCGCCGGGGTTGGCGGTGATGCGCACCCGGATCCAGTCCGACACCACCCGGGTGTTGCCGGTGACGGCCGAGCGATCGCCGCCGGATTCGCGGATCACCGGCGCCGACTCACCGGTGATGGCCGCCTCGTTGACCGCGGCCACGCCCTCGATGATCTCGCCGTCACCGGGGATCAGCTCGCCGGCTTCCACCCGCACGATCTGGCCCTTGCGCAGCGAGCTGGCCGGCACCATGCGGTGCTCGCCGTTTTCCTCCAGGCGCGCGGCAAGGTTCTGGCCGATGCCCTTGAGACTGTCGGCGCGTGCCTTGCCTCGCCCCTCGGCGAGGGCTTCGGCGAAGTTGGCGAACAGTAGGGTGAACCACAGCCAGAGGGTGATCTGCACCGCCACCCCGGTGCTCACGCCATTGCTGGGCGCCAGGCACAGCAGGGTGGAGAACAGCGCGGTGATCTCCACCACGAACATCACAGGCGAGCGGACCTGCTGGCGCGGGTCGAGCTTGACGAAGGCCTGCCGCAGCGCCTGGCGCCACAGGGTGCCAGGGGTAGGAGTGGGCAGGGTGTGGGTCTGGGCATCCATTTCAGCGGACTCCGAACAGTTGCAGATGGTCGGCGATCGGCCCCAGGGCGAGCGTCGGCAGGAAGGTCAGGCCACCCACCAGCAGCAGGGTGATCACCAGCAGGGTGACGAACAGCGGGCCGTGGGTGGGGAAGCTGTTGGGGCCGAGCGGCACGGGGCGCTTGGCGGCCAGGCTCCCGGCGATGGCCAGGACCGGCAGGATGTAGCCGAAGCGACCGATCAGCAGAGCCAGGCTGAGCATCAGGTTGTGGAAGGGCGTATTGGCGCTGAAGCCGCCGAAGGCCGAGCCGTTGTTGGCCGTGGCCGAGGTATAGGCATAGAGCAGCTGGCTGAAGCCATGGGGACCCGTGGCGGCGATCCCGGCGACGCCAGCCGGGACGCTGGCGGCGATGGCGCCCAGCACCAGCACGCCCAGCGGCATGACCAGCAGGGTCGCCACCAGCAGCCGCACCTCGGGGGCCTCCAGCTTCTTGCCCAGGTATTCCGGGGTGCGGCCCACCATCAGGCCGGCGATGAAGACGGCGATCAGCACATTGAGCAGCATGCCGTAGAGGCCGGCGCCGACGCCGCCGAAGATCACCTCGCCGAGCATCATGTTGAACAGCGCGACCAGGCCGGTCAGCGGCGCCAGGCTGTCATGCATGGCGTTCACCGAACCGTTGGACGCGGCCGTGGTGACCGTCGCCCAGAGGGCCGACGCGGTACCGCCGAAGCGGGTCTCCAGACCTTCCAGGGAAGCCCCCTGGGTGATCGCCAGGCCGGCCAGCGCGGGGTTGGCGTGGTTCTGGGCACCGATGGCGACAGCGCCTCCGATCACCAGCAGGCCGAACATGGCGGCGAAGATCGCCCAGCTCTGCCGTCGATCCTTGACGTAGTGGCCGAAGCTGAACACCAGGGCCGCCGGAATCATGAGGATGGCCGACAGCTCCAGCAGATCGCTCAGCGCCGTGGGGTTCTCGAAGGGGTGCGCCGAGTTGACGCCAAAGAAGCCGCCTCCGTTGGTGCCCAGCTGCTTGATGGCGATCTGGCTGGCAGCCGGACCCAGCGGCAGGGTCTGGGTCGCGCCCTGCAGGGTGGTGGCATCGACATAGCTCGCGAAGGTCTGGGGCACGCCCTGCCAGATCAGCAGCAGTGCCAGGGGCACGCACAGCGGCAGCAGCACATAGAAGGTCGCGCGGAACAGGTCGGCCCAGAAGTTGCCGATTTCCCGGGCGCTGCGGCGGGTGATGCCGCGGGCCAGGGCGGCAAGCACGGCCACGCCCACCGCGGCGCTGACGAAATTCTGCACGCCCAGGCCGACCATCTGGCTGAAATAGCTCAGCGAGGCTTCGCCGCCGTAGGCCTGCCAGTTGGTGTTGGTGACGAAACTGATGGCGGTGTTCAGCGCCAGGGTCCATTCCAGGCCGGGCAGCTGCTGCGGATTGAGCGGCAGACTGCCCTGCAGCACGAGGATGGCGAACAGCAGCCCGATGCCCAGCCCATTGAACAGTACCAGGGCGATGGCATAGGTGCGCCAGTCCTGGCCGCGGCCATCGGTGCCCACCGCCTTGAGGGTCAGGCGCTCCAGGGGCCCGCCGACAAAGGTCAGCCAGGTCCGTTCGCCTTCCAGCGCACGGTAGAAGTAGCGCCCCAGGAAGGGCGCGGGAAGAAAGGTCATGGCCAGGAAGGCCAGGATCAGGAACGCGGCTTGGCTGTCCATGCCGCCTCCCTAGGACCGGCCGGCGCGTAGCAGCGCCGCCAGCAGATAGACGAACAGACCCAGTGCCAGGAGCAGGGCCAGAAGATTCCAGGGGGTCATCACGAGTTCTCCATAGACGGCCGTTGCCGCGTGGAGAAATTGTCGGGAGGAGGGGCGTAAAGAAGCGAGGCGGGGAGCGGTGGCGGGGCGTAAAGAAAGCGTTAAATCGGCCTCGCCCGCCAGTGCGGACGAGGCCTGGGGATTATTGCTTGGGCGCGGCCTGCTGTTCTTCCTTGGCCTTCTTGTTGGCCTCGTGGTGACCGATGGCGCAGCCCGCGGCGGCACCGGCAACGCCGTGACCGCCGGCGACATGGCCCGCGGCGCCGCCGACCACGGCGCCCTTGACGCAACCGGCGGCGAAGGTGGCTTGGCTGGCGCCGAGCAGCAGAACAGACAGGGCAAGGGTAGGCAGGAGCTTCATGGTGGCGACCTCTCGTGGGTGCGAAGTAATGTCCTGTAACAATTGACCCGGCAAGGCTCCGGGGGTTCGCCGCCTTGTGCAAATCTTCCCTGGACAGGCCGCAGGCCAGAGCCAGCCCGGACGACAGGCTACTGGTGCGGCGCCTGGTGCAGCACGGCCCAGAAAGCCGGTTTCGGCCGCTGCTGGCGATCGAACAGCAGCGGCTGGTCGTCCCCGGGCGCCCCGGGCTCGTGGTTCAGCCAGCTGTGATCATCGGCCACGCCCCACCAGGTCACCGCGGTGACCTCGGGATGGGCCAGCACCAGGGCCATGAGGTCGCGATAGCGCTCGGCCTGCAGGTTCAGGCGCTGCGCCAGTGGCTGCTGCGGCTGGTAGTCGTGATGCTGATAGAGGCTCCTGTCCAGCTCGGTGAGCTGGTTTTCCAGTCCGAGGCGGGCGAAGGTGCCGAGCGACTGATCGATGGCCGCCAGGGATGGCCAGTAGATGCTGATATGGGTCTGGTGGCCGATGCCCTGCACCGGCACGCCCTCTGCCAGCAGGGCCTTCACCACCCGCGCCAGGCAGTCGCGCTTGGCCGGTTCCTGGGTGTTGAAGTCGTTGATGAACAGCCGCGCCTGGGGATCGGCGGCATGGGCGGCGCGAAAGGCCACGGCCAGATAGTCCGGACCGACCACCTGCAGCCAGCGATCGTCACGCAGGCAACTAGGCTGGTCGGGGTCTATGGCCTCGTTGACCACATCCCAGGCATAGACCCGTCCGCGGTAGTGGCCGACCACCGTGGCGATATGCTGCTTCAGGCGCTGCAGCACCTGCTCCCGGGTGGCTGGCTGACCCTTGGCACCCTGCCAGAACCAGTCCGGGGTGTGGCTGCCCCAGAGCAGGGTATGGCCGCGCACCGCCAGGCCGTGTTGCTCGGCGAAGGCGACGATGGCATCGGCCGGTCCGAAGTCGTAGTGGTCTTCCTGCGGATGTATACGCATCGGCTTCATAGTGTTCTCGGCCACCAGGCTGCTGAATTGCTGCGCCAACAGCACGCCATCGGGCCCAGCGAGCTGATCGGGTTCGATGGCGGCGCCTATCTTCAGGCGCCCGGCATAGGCGGCGGCCAGGGAGCGAGTGGCCGGGGCCTGGTCTGCAGCCAGCAGCTCAGCACCAGCGCTCCAGAGTCCGACAGACAGCAGCATCGCAATGAGTGGGCGCGGCATCTTCGACATTCCCTGGAGGGTGTGCGCGAGACTCTAGCATGGCCTCGCAGCGTGACTGGCGCCGCGTTCCGCATCCTGTCAGGCGTGCAGGCTACTGACTTCAGAGGAAATGGTGCGGGTGATCTTCCTGCTTGGCCTTTTCCGCCAGGTGATGGCCAATCACGCAACCGGCTACCGCACCCGCGATGGCATGGTGCCCGGCCACATGCCCGGCCACCCCGCCGACCACGGCGCCCTTGATACAACCAGCCGCCATGCTTGTTTGGCTGACAGCGAGCAGCAGAGCGGTAAGGGATAGGGCAGCAAGACGTTTCATCGTAGGTACCTCGGGTGTGATGGAGAGCCGAGGGTAAGGGCGCTTGGGTTAACTGGTGCTTAAGGCTGCCCATTGAGCGATGAACTCGGCGATCCGCTCTTCGATGCGACTCTCGACGGTGCGCAGGCGCAGGATAGAGATGCCGCTCTTGGCCAGGATGCCGTTCTTTAGCGCATCTCGCGCTGCTTGATCGGGCCGGTCATGGGAGCCGCCGTCGACCTCGATCACCCCTACCGGGATCTTACCCACGCGGAAATAGATGACGAAATCGCAACTGGCACGCGCCATGAAAGCTCGCTCGTGCTCTGTCAGGTCCGGGTTGCTCGGTACGGCGACCTGATCGAGTTTGACTTGGTCGTGGACCATCAAGGCGTGGTACGCCGGAGTAGCTAGGGCTTCGCGCAGCAACTGTGCCGCGATCTGCTCGGACTTGTAACGCGAATCCTCGGGTCGCAAGCGTGCGTTCAAGCGCGCCAGAGATTGGTCGTATTCGCGGTACAGCAGGTCGAAGGCCGACACCACTGGCGCCCGCACGATCTGTGCGTCCTGTGCGTAATAGGCGAGGTAGCGCATCAAGGCCGCGATATGCCCGTTGTGGCCGGCAAATACCGCGTCGCCCGTGACCAGGGTGAAGCGATGCTTAGCACGCGACACCGCTACGTTGATCATGCGCGGGTCATCGACGAACTCCAGCCGTTTTCGCTCTTGGTTGTAGCGCTTCTGGTCCAGGACGGTGGAGAAGACAATCTCGTCGCACTCGCGGCCCTGGAACTTGTGCACGGTGTCCTTGACGAAATCCGCCGGCAGGCGCGTGCCAGAAAGTTTGACCTGGGCCCGGAACGGCGCAATGAAACCACGTCCGTCGTCTATATCAATGGGCTTGCCCTCGTCGTCGAGCACCTTGAGCAAGGAGTCCAGTTCCCGCAGATTGGTGTTCTGGCGGGCATGATTGCCCTTGGCGGTCACTACAAGGCGCAGCGGTGCCTCTCCTTTGTCCTCGGTCATCGGCACCAGCGCGTTGTCGTAGAACTGCTGGTTGCAGAATTGGATGATCCTAGGGTGGCAGCGGTAGTGCTCTTTCAGCAGGGTCCTGGGCAGAGTCTCCTTGAACACCTTGATGCACGAATCGAGCAGGCTGTAGCGCTCGCAATCGTAGGCTTCGTTCGGTGCTGGCAGGCCCAGTTTCACCGGAATGTGCGCCAACTGGCGGTTGTCGCCGACGACGATCAAGTTCTTCGCGCAGCCCAGCGGCAAGATGCCTGGCACGATGTCTTGCAGCGAGGCCTCGTCGATGATCACGTAGTCTAGGATGGCCCCTGTCGCGATCGAATTGACAATAGAGTGCGTACCGCTGCCCAGGATCGGGAAGCGCTTCAAGAAGGCATCGAACTGTTTTCGGTAGGTCTTGGCATCGAAGCTATTCGATGGCCGAGGCAGACTTTGCAGATGTTGCTTCAGATGGCGCATCGACGAGGTTTTTAGTTCATCCAGCAAGGCGGTGAAATTGCCTCGTGCCAGAGATTCGCGGCATGCCTGCAACTCTGTAGCTTTATTCTGCAGCGCCTTCTCGTAATAGTGCATCTGCAAGCCATGAAACACGGCTAGTCTTGCATTGTCCTCGGCGATCGGCTTTGTGCGTAGGATTCGAAAGTTGAACAGCAGCTCGACGCGGTCTTTGAGGCGTAGACGCTGCTCGCCGAGATGAGCCAGATAGGCCATCAGATCTGTAGTCATGCGTGGACTCAGCCCGTGCCACGCCGGCGGGGCGGCGGATTGCACACTGTTGTCTACCTGCCACTGCTGCAGATAGCGCCGCTCGATGGCCAGCTCGTCAAGTTCGACCTGCAATTGCGCTGCCCGGTTGTGATCGTGCAGATACTGCTTCAAGCGGGCCAGTAGGGCCTGGATCTCCTCCAGCGTCGGCGCGGGCTCAAGTTCGCCGGTTGGCCACGGCGGCAGATTGGCGAAAAAAGCCTCGCGGTTGTCCTGATTGCCGAGCTTGGCGATCAAATGACCCAGGCCACATTTCTCCAGTTTCTCGTAGACGTTTTCCACCGCCGCATTGTTGTTGGACAGCACCGCCACCGTCTGTCCACGCAGCAGGATATTGGCGAGGATGTTGAGAATGGTTTGGGTCTTGCCCGTTCCTGGCGGACCCTCGATTACGCTGACCTGCGCGCGGAATGCCTGCTCCACCGCCGCGAGCTGGCTCTCGTTCAGTCCGAACGGAAAGATCAGCCCCTGGCCTGACACCAGCACGCCATTGCGCCCTGTGCAGTAGGCCTGCAAGGCCGTGTCGGCACTGGCGGGTAGTTTTCCTAGTTGACGCACGACATTGGCGTAGATAACACGGTCGTCGTCCGAGCGCGCACTCTCCTGTCGGGCATTGGCCACGGTAGTGAAATAGCGGAAGACCGGCGTGTTCTTCAGCGCTGTCGGTGTCGCAAAGCCGATGCCATCCATTTTAAAGACATAAGGTTTGGCGGCCTCCGGATAGTGCACGACGGCATACCGCTCGCCGTAGATCGTCGCCTTGGCGATGGGCGTGACGATTTTGCTGCCGGGCTTGGTCAGCAGGCTCCCGCCCACTTCGCGGGTGGGAGAAACACGGCAACAACTTAGCGGACGCGTATAGCTTTTCTTTGATGGGAAATGACACCTAAGTTGCAGGGCTGCGGACTTGTCGCACCAGTAGATCGCCCAGTCGCTGATCTGTGCGGTCTTGTCTTCGCCATCCACCTGGATCGATACCATGCGTCTCTTTCTCTGCGCGCACGATCTTCGCCGCGTCGTCACCCGAACGGTCGAAGCCCGTCATTGCTCCAATGAGAGCCTTATATTGCCTGTGTCTTTTCCCTGGTTGATAGACGTTCGTGAATCCGATGTTTTTGCCCGGCTTGCGCGGAGACAAAACAATTAACCTCTTCGCTTCATCAGAGCGTTCATAGCCCTTTGCCTCGCCTCCACGCGCTCGGACTTTTCGTACAGAGCGGCGCTAGTTCAGCGATGTGAGTACCGGAGTTGTCCTCTTAGTCCTGAAATAAAAAAACCGCCCCGAGGGGCGGTTTTTCTGTACCGAACGCTGGCGTCAGACTTCGACGGCGGCGATACGGGCTTTTTCCGCGCTTTCACGGAATTCGGCGATCTGATCGAAGCTCAGGTAGCGGTAGACGTCCGCGGCCATGCTGTCGATGCTCTTCGCGTATTCCATGTACTCCTCGACGGTGGGCAGCTTGCCCAGGATCGAGGCCACCGCTGCCAGCTCCGCCGACGCCAGGTAGACGTTGGCGCCGTCGCCCAGGCGGTTGGGGAAGTTGCGGGTGGAGGTGGAGACCACGGTGGCGTTGGCGGCCACGCGGGCCTGGTTGCCCATGCACAGCGAGCAGCCCGGCATTTCCATGCGCGCGCCGGCCTTGCCGTAGATACCGTAGTAGCCTTCCTCGGTCAGCTGGTGCTGGTCCATCTTGGTCGGCGGCGACAGCCACAGACGGGTCGGGATCGAACCCTTGACCTTGTCCAGCAGCTTACCGGCGGCGCGGAAGTGACCGATGTTGGTCATGCAGGAACCGATGAACACCTCGTCGATCTTGTCGCCGGCCACCTGGGACAGCAGGCGGGCGTCGTCCGGATCGTTCGGGGCGCACAGCACCGGCTCGTTGACCTCGGCCAGGTCGATCTCGATGACTTCGCTGTATTCGGCGTCGGCATCGGCGGCGAGCAGTTCCGGGTTGGCGATCCAGGCTTCCATGGCGCGCGCACGGCGCTCCAGGGTGCGCGGGTCACCGTAGCCTTCCTCGATCATCCAGCGCAGCAGGGTGATGTTGGACTGCAGGTACTCGGTGATGGACTCGGGCGACAGCTTGATGGTGCAACCGGCTGCGGAACGCTCGGCGGAGGCATCGGACAGCTCGAACGCCTGCTCCACGGTCAGGTCCTCCAGGCCTTCGATCTCGAGGATACGGCCGGAGAAGATGTTCTTCTTGCCCTTCTTCTCGACGGTCAGCAGACCCTTCTGGATGGCGTAGTAGGGGATGGCATGCACCAGGTCACGCAGGGTGATCCCGGGCTGCATCTTGCCCTTGAAGCGCACCAACACCGACTCCGGCATGTCCAGCGGCATGACGCCGGTGGCAGCGGCGAAGGCCACCAGACCGGAACCGGCCGGGAAGGAGATGCCGATCGGGAAGCGGGTGTGGGAATCGCCACCGGTGCCGACGGTGTCGGGCAGCAGCATGCGGTTCAGCCAGCTGTGGATGATGCCGTCGCCCGGACGCAGGGAGACACCGCCACGGGTGCGGATGAAATCCGGCAGGGTGTGGTGGGTCTTGACGTCGATGGGCTTGGGATAGGCCGCGGTGTGGCAGAAGGACTGCATCACGAGGTCGGCGGAGAAGCCCAGGCAGGCCAGGTCCTTCAGTTCGTCACGGGTCATCGGACCGGTGGTGTCCTGGGAGCCGACGGTGGTCATCTTCGGCTCGCAGTAGGTGCCGGGACGTACGCCCTCGACGCCGCAGGCCTTGCCGACCATCTTCTGCGCCAGGGTGTAGCCCTTGCTGCTCTCGGCCGGCTGGTCCGGCTTGTTGAACAGGTCGGTCGGACCCATGCCCAGTTCGGCGCGCGCCTTCTCGGTCAGGCCACGGCCGACGATCAGCGGGATACGGCCGCCGGCGCGGACTTCGTCCAGCAGCACGGGGGTCTTGAGTTCGAAGGTGGCGAGCACCTCGTCGCTGCCATGGCGGGTGACCTTGCCGGCCTTGGGATAGACGTCGATGACGTCGCCCATTTCCAGCTCCGACACGTCGAACTCGATCGGCAGGGCGCCGGCGTCTTCCATGGTGTTGTAGAAGATCGGGGCGATCTTGGAGCCGAAGCAGAAACCACCGGCGCGCTTGTTCGGCACGTAGGGGATGTCGTCGCCGAAGAACCACAGCACCGAGTTGGTGGCGGACTTGCGGGAAGAACCGGTGCCGACCACGTCACCGACGTAGGCGACCGGGAAGCCCTTGGCGCGCACTTCCTCGATCTGCTTCAGCGGACCGATGCTGCCTTGCTGCTCGGGCACGATGCCGTCGCGAGCCATCTTCAGCATGGCCAGGGCGTGCAGCGGGATGTCCGGGCGCGACCAGGCGTCGGGGGCGGGGGAGAGGTCGTCGGTGTTGGTTTCGCCCGGCACCTTGAACACGGTCAGGGTGTACTTCTCGGCGATTTCCGGACGCTTCCGGTACCACTCGCCTTCGGCCCAGGACTGCATGACGGCCTTGGCGTGGGCATTGCCGCCCTTGGCCTTTTCGGCCACGTCGTGGAAGGCGTCGAACATCAGCAGGGTGTGCTTGAGTTGTTCGGCGGCCACGGCGCCCAGTGCGGCGTCATCCAGCAGCTCGACCAGGGTGGCGATGTTGTAGCCGCCCTGCATGGTGCCCAGCAGTTCGGTGGCGCGCTGGCGGGAGATCAGCGGGGACTGGGTTTCGCCCTTGGCGACCGCGGAGAGGAAACCGGCCTTCACGTAGGCGGCTTCGTCGACGCCCGGCGGTACGCGGTTGGTAATGAGGTCGACGAGAAATTCTTCTTCGCCGGCCGGGGGATTCTTCAGCAGTTCGACCAGACCGGCCGTTTGCTCGGCGTTCAGCGGCTGGGGCACGATGCCCTGGGCGGCACGCTCTTCTACGTGGTTACGATAGGCTTCAAGCACAGGTTGACCCTCATCAGTGGTCCAATATTGCGTCCGGGGGCTGGCGCCCCGGAATGTATCCGGCAGGGTATGACGGGGGAGGCTGCGGGCAGGACCGCCGTCGCGCCGGACGCATTCCGCCGGAAGCTGTTTTCAAAGTTTTACGCCGGCTGCTGAGGAGCTGATCGGCAGCAGGGCGGTTGATGAGGCCGCCGCTGCCGGATCACCGGATACTTTGCTCGTGACGCTTTGAAAACAGCTTCGTATCGGACATTGCGCCTATAAGGCTGCCTAATTCTACGCCAAGCCTCGGGCGAAGTTAAGCGCTGCGTTGTCGCATCTCTGCTGCGGGTCGTTGGACCCCGGGCGGCAGGCTAGCGGCCCAGATGGGCGAAGCGTCCACTGAAGGGCTTGGCGATGGGGTAGGCCAGGTCGCCGTGCTTGCTGGTGCCCAGTCCCAGGTCCACCAGTGACTCGGCCAGCTTGACCGCGGCGCTGACGCCTTCGATCACCGGGATGCCGATGGCCTCGCTCAGGGCCTCGCGCAGATCGGCCATGCCGCCACAGCCGAGCACGATGGCACCGGCGCCTTCCTCGTCGCGGGCGCGGCGACCCTCGGCGGCGATCAGCTCGATCAGGCTGTCGTCGGCGGCCTCCAGGGCCAGCACCGGCAGGTCGATGCAGCGTACCGAGGTGCACAGTTCGGCGAAGCCGTACCGCTGCAGCAGGTGCTCGGCGATGATGCGGGTGCGGGTGAGGGTGGTCACCACGGCGAAACGGGTGGCCAGCAGGCTGGCCAGATGGAAGCCGGCCTCGGCGATGCCCAGCACCGGGCCCCTGGCCATTTCCCGCGCCGCGAGCAGGCCCGGATCGCCAAAGCAGGCGATGACATGGGCCGCGCAGCCCGCCTCGACGCCCTTGCGCATCTCTTCGATCACGCCGACCGCGGCCACCGCCTCGTCGTAGTGACTTTCGATGGACACGGGGCCGGCTTCGGGATTGCTGGCGAGGATGGTGGTGCCCGGACGGGCGATGGCCTGGGCCGCGCGACCGATCTTGGCGGTCATGCCGGCACTGGTATTGGGATTGATGACCTGGATCTGCATGAGGAGCCTCAACTGCGTTTGAAGATGCTGCGGAAATCGGGCTCGGCGGCCGTGGGCCGGTCGATGCGGAGGGATTCGCGGATCAGGCGCAGGTGGCGCGCCATCCAGTCGCCGGCGGCCGCACCCTCGCCCCGGGCGAGCAGGTCCAGCAGGTCTTCGTGCTGGCCGCAATCGCAGCCCAGGCTGTGCCGCGAGCCGTAGATGGCGATCAGTAGCGAAGAGCGGCTGGCCAATTGGGCGACCTGTTCGGTCAGCACCTGGTTGTCGGCCAGTGCGGCGAGTTCGACGTGAAAGCGCGCGGACAGCTGGATCGCCAGGCTGTGGCGCCCGCCATGCTGGGCCTCGTGCTCCTCGAGGCAGAGCTGGCGCAGGGATGCCAGCTGGGCGCCGTCGATGCGCGCGGCCACCAGCGGCATCAGCGCCGGTTCGATCAGCTGGCGCGCGGCGAGGATGTCCTGGGCTTCCTTGGCGCTGGGCTGGGCAACCTGGGCGCCGCGATTGGCGCGCAGGGTCACCAGGCGTTCCAGCGCCAGTCGCTGCAGCACCTTGCGGATGCCCGTGCGACTGATGCCGAAGGTCTCCGCCAGGGTGTCTTCCGGCAGCCGGGTGCCTGGCGCCAGGCGATGCTCGACGATGGCTTCAAGGATGTCCTGGTAGATCCGCTCGTCCCGGGGGGAGGCGGCAACGGCGAGTGACGCGGGTAATGCACTCATGGGCTGACTCCGGCGATTTGCCTGAATTGTATACAAAGTCAGGAGCGCTGACGATGCGTGAATGTTCCAGGCTTTGTGCGCCAAGGTAGCGCCTCGTTGCCACCTAACGCCCCAGGGAAGTGCATCCCCGGTAACGCCCCGGCCTCTGCGTTAGCGCCTCGTTTTCTGGAAATTCCCTATGGAACCAGCAAGTTAAGGCCATCTTGGAGCACCTGGCACGGACTCTGCCTGAAGGGATTGTATACAAAACAAGGCAGGCGCCGTATGCAGGTGCCGGCCACCACGGAGGAGGCGATCCATGAACCAGCAGATTCCCCCGGGCTACAGCCCACGTCTGTACAACGAAGACCTCGGCCCGGTCGAGCAGAAGTGGAATTGGTACAACATCTTCGCCTTCTGGATGAGCGACGTGCACAGCGTCGGCGGCTATGTCTTCGCCGCCAGCCTGTTCGCCCTGGGCCTGGCCAGCTGGCAGGTGCTGATCGCCCTGCTGGTAGGGATCTGTATCGTTCAGGCGATCGCCAATCTGGTCGCCCGGCCCAGCCAGCAGGCTGGCGTACCCTATCCGGTGATCTGTCGCCTGGCCTTCGGCGTCTTCGGCGCAAACATCCCGGCGGTGATCCGCGGCCTGATCGCGGTGGCCTGGTACGGCATCCAGACCTATCTGGCCTCCAGCGCCCTGGTCATCGTGGTGCTGCGTTTCTTTCCCGCGCTGGCGATCTATGGCGACAGCAGCTTCCTGGGCCTGTCCTATCTCGGCTGGGGCGGCTTCCTCACCCTCTGGTTCCTCCAGGCCTGCGTCTTCTGGGCGGGTATGGAATCCATCCGCCGCTTCATTGACTGGGCCGGTCCCGCCGTCTATGCGGTGATGTTCCTGCTCGCCGCCTGGATCGTCTGGCGCGCCGGCTGGAGCAACATCAGCTTCACCCTGGCGGAAAAGCAGCTGACCGGCTGGGCCGCCTTCGGCCAGGTGATCGTCGCCATCGCCCTGGTGGTGTCCTATTTCTCCGGGCCCACGCTCAACTTCGGTGACTTCAGCCGCTACTGCCGCTCCATGCAGGATGTGCGTCGCGGGAATTTCTGGGGCCTGCCGATCAACTTCCTGGCGTTCTCCCTGGTCACCGTGGTGATCGTGTCCGGCACCCTCCCGGTGTTCGGCGAGATGATCCACGATCCCATCGCCACCGTGGCCCGCATCGACAACACCACCGCGGTGCTGCTCGGCGCCTTCACCTTCGTCACCGCCACCATCGGTATCAACATCGTCGCCAACTTCGTTTCGCCGGCCTTCGACTTCGCCAACGTGGCGCCCAGCAAGATCAGCTGGCGTGCGGGCGGCATGATCGCCGCGGTGGCCTCGATCTTCCTCACCCCCTGGAACCTGTTCAACAACCCCGAGGTGATCCACTACACCCTGGACGTCCTGGCTGCCTGCATCGGCCCGCTGTTCGGCATCCTGCTGGTGGACTACTACCTGCTGCGCAAGGGCCGGATCGAGGTCGATGCGCTGTTCGACGACACCCCGAATGGCGCCTACTGGTACAGCGGCGGCGTCAACTGGGTGGCGGTGCAGGCGCTGGTCGCTGCGGCGCTGATCGGGTTGTGCTTCACCTTCGTGCCCTGGTTCAAGCCGATCGCCAACTTCGCCTGGTTCACCGGCTGCTTCCTCGGTGGACTGTTCTTCTACGGGTTGAGCCGTCGCAGCGCCAGCCCGGTGGCGAGCCGGGGTGTCGCCGCGGTGTGATCCGCGTCCTGTGATCAGGATGGGATTCCGTACGACCGGCGCGGGCCACCCGCGCCGGTCGTTGACGTTTCCGGCTAGACTAGGCGTTTTGCTCCAAGGCCTGCCGCCCATGCCCGCTCCTGTCATCAAGACGCCCTGTGTCGGCCTGTGCTCGACGATGTTCGGCGACCACGTCTGTCGTGGCTGCAAGAGATTCCACCACGAGGTGGTGAACTGGAATCTCTACGGCGAAGAGGAGCGGCGCGCCGTCTGGGCGCGCCTGGAGCTGCTGCTGGTGCAGGTGGTGTCGGCCAAGGTCGATGTCTTCGATCCGGTGCTGTTGCGCCAGCAGTTGCAGCAACGCAGCATCCGCTTCCGGCCCGATCAGTCGGAGTATTGCTGGGCCTATCAGTTGCTGGCCCGGGGTGCGCGCCACATCCAGCAACTGGATGCCTATGGGCTGCGCCTGCTGCCGGAGTTTCGCGATCGCCCCCTGGCCGAGTTGCGCGACGCCATCGACCGGGAATTCTTCCTGCTCTCCGAAGCCCACTACGACCGCTACATCGCCCCGCGCTTCCTGCTCGAAGGCATCGACAGCCGCGTCTGAGCGCCAGCAGGCAGGCGGCGCTGCCCAGGCGCCTGCCTTTCTCTATAATGCGCGGCTTTTGCACGGGAGCACGCTGATGTCCTTGCCCGAGATGAACGAATTCCTCGGTTGCCGTACGCCGGATGCCTGGGTCGAGGCCGCGCTGCAGGACCTGCCGACGCTGCTGCAGGACCACGCCAATAACGAGAAGAAGGCCGCCGGCGCCGCCTTCCACTATCTGTTCACCTATTCCAATCGCGCCGAGCTGTCCTGGAAGATGTCGCGCATCGCCCGTGAAGAGCTGCGCCATTTCGAGCAGGTGCTGCAGATCATGAAGCGCCGGGGTATCGAGCACCGCAACGTCAGTTCGGCCCGTTATGCCGGCGCCTTGCGCAAGCTCTGCCGCAACCATGAGCCGCTGAAGCTGACCGACAGCCTGGTGATCGGTGCCTTCATCGAATGTCGCTCCTGCGAGCGCTTCGGTGCCGTGGCGCCCCACCTGGACGCGGAGCTGGGCAAGTTCTACAGCGGCCTGCTGGCCTCCGAGGCGCGGCATTTCCAGGACTATCTCAAGCTCGCCTATCTCTATGGCGAGCGCGACGACGTCGACGCCAAGATCGCCGAGGTCCGCGCCCTGGAAGTGGAGTTGATCACCTCCGGTGATCGCGAGCTGAGATTCCACAGCGGCATCCCCTTCGCCGCCTGAGGGTTTTTGACCTGGCTCTGCACCGCCTTACTTGCAGGCCTTGGTCTCGCCGACATAGGGATTGCCG
The DNA here is from genome assembly GCF_028640935.1 of Pseudomonas sp. SHLD1. Lineage (NCBI taxonomy): Bacteria > Pseudomonadati > Pseudomonadota > Gammaproteobacteria > Pseudomonadales > Pseudomonadaceae > Pseudomonas > Pseudomonas sp. SHLD1. The sequence continues at coordinate 702,136 of NZ_JAQZAD010000013.1, forward strand.
CGACCCATGATGCAGGCCAGGCGCTGGTTGCGCTGACGCTCCCAGGCCTCCGGCGGATACTGCTTGGTCCAGGCGGTGTAGAGCTGGCGATCCTGCTTGGACAGGCGCAGGTCGTAGCGATCGCTCATGTAGAAGTAGGTACGGGCGACCATGCCGCGGATTTCCGGGCGGGGCATGGCGGTCTTGGCCTTGAAGTCCACCACCATCTGGCAGGCGCCATACTGGCTGGGCTTCTGCGGCAGCCAGCCGAAGGCGAAGTTGCTGCGGTCGCCATTGACCTCGCCGACCACCGGTACCAGGTTGAAGAGGTCGGCCTCGGCCTTCTGGTACACCGGATCGTTGGCCGTGCAGTTCTTGCGACCGCCTTTCTGCCAGCACTGGCGCTGGTGGCCGATCACCCAGGCGGGGACGATGTGTTCCCATTCGATGCGGCTGGCGCGCTGGGCGCTCTTGCGCGGGACGTAGCCACAACTCTTGAGGTCCACGGTCTTGCCGCTGTAGTGGCAGCCGCAATAGAAGTCCACGCCTTGCTTGGCGTAGACCTTGGCCGCCACCACCTTGGCTTCGCCGAAGGTACGCGGCGGCTGGGACGGCTGGGGCGTCGCCAGGGCGCTCAGGGAAGCCAGGCTCAGGCAGAACAGCAGGGCAGGGTGCAACGACATGGAGAATCCGTCCGAAAAAGCGCGGATACTACCGACCCGCTCTTGGTCGCGGTGTGACTGGGTTCACTGGAAGCCGTCCCGCGTCCACCCGCCAATCAGGCGGAACACGATTCGATATCAATGACTTAGAGGTATGGCATGGCAGCCTGGGACATCTTCTGCACGGTGGTGGACAACTATGGCGACGCGGGTATCACCTGGCGTCTGGCCCATCAGCTGGCCGCCGAGCATGGGCAGCAGGTCCGTCTCTGGATCGACGACCTCTATCCCCTGGCGCGGATCCAGCCAGGCGTCGATGGCAAGGCCGAGCAGCAATGGCACCGCGGCGTCGAGGTGCGTCTTTGGCACGCCGACTGGACGGCGGCCGAGCCCGGCGACGTGGTGGTGGAAGCCTTCGCCTGTCAGTTGCCGGAAGGCTTCGTCACCGCCATGGCGCGTCGCGCCGAGCGCCCGCTCTGGCTCAACCTGGAATACCTGAGCGCCGAGGAGTGGATCGAAGGCTGTCACGCCCTGCCGTCGCTGCAGCCCACCGGGCTGAACAAGTACTTCTTCTTTCCCGGCTTTACCGCCAAGGTGGGCGGGTTGCTGCGCGAGCACGACCTGCTCGCGCAGCGTGACGGCTTCCTCCGGGCTGCCGCGGCCCAGGACGACTTTCTCGCTGGGCTGGGCGTTCGGCGCCAGCCCGGGGAGCGGCTGTTCTCGCTGTTCGCCTACGAGAACCCGGCGCTGATCGACTGGCTCGATGCCCTCGGTGCGGGTACCCAGCCCACCTGCCTGCTGGTGCCGGAGGGCAGGGTGCTGGCCAACGTCGCCGCCTGGCTCGGCGTCGACTGGCTCAAGGCCGGCGACAGTCATAGCCGCGGCGCCCTGCGGGTGCAGGTGCTGCCCTTCGTCTCCCAGCAGGAGTACGACCGGCTGCTGTGGTGCTGCGACTTCAACGCCATCCGTGGCGAGGACTCCTTCGTCCGTGCGCAATGGGCGGCGCATCCCTTCGTCTGGCACATCTATCCGCAGGAAGAGGACGCCCATTTCGTCAAGCTCGAGGCCTTCCTGGCGCGCTATGTCGCGTCCGGCCCGCCGGCGCTGGCTGCCGCGGTCAGCGCCCTCTGGCTGGCCTGGAACGGTCGCGGGGACCTGGCGGCCGCCTGGTCGGCGCTGGAGGCGCAGGTGGAAGACTGGAGTCTGCTGGCGCGTGATTGGAGCGATCGGATGGCTTCTCATGGCGATCTTGCCGCCAGCCTGGTGCATTTCCACACAGATTGGCTATCATATGGCGCCTCGAAATCCCGTTCTTCCATCCATACGGATAACCGCATGAAAACCGCACAAGAGTTCCGTGCCGGCCAAGTGGCCATGATCGACAACGCTCCCTGGGTCATCCAGAAAGCTGAATACAACAAGTCCGGCCGTAACGCTGCAGTGGTCAAGATGAAGCTGAAGAGCCTGCTCTCCGGCAGCGCGACCGAGACCGTCTTCCGCGCCGACGACAAGCTCGAGCCGGTGATTCTGGATCGCAAGGAAGTGACCTATTCCTACTTCGCCGATCCCCTGTACGTGTTCGTCGACAACGACTACAACCAGTACGAAGTCGAGAAGGACGACCTGGGTGATGCCATCGCCTTCATCGAAGACGGCATGACCGACGTCTGCGAAGCGGTGTTCTACAACGACCGCGTCATCTCCATCGAACTGCCCACCACCATCGTGCGCCAGATCTCCTACACCGAGCCGGCCGTTCGCGGCGACACCTCGGGCAAGGTCATGAAGACCGCTCGCCTGAACAACGGCTACGAGCTGAAGGTCTCCGAGTTCTGCGACATCGGTGACCACATCGAGATCGACACCCGTACCAACGAGTACAAGTCGCGCGCCAAGGTCTAAACCTGGCGTCTCGATAGAAAGCCCGGCTTGCCGGGCTTTTTGCTGTCTGGCGCTCCGCTGGCGGTACGCCGGACAGCGGTTTCCGAATCCGTTCGCTTCTGGGTAGTGCGCCGTGGAATTGCTGTCTCAGCTCTTGATCGATATCGCCCTCGGGGCGGTGCTGGGTGTGGTAGGTGGGTTGTTCGGCATCGGCGGTGGCTTGATCGCCATTCCGGTGCTGGCCCTGTTGTTCGGCCTCGACCAGCAACTGGCCCAGGGCACCGCTCTGGTGATGGTGGTGCCCAACGTGCTGCTGTCGGTCTACAAGTACAACCAGCGCAATCGCATCGACTGGCAGCGCGCCGGACTGCTGGCCGCCGCCGGCATGCTCTCGGCCCTGGCGGGTACGGCGCTGGCGGTGTCCCTGGACGCCCGCTCCATGCGCCACGGCTTCGTCGGCTTCCTGCTCGTGCTGGTGCTCTACAACCTCTGGCAACTCTATCGCCGTGGCCAGCCGCCGCTGACGACGCCGAGTCGTCTGGGGCTCGGGGTGCTGGGGCTGGTGGCTGGGCTGGTCGGCGGGCTGTTTGGCGTCGGTGGTGCGGTGATCGCCACCCCCATTCTCGCCGGGGTGATGGGCATGACCCAGGTGGCCGCCCAGGGCATGTCCCTGGCCATGGCGCTGCCGACCACTGGCGTCACCCTGGCCAGCTATGCCTGGCACGGGGAAGTCGACTGGAGCGTGGGTATTCCGCTCGCCCTGGGTGGACTACTCAGCGTGAGCTGGGGCGTGAAGTTGGCGCACCAGTTGCCCGAGCGGCTGCTGCGTCTGCTGTTCTGCAGCTTCCTGCTGCTGTGTGCGGTGCTGCTGGCGTTGCGCTGACTACTGCCGAAAGCCTTCGGCGATATGCTCGGCGAGGGTGTCGATGATCGGCGAGGCGCTGCGCGGATTGCGCAGCAGTTCGATGGAGCAGGCCGGCAGGTCCGGCATGCCATCGGCTTCTCCCAGTCGGCGCAGCTCGCTCGGCAGCAGGCTTTCCAGTTGCGCAGTGACCGCCAGGCCGGCCTTGACGATGCCGAGCAGGGCGGCAAGGCTCGGGCTGCTGTAGGCCAGGCGGTAGCCGCGTCCGCGATTGTCCAGTGCCCGGCGCGCCCATTCGCTGAGAAAGCACGAGGTGTTGAACATCGCCAGCGGCAGCGGATCGCGCTGGTGGATATCGAAACCCGGCGCCTCGGCCCAGATGAAGCGCTCGCGACGCAGCGGCAGGCCGATCTCGTTGCCCGGTTCACGGGTGACGATGGTCAGGTCCAGGTCCTGGCGTTGCAGCAGGCCGGCGGTGGTTTCGCAATGGACGTCCACCTGCACCAGCGGATAGGCCTTGGCGAAGCCGGCCAGGATGCCGGGAATGAACCTCATGACGTAGTCGTCGGGGGTGCCGATACGCACCGTACCCACCATGTGCGGTTCGCGCAGGGTGGTCATCACCTCGCCATGCAGCTTGAGGATCCGCCGGGCGAAGCCCAGCAGGATCTGACCCTCTGCCGTCAGGCGCACCTGGCGGCCCTCCCGTTCGAACAGCCGCCGCTGCAGCACGTCCTCTTCGAGTTTGCGCATCTGCATGCTCACCGCCGACTGGGTGCGATTGACCACCTCGGCCGCACGGGTGAAGCCACCCTGATCGGCGATGGCGACGAAGGTGCGCAACAGATCGGTCTCTATGCTCGGGTACGTCATGGTATCAACCAGGCGAATGGATCGCATCAGAAAGATTCGTTGGATTGATGTTATGTCAGCTTCCAGACTTGAGCCATACCCCCTGGAGAAGGAGATTCACCATGGCTCAGCTCATGGCTCACCGAGATTCGTCCGCGCGTACCCCGGGTGTTCCGGGCGTCATCTTCCGTCTGTGGCGGGTCTGGGTCTGGTTGCGCCGGGCGCTGGAGCTTTCCCGCCAGCGCCGGGCCCTCTATCGACTGGATGAGGGCGCGCTGCACGACCTCGGTCTGAGTCGCGCCGATGCCTGGCAGGAAGCCGACAAGCCGTTCTGGCAGCAACCCGCAGAGGAGGGCCGCCGCCGATCCTGCTAGGGTGGAAGATCATTTCTCTCTGTCAGGAGCTCGGATGGATAGCCTTTCCCTGCGCGAAGCCCGGCGCCTGGCCTTGCGTGCCCAGGGTTTCGGTAGTCAACCCAAGGGCGGCGCGGGTCCGGCCGCCCTGTACCGCCAGGCCGCCCGCCTGAATGTGCTGCAGATCGACTCGGTCAATGCCCTGGTGCGCTCGCACTATCTGCCGCTGTTCAGTCGTCTCGGCCGCTATGCCTTCGCCGACTTCGACGCCCTGGCCTGGGGGCGGGGACGCAAGCGGCAGCTCTATGAATGCTGGGCTCACGAGGCCTCGCTGGTGCCGGCCGAGGTCTGGGCGGAACTGCGCTGGCGACGCGATCAGGCGCGCCAGGGCATCGGCATCTATCGCCAGCTGGCGCGCTTCGCCGTCGAGCAGCCGCAGGTCGTCGCCCAGACCCTGGAGGCGGTGGTGCAGCGGGGTGCGCTGGGCGCGGGCAGCCTGGCGAAGCGGGTCGAGCAGGCCGGTCCCTGGTGGGACTGGAGTCCGGGCAAGCTGGCGCTGGAGTGGCTGTTTGCCGCGGGTGAGGTGACGGTGGCCGGACGGCGCGGCTTCGAGCGTCTCTATGACCTGCCCGAGCGGGTGCTCCCGGCGGCAGTGCTTGCGGCGCCGGCACCCACGCCAGAAGCCGCGCGGCGGGCACTGCTGCTGCGCAGTGCCCGTGCCCTGGGCGTGGCGAGCGAAGTCCAGCTGCGCGATTACTTTCGCCTGAGTCCCGCCGAGGCGCGCCAGGGCATCGCCGAATTGCGGGAGGAGGGCAGTCTGCAGCCGCTTCAGGTGCAGGGCTGGTCGAAGCTCGCCTATGTGGCCGGGGCGCCCAATCCGGGGCGTCCGGTGCAGGCGGCGGCGCTGCTGTCGCCCTTCGATTCCCTGGTCTGGGAGCGCGAGCGCACCGAGCAGCTGTTCGGTTTCCGCTATCGGCTGGAGATCTATACCCCGGCGCCCAAACGGGTCTATGGCTACTACGTGCTGCCCTTTCTCTATCGGGAGCGCCTGGCGGCACGGGTGGATCTGCGCGCCGAGCGGGCGCAGTCGCGCCTGGCGGTGCATGCGGTGCATCTGGAGGCAGCAGGCCTGGATGACAAAGGGCTGGATGCCCTGGCGGGACAGTTGCGCGCCCTGGCCACCTGGCTGGGTCTCGCCGACCTGCAGTTGCACGGGCCGGCGGACGTCTTGCGGGAAGCGATGGCGCGGCACGGGTTCGCCGCCGCGCCCTCGGTCTAGCGGCGGATGCCCTTGAGCGTCTCGGCGATCATGAAGGCCAGCTCCAGGGACTGGTCGGCGTTCAGGCGCGGGTCGCAATGGGTGTGATAGCGGTCGGACAGGGCGTCTTCGGTGACCGGGCGGGCGCCGCCGATGCACTCGGTGACGTTCTGGCCGGTCATCTCGATATGGATGCCGCCCGCGTAGGTGCCCTCGGCCTGGTGCACGCCGAAGAATTCCTTGACCTCGCCCAGCACGCTGGCGAAATCCCGGGTCTTGTAGCCGGTGGAGGCCTTGATGGTGTTGCCGTGCATGGGGTCGGAACTCCACAGCACCTGGCGGCCTTCGCGCTCCACGGTCTGGATCAGGCGCGGCAGGTGATCACCGACCTTGCCCACGCCCATGCGCACGATGAGATTGAGGCGCCCCGGATCGTTCTCGGGGTTGAGGGTATCGATCAGGCGGATCAGGTCTTCGCTGGTGGTGGAAGGACCGACCTTGACGCCGATGGGGTTGTTCACGCCGCGCAGGAATTCGACGTGGGCACCGTCGGGTTGGCGGGTGCGATCGCCGATCCACAACATGTGCGCGGAGCAGTCGTACCAGTCACCGGTCAGGCTGTCGCGGCGGACGAAGGCTTCCTCGTAGTTGAGCAGCAGCGCCTCGTGGGCGGTGAAGAAGTTGGTCTCCTTGACCTGGGGCGCGGTGTCCAGGCCGCAGGCGCGCATGAAGGCCAGGGTCTCGTCGATGCGATCCGCCAACTGGTGGTAGCGGTCGGCCAGGGCCGAGTTGGCGATGAAGTCCAGGTTCCAGCGATGCACCTGGTGCAGGTCGGCGAAACCGCCCTGGGCGAAGGCGCGTAGCAGGTTGAGTGTGGCGGTGGACTGGTTGTAGGCCTGGATCAGTCGCTGCGGATCCGGGATGCGGCTGCCTTCGGTGAAGTCGATGCCGTTGACGATGTCGCCGCGGTAGGCCGGCAGGGAGACGCCGTCCTGGACTTCATCGCCGGACGAGCGCGGCTTGGCGAACTGGCCGGCCATGCGGCCGACCTTGACCACCGGGCAACCCGCGGCGAAGGTCATGACCACCGCCATCTGCAGCAGCACCTTGAAGGTGTCGCGGATCTTGCCGGCGGAGAATTCGAAGAAGCTCTCCGCGCAATCACCGCCCTGCAACAGGAAGGCCCGACCCTGGGTCACCTCGGCGAACTGCCGGCGCAATTCGCGGGCTTCGCCGGCGAACACCAGCGGCGGATAGCCGGCCAGGGTGCGCTCGACATCGGCGAGGCGGGCGTGATCGGGATATTCGGGCTGCTGCTGGATGGGCAGGCTTCTCCAGCTGGTAGGGCTCCAGGGCGCGGACATGATTCTCTCTGAGTGGTGCGACGAAGCCTTCCATACTAACCGATGACGGGCGCGACGCTCGATAGACAGTGCCCATCGCGGCTACCATGGACGGCTATAGAGGAGGGTGGTGATGGTCGAGACGGAAGTGTTGCTGGAAGAGGTCGTCGATGACCATGGCCGGATCCGGGTGGTCGAAGTGGGGCCCTATCGCTTCCTGGAGTTCGGCGAGGAGGTGGAGCAGAGCTGCGTCTTCACCCAGGACCCGGCCTGGCTGGAATACGACTACAACCGCGCCATGCTGCTGGGCGCACTCTGCCATCCGCAGCCGCGGCGGGCGCTCTTCCTCGGACTGGGCGCCGGCACCCTGACCCAGGCCTGCCTCAAGTGGCTGCCCCTGGAGGCGGCGGAGGCGCTGGAGCTGCGTCCCGCGGTGCCGCGCCTGGCGCGGCAGCATCTGGGTCTTGGCGAGGATCCGCGCCTGGCGATCCGCATCGGCGATGCCCTGGACCTGCTGGCCGGCGCGGCGCCGGCCGATCTGATCTTTGTCGATCTCTATACCGACGTCGGCCCCTCCAGCGCCCATCTGGCCTGGCGCTTTCTGGAAAGCTGCCAGGCCAAGCTCAATCCGGGCGGCTGGCTGATGATCAACCAGTGGAGCGCCACCGACGGCAAGCCGCTGGGCGCCGCGCTGCTGCGCGGACTGTTCCGCCATCATTACTGGGAGTGCCCGGTGGTGGAGGGCAACGTGATCCTGCTGGTACCGGCGAGTCTGGAACAGGAGCTGGACGAGGCGGGTACGCGGCAGCGCGTCCGCGAACTGAGCCTGCGCATCGGCTTCGATCTGGAGTCCTACCTGGACAACCTGCGTGCGGCAACCTGACCTCAAAAGTAGACCAAGGTTCTCTGGAGAAATGTCCAGGGTTCGGGTATTATTCGCCCCGGTCTTTTTGACCTTCCGTTCAGGAACTGCATTCTCCCGGTCCGCCACCATGGCCACCCCGGTCGTGCGTTCGCCCGACGGCGAACAATCCTAGACGCTTCACCCCCTTTCATCCGCTATTTCGCAAAAAGCTCACACCTTGGCTGCCTGGGCGACTTCGGTCATTCGGATAAGCGCAGCTCTTGGCTTTGGGGTCTTTGCGAAGCACACGAGGCAAGACAATGACCCAGGACATCAGCAATTTCGCTGCGCTCAATCTCAATCCCGCCATCCTCGCCGCCATCAAGGCCGTCGGCTACGAAGAGCCGTCGCCCATCCAGTCGCAGTCCATTCCGGTGATCCTCGCCGGCCACGACATGATCGGCCAGGCGCAGACCGGTACGGGCAAGACCGCAGCCTTTGCTCTGCCGCTGCTCTCGCAGCTCGACCCGTCCCGTCGTGAACCCCAGATTCTGGTGCTGGTTCCTACCCGCGAACTGGCCCTGCAGGTCGCTACCGCCTGCGAAACCTATTCCACCGAGATGCCCGGCGTCAAAGTCGTGGCTCTCTACGGCGGCGCGCCCATGGGGCCGCAGCTGAAGTCCCTGCGCATGGGTGCCCAGGTCCTAGTCGCTACCCCCGGCCGCCTGTGCGACCACCTGCGCCGTGACGACAACCTGCTTGCCACCGTCCAGCGCCTGGTGCTCGACGAAGCCGACGAGATGCTCAAGCTGGGCTTCATGGACGACCTCGAATTCATCTTCGAGGCCATGCCCGAGTCGCGCCAGACCGTGCTGTTCTCGGCGACCCTGCCGCCGTCGATCCGCGCCATCGCCGAACGTCACCTGAAAGAGCCGCAACACGTCCGCATCGCGGCCAAGACCCAGACCGTCGCCCGCATCGAGCAGGCGCATCTGATGGTCCATGCCGACCAGAAGCCGGCCTCGGTGCTGCGCCTGCTGGAAGTGGAGAACTTCGATGCCCTGATCGCCTTCGTGCGGACCAAGCAGGCAACCCTGGACCTGGCCGAGCTGCTCGAACGCCAGGGCTATCGCGTCAGCGCCCTGAACGGCGACATGCCCCAGGCCCAGCGCGAGAAGACCATCGAGTCCCTCAAGGACGGTTCGCTGGACATCGTGGTCGCCACCGACGTGGCCGCCCGCGGTCTGGACGTGGCGCGCATCACGCACGTGCTGAACGTGGACATGCCCTACGATCCCGAATCCTACGTGCACCGGATCGGCCGTACCGGCCGTGCCGGTCGTGAAGGCCGTGCGCTGCTGCTGGTCACCCCGCGCGAGCGGCGCATGCTGCAGGTGATCGAGCGCGTCACCGGTCAGCGGGTCGGCGAGATCCGTCTGCCCGACGCCGAAGCCGTGCTGGAGGCCCGTATCTCCCGTCTGGCCGATGGCGTGGGTTCGCTGCTGGCCGATGCCGATGCCACCCATGGCGCCCTGCGTCAGGAGCTGTGCGAGCGTCTGCAGTGCGATCCCGCGACCCTGGCGGCGGCCCTGCTGGCCAAGCTGACCAGCGGCCGCGCCCTGGACATCGAGTCGGTACGTCGCGAGCAACCGCTGACCCCCGGCGCCGGTCGTGGCGAGCGTCCCCGTGGCGAGCGTCCTGAGCGGGGCGACCGCCCTGAGCGCGGCGAGCGTCCGGATCGCGGCGAGCGTCGCCCGATGCAGCCGCTGCCGGAAGGCCGCGTGCGTTGCCGCACCGCCCTGGGCGCCCGTGACGGCGTTGCCGCCAAGAACCTGCTGGGTGCCATCATCAATGAAGGCGGCATGGATCGCGAGGCCATCGGCCGCATCCAGATCCGTGACTCCTTCAGCCTGGTGGAGCTGCCCGAGGACGGCCTGGAGCGCCTGCTGACCAAGCTCAAGGACACCCGCGTAGCCGGCAAGGCCCTGCGCCTGCGTCGCTATCGCGAGGATTGATCCCCGCGGCCACATGAAAAAGCCCCGGATATCCGGGGCTTTTTTCTGCCTGCAGGAAAGGCGGCGACTAGAGAATCACCTTGTCCTTCAGCTTTTCCGCTGCCAGCTGCAGCGCCTGAATGACCCGGTCCTTGTCGTAGTTCTGGATGTTGTTGGTATCCAGGTACATGGAGAAGCCCGGCAATTCGTGCTCGACGTAGCTGGGGGAGGCGCCCAGGTCGCGGCGGAAGTCCACCACCTGGTAGATCTGCACCGGCTTGCTGAAGCCCTTGACGGTGATCCAGCTCTTGTCGCGGCACATGATGGTTTCCTTGACCAGCGAGTAGGTCTCGTGGCTGATCAGGATCTCGCCGGCGTCGGCAGCGTTTTCCAGGCGGCTGGCCAGGTTCACTTCGCGACCGATGATGGTGTAGTCCATGCGGGTGCTGGAACCGAAGTTGCCGACCGTGCAGTAACCGGTGTTCAGGCCCATGCGGATCTCCAGGGGCTTGTTGATGCCCTGGCTCCGCCACTGCTGGCGCAGGACCTTCATGTGCTTGCGCATGGCGATGGCCATGGAGACCGCGGCCACGGCATCCTTCTTGGCACCCTGGCTGTTGGCGTCGCCAAAGAACACCATCACGCAGTCACCGACGAACTTGTCGATGGTGCCGCCGTACTTCACGGCGATCTTCGACATCTCGTTGAGGTAGTTGTTGAGCATGTCGGTGAGGGCTTCGGCCTCGAGTTCTTCGGACAGTTCGGTGAAGCCCTTGATGTCGGAGAAGAACACCGTGATCTTCTTGCGCTGGGTGCCCAGGGCGATGTGCTGCTTGCCGGTGAAGATGGATTCCCAGACCTGGGGCGAAAGGTACTTCGCCAGGTTGTGCGCCAGGATCGCCGACTTCTCCTGCTCGCGCTTGAGGTCGTCGTTGATCTGGATGAGGCGTTTGCGCTGCCGGTGCAGGAAGTAGCCGGTGCCCCAGAGGTGCAGCATGGTGCCCACCACGCTGGTGACCGCCACCAGCAGCGGGCTGGTGAGGTCGACGCCATGGAAGAAGGTGGCACTGCCCAGCGCCGCGGCACTGGTGGCGAACAGCAGGCAGAGGCCGAGCAGGCGGGGGCCGCCGCGCAGCATGCTGGTGTAGCCGAGCATGAACAGCAGCATCAGGGTAGGCATCAGCGGGAAGCGCAACACCACCGCGGCCATGCCGACGTGGATGGCGTCTAGGGCGGCGAGCAGGACATCGGTCTGGGCGCCGCGGTCGCGCCGCAGCTTGAGGCTCAGGGTCTGGGCCACGTGCGGATAGAGCAGGGCATAGGGGATCAGCCAGAGGCCCACGGCATCGGCCTGGACGTAGTAACCCGCAGTGACGCTGGCGGCGGCGATCAGATAGGCGAATACCCGGGCGTAGTAGACGCCCAGGCTGTCACCGGACGCAGCGAGGAACCGGTTGAGCGCAAACTTCATCTGTCGGGTCCGTTTCGAAAAAGGCGAGAGGTCGGGATAACTCCGTTCGCGACGATGAAAGCGGCCGGGTTTTCTTGCATTGGCGATCTTAGCCGACCGCCCCGGCAGGGGCCAAGATTGTCGGCCATTCCGCTGCTGTGACAGCCAAATTCGGCAGTCATCCCTGGGTTACACTGCGGCATCTTTACAGGAGAGACGCTATGGATGCCCTCGCAGCCCTTTGCAATCGCGCCTCGGTCGGTCGCCTGACCGAGCCAGGTCCGACCCCCGAGCAACTCGAGACCCTGTTGCGCGCCGCCGACCGGGCGCCGGACCACAAGCTGCTGCGCCCCTGGCGACTGATCCTGGTGGCCGGCGAGGGCCGCACCGCGCTCGGCGAGCTCTATGCCGACGCCCTGCACCGTCGCGAGCCCGATGCGGATGCGGCGGCTCTGGACAAGGCTCGGCGCATGCCCCTGCGAGCGCCCCTGGTGATCGCCGTCGTTGCCACCCTGCAGGAGCACGCCAAGGTGCCCGTCCAGGAGCAGATCATCACCGCTGGCTGCGTTGCCCACGGCCTGGTCAACGCGGCCTTCGCCCTGGGACTGGGGGCGGTCTGGCGCTCCGGTGACTTCAGCTACGACCCCTGGGTGCTGCAGGGGCTCGGGTTGGCCGAAAACGAACAGCTGGTGGGCTACATCTACCTGGGCACGCCGGAGGTGGCGCCGCGCGTCCCGGCGCCGCGTGATCTGAGCGCTCAGGTCAGCCATTGGCCAGGACCGGCCTGAGCGGCAGGATGACGGTGGCGAGAAAGCCGCCGTCCGGGTGATTGCTCAGGTGCAGCTCGCCCCCGTGGCGCTCGACGGCGCGGCGGGCGATGGCCAGGCCGAGGCCGTAGCCAGTGGCGTGCTGCTGATCCGAGCGGAAGAAGGGCTCACCCAGGCGCGGCAGATCGGCGGTCTTGACCCCGGGGCCGTGGTCGCGCACCTGGATGCGGACCTCGCCCTTCGCCGCCGTCGCCGAGATGACGATGGGCTGCGCGGGTGGATTGAAGCGCAGCGCATTGCGCAACAGATTGTCCAGCGCGCGTTCCAGCACGTCCGGCCAGCCGTCCAGCCGCAGGGCGGCGGGCACGTCCAGTTCCACCCGCTGCTGAGGCGCGCTGAGCTGGGCATCCTCCACCAGGCCTTCCAGCAGCGGATGCAATTCCAGTTGCTCGGGTGGGCCCGGGTCCGCTTCCTGGCGGGCGAGGGCGAGGATCTCGCCGATCAGGGTTTCCAGGCGATCGCATTCCAGGGTCAGGCGCGGCCACATGTTGCCCAGGTCACGGGGGTCGGAGCGTTCGGCCAGCGCCAGGGCGATGCGCAGCCGCGCCAGTGGTGAACGCAATTCATGGGACACGTCGCGCAGCAGTTGCCGCTGGCTGTCGATCAGGCGCTGCAGGTGGGCGCCCATGCGATTGAAGTCCTCGGCCAGCACGCCCAGTTCGTCCTTGCGCCGGGCCAGGCGGGCCAGGGTGTCCTGCTGATAGGCGGTCTGGCCGAGGTCGTGGACGGCGCGGCGCAGATGATTGAGCGGGCGGGTCAGGCTCAGGGTCAGCAGCAGGCTGAACAGGGTCAGTACCACGGTGGCGATGGCCAGCATGCCAACCGGCCAGAACAGGCTCTGCCGGCGCCAGGCACCCAACTCGGGTGTGGGCAGGTGGTAGATGAACAGGTAGTTCTGTCCGCTCGGACTGGTGTATTCGTCGGTCAGGCGTCGCCAGGGCAGCGGTCGGCTGGGATCGCGGGCGCCAGGGCCGGGACGCTGCTGATGCTGCGGCTGGTCGAGATCCTGGTCGAAGATGCGCGGTGGCAGGGTGCCGCGCACCAGGGGCGAGCCGTTTTCGCCCAGCACCAGCACATCGATGCCGTAGCGGCCCTTGCGCTGTTCGAGCAAGCCCTGGGCGGCGGCGGGACCGTCGTTTTCATAGCGTTGCACCCACTGTTCGGGAAGGTCGCGCAAGCCGGGATGCTGCGCGAGGATCCAGGAATCCTGGTCGGCCAGGTGGCCGAGCAGCATGGTCAGGCCGACCGCGGAGAGGATGGCCAGCCAGAAGGTGGCGAAGATGCGCCAGAAGAGGGAGCGAAAAACCATGCGGTCGCCTTAGAAGCTGCTCAAAGTCTGCTACACGTCGGCCAAACGGCGTTGAAAATGCCTTCGGAATGCTCATCTACCACTCGTAAACCCGAGCACGGGTCCGATCCGCTTCCTCAGGCATTTTCGTGGGGCCGCCTAGGCCTTGTTTGTCGCCAGCTCGCGAGACTTTGGGCAGGTTCTCAGTCAGGCGCTGCGCCGAGGACCGTCGGCGCAGCGATCGGGGATCAGGAGGACTTGTGGTCTTGCTTCCACTGCTGGAATTCCGCCCACTCCTTGGCGCGATCCTCGCGCTTCTTCTCCATTTCGTCGAAGCGCTTCTGCTGATCGGGCTTGAGCAGGGCGCGAATGGACTGACGGGTCTTGTCGCGATTGCCATCCAGCTGATCGTGGAGGGCCTTGCGCTGATCCTCGGGCAGCTTGTCGAGATAGCTTTTGACGATCTCGCGTTCTTGCCGGCGCTCGTCGCCCATCAGCCTGCCCACCTGCTCGCGCTGGTCGGGGGTGAGCTTGAGGCCGCGCAGCGGACCGTCGCTCCGGTGGCCGCCGTCCATCATCTTGCCAGTAGGCGGCGGCGTAACAGCGGTGCCGTCCTGGGTGGCGGCCAGGGTCAGAGTCGGCAGCAGGGCGGCGAACAGCACGGCGGGCATGAGTTTGCGCATCGGGAAATCTCCTTGGGATGACCGGTGCAACACCGGATGAGCCCAGTCTAGGAGCGGGGGAGTCAGTGGCGGTCAGCGGGCGTAAAGAGGGGGTAAAGGCGGCGCGGAGGGCTAGACGCTGTAGTAGTAGCCGCGGCCGCGCAGGGCGAGGATGCGCGGACGACCGTCGGCATGGCTGCCGAGCTTGCGGCGCAGATTGCTGACGTGCATGTCCAGACTGCGATCGTAGAGCGTCAACTTGCGTCCGAGGGCTGCCTGGGCCAGCGCCTGCTTTTCCAGGGGTTCGCCCGGCTGGCGCAGCAGGGCTTCGAGGATGCGACTCTCGGTGAGGGTCAGGGTGATCTCGGTTTCGCCGATGTTGGCGACGCCCCGCGCCAGACTCAGCGACAGATCGCCCAGCTGCAGGCGGGCCGCGGGTTGGGCCGGATGGCTGCGCCTGAGGATGGCTCTCAGTCGTGCGGTGAGTTCGCGCGGATCACAGGGTTTGGCCAGGTAGTCGTCGGCGCCCAGTTCCAGGCCGAGGATGCGGTCGAGCGGCTCGCCACGCCCCGACAGCATCAGCACGGGCAGTTGCGGATGATCGCTGCGCAGCTGCTTGAGCAGTTCCAGGCCACTGCCATCGGGCAGCATCACGTCCAATACCACCACGTCCGGCGTGGCTTCGCGCAACTGGGTGCGGGCATCGCTGCCGGCATGGCAGGCGGTGACCTCGAAGCCTTCCTGTTTCAGCCAGGCGCCGAGCAGCTCGCACAGCTCCTGGTCGTCGTCGATCAGCAGTATCTGGCTCATGGGATCAGTCTCGCGGTTCATCCATGGGTTGCAGATGGCGCGCCAGATAGAGGCCCTGGCCAAGCATGAACACCAGGGTCATCGCCAGACTGCCGAAGACCTTGAAGTCGACCCAGAAGCTTTCGTAGGTGAAGGCCACATAGAGATTCGCGCAACCGCAGACGATGAAGAAGATGATCCAGGCGATGTTCAGTCGCGTCCAGATCGGCGCTGGCAGGCGCACCGCGTGGCCCAGCATGCGCTGAATCAGCGGCTTGTCGCCGATGAACTGGCTGCCTAGAAAGGCCACGGCGAAGAGCCAGTTCACCACCGGTGCCTTCCACTTCAGGAAGGTCTCGCTATGGAAGGCCAGGGTCATGCCGCCAAACACCAGGCAGGCGATCAGCGTCAGCCACTGGCTCTTTTCCAGCCGGCGCTGGGTCGCGAAGATCACGCCATAGACCACCAGGGACGCGATGATCAGGACCGCGGTGGCACTGAAGATGCCGCCCAGGGTAAAGGCATGCCCGGCGAATTCCAGCGGACGCGGATCGAGCTTGTAGACCAGGAAGAACAGGAGCAGGGGGATGAAATCGATGAATTGTTTCATTAACGCAGCCGATAGCAGTGCATCGCGGCATAATACCTGATGAAGCCGGAGGAGAAAGCCATGCGTATCGACCTGCACTGTCATACCACCGCGTCGGACGGCGCCTTCGCGCCCGCCGAGGTGGTCAGACGGGCCCATGAGCGCGGGGTGCAGCTGCTGGCCATCACCGATCACGACACCCTGGACGGCTACGCTGAAGCCCTGGAAGCCGCGGACGGCCTGGGCTTGCGCCTGCTCCCCGGCATCGAGATGTCCTGTACCTGGGGCGGCTCCACGCTGCATGTGCTGGGCTACAACTTCGCCCCTGACGCGCCGGAGCTGAATGCCGCCCTGGAAGCCCTGCACGAGGGTCGCTGGGAGCGCGCCCGGGAAATTGACCGGCGGCTGGCGGCCAAGGGCATGCCCGGCACCCTGGAAGGGGCTCGCGCGGTGCAGCTGGCCCTGGGCGACAGTCGCAATGCGCCGGCCCGGCCGCATTTCGCCGAATACCTGGTGCAGGCCGGCCATGTCGCGGACCGCGGCGATGCCTTTCGCAAATGGCTCGGCGGCGGCAAGCTCGGCGATGTCAAGCAGCATTGGCCGACCCTGGCCGAAACCCTGGCGACGCTCAAGGGCGCCAAGGCCTGGATCAGCCTGGCGCATCCGCTGGCCTATGGCTTCACCCGCACCAAGCTGCGCAAGCTGATCGGCGAATTCGTCAGCGGCGGCGGCCATGCCATCGAGGTGGTCAATGGCGTGCAGCCGGCCGAGCAGGTCGGGACCCTGGCAATTCTGGCGCGGGAATTCGGTCTGATGGTCAGTGCGGGCAGCGATTTCCATGCGCCGGCCGATTGGTCGGACCTGGGTATGTACCGTCCGTTGCCCGAAGATCTGCCGCCCCTCTGGGCGCGCTTCAGTCAACCGCTATACCCTCAGATTCGGGAACCCCAATGAGCCAGTTCATCGAAATTCATCCGCAGAATCCCCAGCCGCGGCTGATTCGTCAGGCCGTGGAAATCATCCAGTCCGGCGGTGTCATCGCCTATCCCACCGATTCGTCCTATGCGCTGGGCTGCCGTATCGGCGAGAAGAGCGCGGTGGAGCGTATCCGCCGCATCCGCCAGCTCGACGACAAGCACAACTTTACCCTGGTGTGCTGCGATCTCTCCGAGCTGGGCATCTATGCCAAGGTGGATACCAGCGCCTTCCGCCTGCTCAAGGCCTACACCCCCGGGCCCTACACCTTCATCCTCAATGCCACCCGCGAAGTGCCGCGCATGCTGCTGCATCCCAAGCGGCGCACCATCGGCGTACGGGTGCCCCAGCATCCCATCACCCTGGCGCTGCTGGAGGCGCTGGGCGAGCCCTTGATGAGCGTGAGCCTGATCCTGCCGGGGGATGACGAAGCCCTGGGCGATGCCTGGGAGATCCGCGAGCGTCTCGAGCATTTCGTCGACCTGGTGATCGAGGGCGGCCCGGGTGGCTTGCAGCCGTCCACCGTGGTCAGCCTGGCCGACGACGAACCGGAAGTGATCCGGGTCGGTGCCGGGGATCCGGCGCCCTTCATGATCGAAGCATGAGCGAAGCCCTGGACCCCCAGCTGCTCGAACCCGAGCAGCTGCGCCTGGCGCTGGTCTATGGCGAGGCCTTCACCGAACTGCCCCAGGACCTCTATATTCCGCCGGATGCCCTGGAGGTCTTTCTCGAAGCCTTCGAAGGCCCTCT
This sequence comes from Pseudomonas sp. SHLD1, assembly GCF_028640935.1. Classification (NCBI taxonomy): domain Bacteria; kingdom Pseudomonadati; phylum Pseudomonadota; class Gammaproteobacteria; order Pseudomonadales; family Pseudomonadaceae; genus Pseudomonas; species Pseudomonas sp. SHLD1. The sequence continues at coordinate 719,494 of NZ_JAQZAD010000013.1, forward strand.
CGACCTGCTGCTCTATCTGATCCGCAAGCAGAACATCAATATCCTCGACATCCCGGTCGCCGAGATCACCCGGCAGTACATGAGCTATGTCGAGCTGATGAAGGCGGTGCAACTGGAACTGGCCGCCGAGTACCTGCTGATGGCCGCCATGCTGGCGGAGATCAAGTCGCGCATGCTGCTGCCGCGCGCCGAGGGCCTGGACGCCGAGGAAGAGGACCCCCGTGCCGAACTGATCCGGCGCCTGCAGGAATACGAGCGCTTCAAGAAGGCCGCCGAGGATCTCGATGACCTGCCGCGCGAAGGCCGCGACTTCGTGGTGCCCACCCTGCCGGCACCCGAGGCGCGGGCGCGCAAGCTGTTGCCCGAGGTGGACCTGGGGGAGTTGCTGCTGGCGATGGGCGAGGTCCTGCGCCGCGCCGACCTGTTCGAGAGCCATCAGGTGACCCGCGAAGTGCTGTCTACCCGTGAGCGCATGAGCCAGGTGCTGGAGCGCCTCAAGGAGGGTGCCTTCGTGCCCTTCGTGGCGCTGTTCACCCTGGATGAAGGGCGGCTCGGCGTGGTGGTGACCTTCATGGCCATCCTCGAGCTGGTCAAGGAATCCCTGGTGGAACTGGTGCAGAACGAGCCCTTCAGCCCCATCCATGTCCGCGCTCGGGTCAGAGACGCCGACGGGGAAGGGATCGCTCAGGCGTAAGCCAGGGCAGCCGTCGCGGCGGCGCTCTTGCGCTTGCTCACCAGCAGCTGGGCGCCTTCACCCGCCGCAGCCAGGGCCGCGGCTTCAGCCACGCTGGGGCTGCCAGTGTGCTGCAAGGCGACAGGGCTCGGCGAGGCGACACCCTCCTGCTGTGCCAGCAGTTCAGCGGGGAATCCGTGCAACGGCAGTCGCCAGCGCTGGGCCAGGCTTTGCAGTCCGCTTTCCTGCAGTCGCCGGTCCACTGTCGCCAGGGCGGTCAGGGCGCTGGAGGTGCAGCCGGCCTCCTGCAGCACCCGCTGCGCCAGGTCGGCAAGCTCCTCCACCGAACAGCCCCGGCGGCAACCCAGGCCCAGGACCAGTGCCATCAGTCTTGCAGCGCTTGGCGACGGAACAGCCAGCTGCAGGCAAGTCCCAGGAGCAGCCAGAAGGGCAGATTGCTGGCCAGCACGGCGACCTGGAAATGCCGCTGCAATTCCTCCGGTGCCAGGCTCGCATGAGCGACGGGTTGAGGCGCACCTAATAGGTGGGGAATGACCAGCAGCCCGAGGGCGGCGATCTTGAAGCCGAGATGGCGGGCGAACACCAGGAGCGCGAGCGCGGCGGCAGTGGCACCGGCAGTGCCCAGCCACCAGGCCTGCCGCAGGGTGAGGTCGGCCGCGGCCGTGCCCGGTAGCTCCGGCGGCAGACCGAGGCTGGGAGCGAGGCAGAAGATGGCGTAGCCGGCCAGGCCCCAGAGCAGGCCCTGGTACGTCCTATTCGGTGCCCGCAGGTTGAACAGGCCGGCGAGCACCAAGCCAAAGCCTACGGCCACCACCAGATTGCCGCCGAAGGTCGAGAGGGTGCGCGGCCAGCCGTCTGCGGGAGCCCAGGCCGCTTCGCTGTGCTCATGGTGCTCGATCGTGACCGGGGCCGCGGTCTGGACCTCGTAGGTTTCCGCCTGGAGGATGAGCGGCGTCAGCCAGAGGCTTTGCAAGCAACTCAGTAGCAGGGCGGCGAGCAGACCGGCCACGCCGGCACTGAAGGCGATACGCTGGAACATGGCGAACTCCTTCTAGTGGCAGGGGAAGCCTTCGCTGTGGCGGGTATCGTGGGCACCGTTGTGCAGGGCCTCGACATGGGAGAAGCCCGCCAGGAACACCAGGCTCAAGCCGAGCAGGCAGGCGAGCAGGGTAGCGGTCAGGCGCTGGGCACGGGTACTGGTCTGGGGCAGGGCGGTCGAGCGGGTAGCGGTCATGGCAGGGCCTCGGAGTCGAAGCGGCAGGGACGCGCCGAGGCAGCGGGCCGCAGGCAGCGGGCCGCAGGCGGCCGCCGTCCAGCACGACCGCCCACCGCGGGTTGCTTGAAAGCAGCAGGCCGGTCTCCGGACTCACGAGGGTTGCAGGGCGCGGTCTTGGCTGCGCGTCGGCCTGGCTGCGTTGAACCCTTCTGCGGAATGCTCATTTACGCTCGGTAAACTGCGCTTCCTTGGAAGGTTTCGCCTTGCCAGGCGCTAGCTCGCTCATTACCGCATGCCTGTGCAACTACCAGGATCGCCTTCCCCAGACTTGCCGGCCGGGTGGCATCGTGATCCTGCGCTCGTCTACCGTTGCGGGGGCAGTGCCGGACTCGGACCGGCTTCCCGTTTCACCGCGACCCATGGCGGAGTCGCGACACCTGAAGCAACGGCGAGCAGACCACGCGCCTCGTCCGCTGGTCAAGCCTGGCCGATTGACACCCCGGCGGGGCACTCGTAGCCTGTCGGCCTTCGAGGTGCTCTAGGAGCCTGCCCATAATCTGCTGCGCGTCGGCCCAATCGCGTTGAAAACGCCTTCGGAATGCTCGTTTACCACTCGTAAACTCCGCTTCCTCAGGCCTTTTCGCCTTGTTGGTCTCTCGCTCGCGAGATTATGAACAGGCTCTATGCAAGAGCTTGAAAGGGAACGCGGTGTGATACCGCGGCTGCCCCCGCAACTGTAAGCGGCATCTTCAGCCACTCCACAGAGCCTGTTCTTAATGTGCTGCGCGTTGGCCAAACTGCGTTGAAGATGCTTTCGGAATGCTCATTTACCATTCGTAAACTCCGCTTCCTCAAGCATCTTCGCCTTGTTTGCCTCTCGCTCGCGAAATTATGAACAAGCTCTAAGGCCACTGCTCACGCGGGAAGGCCGGAGTCAGGCGCCGCGAGCCAGGAGACCTGCCTCGTCACGTTTCGAACACGCAACCGGGCGGGGTGATCCGGGCTGCCACCAGGGCCTCGCCGTCATGCGGGCGTCCGGCATGCCTGCCCGTCTTTTTTCGCTTTTTCTCTAAGGGCAGCCCATGAAAACCCTGGCCAAGACTCCCGTCACCATCGTTACCGGCTTCCTCGGTTCCGGCAAGACCACCCTGCTGCGGCACATGCTCGATCACGCCGAGGGCCGGCGCATCGCGGTGATCGTCAACGAATTCGGCGAGTTGGGCATCGACGGTGAGATCCTCCGCCAGTGCAGCATCGGCTGTAGCGAGGAGGAGGCCCAGGGCCGCGTCTTCGAATTGGCCAATGGCTGCCTGTGCTGCACCGTGCAGGAAGAATTCTTCCCGGTGATGAAGGAGCTGGTGGCGCGGCGGGGCGACATTGACCACATCCTCATCGAAACCAGCGGCCTGGCCCTGCCCAAGCCCCTGGTACAGGCCTTCCAGTGGCCGGAGATCCGCACCGCCTGCACCGTGGATGCGGTGATCACCGTGGTCGACAGCCCAGCGGTGGCGGCCGGTACCTTCGCCGCCTATCCGGAGCAGGTGGATGCCCAGCGTCGGCAGGACCCCAACCTCGACCATGAATCGCCGCTGCACGAGTTGTTCGAAGACCAGCTCGCCAGTGCCGATCTGGTGATCCTCAACAAGGCCGACGGCCTGGACGCCGAGGCCCTGGCCCGGGTACGTGCCGAGGTGAGCGAAGAGCTGCCGCCGGCGGTCAAGGTGGTGGAAGCCAGTCGCGGCGTGCTGCCGTTGTCGGTGCTGCTGGGCCTGCAGGCCGAGTCCGAGGCCCATATCGACAGCCGTCCGACCCACCATGACCTCGAAGGTCATGAGGACCATGACCACGACGAATTCGACTCCTTTGGCGTCGAGTTGCCCGAGGTGGCGGAAGCGACCCTCCTGGCGGCCCTGACCGAGGTGGTCGAGCGTCATGGTGTCCTGCGGGTGAAGGGTTTCGCCGCCATCGCCGGCAAGCCATTGCGGCTGCTGGTGCAGGGCGTGGGCACCCGCTTCGACAAGCATTTCGACCGTGCCTGGAAGACCGGCGAGACCCGAAGCACCCAGCTGGTGCTGATCGGTCAGCAGCTGGACCAGGCGGCCATCACCGCCCAGTTGCGCGCCGCGGTCGCCTGACCCCGGATGCATCTGCTGCGTACCCAGCCGGGCGGTTTCGTCCCGGACGACGGCATCGCCCACCTGGCGCAGACGCCGGGCGAGATCGTCGTGCTCTGCAGTGGCGATTCGCACCTGGCGCTGCTGGCCGAGGCGACCCGCAGCCTGGACGACGGCTATCCGAGTCTGCGCCTGGCCAATCCCATGCAGCTGCAGAACCACGCCTCGGTGGATCTCTATGTCGAGGAGGTGCTGAACCAGGCGCGGGTGGTGTTCATCTCCCTGCATGGCGGCCAGGGTTACTGGCGCTATGGCATGGAGCGGCTAGCCGAGCTGGCCGCGCGGGGACTGACCCTGATCGCGGTGCCCGGTTGCGATCGACCCGATCCGGAACTGATGGCCCTGGGTACGGTAGCGCCCGAGCTGGCCGAACGGCTGTGGCGCTATCTGCGCCAGGGCGGCCTGGGCAATGCCCGGGATTTCCTGCATTGCCTGGCCAGCGAGTGCCTGGATGCCCGCTACACCTACGAGCCCCCACGGGAATTGCCCCGGGTGGCCGTCTATCACCCAGACGCCCTGGGCCTGGATGGCTGGCGTCAGCGCTGGCGACCGGACTGGCCCACCGCGGCGCTGCTGTTCTATCGCACCCACCTGCAGTCGGCCAACACCGCCTTCGTCGATGTCTTCTGCCAGCAGCTTGAAGGCCAGGGCCTGAATCCGCTGCCCATCGCCGTGGCCAGTCTCAAGGAGTCGGCCTGCCTGCATGAGGTGGAACGGCTGCTGGACGAGACCGATACTGCACTGATCCTCAATACCACCGGCTTCGCCCAGTCCAGTCCGGAGCGGCCGACGCTGACGCCGTTCCGCCGGCCGGTACCGGTCCTCCAGGCCATCTGCGCCCAGGACAATCGCGAACGCTGGCAGGAAAATCCCCAGGGGCTGGGCGCCCGCGACCTGGCCATGCACATCGCCCTGCCGGAACTGGACGGGCGCATCATCACCCGGCCGATCAGTTTCAAGGGCCTGGCCTGGCGCTGCGAGCGCGGCCAGAGCGACGTGGTCAACTACCAGGCCGATGGCGAGCGCATGGCCTTTGTCGCGCGGCTGGCGCGCAGCTGGATCGAACTGGCGCGGCGTCCCGCAGCGGACAAGCGCATTGCCCTGATCCTGGCCAACTATCCCACCCGCGATGGTCGGATCGGCAACGGCGTCGGCCTGGATACCCCGGCGGCGGCACTCAAGGTGCTGCAGGCGCTGCAGACGGTGGGCTATCCGGTGGCCAATCTGCCCGCAAGCGGTACCGCCCTGATCGAGCGGCTGCTCGGTGGCGTGACCAACGACAGCGCCCTGCGCGACCTGCGCCCGGCCCTGCAGAGTCTAGCGCTGCAGGACTACCAGTCGCTGTTCGCCCAGTTGCCCCTCAGCCTGCAGCAGGCGGTGACCGAAAGATGGGGCGCGCCCGAGGCCGATCCCATGCACCGTCGGGGTCGGCTCATGGTGGCCGGGGTGCGCTTCGGCCTGACCTTCGTCGGCATCCAGCCGGCGCGTGGCTACGACGTCGATCCGGCGGCGGTCTACCACGATCCTGCGCTGGTGCCGCCCCATGGCTACCTGGCCTTCTATTTCTGGCTGCGCGAAGCCTATGGCGCCCAGGCCGTGGTGCATCTGGGCAAGCACGGCAATCTGGAGTGGTTACCGGGCAAGGGCGTCGGGCTGTCGGCGGAGTGTTGGCCGGACGCCATCCTCGGACCGCTGCCCAACGTCTATCCCTTCATCGTCAACGATCCGGGCGAGGGTGCCCAGGCCAAGCGGCGCACCCAGGCGGTGATCATCGACCATCTGATGCCGCCGCTGACCCGCGCCGAGAGCTACGGGCCGCTGCGCGACCTGGAGCGCCTGGCCGACGAATACTATGACGCCAGCCTGCTGGACCTCCGACGCGCCACCGAGTTGCGCGGCGAGATCCTGCAACTGGTACGCGAAACCGCCCTGGATCGCGAACTGGGGCTGGTGATCACCGATGATCCGGACAGCTGGCTGCCGCAGCTGGACGCCTACCTGTGCGACCTCAAGGAGTCCCAGATCCGCGACGGCCTGCATGTGTTCGGTGAATCCCCGACTGGCCAGCTGCGTCGCGATACCCTGGTGGCCCTGCTGCGCATTCCCCGGGGCGATGCCCAGGGCGCCAATGCCAGCCTGCTGCGAGTGCTGGCCAAGGACCTGCAGCTGGGGTTCGATCCCCTGGCCGCCGACCTCGGCGAGTCCTGGCAGGGGCCACGTCCGGCGTGCCTGGAGGGGTTGTCGAGCGAACCCTGGCGCACCCTGGGCGATACCCGGGAGCGGTTGGAGCTCCTGGCATTGGCCCTGGTGGCCGCGACGGTCGATGCCGAGCCGCTGCCGTTGGCGCTGGACGAGCTGCCTGCCACCCGCCCGGTGCTGGAGCACCTGGCCGGCCAGGTCGCGCCGGCCCTGGACGGCTGCGGTCCCGCCGAAATCGGCGGCCTGCTGAGGGCGCTGGAGGGACGTTTCGTTCCCGCCGGACCCAGCGGCGCGCCCAGCCGCGGACGGCTGGACGTACTACCCACCGGGCGCAACTTCTTTTCCGTGGACGTGCGCAACCTGCCGAGCATGACTGCCTGGCGCCTCGGTTGGCAGTCGGCCAACCTGCTGCTGGAGCGTCATCTGCAGGAGGAGGGCGACCACCTTCGCCAGCTGGGTCTCTCGGTCTGGGGCACCGCGACCATGAGAACCGGCGGCGACGACATCGCCCAGGCCATGGCCCTGCTGGGTGTGCGCCCGGTATGGCAGACCGGTAGTGCCCGGGTCGAGGACTTCGAGATCCTGCCGCTGTCGCTGCTGGATCGCCCGCGGGTGGATGTCACCCTGCGCATCTCCGGTTTCTTCCGCGATGCCTTCGGTGGACTGGTACGGCTGTTCGACGCCGCCGTCCAGGCGATCGCCGCGCTGGACGAGCCGGACGACCTCAATCCGCTGGCGGCCCAGGTACGCCGCGAGCGCGCTGCCCTGGAAGCGGCCGGTACCGATGCTGACCTCGCTCGGCGTCAGGCCGGCTGGCGCATCTTCGGCGCCCAGCCCGGTGCCTATGGCGCCGGTGTCCAGGGCGCGGTGGAAGAGCGCCAGTGGCAGGATCGCAGCGAACTGGCCACTGCCTATCTCAACTGGGGCAGCTATGCCTATGGCGCCGAGGATGAGGGCACCGCCGCCCGTGACGACTTCTCGCGCCGCCTGGGTCGCCTGCAGGCCGTACTGCAGAACCAGGACAACCGCGAGCACGACCTGCTCGATTCCAACGACTACTACCAGTTCCAGGGCGGCATGCTGGCCGCTGCCGAGACCCTGAGCGGCCAGCGGCGTGCCAGCTACTTCGGCGATCACGCCCAGGCCGACCTGCCCAGGATCCGTACCCTCAAGGAGGAGCTGGGCCGCGTGGTGCGCTCCCGGGCGGCTAATCCCAAGTGGATCGCCGGCATGAAGCGCCATGGCTACAAGGGCGCCTTCGAGATGGCTGCCACCGTGGACTATCTGTTCGGTTTCGGCGCTACCACCGAACTGGTCGAGGATCACCAGTACCGGCAACTGGCCGATGCCTATCTGCTCGATGCCGATACCCGCGACTTCGTCGAACGTCACAACCCCGAGGCCCTGCGCGACATGACCGAACGCCTGCTGGAAGCCCAGCAGCGCGGGCTCTGGCAGGAGCCAGGCGACTACCGTGAGGCCCTCGAACAGCTCCTGATGGATATGGATGAAGCCTGAGATGACCGCTCCCGTCTTTCCCCTGGCCGCCGTGGTCGGCGCCGAATCCCTGAAGCTGGCCCTGTGTCTCAACGCCATCGATCCCCGTATCGGCGGCGTATTGATCGAAGGCCCCCGGGGCATGGCCAAGTCGACCCTGGCCCGGGGCCTCGCCGATCTGCTCGGGGGCGGTCCCTTCGTGACCTTGCCGCTGGGTGCCAGCGAGGAACGCATCGTCGGCACCCTGGATCTGGAGGCGGCCCTCGGCGAGGGGCGGGCCCGCTTCGCGCCAGGCGTGCTGGCGGCGGCCGATGGCGGCGTGCTTTATGTCGACGAGGTCAATCTGCTGCCGGATCACCTGGTGGATCTGCTGCTGGACGTGGCGGCCAGTGGGGTCAACCGGGTGGAGCGCGACGGCATTTCCCACGAGCACGCCGCCCGCTTCCTGCTGGTAGGCACCATGAATCCGGAGGAGGGCGAGCTGCGTCCGCAATTGCTGGATCGCTTTGGCTTCGCCCTGGCGCTGGACAACCGGCCGGCTCCAAGGGAGCGGGCCGAGATCCTGCGCCGCCGCCTGGCCTTCGATAGCGATCCGCCAGCCTTCAATGCCCAGTGGGAGCCGGCGCAGGCGGAACTGCGTCAGCGCTGCGCCGCGGCCCGTGCGCGGCTGGCGGACATCCCGCTGGACGATGCCGCCCTGGAAGCCATCACCGCAGGCTGCCACCAGGCCGGGGTCGACGGCCTGCGTGCCGATCTGGTCTGGTTGCGCGCGGCTCGCGCCCATGCCGCCTGGCGCGGCGCTCGGGCGATCGAAGAAATCGATATCGCCGCCGTGGCCGAATTCGCCCTGCGCCACCGGCGCCGCGAGTTACCTGATACTCCAACAGTAATACCACCCCTTCAGGATGATTCAGCTTCTGACACTCCGGAGCAGGATCCTGGCCATCAACAAAAGCAGGGTAATGCCAATCCTGCGCAGGGTGAGGGCGATGGTTGGGGTGCCCTGGCACCGGAGCCCACCGCGACTGGGCCCAGGCGCCGGTTGGGCCCGGCAAAAAAGCCCTAGGCGTCCGATCACCTCATGCCCCGGATCGCGATGCCCGAAGCGGGACGGGCAAGGCCCTGGGCGGGCGTCAGGGCGCCCGTTCGCCGGGCACGGCAGGTCCCATCGCCTGGGTGCCGACGCTGCTCCGGGGTCGTCCGCGTCGCGTTGACGATCTCTTGCGGCAACCGCGCCAGCAGCGCCCGGCTCAGCTCTGGCTGGTGATCGTCGATCACTCCGCGTCCACCCGCCGCCACGGCGCCCTGGCCCAGGCCAAGGGGCTGCTGGCCGACTGGTTCGAGCAGGCCTACCGCCAGCGGGTCAGGGTCGCGGTCCTGCAGACGGCGGGGGAGCGACCGGAATGGTCTTTCCAGGGCCAGCGCAGCGGCCGGGCCTTGCAGGCCTGGCTGGAGCAGCTGGGAGCAGGAGGCGGAACGCCCTTGCTGGCGGGCCTGGCCGAAGCTCAGCAATGGCTGAAAAGTCGCCGCCGGCAGTATCCTGGCGAGGAGTGCCAGCTGCTGTTGGTCACGGACGGACGCCTGCGCGACCTGGAAGGGCTGGCAGTGCCGGACTGCCCTGTCCAGGTGCTGGATATCGAACTGGGGCCGCTGCGCCTGCGACGAGCCGGGGAACTCGCCCGGCGCCTGGGCGCGGAGTACCGGCACCTGGAAGAGATGCCGGTGGTCTAGCCAGCCAGCCTTTCTGCGTAGGTTGGGTTGAGACGGCTCCATCGTCGAAGCCCAACATTGAGCGACTCGACCCTCACGCCGTTGGGCTTCGCTGCGCTCGGCGCCGACCTACCAGAGGACCTCGAATCTCAATGCCCGCCTTTCATGGCCTTGACCAGGGTATCCACGTTGTAGCGGAACATGGCCGCATAGGTGGCAGCCGGGCCGTCTGCCGGCGACAGGGCCTCGACGTACAGCTCGCCACCCGGCTGGGCTCCGCTGGCCTTGGCGATCTGCTGTACCAGGCGCGGATCGTTGGAGTTCTCGAAGAAGTAGGTGGCGACGTGTTCCTGCTTGATCTGGCGGATCAGCTTGGCGACATCCTGGGCAGACGCCTCGGCCTCGGTCGACAGCCCGAGCGGCGAGATGAAGGTCACGCCATAGGCATCGGCGAAATAGCCGAAGGCGTCGTGGGAGGTGAGTACCTTGCGTTTCGCCCTGGGTACCTGACCGATCTGTTCGCGGGCATAGCGATCCAAGGCTTCCAGTTCGGCGATGTAGCGATCGCCGTTGGCCTCGAAGGTGGCGGCATCCGCGGGATCGACCGCGGACAGCGCCTTCACCACGTTGCGGGTGTAGACGACCACGTTGAGCGGGTTGTTCCAGACATGGGGATCGATACCCCCGTGGTCGTGACCATGGTCGTCATGGCCGTGCTCGTCCTCGTCTTCCGCCATCTCGCGGGTCTTGATCCCCTCGCTGAGCACCACCGGCGGGCGCGCCTGGCCGGAGGCCTTGATCAGGCGATCCATCCAGCCTTCCAGGTGCAGCCCGCTCATGAACACCACATCGGCCTGTTTCAGCGCCTGGGCATCCGTGGGCGTCGGTTCGTAGGCATGGGGATCGCCATTGGGACCGACCAGGGAGGAAACCTGCACCTGGTCGCCACCAACCTGTCTGACCACGTCGGCGATCACGGTAAAGGTGGCGACGGCCTTGACCGGTGCGGCCTGGGCCTGGCCGATGGCGGCGAGCAGCAGGGCAGCGCCTAGGGAAAACAGGGATTTCATGGTGACTCCTTTCAGTGGGTGAGGTGAGGGCGAGGGCGCAGCCGCCGGTACAGTCCCAGGCGACCGAACAGCAGGGAGAAGAGGTAGCAGCCGCCCGCGGTCAGGACGATGGCCGGACCCGAGGCGCAGCCGAGGTGATAGGACAGCACCAGGCCGATCAGGCCGCTGAGACTGGCGATCAGGCTGGCCACCGCCATCAGTCCGGGCAGGCTGTTGGCCCAGAAGCGCGCCGCGGTGGCCGGCAGCATCATCAGGCCCACCGCCATCAGGGTACCCAGCGCCTGGAAGCCGGCGACCAGGTTGAGCACCACCAGCAGCAGGAATAGCAGGTGATAGAGCGAGCCGCGCCCGCCCACGGCGCGCAGGAAGCCCGGATCGAAGCACTCCAGCGCGAGTGGCCGGTAGATCACCGCCAGTACCACCAGCGACAGGGTGGCGATGCCGGCGACCAGGTAGAGCGCCGTGGCGTCGATCGCCAGGATGGTGCCGAACAGCACATGCAGCAGGTCCACACTGGAGCCGTGCAGCGACACGATGAGCACCCCGGCGGCCAGGGAGATCAGGTAGAAGCTGGCGAAACTGGCATCCTCACGCTGGCTGGTGAAGCGGCTGACCAGGCCGGCGAGTCCGGCCACCAGCAGTCCGGCAAGCATCCCGCCGATGCCCATGGCCGGTAGCGAAAGCCCGGCGACCATGAAGCCCAGGGCCGCGCCTGGCAGCACGGCGTGGCTCATGGCATCGCCCACCAGACTCATGCGCCTGAGCATCAGCAGGACGCCGACCGGCCCGGCGCCCAGCGCCAGGGCCAGGCAGGCCACCAGCGCGCGGCGCATGAAACCGAATTCGACGAAGGGTTCGAACAGGAGTTGATAGAGGGTCATGCGCGCTCACAGACCGCCGCATTGGCGTCCCAGTGCTCGGCGAGATTGCGCGCGCGGGCCAGATGGTCGCTGACCAGCACCTGATCGGTGGCGCCCCAGGCGATGGCTTCCCGGGCCAGCAGCAGGGTCTCGGGGAAGTGCTGGCGAACCTGCTCCAGGTCGTGCAGCACGGCGATCACCGTGCGGCCCTGGCCATGCCAGCGACGGACGATGGTCAGCAGGTCCGCGGTGGTGCGGGCATCGATGGCGGTGAAGGGCTCGTCCAGCAGCAGCACCGGCGCATCCTGCAACAACAGCCGGGCGAACAGCACCCGCTGGAATTGCCCGGAGGACAGGGCGCCGACCAGGCGATCCTCGAGGCCTTCGAGGCCAACCGCCTGCAACGCCCGGGAGGCTTCCTCGCGATGGGCGGCGGTGACCCCTCGCCAGATGCCCAGGTTGCGCCAGGCGCCCAGTATCACGGTTTCCAGCACGCTCAGGGGAAAGCTGCGGTCGATCTCCGCGGCCTGCGGCAGATAGCCCAGGCGGCGCTGGGGCACGGCCCGGTCCACGCGACCACTGACTGGTCTCAGGGTGCCGGCAATGGCCTTGAGCAGGGTGGACTTGCCCGCCCCGTTGGGGCCGACGATGGCGGTCAGGCTGCCGGTGCGGAAGCGACCACTGAGGTGATGGATGGCCGGATGCCGCTGATAGGCCAGGGTCAGGTCCTGCAGTTCGATGGCGGCGCTCATGGCAGGGCGACCGCCCAGAGCACGGCCAGCCAAAGCGCGACCAGCGGGAGGGCGGCGAGCGACAGCCGAATGGGCACGGAAAGGAGGAGAAGGGAAGCGCGAGGGGATGCCATGACTGAGCCTTGAATAACCTGCAAAAGTTATAACATAACAAGTGCGGCGGCGTCATCAGGCGGGCTTGGACGAATCACGCTCGGCGAGCAGGGCTGGCGTCTATCGCAAAACGCACCCCACCCCCCGGCGAGGGGTAGGGTGGCAGCGCCTCGTCAGGCGGCCTGGGTCTCCGCCATCCGCTGCTCCAGCCGTTGCAGGAAGTTGAGCAGCAGCACCTCTTCCTCCTTGAGCCCCTTGCGCTTGCGCGGCTTGGGCAGGGTGCAGAGGTCGCCCGCGAGGAAGGCATCCAGCACGCCCGGGTGGATATAGCACTTACGACAGACCGCCGGGGTATTGCCCAGGGTGCGAGACACCGCCTTGACCATGTCCACTAGCTCCTTCTTGGCGTCGGTCTGGGTTTCACAACGCAACTCGCGCAGGGCTTCCAGCGCGAGGGCACTGCCGGCCCAGGTGCGGTAGTCCTTGGCGGTGAAGTCTGCGCCCGTGAGTTCATGCAGGTAGGCGTTGACGTCGGACGAGGTGACGGTATGGCGGTCACCGTCCCCATCCACATACTGAAAGAGGTGCTGACCGGGCAGCTCGAGGCACTTCTTTACGGTACGTGCCAGCCGCGGATCGCTGACCTTGATGTCGTGCTCCACCCCGCTCTTGCCACGGAAGTGGAAGGCGATGGTATTGCCATGCACCTCGGCATGTCGGTTGCGCAGGGTGGTGAGGCCATAGGACTTGTTGCTTTTGGCGTACTGGGCATTGCCAACCCGAATCAAGGTCGCGTCGAGCAAGCTGATGACGGTGGCCATGACCTTCTCCCGGCACAGGCCGCGCCGGGCGAGGTCCTCTTCAACGCGCTGCCGCAGCTTGGGCAGTGCCTGACCGAACGCCAGCATCCGTTCATACTTGTCGGTATCGCGGATCTCGCGCCAGCGCGGGTGGTAGCGATACTGCTTGCGCCCGCGGGCGTCGCGTCCGGTGGCCTGCAGATGGCCATTGGCGTCAGGGCAGATCCAGACCTCGGTATAGGCCGGCGGAATGGCCAGCTTGTTGATGCGCTCGACTTCCGCCTGATCGCGGATTCGTTCGCCGTCTGGGGTGAAATAGGCCCACTTGCCACGCAGCTTGCGTCGACTCAGGCCCGCCTGGCTGTCATCGACGTAATTGAGGTCGGGCGGCAAGGGCGTGCAGAGGGCGGTACCGGTGTCGTCACGCTCATCGGCGGGGATGGGCAGGTCGGTCTGGGCGAGGCGTTGCATTACTTTCGAGACTTTCGAGCGAGAGGTCATGACTGCACCGACAATTTCCTGGTCGAAACGGTGGACTCCAGGAGAAGGGACCCGGTTCTCATGACCGCGCTCAAGCCGACCGACGCACAATTGCGCGAAGCCTTGCTGGCCAAGGCGCAGGCGCGCCGTCCGGGGACGACCTTCTGTCCGTCGGAGGTGGCGCGTGACCTGGCTGCGGACTGGCGGCCACTGATGGAGCCCCTGCGCGCCATGGCGCGTGAGCTGGCGCGCGAGGGCCGGCTGCAGGTGACGCAGAAGGGCGAAGCCCTGGAGGCCGAAGCGCCCTGGCGTGGCCCGATCCGCTTAAGCCTGGCTTAATCGGCGTTTAAGTTTCGATTAATGGCGGATCGCTACTCTGGACCCAGATCAAACAGCAACCAGAGAGAATCATCATGAAAAAGCTTACCGCCCTCGCGACTGCCGCCCTCCTGCTCACCGGTATGGGCGTCGCCCAGGCCCGGGATCTCGGCCCCGATGAAGCCCTCAAGCTGCGTGACAGCGGCAAGATCAAGAGCTTCGAGGTGCTCAACCAGGCCGCCATCGCCAAGCATCCGGGCTCGACGACCCACGAGACCGAACTGGAAGAAGAGTACGGGCGCTACATCTACCAACTGGAACTGCGTGACCCCAAAGGTGTGAAATGGGATCTGGAACTCGACGCCACCACTGGCGAAGTCCTGAAAAATCAGCGCGACGACTGACCGTCGGCCTCGCCGGGCTAGTGCTGCTCGGCAGCCTCTCGCCCCTGATCCAGGCCCGTGACCTGGATCAGGACGAGGCCCTCAGGCTGCGCAAGGAAGGTGTGATCCGGCCCCTGGAAAGCCTGCTGCAGCGGGTCAACGAACGCTATCCCCAGGCGCGGCTGCTGGAAGCCGAACTGGAAGAGGAGGACGGCCAGTATCGCTACGAGATCGAGATCCTCGTCGGCGATGTCGTCCGCGAACTGGAAATCGGTGCGATGGATGGCGCCATCATGAAGGATGAGGTGGACGACTAGATGCGCCTGTTGCTGGTTGAAGACGATGTGGCCCTGGCCGACGAGATCACGGCGTTCCTCACGCGGCAGGGCTACGCCATCGACTGGCTGGCCGATGGCCGCGACGCCGCCTGGCAGGGCGCCCAGGAACCCTATGACCTCATCGTTCTCGACCTGGGTTTGCCCGGCCGGCCCGGGCTGGAGGTGCTCGGGGAGTGGCGTGCAAAGGCGCTGGCGACTCCGGTGCTGATCCTGACCGCCCGCGACAGCTGGGCGGAGCGCATCGACGGCCTCAAGGCAGGGGCCGATGACTACCTCACCAAACCCTTCCACCCCGAAGAACTGGGCTTGCGCATCGCCGCCTTGCTGCGGCGGGTGCGCGGTGTGGCCAACCAGCCGCTGCTGCAGGCCGCCGGATTCGCGCTCGACGAGGCGCGCCAATGCGTGGTACGTGGCAGTGAAACCATCGCCCTGAGCGCGGCGGAATTTCGCCTGCTGCGCTGCTTCCTGCTGCATCCCGGACAGATCCTGTCGAAGACGCGGCTCAACGACCATCTCTACGACGGCGAGAGCGAGCGCGACTCCAATGTCATCGAGGTCCACGTCAATCATCTGCGGCGCAAGCTGGGGCGTGCGGTCATCGAGACGCGGCGCGGCCAGGGCTATCGCCTGGGCGGTGTCGATTGAAATCCATCCAGGCCAGGCTCAGGGTCGGGCTGGTGGCCATCCTGCTGGTCGCCGGTCTGGTGCTGGTGCTGGGCGGAGCCTGGCTGGTGGACCATGCCCTGCGCCGTTATCTGGAAACCGGACTGCGCGGCGAGACGGAAAACCTGCTTGCCGCCCTGGTGCGCGGGCCCCATGGTCTGCAACTGGATGAGGGGCGGCTGGGCAGTCTCTATACCCGGCCGCTGTCCGGCCGCTACTTCCTCATCGAGATCCCGGCGTTGGGCATCCGCTGGCGCTCGCGCTCGCTGTGGGACGCGCAACTGGAAGCGCCGCCGGGCAACGGCCTGAGCGAGACCCTCGCGGATGGCCCCAGTGGCCAGCGATTGCTCGCCTACCGCGCCGATTACCAGCGCTATGGCCAGGCGGTGCAGGTAACGGTCGCCGACGACTACAATCCCCTGCTGAGCAACCTGGCGCGCATCCTCGCGTTCGGTGGCTCGTTGGGGCTGGCGACCTTGCTGCTGGTCCTGCTGCTGCAACGGCTGATCGTGCGCCGGGCGCTGCGCCCGCTGGAGCAGGTGCGCGAGCAGATCGCCCAGCTGCATCAGGGACGCCGTTCGACGCTGGACGCCAGCGTGCCGGCCGAACTCGAACCGCTGGTGGGAGAAATGAATGCCCTGCTGCGCCACACCGAAGACGGCCTCAAGCGCGCGCGGCATGGCATCGGCAATCTGGGTCATGCGCTCAAGACCCCGCTGGCGGTGCTGACCAGCCTGGCCGAGCGTCCCGACTTGCAGGCGATGCCCGAACAGCGCGAGGTGTTGCGCGAACAACTGGGCCGTATCCGCCAGCGCCTGGAGCGGGAATTGCGCCGTGCGCGGCTGGCCGGCGAGGCCCTGCCGGGCGCGCACCTGGACGGCGCCGAGCTTCGCGAGCTCTGCACGCTGCTCAATCGGCTGCATGGCGAGCACCTGCAATACGAGTGCCGGCTGCCCGCGGGGCTGCGGCTGCCCTGGGACCGGGAAGACCTGCTGGAACTGTTCGGCACCCTGCTGGACAACGCCGGCAAATGGGCGGATCAGCAGGTTCGGCTGGAGGTGGCGCAGGATGCCGAAGGCTATCTGATCCAGATCGAGGACGACGGACCCGGTGTGCCGGAAGCCCAGCGCGAGACCATCCTCGATCGGGGTGCCCGGCTGGATGAAGCGGTCAGTGGTCACGGCCTGGGGCTGGGAATCGCCAAGGATATCGTCGACAGCTGCGGCGGAACCCTCGTTCTCGAGACCTCCGGGCTGGGTGGGCTGGCAGTGGTCATCCGGCTGCCGGCGCCAGCGCGCACCCCGTCACTCAAGTGACTCCCTGGTCAAGTTATCGGGCAGGGCGCCGATAACGGTCCAAGCTCTTGCGACCAAGGAGAACTTCGTGAGCCTCAAATTCAAAGTCACCTTACTGGCAGTCCTGCCCGTCTGCCTCTTCACGCTGGTGCTGGGTGGACTGTCCTATTGGGTCTTGCACGAGCAGGCTGCCAGGGACGTCGCCGACGCTCGCGAGCGGCTGATGGTCCAGAGTCGCAGCGCCCTGCAGAACATCGTGGAAGCGGCCATGACCGTGGTCAAGCCGCTGTACGACAAGGCCGCCGCGGGCGATACCGAAGCGCGCAAGGAGGCTATCGGCCTGCTGTCGGCCATCAGTTACGGCAAGGACGGCTACCTCTTCGGCTACGATTCCAACGTGGTCCGCCTGTTCAAGGGCAACGATCCGGCCGGTATCGGCAAGAGCTTCAAGGACAATCGCGATCCCAGTGGCCTCTACCTCAACCAGGAACTGGTCCGGGTCGGCAAGGATGGCTCGCATTTCAGTCGCTACAGCTCTTCGTTGCCCGGCAACAAGGACGTGCTAGTGCCCAAGCTCGCCTACACCGATTACCTGCCCAAATGGGATCTGGTGATCGGCTCGGCGGTGAATCTGGATGGCGTGGAGGCCGAGGTCGCTGCCGTGGCCCAGCAGGTCGCCAAGCGCACCCAGGACCAGCTCTGGCTGATCTTCGGCGTGGCCGGCGTGCTGCTGGTAGCGATCGGCATCGCCGCGCAGCTGTTTGCCGCCCGCACCCTCAGGCCGCTGGCGCAGATCAGGGAGAATCTCGACGATATCGCGGCCGGGGAGGGCGATCTGACCCGCCGCCTTCCGGTCAACGGGCGCGACGAGATCGGTGAACTCGCCGCCGCCTTCAATCGCTTCGTCGATCGCATCCAGAGCACCATCGCCCAGGTCGTCGACATCACCCACCAGTTCACCAGCCTGCTCGACGACGTCGCCCAGCAGGCCCAGCGCACCGATCGCGACATGCAGCGCCAGCGCAGCGAGACCGACCAGGTGGCCACCGCCATCAACCAGATGTCCGCGGCGGCCCAGGAAGTGGCGAGCAGTGCCCTGCAGGCCTCCGAAGCCACCCGGCAGACCGAGGAAAAGGGCCGGCTGGCCAGCGAGACGGTCGCCGCCAGCGTGGCGCGCATCCACGAACTGGTCGAGGAGGTACGCCAGAGCAGCGTGTCCCTGGATGGTCTCAAGCAGGATGTGGGGGCCATCGTCGGCGTGCTCGACGTGATTCGCGCCATTGCCGAGCAGACCAACCTGCTGGCGCTCAACGCCGCCATCGAAGCGGCCCGGGCGGGCGAGGCCGGTCGCGGTTTTGCCGTGGTCGCCGACGAGGTACGGGCCCTGGCCAGCCGGACCCAGCAGAGCACCCAGGAAATCCAGGGCATGATCGATCGCCTGCAACAGGCCACCGGCCGTGCGGTCGGGGCCATGGAGCGCTCGGGGGGCATGGGCGAGGCCACCACGGCCCAGGCCGAGCAGGCCGGTACCGCCCTGGCCGCGATCAGCGAGCTGATCGCCACCATCAACGCCATGAACACCCAGATCGCCAGTGCCGCCGAGGAGCAGACGGCGGTGGCCGAAGAGGTCAATCGCAGCGTCCACACCATCGCCAATGCCGTCGACAGCATGGCCCAGGGAGCCCAGCAAGGCGCGCGCAACACCGCCGGCATGGTCGGCCTGGGCGAGCGCCTGGACGGCCTGGTCCGTCAGTTTCGGGTATGATCCCGGGCGCGCCGGCCATGCCGGCGCGCCTCTTCGGGCCGAGTTGGGGGTGCTTATGGGAACCCCACGGCTTCCGAGGCTCTAAGCAAGGCCTGTCATCCTTGTTTGGAATCGCGAAAGCCAATGAAAAGTGCTCGGCTGGAAAACAAGACGTTCCTGATCCTGCTGGTGGTGGTCTCGCTGGCCTTCATCTGGATCCTCACGCCCTTCCTGGGGGCGGTGTTCTGGGGCGCCATCCTCGCCATCCTGTTCGCCCCGCTGCAGCGCTGGTTCGTCCGGCGCTTCAACAACAGACGCAACCTGGGGGCGCTCTGCACCCTGTTCGTGATCCTGCTCATCGTCATCCTGCCGGTGGTGTTCATCGCCATCTCCCTGGTGCAGGAAGGCTCGCTGCTGTACCAGCAGGTCAGCAGCGGTCAGCTCAACTTCGGCCAGTACTATCAGCAGATCTGGGGCGCCTTGCCGGGTTCGGTGCGTGGCGTGCTGGAGCGCTTCGGTGCCGGCGACCTGGATGGCATTCGCCAGAAGCTCTCCGAAGGCGCCATGCAGGGCAGCCAGTTCGTCGCTACCCAGGCCTTCAGCTTCGGCCAGGGGACCTTCCAGTTCCTGATCGGCTTCGGCGTGATGCTCTATCTGCTGTTCTTTCTGCTGCGCGATGGTTCGCAGCTGGTAGCGCTGATCCGCAAGGCCATTCCGCTGAGTGACATGCACAAGCGCAGCCTGATGGCCAAGTTCACCGCCGTGGTGCGCGCCACGGTCAAGGGCAACATCATCGTCGCCGTGGTACAGGGCGCCTTGGGCGGCTTCATCCTCGGCGTGCTGGGTGTCCAGGGGGCGGTGCTCTGGGGCACCCTGATGGCCTTCCTGTCGCTGCTGCCGGCGGTCGGCTCGGCGCTGATCTGGGTGCCGGTGGCCATCTACTTCCTGGCGACCGGTTCAGTGATCAAAGGGGTCATCCTGATCGTCTTCGCCGTGGTGGTGATCGGCCTGGTGGACAACCTGCTGCGCCCCATCCTGGTCGGCAAGGACACCAAGATGCCCGACTACGTGGTGCTGATCTCAACCATTGGCGGCATGTCGCTGTTCGGCCTGAACGGCTTCGTGATCGGCCCGCTGATCGCCGCGCTGTTCATGTCGACCTGGGACCTGTTCAGCCACCGCGACGACATCTAAAAACCTGCTTACGATCTGCTGCGCGTCGGCCGAAACGCGTCGAAATCGCCCTGGAAGGCCAGCCTGTCGGAATGCTCGTTTACTCCAGGTAAACTCCGCTTCCTCAGGCGCCTGCGTGGGGCCGCCTAGGCCTTGTTTGGCTCTGGCTCGCGAGATCGTAAGCAGGTTTTGCACAGTGAACAGGGCGCTTAGCCCTGGTCGGGCTCCGAGGGATAGCGGGTCGCGACCAGGCTTTCCTTGACCTTGCGCAGGTGCGGCTGGAAATCCACGCCGCGCTTGAGCGTGACCCCGGTAGCCAGGATGTCCAGCACGGTGAGCTGGATGATCCGGGAGGTCATGGGCATGTAGATGTCGGTGTCTTCCGGCAGCGGGATGTCCAGGCTGTGGGTGCAGACCTTGGCCAGCGGGGTGTTGCTGGCGGTGAGGCCCAGCACCGAGGCGCCGTTGTCCCGCGCCAGCTTGGCCACGTCCACCAGTTCGCGTGTGCGACCGGTGTAGGAGATGATCACGAAGAGATCACCGGTCCTGGCGATGGAGGCGAGCATCCGCTGCATCAGCACGTCCGAATGCGCCGACACCGCCATGTTGAAGCGAAAGAACTTGTGCTGGGCGTCCAGGGCCACGGGGGCCGAGGCGCCCAGGCCGAAGAAGTGGATCTGCCGCGCCTGGATCATCAGGTCCACCGCGCGATCCACGGTGCGGGCGTCCAGTCGCTGGCGGGCGCTGTCCAGCGAGGCGATGGTGCTGCTGAAGATCTTTTCCGCGTAGGCTTCGGATTCGTCGTTGGCTTCCACCGCCTGGCTGACATAGACCGCGCCGCTGGCGATGCTCTGCGCCAGCTGGATCTTCATCTCCGGGTAGCCGCTCACGCCCAGGGAGCGGCAGAAGCGATTGACGGTGGGCTCGCTGACCTGCGCCGCCTGGGCCAGGGCCGCGATGGTGTAGCGCGTGGCCTGCCGGGGATTTTGCAGGATGACCTCGGCGACCTTGCGTTCCGCGCGGTTAAGTTCGCCGATGCGGTTCTGGATGGTTTGCAGCAGGGTGCTGGCACGATCCATGAGAACTCCTAGTGGTTGTTGTGCCTCTATCCTAAGGCTATAAAAGGTATGGGCCGGGCTTACCCCTGCACCGTATTTTTTAATATAAAGACTACGCGAATCGCCCCAGCTCCCCTATGATGGTGCTGGAATATCTCAAACTTTAAGTAAAAGAACGAATATTTATGGCTGGCGTCCGAGTTCTACCCTGTACCCTGGCAATCTTCGGCGCGTTGGGCGACCTGGCCCTGCGCAAACTTTTCCCTGCCCTTTACCAGCTGGATCGCGAAGGTCTGCTGCACGAGGATACCCGCATCATGGCGCTGGCGCGTGACCAGGGCGATGGGGTCAAGCAGCTGGAGCACATCGAGGAGCGCCTGCGCCACTATGTGCCCAAGGCCGATTGGGACGAAGCGGTATGGACCCGGATGCGCGGTCGCCTGGGCTATCGCGCCGTCGATTTTCGCAATCGCGAAGACTATACGGGACTTGCCGAGGATGTGGGCGAGACCTCGCCACTGATCGCCTATTTCGCCACCCCGGCGCTGGTCTACAGTGCCATCTGCGAGAACCTCGCCGCCGTCGGCCTGTGCGAGCGCACCCGGGTGGTGATGGAAAAGCCCATCGGCTACGACCTGGAATCCTCCAAGGTGGTCAACGACGCGGTGGCGCGCTTCTTCCCCGAAGACCGCGTCTACCGCATCGACCATTACCTGGGCAAGGAGACCGTGCAGAACCTCATCGCCCTGAGATTCGCCAACAGCCTGTTCGAGACCCAGTGGAACCAGAACTACATTTCCCACGTGGAAATCACCGTGGCCGAGAAGGTCGGGATCGAGGGTCGCTGGGGCTATTTCGACCAGGCCGGCCAGTTGCGCGACATGGTGCAGAACCACCTGCTGCAGCTGCTCTGCCTGACCGCCATGGACCCGCCGGCGGATCTGTCGGCCGACAGCATCCGTGACGAGAAGGTCAAGGTCCTCAAGGCGCTGGAGCCCATTACCGCCGACCAGCTCGCCAGCCGCGTGGTCCTGGGTCAGTACACCTCCGGCTACAGCGACGGCAAGCCGGTGCCGGGTTATCTGGAAGAACCCAATTCCAACACCGAAAGCCGCACCGAGACCTTTGTCGCCATCCGCGCGGACATCCGCAACTGGCGCTGGTCGGGCGTGCCTTTCTATCTGCGTACCGGCAAGCGCATGCCACAGAAGCTGTCGCAGATCGTCATCCACTTCAAGGAACCCCCGCACTACATCTTCGCCCCCGAGCAGCGCAGCCTGATCAGCAACCGCCTGATCATCCGCATCCAGCCGGACGAAGGCATTTCGCTGCAGGTGATGAGCAAGGACCAGGGCCTGCGCAAGGGCATGCAGCTGCGCAGCGGTCCGCTGCAGCTCAATTTCTCCGAGACCTTCAAGCACCTGCGCACGCCGGATGCCTACGAGCGACTGCTGCTGGAAGTCATGCAGGGCAATCAGTCGCTGTTCGTCCGCAAGGACGAGATCGAAGCGGCCTGGAAGTGGTGCGATCAGCTGATGGATGGCTGGTCGAAAATGGGCGACTCGCCCAAGTCCTATGCCGCCGGCAGCTGGGGTCCGCTGACCTCCATCGCACTGATCGCACGAGACGGGAGATCCTGGTATGGCGACGTCTGATCTGGGGCAGGGTGTGACCCTGCGTGAATTGCCCGACCGCGAGGCCCACGCCACGGCGCTGGCCGAGACGGTCACCACGGCGCTGCGCGAGGCCCTGGCGGCGCGCGGCGAGGCGTTGCTGATCGTTTCCGGTGGCCGCAGTCCGGTGCCCTTCCTGGAGCGCCTGGCGCAGGCCGAGCTGGACTGGTCCAAGGTGCTGGTCACCCTGGCGGACGAGCGCTGGGTACCCGGTGACCATCCGGACAGCAATGCCGGTCTGTTGCGCCAGCACCTGTTCCAGGGACCCGCTGCCGCCGCCGGTTTCGTCGATCTCTATAGCCCGGCCGCTTCCACGGAAGAGGGCATGGCCCAGACCGAGGCCCGGCTGCGCGACAGCCTGGCGGCCCCCGATGTGCTGGTGCTGGGCATGGGCGACGACGCCCATACCGCCTCGCTGTTCCCCGGCAGTCCCGGCCTGGAAGCGGCCCTGGATCCGGCCAGCGAGCGCCTGAGTTTTCCCGGCGTGGCACCGTCCGCGCCTCAGACCCGCATCACCCTGAGCCGGGCCTACCTGAGTCGCGCGCGGCAGCAGATCCTCGCCATCCAGGGTGCGGGCAAGCGACAGGTGCTGGAAACCGCTCTGGCCGCGGGCGACGAGCTGGCCACTCCGATCAGGGCGTTCCTGCGCGAACCCCTGGTCGTCTATTGGTGCCCCTGACGAGGAGTTGAGTTTTGGACATGCAGAACAAGATCGCGACCCTAGATGCCCTGTGCGCCCGCGCGCGGATCCTGCCGGTGATCGTGATCAACGATCCCGCCGACGTGCTGCCCTTCGCCGACGCCATGGCCGCGGGGGGGCTCACCGCCCTGGAAATCACCCTGAGATCGGCCCACGGACTGGACGCGGTGCGCCTGCTGCGCCAGGAACGTCCTGAGCTGGATGTTGGCGTGGGCACCGTGCTGGACGTGCGGATGTTCGACGCTGCGGTCGAGGCTGGCGCCCAGTTCATCGTCACTCCGGGCACCACCGAGGAAATTCTCCAGGCCGGGGTATCGGCGCCCATCCCGCTGCTGCCGGGCATCGCCACGCCCTCGGAGATCATGCAGGCCTACCGCCTGGGTTATCGTCGCTTCAAGCTGTTTCCCGCCAACGTCTATGGTGGCGTCGACGCACTCAAGGCTTTCGCCGGTCCCTTCGCCGAACTCAAGTTCTGCCCCACCGGTGGCGTCAACCCGGGCAACGTGAAGAACTACTTTCAGCAGCCCAACCTGCTGTGCGTCGGCGGCAGCTGGATGCTGCCCGGCGACGTGGTGAAAGCCAAGGACTGGACGCGCGTCGAGCAGCTCTGCCGCGAAGCCCTGGCCACCCTGGACTGAGCCTGCGGCCATCCGTCACCTGCCGGGCTAGTGTGTTGTCTCTGAAGTTCGCGCAAGAATGGGCGGGTGATTTTTTGGCAGTTCGGCGCCCCGGTGTGGCCAGGCGCCGGGACCAGTCATAGCAGGGCTATGGCGAGGAGGGCAACGCCGCCAAAGCCGAAAAAGTGCCGCCAAGATTGTGCAGTCAATTTCTGAGACACCACACTCGCTAGGCTGGCGCGAGCAGGGGCGCTATCATGCGCCCCTGTCTTTTTCCTGGCGCCCGTTCCGCGGCGCCTTTGTCGTCCACTACACCGGGAGGTGCCTGATGACCCTCGACAAGAATCCCCCAAACGAATCCCTCGATGAAACCGTCCCCGCGCCGGCTGGCGAAAAGCTGCAGAAGGTGCTGTCGCGCCTGGGCGTCGGCTCGCGGCGCGACGTCGAAGCCTGGATCGGCGAAGGCCGCATCAAGGTCAACGGCGTGGTCGCGCCCCTGGGTCTGAGGGTCATGCCCAAGGACGCCATCGCAGTGGACGGACGTCTGCTCAAGCGTGACCAGGCCGAGGAAGTGGTGCGGCGCGTGCTGATCTACAACAAGCCCGAGGGCGAGATCTGCACCCGTGACGATCCCGAAGGTCGGCCCACTGTCTTCGACCGCCTGCCCAAGCCCAAGCAGGGCCGCTGGATCAATGTCGGTCGCCTGGACATCAACACCACCGGCCTGCTGCTGTTCACCACCGATGGCGAACTGGCCAACCGGCTGATGCACCCGTCCTACCAGATGGACCGCGAGTACGCGGTACGGGTACGGGGCGAGGTGACCGAAGAGATGCTGCTGCGCCTGAAGAACGGGGTGATCCTCGAAGACGGCCCGGCGCGCTTCACCGACGTCCAGCAGGCGCCGGAAGGCGACGGCTTCAACCACTGGTTCCATTGCGTGGTGATGGAAGGCCGCAACCGCGAAGTACGGCGGCTGTGGGAATCCCAGGGCCTGGTGGTGAGCCGACTGAAGCGCGTACGTTTCGGTCCGGTGTTCATGACCAGCGATCTGCCGGTCGGGCGCTGGCGCGAGATGACCCAGGGGGAGATCGACATCCTCGCCGGAGAAGTCGGCCTGCCGCCGGTAGCGCTGCCGTCCATGGGCGGCAAGACCAAGGAAAAGCTCGAGCGTCAGCAGCGCAAGACCGCGCGGCCGATCGATGCCGGTCGGGGTTCGCGCAACAAGCTCAACAAGACGGGCAAGGCCAGCAAGCCCCAGGGGTCGGCCGTGGCCGAGCGTCCCAGCGAAATGGGCCGCAAGCCGGTCAGCAAGGGCCGTACCTCGCCGGGCATCGCGCCGCGTCGTGGTCCGAGCGGTGGCGGTACCGGCAAGGGCGGTCGCCGCTAAGCAGAGAGGTCGCCTGGCCCCAGGCGACCCTCAGGCCAGGCTGCAGAATCGATTGCGGCCTTCGGCCTTGGCCTGATAGAGGGCTCGATCCGCGCGCAGCAGCAGACAGCGCGGTGACTCGACGTCACGCAGGGTCGCCAGACCCAGGCTCAGGGTGACTGGCAACGGGATGGCGCCAGCCGTCTCCGATTGGGCCTCCACCGCGGCTCTCAGGCGTTCCGCCACGATATGCGCCGCTTCATGGCCGGTGGCCGACAGCAGTACGCAGAATTCCTCGCCGCCAAAGCGAAAGACCATGTCCATGCTTCTCAGGCTGTTGCCGAGGGTGCGGGCGGTCTGGCGCAGCACGTCGTCGCCGACGCTGTGGCCGAAGCGGTCGTTGATACGCTTGAAATGGTCCAGATCCACCATCAGCAGCGACAACGGCTGCTGGGTCCGCCGGGCCAGTTCCAGCTCACGCACCAGGGCACGATCCAGGGCACTGCGATTGCCGACACCGGTCAGGGCGTCGCGCAGGGCATTGTTCTGGGCCTCGCGGTAGAGCAGGGCGTTGCGCAGGGGAAACAGCAGGCTGCCGAGCAGGTATTCCAGCGCCCCGAGTTCGCTGTCCTGGAAGCGCTCCTGACGGTAGAAGGTCAGATCCCCCAGGCGCAGATCCCCCTGGCTCAGGTGATAGTGCACCTGATGACCCTGGTCTTCGCCCAGGCCGATGGCCACGTCCTCCGCGGCATTGCGGTAGGTGAGGCCGGGCAGGTCCACCAGCGTATCCACCTCCTGCCGGAAGAGTTGCAGGACCCGTTCGAGATCCAGCGATGTCTGCAGGACGCCGAGCAGGCGCTGGCGCAGGGCGCCCAGCACCGCCGGATCGCTTTCGCGGGCGGGGGCAGCGAGGTTGGCGTTGCGCTGCTGGCGAGCGCGATCGAGGTTGATGGTGTTGGACGAGGGCGGGACCATGCCTGTTCTCCTTGGCGGATAGTCCCCCTACAGCGAGAAGTGTGCCAGTCTTGCAGTGGCAATTAAATCAATGACTTAGGAGAATGGTGGCGATTGGCCGTCTGTAAGTTGACGCCTGAAGCCCAGGCGGGCCGCCATTGCGGCCCGCTGGTGACGACTTTCCGACGCGAGGTTTAGACCTTGAGTACCAGCTTGCCGAAGTTCTCGCCGGAGAACAGCTTCATCAAGGTCTCGGGAAAGGTGTCCAGGCCTTCCACCACGTGCTCGCGGGATTTGAGCTGGCCGTCGGCCAGCCAGATCGCCAGCTGCTTCTGGGCCTCGGCATAGCGCGCGGCGTGGTCCAGCACGATGAAGCCTTCCATGCGCGCGCGATTGCTGAGCAGCGCCAGGTAGTTCTGCGGGCCCTGCACCTTGTCACTGTTGTACTGGCTGATGGCGCCACAGAGCACTACCCGTGCGCGGAAATTGATCTGCGCCAGCACCGCGTCCAAGGTCGGGCCGCCGACGTTGTCGAAATAGACGTCGATACCGTTGGGGCATTCACGGTGCAGGGCGGCCGCAAGGTCCGCTTCGGCCTTGTAATCGATGGCGGCGTCGAAACCCAGTTCCTCGATCAGATAGCGGCATTTTTCCGCGCCACCGGCGATACCCACCACATGGCATGCCTTGAGCTTGCCGATCTGGCCGACCATGCCGCCGACCGCGCCGGCAGCGCCGGAAACCACGATGGTCTGGCCGGCCTTGGGCTCGCCGACTTCCAGCAGGCCGAAGTAGGCGGTCAGACCGGTCATGCCGAGTACCGAGAGATACTGGGGCAGGCTGGCCTTGCTGGGATCCACCTTGTAGAAACCCTGGGGCTCGCCCAGGTAGTAATCCTGGATGCCGAGCATGCCGTTGATCGTGTCGCCCACCTTGAAGTCCGGGTGGTTGGACGCCACCACCTCACCGACGCCCAGGGCACGAATGACTTCGCCGAGGCCAATGGGCTTGATGTAGGACTTGCCCTCGTTCATCCAGCCGCGCATGGCCGGATCGAGGGAGAGGAAGAGATTCTTGATCAGCACCTGACCGGCGCCGGGCTCGCCGATCGGCTGCTCGACACGCTCGAAGGTGTCGGCGGTGGGTTCGCCGGACGGGCGCTTGGCGAGCAGGAACTGGCGATTGGTACGGGACATGGTGTTCTCCTGACGTGAAGGATCCAGTTCCGACCCGTCCGGAGGGGCGCGGGTTCTAACCGCGGCGTGCGGTGAGTAGCAAACTGGCCAAAAGGCCGGCGACCAGGCCCCAGAAGGCCGAGCCGATCCCGGCCAGGGTCAGGCCCGAGGCCGTGACCAGAAAGGTGATCAGCGCTGGCTCGCGCTGGCCAGGGTCGGCCAGGGCGCCGTGCAGGCCGTTCATGATGGAACCGAGCAGCGCCAGGGCAGCCACCGAGATCACCAGCTCGCCTGGCAGGGAGGCGAACAGCGCCGCCAGGGTGGCGCCGAACAGCCCGGCGAGGCCGTAGAAGAGTCCGCACCAGACCGCCGCCGTATAGCGCTTGCTGGCATCTTCATGGGCCTGGGGGCCGGTGCAGATCGCCGCGCTGATGGCCGCCAGGTTGATGCCATGGGAGCCGAAGGGCGCCAGCAGCAGCGAGGCGAGGCCGGTGGTGGCGATCAGCGGCGAAGCCGGAACCGCGTAGCCATCGGTACGCAGCACGGCGATACCCGGCATGTTCTGCGAGGCCATGGCCACCACGAAGAGCGGGATGGCGATGCCGATGGTGGCCGCCAGGGAAAAGGTCGGTGTGGTCCACACCGGCACCGCCAGTTCCAGCCGCAGGCTGTGGAAGTCCAGCAACCCCAGCCCGGCCGCCAGCAACAGGCCGACCACCAGGGCGACCAGCACGCAGTAGCGCGGCCACAGTCGCTTGGCCACCAGATAGGCCAGGGCCATGCCCAGGACCAGGGCGGTCTGGTGCTGGGCCGCGGCGCAGATCTCGATACCGATGCGGAAGAGGATGCCGGCCAGCAGGGCGGCGGCGAGTGCCGGCGGCACCCGGCGCAGCAGGCGGTCGACGCTGCCGGTAAGACCGCAGAGCGCGAGCAGTACGGCGCAGATGACAAAGGCGCCGATGGCGTCGCTGTAGGGTACCGACGGCAGGCTGGTGACCAGCAGCGCCGCGCCGGGGGTCGACCAGGCGATGACGATGGGCGTGCGGTATCTAAGCGACAGGCCGATGGTGGTCAGGGCCATGCCGATGGACAGCGCCCAGATCCAGGAGGAGATCTGCCCGGTACTCAGGCCGGCATTCTGGCCAGCCTGGAACATCAGCACCAGGGAGCTGGTGTAGCCCACCAGCATGGCGACGAAGCCGGCGACCACGGCGGCGGGGGAGGTATCGGCCAGCGGGGAAAGGCGTTGCGGAGCCGCGTGCATCGAAAAACCTCAGTGATGGCCGAACAGGATGGGGTAGAGGGACAGCACCAGCAGCAGCGCCATGCTCCAGTTGAACAGCCGCAAGCGTGCCGGGCTGCTGAGCAGCCGGCGCAGGCCCATGCCGAACAGCGTCCAGAGGCTGACGCTGGGCAGGTTGATCAGGGCGAAGAGCAGGGCGACCAGCAGCAGATTGGCGGTGAAGTTCTCGGCCGGAATATAGGCGGTGACCGCGCCGATGGCCATCACCCAGGCCTTGGGGTTCACCCACTGGAAGGCCGCCGCCTGGAAGAAGCCGAAGGGCTTGCCGCTGCCCGACTCCCGCGGCGTCGGGGCCGCGGCGGTGGCCAGCTTCCAGGCCAGGTACAGCAGATAGCCGCCGCCAATGACCCGCAAGGCGATCTGCAGCGGCGGATAGAGCACGAACAGCTGGCCCAGGCCGAGACCGGTGCAGATGACCAGCAGCATGTGGCCCAGGCTGATGCCGAACATGTGCGGCAGGGTCCGCCGAAAGCCGAAATTGACCCCTGACGCCAGCAGCATCATGTTGTTGGGGCCGGGCGTGGCGGAGGAGACGAAGGCGAAGAGCATGAAGGCGGAGAGCAGTTCGACGGTCATGACGGGCATCCCTGGGCTTTGCGCCAGCTTAGCCAGGCGTCGCTAGCGGGTATCCGTACACCGAGGCCGCGAACCAGCGGTACAGTTTTCAGGAGTCGACCGAGGGTTGCGAACTGTCCTGGCTGCCTTCGGCTTCATGGCGACCGGCCAGCGCCTGGTTGAAGGCCAGCCAGCCTTCGGCGGCGTCCGCTCCGGCCGTGACCAGCGCGGCCTGCACCAGCCGCATCTGCTCGCGTCTCAGGGTCTGCTCCAGCGCGGCGCCGCCGCGGGTGAGCGACAGCCGTCGCTTGCGCTTGTCCGTCGCGTCGGTCGCCATGGCCACCAGTTGCATCTCCAGCAACTGCCGCAGCGGAATGTTCAGCGCCTGCTTGCTGACGTTGAGCACGTCCAGCAGGGCCTTGTTGCTCAGTCCCGGTTCGCGGGCGATGAAGAACAGGATGCGCTGGTGGACCCGGCTCAGGCCGCGGCGCGCCAGCATGTCGTCGGCCTTGGCGGTGAACGCCTGATAGCCGAAGAAGAAGGTCTCCATGACCAGGCGCTGCTGGGTGGTCTGATTTAGGTCAAGCATATTGACTTGTCTTTCCGGAGTGCATTAGGGTCGGTCAAGTAGTTTGACTCATTAGCCGGCCACGGGCCACAGGAGGGCAGATGGTATTTTCCGAACGGGTAAGCCGACTCAAGAGCAGCCTGATCCGCGACATCCTGGCGGCGGCGCAGCGCCCGGAAGTGATGTCCTTCGCCGGCGGCCTGCCCGCCGAGCGCTGTCTGCCGGCGATGGACTGGAGCCGGATGCCGGCCGGCCTGGGTCAGTACGGCATGAGCGAGGGCGAGCCGGCACTGCGCGAAGCCATCGCCGCTCAGGCACGCGGCTATGGCCTGGACTGCACGGCGGACCAGGTGCTGGTGACCACGGGTTCGCAGCAGGCCCTGGACCTGATCGCCAAACTCTATCTCGACGTCGGCACTCCGGTGCTGGTGGAAGGCCCCACCTATCTCGCGGCGCTGCAGAGCTTCCAGTTCTTTGGCGCGGATTGCCTCGAAGTCAGTCTGGCCCCGGAGGGACTGGATCTGGCTGCCTTGCGTCTGCAGCTGGAACGGCGGCGCCCGGCCTTCGCCTATCTGATCCCGACCTTCCAGAATCCTTCCGGTGTGCGCTATTCCGCGGCCAACCGAGCGGCGGTGGCGGCCCTGCTGGACGAGTACGGTGTGACCCTGGTCGAGGACGAGCCCTATCGCGAGCTCAGCTATGACGGCGCGCCGGCGCGACCGCTGTGCGCCCAGCTCCGACGCAGCGCCTGGATCCACACCGGCAGCCTGTCCAAGACGCTGCTGCCCGGCCTGCGCGTGGGCTACCTGATCGCCTCGCCCGAGTTGCTCAAGCCGCTGCGGGCGCTCAAGCAGGCCGCCGATCTGCATACCTGCCGCATGAGCCAGTGGCAGGTGCTGCAATGGCTGGGCAGCGAGCGCTATGCCCACCACCTGGAGGAGGTGCGGGCCTTCTACCGTGAACGCCGCGATGGCTTCGCCCTGGCGCTGCCACGACATTTCGGCGATATCGCCGATTGGCAGATTCCGCAGGGCGGTCTGTTCTTCTGGTTACGGCTGAAAACGCCCCTGGATACCCGTACGCTGCTGGACGCCGCCCTGGCGCAGGATGTCGCCTTCATGCCGGGCGAGCCGTTCTTCGCCGAGCCGGATCGTCATCGCGGTCTGCTGCGGCTCAATTTCAGCCACGTGCTGCCCGAGCGGCTGGACACCGGCCTCGCGCGCCTGGCCGGCGTGATCCGGTCGGCCACCCCCCATTGCAAGGAGCTGTGAGATGTATCAGGTCTATGGCGATCGTCGTTCCGGCAACTGCTACAAGGTGGTGCTGATGCTGCACCTGCTCGGCGTGGAGTATCGCTGGCACGAGGTCGATATCCTCGCTGGTGAGACCCGGAGCCAAGCCTTCCTGGCGAAGAATCCCAACGGCAAGATTCCGGTGCTGGAGCTGGAAGACGGCACCTGCCTGTGGGAGTCCAACGCCATCCTCAACTTCCTCGCCGACGGCACGCGCTTCCTGCCCAGCGAGCCGCGCCTGCGGACCCAGGTGCTGCAGTGGCAATTCTTCGAGCAATACAGTCACGAGCCCTATGTGGCCGTCGCGCGTTTCATCCGGCTCTACCAGGGGATGCCGGCGGAGCGCCTGGAGGAGTACGAGGTCTGCCAGGTACGGGGCTACAAGGCGTTGCGGGTGATGGAGCAGCAGCTGCAACGCACGCCCTTCCTGGTCGGGGAGCAGTACTCGATCGCCGACATCGCGCTCTATGCCTATACCCATGTTGCCCATGAAGGCGGCTTCGGACTGGACGGCTATCCGGCGATCCAGGCCTGGCTGGCGCGCGTGGCAGCGCAGCCGGGGCATGTCGCCATCAGCTGAAATGCGAACAGGGGAGCCGGGCTCCCCACGGGATGCCAGTGCGTGCTCAGCGGGCGCTGACCACGAATTGCCAGTACTGGTTGAGGCGGCGCTCGCCACCATTGGCGGTCAGCAGCACCGAGGATGGCGGCTTGGACTGCAGCTCAGGCAGAGATTTCATCAGCGTCAGCCAGTTGCTGTAGTAGGTCTGCAGGCAGCGCCGGGCGGTGCCGTTGTTCTGCAGCGAGGTGAGGGCTCGCTGATAGGCCGGCTCGATCTGCGACAGCGCCTGGACGACGCAGGTGTCGGTATCGGAAAAGCGGGCGGTGTCGCCAATGCGGGTGCCGGCGATCACCGCCTTGTTCGCGCAGCTCTTGAAGGCAATCATGCTGGCCTGCTCGAATTGCAGGGCATTCTGATCCATGGCGAACGCGGGTGCGCTGCAGACGGCGGCGGCAACGAGGGCTAAGGCGTAAAGGTGGCGGTTCATGGTGGCGTCCCTGACTACGTCGGTACAACGTGGTGGCATCAATGCACAGCGGCAGACTGCGCCGCCAGACGAATGTTCAGCGCGAAAGGCGGCAAAGCGCCATCAGGTGAATTCCACCAGACCGACGGTAGTGAGACCTATGAACAGGGCGGTCAGAGCGACCATGGCGAACGCCAGGAGATAATCTTCCATCAGGGATTTCCCTACTACGATGACGGCAGTAGGACCGATGGCAAATGGCCAGGTTCTGGCGAAGTCGGGAGCGAGAGGAGCTGGCCGACGAAAGGTCGTCAGGCCGGAGGGAGGGCGACGACGCCCGGTGGACGTCGTCGCCTTGACATCACTCTTCCAGACGATTCTTGTCGAGTTGCTTGGCCAGGCCGGCACCCAGGTCGGCACCGGTCACCGGCGCGGCATTCGGATCTGACATCGTGCGGGTGGCGAGCTGCTCGATCGCCTTGGCCTGCATCGGTGGCAGCTTGACGCTGGCCAGGCCGTCGCCACCATCCACGGCCGGTCCGGGCTGTTCGACGAACTCCCAGTCCTGACCCTGATTCCAGGGTCCACGCATGTCGCCTTCGCCTTGCGACATATTGTAGTAGACGCTGGCGAATTCGGGGCGGGGCGGCACCTTGCCCTGGGGGAAGTTGGGCTGAATGGAATGCAGCGCGTTCTCGAAGGACTTCTGGTGCGCGATCTCGCGGGTCATCAGAAAGCTCAGGGTGTCCTTGATGCCGGCATCGTCGGTGACGTTGATCAGGCGCTCGTAGACGATCTTGGCCCGGGCTTCGGCGGCGATGTTGGACCTGAGGTCGATGGTCGGTTCACCGATGGTGTCGATGTAGGCCGCGGTCCAGGGTACGCCAGCCGAGTTGGTCAGGGCCGGACCGCCACCATAGAGAATCTGGGTGAGGTGGGAGTCGTTGCCCGCGCCGGTCAGAGAGCGGTACAGGTCCGCTTCGTCCTGGGTCTTTTCCGCCAGGTCGCCCTTGGCGCCCTTGTTCAGCATGGCGATCATTGAACCGATGATTTCCAGGTGGCTGAGTTCTTCGGTGGCGATGTCGAACAGCATGTCCTTGCGGCCCGGGTCGAGCTCGGCTATCGCCTGGGTGAAGTAGCGCATGGCGGCGGCGAGTTCGCCTTGGGGGCCGCCGAATTGCTCCAGCATCAGGTTGGCCAGGCCGGGATTGGGCTCGGACACGCGCACGGTGTATTGCAGTCGCTTGTTATGGACGAACATGTAACCTCCAGGGGCTAGTCACGGTATAACTCGGGCGGTTCAGCGCTTCGCGGTGAGATCGGGATCGGCGGAGCGTTCGAGGAAGGCACGGGTGGTGGCGGGCAGGTCTTCCAGCAACCAGGCCGCCATGGCCTTCTCCTGTTCGAGGATGCGTTCGCAGGCCTGCTGCGTTTCGGTGTCGCCGATCTCGGCAGCCGCCGCGATCAGCGTGGTGTAGGTGGCAATCTCGATGTTTTCGAAGACGTAACCGGCGATGGCACCCTTGATGACCTCATCGCTCATGGGCGCGCCGCCCAGGGTCTGGCCGAGCGCCATCAACTTGCCGCCCATGTCCTTGAGGGTCGAGGCGCTGCTGCCGTGACGGCTCAGGCAGCCTTCGATGATCTGGCGCTGCTCCTGGGTTTCCCTGATGTGCTGCTCGATGCGCTGGCGCAACTGCGGGTAGTGCTCCAGCCGGGCGGACTGGGCGGAGAGCATCTTCTCGGCCTGTTCCTCCATGGCGTGGGCATCGCGCAGCCAGTCGATGAGGTTGTCTTGCTTGGAAGAGGTCATGGAAAATTCCTGCTCGTGGAGAAGGGCGACAACGGGCTGGAGGGCCCCGCCAGATTGCGTTCTGTCTGCTTATTAGTGGCCCTGGCCTAGCGAGAGATTCGAGGCGCGACAGCCTTTCTGATCGATGGGGAAAGCTCGCCCTTTTTGTTCTACAAGCCCAGCGGCCGGGGATCGTCTGGCAGGGTGAGTTATTGGACAGGAGCCCTGCGGCTGTATAACTCTTGTCCTAGCCCATTCTGGCCTTTAGTCATATCTTTGCCGTTCGCGCCGCCAAGGAAACCGTTCATTCGGTAGTTGCCGAAGCCAGGGGCATCTGTGTCAGGATTCGGGGAATGCACGGGAAGGAGTCAGCATGAGAGGGCCTGAGGAACAGTCGCCAGGCGCACGCCCGGCCAGGCCGCTGGAGGCACGCTGGCCGGATCCGAACGCGCCGGGGATGGCGGCGGAGCAGATCATCGCGCAACTGCGCGCGGCCGCCGCCGATGCCGACTGGGCCTGGTACCAGCGCCGCGGCAACTGGTCCTGCATGGCCATCGGCAATGGCGCCAGTGCCTGGCCGGAATTGCTCGATGACGAGGCCCTGGCGCAGCTGTCCGCCGAGGCCGGGCTGCACTGCCATCCCACCGGCAGTGGCCCGACGCCTCTGGGCTGGTTGCTCGCCCGTCCCGATGGCCACACCGATTTCCCCGCGCTGGCCCTGAGATTCGGCTTCGTCCTGCAGCGCCTGCAGCTGCAGCGGGCCCAGGCCATCCAGCAGGTGCTCTACGACATTACCTACCTGGCCAGTTCGACCCTGGATCGCCAACTGTTCATGCAGCGGACTCACGAGCTGCTGGTCTCGCTGATCGACGCCGAGAACTTCTTCCTGGCGCTGCAGGATGCCGACTCGGACCAGATCCACTATCCCTATTATTTCGATCAGCGCGACGAGAGTCCGCCGGAGCCCGGCTCCTTCGAGCTGATGGATCGCGAGCGGCCCTGCCTGACCGCCTATGTGCTCATGCACGGGGTACCGCTGCTGCTGGCCAAGGAAGCGATCGAAGCGGCGCAAGTGTCGGGGCCCTACTATTGTCAGGGCTCGGTTCCCGAGTTCTGGATGGGCATCCCGCTCAAGGACGGCGCCGATCGCACCTTCGGGGTGCTCAGCCTGCAGGTCTACGACCGCGAGCGCCGCTACGGCCCAGAGGACCAGGCGCTGTTCCAGGTGATCGCCCGCGACGTGGCCATGGCCCTGGATCGCATCCTCCGGCGCGAATCCCTGGAAGCCACCGTGGGCCAGCGCACCCAGGAGCTGTCGGAGGTCAATGCCCGGCTGCGTGAGCAGATCGCCGAGCGCGAACGCGCCGAGCAGTTGCAGGCGGCGCTGTTTCGTATCGCCGAGCTGTCCAGCGCCAGTACCGACATGCCGGAACTCCTGGGCGGCTTGCACCGGGTGGTGGGTGAGTTGCTCTATGCCCACAACTTCTATATCGCGCTCTACGACGACGCCTCGGGCGAGGTGAGCTTCCCCTATTTCGCCGACGAGCGCCGTACCACGGCGCCCGTCACCCGGCGCGGCACCCGTGGCTATACCGAGTACACCATCCGCCAGCGGCGACCCTGCATCATCGATCGGCAGAAGGCCCGGCTGCTGATCGAGCAGGGCGAGATCACCCCGGTCGAGGGTACCCCGGAGGCCTACTCCTGGCTGGGCATCCCGCTCTACGACGGCAAGCACGTCCGCGGCGTGCTGGCGGTACAGAGCTATCGCGAAGACGTCTACTACAGCCGGCGCGACCAGGAGTTGCTTACCTTCGTCTCGCGCCATATCGATACCGCGCTGTCCCGGCGCAGCGCCGCGGAAGCCATCCAGCAGTCGCGCCAGGCCCTGGAGTTCAGGGTGCAGGAGCGCACCCGGGCGCTGGACGCGGCCAATGCCCGACTGCTGTACGAGAACAACCACGATGCCCTGACCCGGCTGCCCAATCGCAGCTTCTTCCAGCAACGCCTGGGCGAGCTCTGGGCAGCGCTGGAGCGCGACGGGACCGGTCTGGCGGTGATGTTTCTCGACCTGGACAGATTCAAGCGGATCAACGACCAGTTCGGCCATCCCTTCGGCGACCTGCTGCTGGTGGCCGCCGGTGAGCGATTGTCGAGCTGCCTGCGCGAGACCGACCTGCTGGCACGACTGGGTGGCGATGAATTCGCCATCCTGGTGCCCGGTGGCGGCCTGGATTCGCCGGTGGCCATCGCCCAGCGCATCATCGAGGCCTTCGATCGTCCGCTGGTGATCGACGACCACAGCCTGTTCGCCTCCTGCAGCATCGGCATCGTGCTGGCCGATCCCAGCCTGCATCGCCAGCCGGATGACCTGCTGCGCGACGCCGATACGGCCATGTATCGGGTCAAGCAGGGTGGGCGCGACAACTTCGCGGTCTTCAACCAGGAACTGCGCCAGGTGGTCTCCGATCAGGTGGTGCGTGAAGGCGCGCTGCGCAAGGCGCTGAAGAATGGCAACGAACTGGAGCCCTTCTTCCAGCCGATCATCGACGTCACCAGCGGCCGTGTGGCGGCGCTGGAGGCACTGATCCGCTGGCGTCAGCCGGACGGCAGCGTCCTGGCGCCGGGCGCTTTCCTACCCGAGCTGGAAGGCATGCGCCTGATCGGACGCCTGGATACCTACATGCTGACGCGCATCGCCGCCACCCTGGCCGAGCCGACCCAGGCGCACTGGCCGGTGGTGCACGTCAATTGCTCCAGCTACAGCATCGTACGGCCGGACTTCGCCGACGAGGTGCTGAGCATCCTGGCCGCGTATGGCGTGGCGCCGTCGCGGATCTGCCTGGAGTTGACCGAAGGGGCCCTGGTCGCCGAGCCGGAACGCGCCAAGGCGGCCATGGAGGCCCTGGATCGCCACGGAGTCTCGGTGGTGCTGGACGATTTCGGCGCGGGCTTCTCCTCGCTAGGCTACGTCCACGAGTATCGCTTTCGTGGCCTCAAGATCGACAAGTCCTTTGTCCTGCGTCTGGCCGAGAGCGCGCGCAGCGTCGCCATCGTTCGCGCCATCGTGCGCATGGCCGAGTCACTGGGGCTGGATGTGGTCGCCGAGGGCGTCGAGGACGCCCAGGCGTTGCAACTGCTCAGGGACATGGGTGCCCGCCACGCCCAGGGTTATTTCTTCGCCCGCCCGCTGGATCTGCTCGCGACCCGGCGGCTGCTGGCCAGGGTCGTCGACTAGAAGGCGACGCCGGCGACCAGGATCAGGTTGGTGTAGGGCTGGCACTCGCCGGTGCGGATCTGCACCCGCGCCTGGCGACACAGGGCCTTCATTTCGTCATGGGAAACCAGGCGGCGGCTGCCCAGGGCACCGCTCGCGGTCAGGCGTTCCAGTTCGCCCAGGGCCGGGGGCTGGGCGGTGAGGGTTTCCTCGGCGAGCAGATGACTTTCCACCTGCATCTCGCTGAGCAGCGCCTGCAGCACACTGAGAAAGTCCGGCACGCCCGGGGTGACGGCCAGATCGACCAGCGGGGTGCCCGGCGGTACCGGCATGCCGGCGTCACCGATGACCACCAGGTCGCCGTGACCGAGACTGGCGACGGCCTGGGACAGGGCGATGTTGAGCAGGGAGGTCTTTTTCACCGGGCGAGCTCCTGGCGGGTGGGGATGGACGGCTGGGCGCCCGGGCGGGTGACGGCGATGGCGGCGGCCTGCTGGCCGAGGGCGATGGCGGCATCCACGCTCAGACCTTCTGCCAGCCCGGCGGCGAAGCCACCGAGGAAGGTGTCGCCGGCGGCGGTGGTGTCCACCACCTTGACCGGCGTGGCCGGGTGGTGGCGGCAGCTGTCGGCGGTGACCTGCAGCAGGCCCTGGCCACCCAGGGTCAGCAGCACCTGGCGGGCGCCGGCGGCGACCAGCTGACGCGCGGCCGCTTCGGCCCGCTCCAGGGTGTCCACCGGCAACCCGGTCAGCAGGCTGGCTTCGCTTTCATTGGGCACCAGGTAGTCGATATGGGCGTACCACTCGGCCGGCAACGGACCGGTGGCCGGCGCCGGATTGAGGATCACCGTCTTGCCCAGCGCATGGGCGCGGGCGAGGGCGTCGCCCACGGTGGCCCGCGGCACCTCCAGCTGGGCGATCACCAGCTTGGCCTGGTCGAGCACCTGCTCCTGGGCCTGCAGGTGCGCGGCGGACAGCTCGCCGTTGCCACCGGCGACGATGACGATGGCGTTCTGGCCCTGGTCATCCACCAGGATGGAAGCGATGCCGGTGGGAACCTCGGCAGCCACCGAGACGCCCCGGCAGTCGATGCCTTCCTGCACCAGGCTGCGAGTGAGAAAATCGCCATAGGGATCGGCGCCGACGCAACCGATCATGGCGACCCGGGCGCCCAGGCGTGCCGCGGCGACGGCCTGATTCGCGCCCTTGCCGCCGGGTGCGGTGGTGAAGGTATGGCCGGCGAGGGTCTCGCCGCCCTTGGGCAGGCGCGGGGCGCGCACCACCAGGTCCATGTTCAGGCTGCCGATGACGACGACGTCAGGGTGCATGGGAGGTCTCCAGAGCAGAGGGCGCCGCGGTGGATTCGCGCAGCACCAGCCGGGGTACGGCGATGTCGTGGGTGGAGGGGCTGCCGACCGTCTCGCGGCGCGCCAGCAGGAGCTGGGCGGCGCGCTCGCCGAGGTCACGGATCGATTGGCCGATGGTGGTCAGGGCCGGGTAGAGATAGCGGCTGAGTTCGATGTCGTCGAAGCCCACCACCGAGAGCTGGCCGGGGACGCTCAGGCCCAGCTCCGCGGCGGCGCGCAACACGCCCAGGGCGATGGTGTCGTTGCCGGCGAAGATCGCGGTCGGGCGCTCCGCCCGGGCCAGCAATTCGCGGGCCGCGCCATGACCGGCCGCGGCGGTGAAGGGGCAGCGCTGGATGGCGCCAGGCGCGAGGCCGGCGTCCGCCAGGGCCTCCTGGTAGCCGGTGATCCGCTCGCTGGCGACGGGGGAGTCGGCCGGGCCGCCGATGCAGGCGATCCGCCGATGGCCGAGCTCCAGCAGATGACGCGTGGCGAGCAGGCCGCCCTGGTGGTGATCGATGCGGATATGCGCGGCCTGGACCCCGTCCAGCGGCCGGTCGGCCAGCACCAGCGGGATGCGCAGGCCGGCGAGGGCGCGGGCGAAGCGCGGATCGCCGTCCACGGTGGCGACCACCAGGCCGTCGATGCGGCGCTCCTTGAGCACCCGCAGATAGCGCAGCTGCTTGTCGGCATCGTCATCGGAATTGCAGAGGATGACGCTGTAACCCTGGCGCTCGCAGTGATCCTCGATCCCCCGCGCGAGTTCGGCGAAGTAGGGGTTGACCACATTGGGCACCAGCACGCCGAAGGTGCCGGTGGCGCGACTGCGCAGGGAGCGGGCCACGCCGCTGGGCACGTAGCCCAGCTCGGCGATGGCCGCCTCGACCTTTTTCCGTACGCCCGGACTGACCGGGCGACTGTTGTTCACCACGTGGGAGACCGTGGTGTAGGAGATGCCGGCGCGGGCGGCGACATCCTTGATGGTCGCCATCAGCCCTTGCTCTTGGCGCGCTGGCTGCGATAGGTGTCGAGGATCACGGCAACCACGATGACCGCGCCGGTGATGATGCGCTTGGTCGGCTCGCTGGCGCCGATCTGGGCCAGGCCGGCGGCCAGTACCGAAATGATCAGCACGCCGAAGAAGGTGCTGATCACCGAGCCGCGGCCGCCCA
This sequence comes from Pseudomonas sp. SHLD1, assembly GCF_028640935.1. Taxonomy (NCBI): domain Bacteria; kingdom Pseudomonadati; phylum Pseudomonadota; class Gammaproteobacteria; order Pseudomonadales; family Pseudomonadaceae; genus Pseudomonas; species Pseudomonas sp. SHLD1. The sequence goes on from NZ_JAQZAD010000013.1 coordinate 758,771, forward strand.
TCAGGCTGGTCCCGCCGATCACCACGGCGGCGATCACCTGCAGTTCCAGGCCCACGCCGGCATTGGGATCGGCGGCTTCCAGGCGGGAGATCTGGAACAGCGCCGCCAGGCCCGCCAGCAGGCCCATGAGGGCGAAGACGATGACCTTGTAGGGCTTGGGATTGATCCCGGCCAGGCGCACCGCTTCCTCGTTGGTGCCGATGGCGATCAGGTAGCGCCCGAGCACCGAGCGGGTCAGCAGCAGCTGCGCGACCACGATCACCAGCAGGGCGATGACGAAGGAGGGCGAGATGCCGAAGGCGAAGGGCGTCGACAGCCAGGCGTAGGCATCGCCGATATAGGCGGTGCGCGAATTGGTCAGCTGGTAGGCGGCGCCACGGGCCATTTCCAGCACGCCCAGGGAGACGATGAAGGAGGGGATGCGCCAGGCCACGGTCACGCTGCCGGTGAGGGTCCCGGTCAGGGCCGCGCAGAGCATGCCCAGGGCGGCCGCCGGCAGGATGCCCCAGCCCCATTCCAGGGTGGCGACGCTGACCACGGCGGCGGCCAGGGCGACCACCGAACCCACCGAGAGATCGATGCCGCCGATGATCAGGATGAAGGTCATCCCGGTCGCCAGCACCATCAGATCGGGGATCTGGTTGGCCAGAGTGGTGAAGGTGGCATAGGAGAGAAAGTGGCTGCTCATCAGGGAGAACAGCACGATCATTGCCAGCAGCGCAGCGGCCAGACCGATGTAGGTGCCCAGGCCGAGGCCGAAGGCACGCCGGGAAGAGGTGACGGGAAGACTGCTCATCGAATGGCTTCCTGAGAAAGGGTTTGCGGCGGGACAGGTTCTTCCAGCAGGGCTTCGCGGGAGCGATAGCCGGCGAAGGCGGCGGCCAGCAGCCGCTCCTGATCCCAGTCATGGCGTTCGAAGGTGGCTTCCAGGCGGCCCGCGGAGATCACGCCGATGCGATCGCAGATCAGCATCAGCTCGCGCAGGTCACTGGAGACCACGACCAGGGCCTTGCCCTGGCGGGTGAGTTCGGCCAGCAGGCCATAGATCTCGAACTTGGCGCCGACGTCGATGCCGCGCGTGGGTTCGTCGAACAGCATCACCTGGCAATCGCGTTCCAGCCAGCGCCCGATGACCACCTTCTGCTGGTTGCCACCGGAGAGTTCGCCCACCGGCTGGGTGCCATCGCTGCAGCGGATGCGCATGCCCTTGATATGGCGCTCGGCCAGGGCCGCTTCCCGCGTGCCACTGACCAGGCCCTGCCGGGCGACCTTGGCCATGTTGCCCAGGGCGATGTTGGCGCTGATCGGCTGGCTGAGCAGCAGGCCTTCGCCCTTGCGGTCCTCGGTGATGAGTGCGATGCCCTGGCGCACCACCTTGGCCGGCGAACCCAGGTCGACCGGCTTGCCGGCCAGGTGCACCGCGCCGGAATCGGCCTGATCGGCGCCGAAGATCAGTCGCAGGAGTTCGGTCCTTCCGGCGCCGATCAGGCCGGAAATACCATAGATCTCGCCAGCGCGGACGCTGAAGGAAACGTCCTGGACCTTGTCGGCGCGCGTGAGACCCTTGACCTCCAGCAGGGGCGGGCCGAAGCGGCGTTCGCCCATGTCGAGGTGCTCGCCGAGATCGCGGCCGACCATGAGGCTGACGATCTGCTCGGTGCCGTACTCCGCCATGGGCGCGTCGGCCACCAGCCGACCATCACGCAGTACCACCAGCTGCTGGGCGATGCGCTTGAGTTCTTCCAGGCGATGGGAGATGTAGACCAGGGCCACGCCCCGGGCGCGCAGGCGCTCGATCTGCTCGAACAGCAAATCCACCTCGCGCGAGGTGAGCATCGCGGTCGGCTCGTCGAGAATCAGCACCCGGCAATCGCCGATGAGGTTGCGGGCGATTTCCACCATCTGCTGGTGACCCACGCCCAGGTCGGCGATGGGGGTATCCGGATCTATGGCCTCCAGGCCGACCTGGGCCATGGCCAGCCGCGCCTGCTCGCGCAACTGGCGTCGGTCGATCCAGCCCAGTCGCCGGGGCAGGCGATTGAGAAAGAGATTTTCCGCCACGGTGAGGGTGGGCAGCAGGTTGAGTTCCTGCATGACCATCCGCACCCCCTGGGCTTCCGCCTCACGGCGGCTGCCCGGGGCATAGGGTCGGCCGAGGAAACTCAGCTCGCCGGTGGTGGGTTGCACCAGGCCACAGAGGATCTTGGACAGGGTGCTCTTGCCGGCGCCGTTTTCCCCGGTGAGCGCCAGCACCTGGCCGGCGCGCAACTCCAGGTCCACGCCGCCGAGTACCGGCTGGGCATAGGTCTTGCCGATGCAACGAGCGCTGAGGATGACCTCGGACGACATGGGGCTCTCCTTGGCTCAGGGCTGGGTGACGAGTTCGACCGGCGTCTCGATCACGCCGTCCTTGGCGCCGGTGGGCTCGCCCTTGACCAGCTTGAGCGCGGCGTCGATACCGAACACGGCCTGCTTGGCGGCGAACTGGTCGGCGGTGGCGAGGACGCGGCCGTCTTTCAGCATCGGGTGGATGGCCTTGATGTTGTCGTAGCCGACGATCTGCACCTGACCTTTCTTGCCGGCGGCCCGCACGGCGGAGACGGCGCCCAGCGCCATGCTGTCGTTGCCGGCCAGCAGGGCCTTCAGGTCGGGATACTCGTTGAGCATCGCCGCGGCGACGGCATTGCCCTTGTCGATTTCCCAGTTGCCGGACTGCACGCCGACGATCTTCATGCCGGCCGCTTCCATGGCGTCCTTGAAGCCCGCGGTGCGCTGCTGGGCGTTGGTGGTGGTGGAGACGCCTTCGATGATGCCAACCTGGTCACCCTGCTTGAGCTGCTTGGCGAGGTACTCGCCCACCAGCCGTGCGCCCTTGCGGTTGTCGGGGCCGACGAAGGGGATGTCCAGGGACTTGGACTTGAGCACCTCGGGATCCAGGCGGTTGTCGATGTTGACCACCTTGATACCGGCGTCGCTGGCCTTCTTCAGCACCGGTACCAGCGCCTTGGAGTCGGCCGGGGCGATGACCAGGGCATCGACCTTGGACACGATCATCTGCTCGACGATACGGATCTGGCTGGAGGTGTCGGTCTCGTCCTTGATCCCGTTCGAGATCAGGTCGAAGTCAGCAGAATGCTCTTTCTGATAGGTCTTGGCGCCATCTTCCATGGTCAGGAAGAATTCGTTGGCCAGGGACTTCATGACCAGCGCGACCTTGGGCTTTTCGGCGGCCGTGGCATGACTGGCGGTGAGCGGCAGGATCAGCGAAGCGGAGGCGAAAGCGATAGCCGCCAGCAGGCGGGCAGGGCGAAAGGCCAGCATAGGGGAATCTCCGAATTCTTATGGTTCTTGTGGTCGCGCAAACGTTTGCGCGTGATCGAGGATGTCCGCTTCGTTGGTAGCTGTCAACGCGAGCCACTACATGAATCGATTCAGCTCGCAGGGATGGCGGGTTGGCCCCGGCCACGCAGGCACCGGTATACTGGGCAATCGTATTCAACCAGGCGCCCGGCGCCCGAGAGTCTCTGCCATGTCCTTTTCCGAATCCGCCCTGAAGTCCCTCATCCGCGCCGTGCCCGATTTTCCCAAGCCGGGGGTGATCTTTCGGGACATCACGCCACTGTTCCAGTCGCCAGAGGGGCTGCGCGCTGTCATGGCGGAGCTGCTGGAGCGCTATCGTTCGGCAACCTTCACCCACGTCGGGGCGCTGGATGCGCGCGGATTCCTCATCGGCCCGATCCTGGCCTACGAACTGGGCAAGCCACTGGTGCTGTTCCGCAAGCAGGGCAAGCTGCCGGCCGAGCTGCTGACCGAGGTCTACAGCACCGAATACGGCGATTCGGTGATCGAGGTACACAAGGACAGCGTCAGTGCCGGTGATTCAGTGCTGCTTGTCGACGACCTCATCGCCACCGGCGGTACCCTGGTCGCCGCCGGCAATCTGATCCGCCGCCTGGGCGCCGAAGTCCACGAAGCCGCCGCCATCGTCGACCTGCCCGAACTGGGCGGCTCCAGGCGCCTGGAGGCCGCCGGCATCCCCACCTTCGCCCTGACGAGCTTCGCGCTGTCCGAATATTGAGTTTGCGTTGATCGCGGCCCTGGCGGTCCGCTGCCGCGGCCGCTCCTACAGGCGTACCGAACACCTGTAGGAGCGGCCCATGGCCGCGATAACGGCGCCGTACCTGACCGCAACGTCCTGCGGGTACCCAACTCCGTAGCGTGGAAAGCCGCGCAGCGCTTTCCACCTGGTGTGGTGCCCGTTCGTGGCCAAGGCTACGCCGTTGTCCGTCCTATGGTGATGCCTTTGCAGGCCTGACCGCATCGGCGGACCACCATGACTGTTACGGTTACTCAAATCGTAGGTTCGGTTGAGCGCAGCGAAGCCCAACAGCTCTTGCTCAGTGCCGGTCCCGTTGGGCTTCGACGATGGAGCCGTCTCAGCCCAACCTACTACGCTTTCTCGCAACCCTGGCAGCCTCTCGTCAAAGCCCAGCCGTAGGCTTTTTGGGCGCCAGCGGGTACAGATCCACCTCGTCCGCCAGCTTGGGCAGCTCGTCGAGGAAGGCGAGGGTGTGTGGCTGGTTGAAGTGGTCGTCCTGGGCGGCGAGCGAGATCCAGCGGGCCTGGACCACCCAGAGGTCATTGTCCTCGCTACCCTGGAATACCCGATAGTCCAGGCATCCCTCGTCCTGCACCGCCACAGCGGCGAGGTCCAGCAGGTGGGCGCCCAGCGCCTGGGAACGTTCGGGTTGGGCTCTGAACAGGGTGAGGCTGTAGACGTCCGCCATGGCGTGCAGGTCTCCTGGAGGTTCCAGGCTTCGACCCTGCAGGCGGGCGGACGTCGCGACCGACTCAGCGATTGATCAGGCTGAGGAATTCGGCGCGGGTGGCATCGCTGGCGCGGAACTGGCCAAGCATTACCGAGGTGACCATGGAGGAATTCTGCTTCTCCACGCCACGCATCATCATGCACATGTGCTGCGCCTCGATGACCACCGCAACACCGGCCGCACCGGTGACCTTCTCGATGGCCTCGGCGATCTGCCGGGTCATGTTTTCCTGGATCTGCAGTCGGCGGGCGAACATGTCGACGATGCGCGCCACCTTGGACAGCCCCAGCACCTTGCCCTTGGGCATGTAGGCGACGTGGGCCTTGCCGATGAAGGGCAGCATGTGATGCTCGCACAGCGAGTACAGCTCGATGTTCTTGACCAGCACCATCTCGCTGTTGTCGGAGGTGAAGAGTGCCTCGCCCACCACCTCTTCCAGCGTCTGCGTGTAGCCGCGGCAGAGGTACTGCATGGCCTTGGCCGCGCGCTTGGGCGTGTCCACCAGCCCCTCCCGGCCGATGTCTTCGCCGAGTCCGGTCAGGATCGAGGAGTAGTGCTGTTCGAGAGACATTTGGGTTCCTGTTTGTCGATAAGGAGGTTGGCGCTCGGATGAGACGTCACCCGAGTCGCGGAGTCACTCGTCGCGACCTTCGAGCATGGTGCGCTTGAGCAAGACATAAAGCGAGCCGGTGCCGCCGTGGCGGGGTAGGCAGGAGGTGAAGCCCAGCACCTGGGCGTGCTGGCGCAACCAGGTGTTGACGTGACTCTTGATCAGCGGCCGACGCCCATCCAGGCGCGCGGCCTTGCCATGGGTGATGCGTACGCAGCGGATCTCCAGGCGGGTGGCCTCGGCGAGAAAGTCCCAGAGGGTCTCCCGGGCTCTTTCCACGGTCATGCCGTGCAGATCCAGGCTGCCCTCGAAAGGGATCTGGCCGCTCTTGAGGCGCTTCAGCTGGGTGTCCTGGACGCCATCGCGGCCCCAGTAGAGTTCGTCCTCGGCGCCTACATCGATGACGAAGGCATCGCTCAGGCCATCCACCCGGGTCGTGGTCGAGGTCCTGGTCGCATCGGCCCGGCGCTGGGCGATCTGGCCCAGGTCGGCGCGCGACTTGCCGGTGTCGGCGCGATCCTGCCTGAGCGGACGGATCCCGCGGGTGAAGTCAGCGAAAGAGGCATCGTCGTCGTGCATGGCGTTCTCCGGTATAGGACGTCATTCTACCGGCGGGTCAGGACTCGTGCAGCAATCGGCTCACCGCGGCCAGCGCGGCCCTTTGCCGCTCGGGCCAGTCGCCGGCGATTTCCAGCACCGGCTGGCCGTGGGTCCGCAGCCAGTCGCGGCACTGGACGAAGAATGCCAGGCGCTCGGTGAGCTCCGGCTGGCAGCGCTGACCGTCGTCCTGCCAGGCGACGTCGCGCGGATCGAGCAGCAGGTGCAGGTCGTAGCGACGGGCCAGCAGCGCCGGCTCCAGCCAGGTGGGCGCCGCATCAAACAGCAGGCGACTCCACAGCAGGTTGCTCAGCAGATGGGTGTCCAGCAGCAGCAGGGCCGGCGCAGCGCGCCGTGCCTGGTCTTCGCGGCGCAATTGCTCGCGGGCGATGAGCTCCACATCCGCCAGGCGGGTGTCGGTGCCATGCTCCTCGCAGTATTCGCGAACGTACTCGTCGACCCGGACACCGCCGAATCTCTCGCTCAGTATCGTCGCCAGCCAGGATTTGCCACTCGATTCGGGGCCGGTCAGGACCACCACCTTCATCGTGCGGTCGCCAGGGCGCGGCGCCAGTCCAGCCAGCCATAGGCGGCGAGGCCGACGAAGACCGCATAGAGAATCGCGGTGGGGTAGAGGCCCTTGTAATAGAAGAGGCCCACATAGATGACGTCCAACACGAACCACAGCGCCCAGCATTGCAGCCGCTTCTGCGCCATCCAGAACTGGGCGACCAGACTGAAGCCGGTGAGCGCCGCATCCAGCCAGGGCAGGGCGGCGTCGGTATAGGTGCCCATTAGATAGCCGAGGGCAAGGCTACCCAGCGCACCTACAGCCAGACCCGCCAGCAGGGGCCTCGCCGCGAGCGAGCTGACCACCCGGCCCTGGTGCCGCTGGCCGCCTCTCAGCCATTGCCACCAGCCATAGAGCTGCAGCACGGCATATATGCACTGCAGCAGCATGTCGGAATACAGCTTCACGTCCAGGAAGATCCAGGCGTAGAGCACCACCATCACCAGGCCGATGGGCCAGGCCCAGATGTTCTGGCGGACCGTCAGCCAGACGGCGATCACCCCCAGAACGGCAGCCAGCAGCTCCACGGGCGACATGCCCAGCAGGGTGGTGAGGGACTCCAGAAACGACATGCTTCACATCCGGAAAGATTGAATTGGTCATTGTACGGCACCTAATGGCCGTCTATCGGTCTCTTCAACCGGTCTCGCTCTGGTAAGGTGCCGGGCGCTGACTTCAGCACGTGCTGTCTTGGGTACCGCGAAGGGCTGAGCCCTGCGGAGCGTCACGGTTCTAGCCCCGTTGCCGCCGGAGCCTGCAGCTCCGGCTACCTGCAAATGTTTCACTTGGATGGAGTAATACCATGGACCTATGGAGTGCCTTGCAGGCGCTGATTCTGGGGATAGTCGAGGGCATCACCGAGTTTCTGCCGGTTTCCAGTACCGGCCACCAGATCGTGGTGGCCGACCTGATCGGCTTTCGCGGCGATACCGTCATCGCCTTCAACATCGTGATTCAGCTGGCGGCCATCCTGGCCGTGGTCTGGGAGTACCGCTTCAAGGTCTTCGAGATCGTCACCGACCTGCCACGCAAGTCCTATGCGCAGCGGTTCACCGGCAATCTGATCGTCGCCTTCCTGCCCGCCGCGGTGCTGGGCGTGATCCTCGGCGACCTGATCCACGAATACCTGTTCAACCCCATCACCGTGGCCTTCGCCCTGGTGATCGGCGGTGTGATCATGATCTGGGCGGAAAAGCGCAAGCATCGCATCCGCGTGGAAGAGGTGGACGACATGCGCTGGCATGACGCCCTCAAGGTCGGCTGCGCCCAGTGCCTGGCGATGATTCCGGGTACCTCGCGCTCCGGTTCCACCATCATCGGCGGCCTGCTCTTCGGCCTGTCGCGCAAGGCGGCCACGGAGTTCTCCTTCTTCCTGGCCATGCCGACCATGGTGGGTGCGACCGTCTACTCGGTCTACAAATACCGCCACATGTTCGTTCCCAGCGATGCGATGATCTTCGCGGTCGGCTTCGTCACTTCCTTCATCTTCGCCATGCTGGCGGTGAAGGCGCTGTTGAAGTTCATCGGCAACCACAGCTACGTGGTCTTCGGCTGGTACCGCATCGTCTTCGGACTGCTGATCCTGGCCACCTGGCAATTCGGCTGGATCGACTGGCACGCGGCCAAGGCCGCCGGGTGAAACCCGAGAAGGAACAGCAGAGCCGGCGCAAGCCGGCTCGTGCGTCTACGCAGAACGCTTCCCCCAAGGCTGCCAAGCGGGCAGGGCCGCTGACGCCCTACCAGCAGCGCGCGGCCATCGCCCGCCAGGACATGCTGGCGCTGCTGCAGATCGCGGTCTTCATCCTGCCCCTGGTAGGCATGCTGTCCCTGGCCTTCGGCCGTGGCGTGCTCTGGCCGTTGCCGCTCTATCTGATCGCGAGCATCGTCACCTACCTGCTCTACAAGCACGACAAGCAGCGCGCCCGCGACAAGGGCTGGCGCGTGCCAGAGCGCATGCTGCACCTGGGCGAATTGCTCGGCGGCTGGCCGGGCGCCCTGATCGCCCAGCAGCGATTCCGCCACAAGACCGTCAAGCTGAGCTTTCGGCTGGTGTTCTTCGCCATCGTCGCCCTGCACCAGCTGCTCTGGCTGGATGTGCTCTGCGGCGGCTTTCTGCATCGTCACCTGCCGCTCTGAGATCAGCCAGGCGGCATGGGTGCGAGTGATGGGCTAGGCTTGGCGGGCGAAAGCCCCCGTTGCCCAGGAGCCCCACGTTGCGAACCCCCCTGTCGATCCTTACGCCTCTCTTCCTGTCCCTGACTCTGGCCGCCTGCAGCCAGAGTCGCGAGACCTCCTTGCCCACGGCCCCCGAGGCCGGTTCCGGTTACCGCCCTGGGCTGGCGGCCAGCGAAGCCACCCGGCAGATGGCGGCGGCGGCCAACCCTCTGGCCGCCGAGGCAGGGCGGGAGATCCTGCGCCAGGGTGGCTCGGCCATCGATGCCGCCATCGCCATGCAGGCGGTCCTGACCCTGGTCGAGCCGCAATCCTCGGGGATTGGCGGCGGCGCCTTCCTGCTCTACTGGGACGGTCGCAAGGTCCAGGCCTACGATGGTCGCGAGACCGCCCCGGCGGGCGCCACGGAAAGGCTCTTCCTGCATGCGGACGGCAGCCCCATGGCCTTCGAGGAGGCGCGTATCGGCGGTCGTTCGGTCGGGGTGCCCGGGGTGCTGCGCGCCTTGGAGCTGGCGCATCGCGACCACGGCAAGCTGGCCTGGCAGGTGCTGTTCGAGCCGGCCATCCGCCTGGCCCGCGAGGGTTTCCCGTTGTCGCCGCGGCTGCACAACCAGCTTGTGCACGATCCCTTCCTCAAGCAGTCGCCCGGCATGGCCGCGCTGTACCTGGATGCCGGAGGGCAGGTGAAGCCAGTGGGCACCCGGCTGCGCAATCCCGAGTTGGCCGCTACCCTGGCGCTGATCGCCCGGGAAGGCGCCGGCGCGCTCTATCGCGGCGACCTGGCCCAGGCCATCGCCCAGGCCGTGCAGCAAAGCCCCAATCCTGGCAGCCTGGGTGTCCAGGACCTGGCCGGCTATCGCGCCAGGACCCGTACGCCACTGTGCACCGACTACCAGCGCTGGCGTGTCTGCGGCATGCCACCGCCCGCCGGCGGCATCACCGTGGCCCAGACCCTGGGCATTCTCCAGGCCCTGGAAGCCCGAGATCCGGCCTGGGCCCTGGCGCCGCTGCGGCCGGTGCCGACCGCTCTGCCGGCGGGCCAGGAGCCGCGTCCCGAAGCCGTGCATCTGATCGCCGAGGCCGAGCGCCTGGCCTACGCCGATCTCGCCCAGTACGTGGCAGATCCGGAGCTGGTGCCGGTCAACGTCAAGGGCCTGCTCGATCCGGGCTATCTGGCCAGTCGCGCCCAGCAGGTCGGTGAGCGCAGCCTGGGCAAGGCCGCGCCGGGTGTTCCGCCCGGACCCACCCTGGCCTGGGCGCCGGATCGCTCGCCCCTGCGCGTCTCTACCTCGCAGGTCGTGGCCGCGGACGCGTGGGGCGGCGCCCTGTCCATGACCACCACGGTGGAGAGCTACTTCGGCTCCCACCTGATGGTGAAGGGCTTCATGCTCAACAACCAGCTGACGGACTTTTCCTTCGTGCCCCGCGAGAAGGGCTTGCCGGTGGCCAATCGGGTCGAACCGGGCAAGCGTCCGCGCTCGACCATGTCGCCCACCCTGGTATTCGATCGCCAGAGCGGCGACCTGTTAGCGGCTCTGGGGTCGCCGGGTGGCTCCCAGATCGCCGGCTATGTGGTCAAGACCCTGGTCGGCTTGCTGGACTGGCAGCTGGATCCTCAGGCGGCGGCGGGTCTGCCGAATTTCGGTAGCCGCAATGGCCCTACCGAGCTGGAACGTGGCGAGACCACCCCGGCCTTGCGCCAGGCGCTGGAGCAGCGCGGACATCAGGTGCGCGAGGACGAGATGACCAGTGGCATCCAGGTCATTCGCCGGGTCGGATCTGGCTGGCAGGGAGGTGCCGATCCGCGGCGGGAGGGCGCGGCGCTGGGGGACTAGGCGGAGGCCTAGACGGTAAAGACGTTCTCACCCCAGCCTGCTCCCAGGCGGGGAGGAGGCGATTGGACGGGGTTGGGCGTTTCGGAGGAGGTTTGCAGGGAAGAAGACGCCGGACCGGATGAACGGGCCGGCGTCTGCGCCATCACGCCGGCTGGTCGAGTTGCAGCACGCGGGTGGTGCGCTCGCGCACTTCGCGTAGCAGCTCCGGTTCTTCCGCCAGCTTGTGGCCGAAGGCCGGGAACATGGTGCGCAGCTTGGCCTGCCACTCTTCGCTCTGATAACGGCTGGGGAAGCAGCGTTCGACCAGGGTCAGCATGATGGACACCGAGGTGGAAGCGCCAGGGGATGCGCCCAGCAGGGCGGCGATGGTGCCGTCGCCGGAGGCGACGATCTCGGTACCGAACTGCAGGACACCGCCTTTCTGCGGATCCTTCTTGATGATCTGCACCCGCTGGCCCGCCACCTCCAGGCGCCAGTCCTGCTTGCGCACGGCCGGGTAGAAGGCGCGCAATTCCTCGACGCGCTGGTCGAAGGACTGCAGCACCTGGCCGACCAGGTAGCGGGTCAGCGGCATGTTGTCTCGCGCCACGGCGAGCATGGGGCCGATGTTGCCCGACTTGATCGACTTGGGCAGGTCGAGGAAGGAACCGCGCTTGAGGAACTTGGTGGTGAAGCCGGCGAAGGGCCCGAACAACAACGACTTCTTGCCATCCACCACCCGGGTGTCCAGGTGCGGCACCGACATCGGCGGCGAGTTGACCCCGGCCAGGCCGTAGACCTTGGCCTGGTGGCGCTCGACGATGTGCGGATCGTCGCAGCGCAGCCATTGGCCGCTCACCGGGAAGCCACCGTAGCCGGCGCCTTCGGGGATGCCGGACTTCTGCAGCAGGGGCAGGGCCGCGCCACCGGCGCCGAGGAAGACGAACTTGGCGATCAGCGTGCGGGTGGCACCGGAACGACTGTCCTCGATGGTCAGGCGCCAACGCTGATCCGCTTCGCGGGTCAGGTCCACCACCTTCTGGTTGTAGCGGACCTGGGTGCCGGGGCGGGTCTGCAGGTGACCCAGCAGGCTCATGGTCAGGGCGCCGAAATTGACGTCGGTGCCACCGGCCACATGGGTCGCCGCCACGGCTTCGGTAGCCGGACGGCCTTCCATCACCAGCGGCATCCACTCGCGCAGCTTGGCGTGATCCTCGGAATACTCCATGCCATCGAAGCAGGCGTGGTCCTTGAGGGCTTCATAGCGCTTGCGCAGGAAGGCGATGTCCTTGGCGCCATGCACGAAGGACATGTGTGGCACCGGGCTGATGAAGGCGCGCGGCGAACCGAAGTGGCCTTCCTCGACCAGGTAGGACCAGAACTGCCTGGAGGCCTCGAACATGCCGTTGATGCTGAGGGCCTTGGTGACGTCGATGCTGCCGTCCGCCTTTTCGGGCGTGTAGTTCAACTCGCAGAGGGCCGCATGGCCGGTTCCAGCGTTGTTCCAGGGGTTGGAACTCTCCGCCGCGCCTACGTCGAGCAGTTCGAGGACCTCTACGGTACTCGTGGGCTCCAGCTCCTTTAGCATGACCGCCAGGGTCGCGCTCATGATTCCCGCGCCGACGAAAACGAAATCCGACTCTTCGTTACCACTGTGCATTCATCGTACTCCTGAGACAGTGTCTCGCTTTACACCTGAGGGAGAGCGGGCGTCGGAGCCCGACCTCGAGTTGGGCAACCCCCGGCTGGCCGCGAACGGACGGGCAGGGGTGGGCAACCGGTAGGGCATGGCAGTCAGTTGCGACAGCGGCCGTCCGGCAATGTTCTGATTTATTGAGTGGGGGCCAAGCGTCCTGGCGAGCCGGGGGAGGCCGGTGCCAGGCGGGGCGATCAGGATGCGACAGGGAACCCGTCGAGCGTGCCGGAAGGGGGCGCTACGTGTTACGAGACGTGGCAGGAGACTCCTGGTCTCCCGGCGCAAACGATAGGTGATGATCGCGGCGATCCTGGTCGAGTACCCGTTTCGGTGCGAAATGATACCTAGGGTAACTGCTTAGGGCACCATCTATTTTGCTCGTGTAGTGGGTGGCGCGACCCACTACACGAACCCCGGGGTCAGCCGTTGATGCCCTGGCTGCGCAGGTAGTCGTCGTAGCTGCCGCTGAAATCGACCACACCGGTCTCGCTCATGTCGAGGATGCGGGTCGCCAGGGACGAGACGAATTCGCGGTCGTGGCTGACGAAGATCAGGGTGCCCGGATAGTTTTCCAGCGCCAGGTTCAGCGCCTCGATGGATTCCATGTCCAGGTGGTTGGTGGGCTCGTCCATCACCAGCACGTTGGGCTTCTTCAGGATCAGCTTGCCGAACAGCATGCGCCCCTGTTCACCACCGGAGATGACCTTGATCGACTTCTGGATGTCGTCGCTGGAAAACAGCATGCGGCCCAGGGTACCGCGTACCATCTGCTCGCCGCCCTGAGTCCATTGGCCCATCCACTCGAACAGGGTGGCATCGTCGGCAAAGTCTTCGGCATGGTCCTGAGCGAAGTAGCCCACGTCGGCGCTGTCGGTCCACTTCACTTCACCGCTCTGGGGGGCCATCTCGCCCACCAGGGTGCGCAGCAGGGTGGTCTTGCCAATGCCGTTGGGGCCGATGATGGCGACTCGCTCGCCGGCTTCGATCTGCAGACCCAGCCGCTTGAACAGCGGGGTACCGTCAAAGCCCTGGGTGACGTTTTCCAGGGTCACCGCCTGGCGGTGCAGCTTCTTGTTCTGCTCGAAGCGGATGAAGGGGCTGACGCGGCTGGACGGCTTGACCTCGTCCAGCTGGATCTTGTCGATCTGGCGCGCCCGGCTGGTGGCCTGCTTGGCCTTGGAGGCGTTGGCCGAGAAGCGGCTGACGAATTGCTGCAGTTCGGCGATCTGGGCCTTCTTCTTGGCGTTGTCCGACAGCAGGCGCTCGCGCGCCTGGGTGGCGGCGGTCATGTACTCGTCGTAGTTGCCCGGGAACAGGCGTAGCTCACCGTAGTCCAGGTCGGCCATGTGGGTGCAGACGCTGTTCAGGAAGTGGCGGTCGTGGGAGATGATGATCATGGTGCTGTTGCGCGCGACCAGGATGCCTTCCAGCCAGCGGATGGTGTTGATGTCCAGGTGGTTGGTCGGTTCGTCGAGCAGCAGCAGTTCCGGATCGGAAAACAGTGCCTGGGCCAGCAACACCCGCAGCTTCCAGCCGGGGGCGACGGCGCTCATGGGACCGAAGTGCTGGTCCTGGGGGATGCCCAGGCCGAGCAGCAGCTCGCCCGCCCGCGCTTCGGCGGTGTAGCCGTCGTATTCGGCGAACTGCACCTCAAGCTCGGCCACGGCCATGCCGTCGTCTTCGCTCATTTCCGGCAGCGAGTAGATGCGGTCGCGCTCGGCCTTGACCTTGGCCAGCTCGGCGTGGCCCATGATCACGGTATCGATGACCGTGCAGTCCTCATAGGCGAACTGGTCCTGGCGCAGCTTGCCCAGGCGCACGTTGGGTTCGAGCATCACCTGCCCGCCGGTGGGCTCGAGATCGCCCCCGAGAATCTTCATGAAGGTGGACTTGCCGCAGCCGTTGGCGCCGATCAGGCCATAGCGATGGCCGTTGCCGAATTTGACGGACACGTTCTCGAACAGCGGCTTGGCGCCAAACTGCATGGTGATGTTAGCGGTGGAGATCAAAGGGCTTACCTGTAAAGGGTTTCAGGCTGGTTCGATTGCTGCCGGGGCCAATTTGGGGCCAATCTGCAGCTTTGCGATTTCGTTCCAGTCCGATTGGGAGGAGATCCAGCGGGCATAGGTCGATAGCAGCATCTGCACGCTGTGGCCTAGCTGGCCTGCAATGAAGGCGGGGTTCATGCCCGACATGAGGCATATTGTGGCATAGGTGTGCCTGCAGTTGTATGGCGGCCGACGTCGGATACCCAGGGCCTTCAGCGCCGGTTTCCATTGGTGGTGGACGTCCGATGTCTGCTTGACGTGCTCGTTGTTCTTGGACGGCGGGAAGACATAGGGGGTCTCCTTGATCTTGCCCACCCCGGCCTTGCGGCGCTCTGCGTACTGCCTGGCGAACTGGAGCGCATGGAGCGCCCGGTCGTTCAGCAGCACGAAGCGGCCGGCTCCAGTCTTGGTCCGCTCCACCACCTCGCCCTGGGCCACTGTCCGACAGACGTGCATCTGGCGCGCCGGCAGGTCAATGGCGTCCCAGCGCAGGGCCAGCGCCTCGGAGATGCGGAGCCCTGTGAAGAACAGAAACTCGAACAGGGCGGCGTATATCGTGCTGGGCCAGTGCTCGTGCCGGTAGAGCTGAGCGATGATCTGGTTTGCCTCGTCAAGGGTGAAGGGGTCCACCTCCTTGCGGGACCTCTTCGGCAGCTCCAGCACCGCGGCTGGGTTCTTGGTGATCACCCCGTCGTGCACCGCAGCCTTGAGGATGGTCGAGAGCCGGACCAGAGCATTGCGCTTCACGCCTGGCGATGCCCACTCGGTATCGGTGAGGATGCGCCTGATCATCGTCGTGGTTATCAGGTCGACCCGAGTCCTCATCAGGTGGGGCATCCAATACAGGTTCAGAGCGCTCTTGTAGTTCTGATAGGTGCCCGGTGTGATGTCTCGGCTGTCCAGCCAAAGCTGGGCGTACTGCTCGAAAGTCTGGCCGCCCCCGGCGACGTTGATCGATCCCGGGAAAAGCTCGGCGTACTTGGCATCATCCAGGAGATCAAGCTTGATCAGCTGAACTACCTGATCCCGCAGCCTTGAGGCAGCCGAGATCCCTTTTTGCGTCGCGGGAAAGGCGAGGTTTTCACGGTGCCGCGTTCCGTTCCAGGTGAAGCGGATGCGGACTGCTCCACTGTGAATCTCGACGCCGGCGGGCATGTCCATTGGCTTTCGAGCCATTCCTCGTACCTCCTGATGCTGTAATAGATGGTCTTTCCACGCTTCATCCAGACGCCTTCGGGCAATTGGCCGCGGTATCGACGGTGCTGCAGGGACTTGACGGTGGTTCCGAGCAGCTCGGCCATCTGCTCCTCGCTCACCTTGTCGAGGGAGGGGGTCTCTTTCAGGGCTGCGCTCATGGCAATAGGGCTCCTCGCCGGCCGGCGGCCAGCGGTGCGGGGTGATAGGGGGAGGGTGAGTCGAATGGCCGACGCATTCGGCTCAGGTGGTGAGGCGATTCCGGATCAAGGAATGTAGGTAGTCTTGTAATAGCTGACGACTTGCGGCGTGCAGCCCAGTGCCCGGGCGACCTGAACCCCCGGTAGCTCCTGCTCAAGCAGAGCCAGCACCATGCGCTTCGTCTGTCTGGACTTCTGGGACGGCTTGATCAGGTCCTCGCCGCGCTTCTTGCCTCGGTAGTACCGCTCGCGCACCGCCTCGTAGGCGATGCCGTAGCGGTCGGACACCTCGCGCAGCGTGAGCCGCTTGCCGCGCACTAGGGTTTTGATGGGTTGCCGAGCCATGTCAGGGCCCTCCGCGTTTGTGAGGTGGTAAGGTGCTGAATTGCAGGCTCAGTTATCAGTGCGAATGCTGCGCTTAGACGTTTCGAATGACCCGTTGGAGATACCCATGGAAGGTAAATGCGCTCTCTGTCACCAGTTCCGTGATTTGCAAGATAGCCACTTAATCCCAAAGGCTGCGTACAGACATACCCAGGGGAATCCAGGAACAAATGGCCAGCCTGTGATGCTTATTCCTGGACAGAACACCGCATTTCAAACTAACAGGCAAATCAAAGTGCACTTGCTCTGTTCGGACTGTGAGCATCGATTTTCTCGATACGGGGAAGACGTTATAGGGCGTCTCTGGGCAACTTCAACAGCCTTCCCGTTGCGTGATCAAATGCAAAGTGCGGGCGCGCTAGAGTCTGATGGAAGCCTGAGTGTGTTTGATGCCGCTGCCCTTCCTGATGGCGTGGTAGAGGCTATACGCTATTTCGTGATTAGTATTTTATGGCGAGCTAGCGTGGGAGATTGGAAGATAGCGGAGAATAGCTATCATAATGCGCTTGGGGATAAATACGAAGAACAGTTCCGGCTGTTTCTCCTGGGTCAATCCACTGATGTTAGTGCTCGCATTTTTGTGTCCGTCAATGACGGTTGTGGCACAAACAGCATGTTTTCTACCCCCGTCTTCTCTCGCAAAAATGGAGCTCACTTGCACTCTTTCCAAGTTCTTGGAATACGGTTCAATACTTTCGTAGGTGGAAAGTTTCCTGCCGAGATACAGGCGGCGTGTGGTGCGATGAGTTCAGATATTGTCTTTACCAGTGCGGATTTTGAAAAACAGCCGGACTTCACGAGGATGGTGGGCTGGGCCAAAGGGGCGACTCCTCGTGGGAAGCTTGCTAGGTCCGGCAACCTACGTGCGCAAGTTCCTATTCGTTAGCCTGTTACGCCACCCTGTTTGCGCAACCGCGCATCAATGCGGATCGCCAGGGGTCATTAGCCCGGGCAATCGCGGCCATTTGGGGAGGGCTGACGCTGTTCCCGCACATGTGCACCTGCTGGCTCTTGGTGAAGGCCTTGCCGTCGGCGCCGCGGTCGATCTGGTAGTCGTCCGGGAAGCCCTGGGCGCGGTACAGCTCGCGCGGTTGCAGCATGCGCAGGCCGATGTCCACCACCACATAGGGGGTGCCCTGAATGGTGACGGTGACCAGGGCCAGGCGATCCTTGGTGGTTACGGTCGGCGCAGGCTCGTCCGGCCGGCTGGTGTTGTCGGTGCCGTAGTAGCTCATCAGGAACGCTGCCACGCGAAGGGCGCCGGCTTCGACCTCTGGCGCCAGCTGCAGCTCGACCACTGAGGTCTTGCCGCCGCCGCCCGCGGTGACGGTGGGTGCCGGCTCGTCGACGGCTTGCCCGATGGAGGCGCCGAACTGGCGGGACAGGAACGCGGTGACCGCGCCATGGTGCTGACCCGCCGCGCTGATGGTGTGCAGCGGATCCTGTGGCGCCCGGGCGTCGCAGTTGCCGCGGAGGTGGGCGAGGGTGGCCACTGCCAGGCGCTGCTGGCTGCCCGAGTTGGTCACGGTGGTCATCGGCCGCTCTACGCTGTGCGCTGGCGTGGTATTGAAGCCGCCGTTCGCCTGCTCCAGGAATGCAGTGCAGACGCCCATGGCATGGGCCGCGCCGGCCGGGCGTTGGCAGTTGCCGCCGCTGGTGATTGTCGGCATCGGCTCGTCCGCTGCGGTACCGGCAGAGTCGAAGCGGAATTTCACCAGGTGGGCAGCCGCCACCGCATGCTTGATGCCGCCCGCCATGACCGTGCCCAGCGGCTTGTCCAGGCCGGGCACCCGAGGCTCCTGGCGGTCCCGCTCGCCGTAGCCGACCGACACCAGGGTCGGAGCCACGATGGCCCGGTGGTTCTCGGTCAGGATGCTGCCCAGTGGCGCGCCGGCATCGGCAGGCTTTCCGGCATAGGCTGGGCCGCCGAGGCCGACCAGGGTGGGGCTTACCAGCATCTGCTCGCCGCGGTTGGCGCAGGTGACGGTGGGCAGGGGCTGGCGCGGGTCGTTCACTCGGTCGCCGCCCTGGTGGGTGGCTGGCGCGAAGACCGGGCTGGCCACCGCGAACGAGCCACCCCGCGGCCAGGCGGTGACGGTGCGCAGCGGGTCGGCCGCCGAAAGCGCCGCCTCCCGCGACCAGTTGGCGATTGGCACTATGAAGGGGTCAGCAGCGTCGAGCACGAACTTGCGCATGCCCTTGGCTACCCGCCGCAGCGTGGCGGCGGCCAGTGGCTTCTTCCGCTCGAAGATCGAGGGGCAGGGGATCGACCAGTCGATGCACTCCGAGGCGCTCCGCCACTTCTTCTGGCCCTTTGCCGGGGCCTTGGCATGGGTCGGTGCCGGCCAGACGATGGGCTGGCCATCGCAGCGGGCGATCATGAACAGGCGCTCGCGGCTGGTGGGCGCGCCATAGTCGCAGGCCCGGCCGACTTGCCATTCCACCTGGTAGCCCATGCCCTGCAGCAGCTGCACGAAGCGGCGCCAGGTCTGGCCCTTGCGCTTCGGGTCCGGCACTAGGAACTGCTGGTGCACCGGCACTCGCTCACCCAGAGCCGCCACGGTGCCGTCGACCTTCATCACCCGACCGGTCGCCTTGCAGCGCTTGGCGATCAGCGGGCCCCACTGCAGGATCTGCTTCACGTTCTCAAGGCTGATCACGCGGGGGCGCTTCTTGCCGGCCCACTTCAGCCCGATCCAGGACAGGTTCCGGATCTCGCGCTTCCGCGGCTGGCCGCCGGCGGCCTGGCTGTGGTGGGTGCAGTCGGGGCTCATGTGGAACCAGCCGACCGGGCGGCCCGCGCACTCGGCATCGGGATCGCCATCGAACACGTCGGTGGTGAAGTGTCGGGCGGTGGGGTGGTTGGCGGTGTGCATGCTGATCGCCGCGGCGCTGTGGTTCTTGGCCACGGCCACCGGGCGGCCAAGGCCCATTTCCAGGCCGGTGCCAGCGCCACCGCCCCCGCAGAAGAAGTCCACGATGATCTCGTCGTCCTGGCTGCTGAAGCCCAGGCCGTACTGCGTTTTAAAGTCGAGCGAGGCCCGCCGCGGGAATGCGGTCATGTTCGGTTTCCTTGTGGGGTAGGTGATCAGGCGGCTGGCGTGGTGGCAGCCTTCTCCAGCATCTCCACGATCTTGGCGTAGGCCTCGGGATGCTGGAGGTCGAAGGTGGGGAGGTACGGGCCCGGCAGCCACTGGCCGCGGATCTCGCCGCGAACCAGCCAGGGCCGGCCGCCGCTGATCCACACGCTGGTGCTGATGCCGTGCTCGGCGATCTGCTTCGCGGTGACGAAGCCCTGGCGCCGCAGGGTGAACAGCACCTTGAGGGCGCGTTCCTTCCAGGGCGTCAGGCGCAGCGGCGCGGGCACCCCGGCGGGAACATCCGGGACCACGCAAGGCACCTCGCAGCGCTCCGCCGGGTTCCAGTCGAAGGGCGCCACCCGGTACAGGTAGTTGCCGGTCCACTCGTCGAGGTTGAAGGTCCAGGTCTCTTCCACCTGGCCACGGCGCCAGTGGCTGCTGACCCGGGGCGCCAGCACCGAAACCCCCAGGGCCTCCAGCATCCGGCCGATACCCTGGTTTGCCTCGGTGATCGATCCGACGATGACCATCCGGTAATCGGGGCCGGGCGAGCCGTAGCGGTAGGCCCAAGGGTCCGGGAGGATCTGGTCCGCCACCTTGGCGTTCAGCTTGACCTTGGCTTCCACGCCGATCTGCCAGCCGTCCTGATGGACGACCAGCACGTCGAAGCCACCGGTCTCTGGGTAGCAGACCCACCCGGCCTGCTGGTTGAACTCGTCGATGAAGGCGGCGCAGAGCTCGCGCTCGGAACCAGGGAAGGCAGGGCGGGCCATTTGGGTGCTCCAGGGGACGGTCAGCCAGCCCGCAGGGCCTGGACCAGGTAGGGGTCGACGTCGGCCTGGCGCAGTAGCCACGCCTTGTAATCGCTGGGGATCTGGCTGATCTTCGTGCCCTTGTGCTTGCCGTAGGGCATCACCGTGGGTATGCGGGCGCCCTCGGCGAGGGCATAGACCTGATCCCAGGTGTCGATCTCGTGGCCGTCTTTCGCGGCGTTGATCAGCAGGAAGCGCAGCAGGATTGCGCAGTTCCGGACGTCATCCAGCGCCGCGTGGGCATTCTTCAGCAGGTCCCTGGCCCAGTCCTCTTTCCCATGCCGGCGCCCGATCATGTAGAGCATCGCGGACTGGGTATGACTGTCCTTGTCGGGGAACAGGAACCGGCTGAGCGCCAGGGTGCAGATGCGTCGTACCTGCTTAGGCTCGCCAGCCATGCGCCAGTCAAAGTCGACGTTGTGGCCGATCATCAGGACGTCACCAGCTGGCAGCGCGAATTGGGTGTGCTCGCGGCAATCGACTAGGTCGGTACAGATGATGTGATGGGTGGCCTGGGCACCGAGACTGATCGGTACGGTGGGCTTGAAGCGCTCGTGGTAGTGCTCGAATTCTCGTGGCGAGCGGGTGGCGATGAAGGCATCGGGCGTCTCGGGTAGCACCAGCCATGCGGCCTCGATGATCTGGTCGCTCTGGTGGTCCGTGCCGGTGGTCTCGGTGTCGAAAATGATGGGGTTCATGTCTGCTCCTTCAATGGTGAAAGGCCGCTCATGCGGCCTTGGCTTCGGTCTCGGTGATCACGCCACCCTGGATCCACACCTGCTGGATCCCCGCCGGCACCTTTGCCATGGGCTCCTTCATCGTCCCGGCCATGACCGCGCTGTCGAGGTCGCCGGAGCGGGTCAGGGCCAGCAGCAGCTTCAGCGCCTGTGGACGGGCGGTGGGCTGCAGCACGTCGAAGCGATCCAGCAGCACAAGGCGGATGCCGGATAGCCGCGCGATGGCGATGGCCAACAGGGTGTCGGCGCGCCACTTCTCCGATTCCGAGAGCAGTCCGTAGAGGCGGCCGCCGTAGGTGATGTCGATCTCGGGGGTGATGACCACCGGCTGCCAGGTTGCCACCGCGGCCTGGGCCGCCAGCAGTTCGTTGAACGGGTCAAGCGCGCCGGCGAGGATCTCGGCTGGGATGCCGGTGGGCGCCAGGGCCTCGGCGATCAGTGACCAGGCCACGACATCGGCGTGGTGCTGGGCGGCGGTGGCGATCACAGCGTCGCGACCGGCGATGGCGCCGTGAGCCTCCACCAGCGCCTGGTGCTTGGCCCGGGCCTTGTCGCGCTCCTGGCGGATCTCGGTGATGGCCTGCTCGGCGTTCTCCATGGCCTTGGCGTCCGGTACCGCGGCGGCCTGCTGTTCCAGGGTGGCCAGCTGCTCGGCCGCGGCGCGGCTTTGGTCCACGTCGCGCTGGCTGTTAGCTACGGCGCGCTGCGCGCTCTGCAGATAGCCCTGGTACTCGGTCAAGCGGCGGGCGGCATCGGGGTCGGCGACCTTCTCCGGCGCCACATAGGCCACCAGCTGGCCGCGCTCCATCAGCACCAGGCCCTGGCAGTGCGGGCAGGCCAGCGGGTCATGTGCTGGCTTGCCGGCGGCGGCGCGCTGGGCCTCGGCTACCTTCGGGGTCCATTCGTCCACCCGGGCCTGGTCGGCGCCGAGCTTCTCCTGGCGGCGCTGCAGCAGGTCAGCGGTGTCGCGCAGCTGGGCCATGTGGGCCTGGCGCTGCGCCGCGGCCTGAGCGTTGGCCTTGTGGCCGCCCAGGGTCTGCTGCGCCTCTGCCAGGTCGCCGTCGAGATCGGCAAGAGCCTTGGCGGCCTCGGCGATCTGCTCCTGGGTGACGGTGGTGGGCGGCAGCTCCGGTTCCCAGGTCTCGGCCTTCTGGCTGCCATAATTTTCGCCAGTGATGGCCTTCCAGGCGCCGCGCGACTCGGCGGCGTATTCCTTGGCCTGGGCCTCGGCGGCTGGGAAGCCACCGCGCAGCAGCGGCTTCACCTTCTCGAACTTCGCCAGGTCGGCGCCCTTGGCCTCGAGGCGGCGGGCCACCTCGGCGGCGCCAGCGCCCGCACCGGTCAGGTCGAACAGGACTTTCCGGCGCTCCTTACCATCCAGGGCCGCGAATTTCGCAGCCTCCAGCACGAACGGAAGGAACGGCGCATCAGGAATTACCACCGATTTACCACCCGGTAGCATCATCCATGCGGTCTGCTCTTCGCCGGTGCCGTCGACGTAGGCGACGTGGGCCTCGCCCTTCTTGGCGCCCTCGGTGACCAGGCGATCCAGCTCCTTCTTCAGGGATACCCGGCGCGGCTGGCCGCTGAAGGCCATGCTGATCGCGTCCAGCAGGCTGGACTTCCCGGCGCCGTTGTCACCGGACACCAGCAGCAGGGGCTCAGATACGGCAAGGGCTGCATTGCGCAGCCCCTGGACGTTGGTAACGGTGATGTTCGTGATGCGCATGCTGATTACTCCATCGTGACGACGTCGTCGAGGTCCTTGGTGACGCGGTAGGTGTTGTGCAGCGGGTTCTCCGCTTCGCTCTGCACGGCGATGACCTTGTCATCGAGCAGGCGGACCACCAGGGCGCGGGCGGCATCGCTGCCTATAGCGAACCGGCTCTGCAGGTAGTCGATGGTGACCGACGGGCTCACCCGGGCCAGGACAGCGCAGACGTCGGAGTAGGGCACGACGCCGTAGGCCGTGGGGTGCGGCGCGGCGGCGTCCTCCGGCGCGTTGTCGCCGGCTTCGTCATCACCGGCCTGGTCTTCTGCCTGGCCACCCAAAGGCGCCGGCGCGATCACCTCGCGGCCGCCGGTGCTGTCCATGGCCGAGACAGTGCCAGCAGCCTCCAGCGCCTCGACCAGGCGGGCGGCGCGGTTGTAGCCAATCTTGAGCGCGCGCTGGATGGCAGAGATTGATGCCCGGCGGCTGCTGATGACGAAGCGGGTGGCCTCCTCCAGCAGGGCGTCATCTTCCAGGTCGTCGCGTTCCCCGCCACCGCCCAGGCGCTTCTCCAGCTCCTCCGGGCTGCCCAGCAGGTCGGCAGCCGCCAGCGGCAGGTCCGACTGGTCGCGGTCGGGCTTGATGTCGTCTAGGCCATCGTTGTAATCGTTCGGCGCCAGCACCAGCAGGCAGAGCTTGCCGGCGGACTTCGTCAGCTCGGTGTTCGACGGCTCGTTGGCATCGACCTTGGCCGTCACGGTCAGGGCTTTCGCTTCCACCTTGATGGACCGGATGTCCATCGGTACCGACACGACATCGCGCGCGGCGATGATCCGGACGGCCAGCTCTACGGCTTGCTCGACCTTCTCGGTGAGGCGGTCAATCACCTCCTGCTGCTGGCCCTCGTTCAGTTTGTGATAGGGCGCCTTGAGGTTGTGCAGCTCGAAGCGGCACGTCTCGATCAGGTCGTGCACCAGCAGCTGGTGGGCGAGTTCGGAAGGGCGGCAGCCGTGACGCTCTGCGCTTTCGATGATGGCGCGGTGTTCCATTTTCATGGGGCGGTTTCCTACTGGTGGGCGATCTTGTTGAGCGACTGCAGCTGGGCGTCGCTGAGGTAGGTGTGGGCGCCGTAGCGCTTGAACTGGTCGCGGATGTCGTTGGTGAACTGGATCTCCCAGTCGGTATCCGCGCCGTCCTCAGCGGCGGCCAGCAGGGCGGTGAACTGCTCGACGCGGTCGAACAGCTCAGCTACGGTCCGGCTGGCCATGGCCATCACTCCATGCTGATTTCGTCGTCGACGAGCTGGCTGGCGGCCTGGGCGGTGCTGGTGTCAGCCTTTTCCGCTTGGGTGTCACGCTTTTCCGCCGGTGTGTCGCGTTTTTCGGCACTGGCATTACCCGATTCGGCCTTTTCGTCACGCTTCTCCGGCTCGGCGTCCAGGATCTCGCCGGTCGCGGTATCAACGTTCCGCGGCGCGGCCTCAGCCTGGCGCAGGGCGTCGATGTCCACCGCGTAGTTCCCGCCGGCATCCGGCTTGGCGTCGAAGACGTCGCGGACCTCTTCCTCGGTCTGCAGGCCCATGCCCAGGTCCGGCGCGTAGGCGCGCTGCCAGAACGCCGCGGCGCGGTAGACGAACATCTGGTCGGGCATCGTCTTCCACTTGCTGCCGCTCTTGCTGGCCCAGCCCTCGGCGTTGACCATCTGCCAGGTCACCCAAATGCCGTCGAGGCGCTCGCCGGTCTCCTTCTCGATGGCCCAGGCGCGGCAGCCGAAGTCCGGCTTGCCCGCTTCGCCTTTCCACTCGTAGCGCAGCGCGCTGAAGCGGCCACAGGTATTCACCGTGGCGATCAGGAATTTGCTCGACCAGCTCGGGGTGCCGTGGACCACGTAGAGGTTCTGCATCACCATCAGCGGGTTCGCGCCGATGCGCTGGGCCATGTCCAGGGCGATCAGGCAGTTCGGTAGGTTGCCCTGGTACTGCTTGGGCACCAGGTCGGACTGGACGAAGGCCTTGGCGATGCGCTGCATCAGCTCGAAGCCTTCCAGGTTGAAGAAGCTCATGGACACCGGCATCTGCTCGCGCGCCGGGCGTTGCTGCAGGGACTGCAGCGTCTGGGTGTTGCTCATGGGGTCACCCCTTGTAGGGACAGGTGGGATAGCGCGGGCAGTACCGTGCGGAGCACAGCACCGATTTGGGGTTGCCGTAGAACAGGCCGCCATGGATCAGGCGTGAGGCCATCTGGAGCAGGCCGGGGTTGTCTTCATCGCCGACCAGGGCCTGGCGGGCGCCGGTGACTTCGCCGCGGCCTACGCAGGGGCCGGCGCCGGTCTTCAGGCCGATGATCTCGGCGGGGGCCGTCAGCGGCTGGCCGATGGCGAACTCGGCGAGCAGCTCGTAGACGCCGAGCTGCGGCCGGTGGCCGGCGGTGACCGCGACACCGGTGGATCCCACGGCGCGGGCGCCGCTTTTCAGGTCGCTGATGCCCAGCTCACCGTCCACCCGCCGGATGCGGTCGGTGGTACCGGTGAGCGCCAGGCCCAGGTCGCTGATCTCCAGCCGCTCGCACGTCACCTCGATGCCGACATAGTCCTGGGTGGGCGCGATGTCGGCGCAGTAGCGGCTGTGCAGCGTCAGGCCGATGCGCTCGACCTGCTTCGGGCCGCTGTCCTCCCAGTCGACGTCGTGCTCGGGGTTGTAGAGGGTGTCGACGAACAGGCCGGCCGCGTCATCCGCGCTGATCGGTGCGCCGTCCATGGTGGCCTGGTCGAACAGGGCGGTGGATGCGTGGATTGACGTGCCCAGGTGCGCGGCGCCGCTGGAGCGGCTGCGCATGCCGAGGAGGTGCTTAGCCTCCCAGCGTGCCGGGCAGTCGAACAGTTCGGCCAGCGAGCTGGCACGGATGGTGACGATGTTCACGACGCCACCTCCACCGACCAGCGCCGACCAGGCCGGCGCATCATCGGGGAGCGGATGGGGGTGTCGATCAGCCGGGTCTCCGGCGGAAGGCCCAGGGCCTCGGGTAGCGACTGCCTGGCGCGCAGCAGCAGGGTGTGGCGCGCTTCGGCGTTAGCCGCCTGGCTGGCGGTTGTACTGGGAGCGGGGGAGGCGGTCATGCCGCAGCCCCCCGCGTTTTGGCCCAAACCTTGGCCACTTCCTGGGAGATGCGCACTCGGTTGTGATCGTGGGCGCGGTCGTCAATGGCGCCCAGGGCATAGGCCATCTCGTTCATGCCCTCGGCGATACCGTCACCGAAGGCAGGGATGCGAGCGATCCACATCTCGACCATCCGTTGTGCGACTTCTCGTTCGGTGCTCATGCAGCCTCCTTGCGGCGCTTGGCCAGTTCGTCGGTGAAGAAGTTGTCGTGCTCGGCGAGCTGCACCCGGCGCCACTCCATGAGTTCCTTGGCCAGCGGCAGGCTGATACTGGCGAGGGTCATGTAGGCCTCGTTGAACTGGCGATCGCGCATGCTGGCTAGCGTCTCCAGCAGCACCACCTGGCGCTGGGGATCGATCTGCATATCGCAGTGGATGGCGAAGGCCAGCATCGTGTCGGGCTGGTGGGTATCGATGTCGTGCTGCAGTTGCAGCACCTGTTCGTGGGCGCCTTCGAGCGCCCGCTCATGCTGGATAGCGAGGGTCATGGTGTGGGTCTCGATGGGCGCCGGGGCGCGCGGTAAAAAGCCGGGCTGCAACCGGTGGGGCGGTGTGCAGCCCGGCGAACGGGGCTACTCGTCCTGGTAGCCGATGATCACCATCGGCTGGTCCTTAACGGGCTTGGTGTACTCGACGGCGCCGAAGAAAGCGGCGCAGGTCATGGCGAGCACGATCAGGTAGGTGCGCATGGTGCTTTCCTCGGTTGTCTTCCCGTCTGGCCCTGTTGCCAGGGCCAGCCAGTGAAAACGGCGCATCGCGTGCGGGTCTCTCGCGCGGAGCGGGCTAGATGCCCTCAATCAGCCGTCCCGGTCGCCCCTCGGGGTCGCCTTCGCGTGGGCAGGCTTTCGGGCCTGTCTGATTGCCGGTCGCCGTAGAGGCAATGCGGTCTGTGGTTTCTTTGTTGCTTCGGATTGTGAAAGAGCAGGGGCGGTGGAGCTGCCCGGCCAGTGGTTGCTGGCGATGCAGTGATATTACCCGTGGGTTATTTTCACGGTCAATACCTCCGGGTAATAATTTTACCCGGACAGCAAAAAGCCCGCGCGAGGCGGGCTTCCGTTATGGCGATCAATCATTCAGCTTGAGGCATTTCCCTCCAGCTGAACTCATACCCGGTACCGCTTTGCTCTACAGAAAGGCCATCGACCTCGCGCATCTCGTCCACGACCCGCTCCCAGTCATCGTCATGGTCCGTCTCCAGGCGCTCAACGCGACATCTCTGCTCGAGCTGGGCATGCGGCTCTGCGATGTAGGCATTGATTCGGCGGCATAGCCGCTCGTAGCTGGAAACCTGAACCTGTTTCTTGACGACCTGGGTATTGCTGCGGGGCATGAGCCACCTCCTTTCTGTGATACTGTTCAAATATACAGTATGCGACAGGCGACGAAGCGGCAAGGTTCAGATGCTCTGGCGCGGCGCTACATGCCGCCTGACGGCGAGCACCCACAGATACCTCGAATAGTGATACTGTTTTTATGTACAGTGATCGCATTCTGGCATGCCAGGATTTTTGAGCTACCATTTCGTTCACCAGGGAGGACGACTTTATGTTGGGAAAGCCAGCGAGAGTGGTGTTTGCATTGACTGCAGTTGCACCTATCTCAATATCTCTGAGTTATGTGCTTATCAAAAACAATCGTGACTGGGTGCTGGCCTTAATTGCGTTGGCATCCTGCATTCTGCTGGGCGCCCTATGTCGGGTCATAATTAAATATTCGTCTAAAAATTTTGAAGTTCTTCCTGTCGTTATTAAGAAAGCCAAGAGTGCTGATAAGGAGGTTTTAGGTTTCTTTATTGCATATGCCTTGCCCCTTATATTTAAAGGGCAGGAGCCTCCTGAAATGGGGGCTTGGATGCTTGCAGGAGGAATGCTGCTTTTTGTGCTTTGGACGACTCACGCGATTCAAGTTAATCCAGTTCTCGGGCTGCTCGGCTATCATTATTATGAGGTCGAAACCCAAGAGGGAATAACGTACTTGATGATAAGTAAGAGGGCTATAAACGACGTTAGCAAGATCAAGAAAGTGGTTCAGCTCACGGAATATGGAATAATTGAGTGTAATGAGGGATAGAAATGAATCTATTTGCTTTGACTGATATTGCTGGCTCTAGAATTATTCGCTTTCCTCTCTCCGCCGACTTGCAGAGAGATATAGAGAGCACATTCGTTGATCAGAGGGATTTCTTTTTTGAAAGCGTCATCGATGAGGTCATTTTTGACGGCCAATACACTCCGCTGGACTATGAGATTCTGGTAATCCAGAATTTCGTGGACGTTGATGGCGTCCTTCATGCGGTGGGGAATCCGTTAGCAATTGACCAGTACGATCCCCAGGTCCACAGTCTTGATAACGTTAAGAGTATTTTCTGCTCGGTCGATGGACCTAATGGCCCTCAAGTACTCTTCCAAGTATTTGAACGACGCAGGGTGCTGGCCAGAAATGCTCTTACAATGTTCTATGCGAACAATCAATTTCAAAAAATAACAGATACAGGTCTTTCGCTTGATAGTAAGATCGTGGCTGTAGTTGAGGCAGGTGTTCTAAAGTTTCATAGCTTCCACTTCGCAAAGCGGATCTTCGATCTTAGTGACTATTATAGAGAGGCAACTAATGAAGAGGTGGTTTCCTTCACTAGCCACGAGAAACTTAAAGTAGAGGACCCCGAGCGATTTTTGGAGGTTGCTGGTTCGCTGATTAGAAGGAAAATTTCCTTCATTCGTCAATCGGCAGTACTCGAAGAGAATTCGGTCGAGCAAATAGCTATAGTTGCAGAGTCGGTAAGATTTCCTTTGCAAGTTACGCAGGAAGGAAGAATAGTTGTTCCAAATGACAGTGCGGGTCTTCGTAGTCTGCTAAGATTTTTAGATGAAGATTATTACGAGTCTCCACTTTCGCGAACGCTCTATCTTTCAAGTTCCAAGCGGAAAGTAACCTAATAGAGCGTGAGGCCGACTATGTCGGCCTTTTTGTTACTGCACGATCTTGCTCGGCGGCACAATGGCGCCGACCGGGTAGCAATGCTGGATCTGCTCCCATGGAATTGATCGGCGGCCGAAGGCGTCATTGACGGACATCAGGCTTACCTCATAGTCGTCGGCCCGCAGCAGCTCCTTGACCATGCTCTCGCCCTCATCGTGGACACCATGGAGCTTGATGTAGACGTACTCGCCTGGCACCAAATCGCCATTGGGCTCGATGATCGCAACCCAGCCAGAGCGGATGGCAGGGGACATCGAGTCGCCGCGCAGCCGCAAGGCATAGGCATCCTTGTCCTGGGTGGGGAAGTTGATATGGCCCTCGCTCGGGCTCAAAGCCGTCCAGTAGCCCTCGGCGCCCAGCTGCGCGATGCCGACTATAGGGATCTGCCGGAAGGGGGAGGTGATCGGGATCGGCTGGCCAACGTTTGACTGGTCGCTCGTCTTCGGCCGGTCCAGGCTGAGCGGCTCGAGGCCGAGCTTCGCTTCAATGTCTCGCGCCAGCTCCTCGCCGATCCGCTTGCGGTGCGTCTCATTGGGCGTCAGGCAGCGCGATAGGTAGCTCTGGGCACGATCGACCGCAGCCGCAAGCGCGACCATCTTCCCGTCGAATCGAGCGTTCATGATGGCGCGTAGGTTGGTGCGCCGGGCCTCGTAAATGTCCATGCGAGCAATGATCCCTAAACATTATCTCTAGGTAAATTTCCTATAGGTATTGAATGGGTATTACCTTGAGGTTATATTTCGCCTATCCCTCAAGGAGAAATCCCATGCGCACCAAGCATCCAGCATTGCTGGAGTGGCTCAAGACCGCCGATGACGACGCGGTGGCGACCACCCAGACCACCCGCGGCTATCTGCGGATGATCGGCTACGGCCACAAGACAGCTTCCGCAGAGATGGCAGCAGGCATTGAGCGGGCAACGGCTGGCGCGGTTACGCGCAAAGCCTTGCGCCCCAATGACTGGAACCTGATCTGGCCGGAACTCGCGCTGGCGTCCTGATCATGAGCACACCCGCATTTAGCCAAGACCCATCTGCAAGAGCACGGGAGATCGAAGCCCTGGTCTTGCAGCGACTCGTGTCGGTGGGCCAGAAGACCGTCGCGGACGCAATCGGCTTGTCCGAATCGACCGTGTCGCGCTGGAAGGAAGGCGAGATTGAGCGCTGGGCAAAGCTGTTTGCGCTCCTGGGACTGCAAGTCGTTCCGGTTTCTGCGGTGGTGGTCAACGCCGAATACCTGCGCTCACTCGAAACCCTGGCGGAGCTGGGGCTGAAGGCTGAGAAGAAGCGCCCAGGACCCCTGGGCTGGGATTGAGTCATGACCGCAGTTCTGGTCAACGATGATGAATGGGCCCTGTTCGCTGGCGAGCCGGCGGAGCTGCTGAAGCTCTACGTGGCCCTGAAGCGCCGTATGGACTTCGCCACCGGCATCGCTGGAAAGCAGACGCTCATCAATGAGATAGTGCTACGCGAAGGCTTCACCGTGGACCCTATCCCTGGGCGTCCTACGCCTAAGCCCGTCACGCGAGAGCAGTACCGATCGGCCGTCCGAAGACTGGAAAAGATCGGTGCTCTCAAGGTGGTCGGCCCCCTCGTTTTCGAGTTTCCCCACGCTCGCACGCATCAGTCCGCCCAAAAGAGCTACAACCGAGCTACAACCGAGCTACAACCAGGGCAGCAACCGAGCAGCAACCAGCCAGAACTCAGCAACGACGAGGGTTCTAGCCAGGAGGAGGGTGGAGCTGCAACCGGGTTATTTTTTGAGCAACCCGCTAGCAGCAACCTACTTCCGGAGTCCGGTAATACACCACCACCATCACCGCGTGCGTGCGCAACCGACTCCCGCACCAGGTTCGCCATGACGGCGGATTGGGAGCCGAACCCGCAGACCTTCAAGGCCACGCTCACGATGAACGCCATGGCCGGCGTCCAGATCCAGCCTGACCAACTTCTTGAGTTCCGGTCGTTCTGGATCGCCAACCCTGATGAACACCGAACCCAAGCCCGCTGGGAGCACGCGCTCGCCCAGCATCTGAAACGGGAGCACCGCCATGCACAAGCCAACCCCGGACGCCTTTCCTCAGCAGAAGCCGCTCAGAACCGCCCCGCGCGTGGTCAACCTGGCCGCGGTCGCAACCTCTCAGCTACAGAACAGGTCCGCGAAGCCATCGAGCGCGGACGCTTCGAGCGAGCCCAAGCGTGTGGACCCGCTGCGCATGGAGCTGCTGGAGCAACTGTGGATCACGATGGTGGAGACCTACGGCCACCGCTGGACGGCGAATTTTGGCGTGACTCCGAAGCCTGACCACGCCTGGGCCAAGCACCTGACGGGCATCTCCGGTCGCCAGCTAGCCAACGGCCTGGCTGCGCTGTCCAGCCTGGAGAACGATGGCTGGCCGCCCTCGGCGCCGCAGTTCCGTGCCATGTGCCTCAACGTCCCCGGGCTGCCCACTGAGGAGGAGGCATGGGACCAGGCGCTGCGCGGTGAGTACGGCCACGATGCCGTGCGCGTCGCCGCGAAGTTGACTGGCACCTACGACTTGCGCACCGCACGGCCGGACAACAAGGTTCTGCGCAAGACCTTTGCGCGCAACTACGCCGTGGTCCGGGCTCGCGCCGTCATGGGTAAGCCGCTTGAGGACACGATCCCCCTCGGCATTGAGCACGAGCACAAGTCGCCGATGCAGGTGCAGTTCGCCCATAGCCACCAGCAGGCGCGGGACCTCATGCAAGCCCAGGGCATTCCCAGCGACCCCGCGCAAGCCCGCGCCATGCTGCTGGCCAAGATGCGCATCCGGAGAGACAACCATGCGTGAATTCGCCGCGGTGGAGTTCGTGGTACCCGGCAAGCCCATCGGCAAGGGCCGGCCCCGTATCGGCAAGGTGGGCGCCCATGCCCGCATGTTCACACCAAAGGAGACGGTGGCCTATGAGGGCCTGATCGCCCATGCGGCCCAGATTGCCATGGGCGGGCGGAACCTGATCCCGCACCCAGTCATGGTCGAGCTACAGATCCTGCTGCCGATCCCTCAGTCGAAGTCAAAAAAGTGGAAGGCCCAGGCTGTCGCCGGCCAGGTATTCCCGACCACGAAGCCCGACATGGACAACGTGATCAAGGCGATCTACGACGGCCTCAATGGCGTGGTGTGGCGGGACGACGTCCAGGTGGTCGACGCCATCGTGCGCAAGCGCTACGCCGAGACGCCGTGCGTGCGCGTGCGGATCGTGCCGCTGATGACGGAGGAGGCGGCGTGATGGGCATCTACTGGCTACTGATCCTGCTGGCGCACCTGCACGACCTGCATGGTCTGCGCTCTCAACGCTCTGCCCGGCTTTCCTGTGACTGGCTGGGCGATGTAGAGGGGCAGGGCCATGACTGATCTCGTGATCCGCACGCCCGCCGACCGCGAGCGCCTGATGTCCTTCCTCGCCGACCTGGATCTCTCGAAGCCGCGGAAGATCGCCATTACCGAGATCCGCAGCCAGCGCAGCGACGCCCAGAACCGCCTGCTCTGGATGTGGAACAACGCGATCCAGAGACACCTGGCCGACAGCTTTGGCCAGTTCGCCAGCGCCCAGGAGTGGCACGAGATCCTGGTGGCGCGCCTGTGGCCGTGCGAGGTCCGGAAGGTGGCCATGCCTGGGCCCGCCGGCGGCGAGTTCAAGATCGGCCGAGCCAAGACCAGCGGCTTCACTCAGGCCCAGATGACCGAATACCTCGACCTGCTCGACCGCTACTGCGCCGAGCATCTCGAACTGCTGCTGCCTCACCCCGAGGACCTGATGTTGGCCATCTACGGCCAGAGGCGGACGGCATGATGACCTTCCTGTCTTACCTGGTCCCGCTGGCAGGAGTCGGCATCGTCGGTCATGGCCTGCTCCAGCTGAAGCGCGAGCGGGAGGCCCGAGAGCTACGCAGGCTGCTCCGTGACCGCCATGACCAAATCGAGCGCCAGGCAAAGCGCCGCCTGTGATCCACCCGGCAAGGACGCCTGCAGTTGTCTGCGCCGCCAGGTGGCCGCGCAAGTCGCAATCCAGATTTCCGAGGTATCCCAGATGCGCCTGAGTTCAGCCCGAGACGAGTGGTTCAACGCCTACTACCGCCCAGGGGACGGCACCAACCGCCATTGCGAGTCGCTGGCGTTGGTCGGCCCCTACCAGAGCACCGAGCGCGTGCGCGGCGTGACCGGGTTGGTGAACGAGACCATCGGCGCCCACGTCCGCAGCGTGGTGGAGCGCTTGCCGGCGGACCTGTTCGCCTTCGGCAACCACCTGTATCACCCGGACAGCAACGACCTGTGGCGCGAGGTAGCCGAATGGTCGGTGTTCCAGCTGGCCTACCTGCGCGGGCCTAAGATGTACGCGAAGAAGCACGCCAAGGCCGAGTTCGTCGCCATGGCGGTGCTATACCGGTACCGGCGCCAGCACCAGGGCGGGCAGAGCGCCGCGCCGGACCCGCTTCCGACGCCGGAGGCCTTTCGCACCTTTCTCGATTACACCTACGGCGTGGAGCTGGATGCCCGGAACTGGGACCGGGAATGGGAGGAGTTCGTCCAAGCCTGTTTCACCGCCTGCAACGACCTGGACAAGATGGCTCTGGCGCCCGTCGCGAACCTTCTTCGGGCGATGAAGTGTGCGGCTTGACACAAATGTGCGGCTGGCGGCATGATTTATTCATCGTGTGAAGCAGCACCCCATCAGAAGCCTCGGCAGATTCGTCTCCCGGGGCTTTCTTGGATCTGGCCATTGGAGATGACCATGGATCGATCCGAGAGAAGGCATCACGCGCAACGCGTGAAGGCCAAGTTCTACCGAAAGCAGAGTGCCCATGAGGCGTGGACGAATGACGCCAGGATGGCAGGTATATTCGCCAATCACGGTAAGGTCTGCTCTTGCTTCATGTGCGGCAACCCTCGCCGCTACTTCCACATGCTGACCATGCAGGAGCGGCGTGCTGATGCCGCAGGATGGCCCGTATGAGCCGAAGCCGCAGAAAGACACCTATCTTCGGAATGACGACCTGCGAAAGCGAGAAGGCCGACAAGGCCAAATGGCATCGCAAGTTCCGGCGTGCGGCGAGAATGGATGTCGAAGGCAGCCAGTTCACCAGCTTCCGTCAGTACGGCAGCACCTGGTGCATGGGGAAGGATGGCAAGCAGTACGTGTCGGACGCGGACCGGCGTTTTCCGGGCTGCCTCAGAAAGTAAGCAACGCCCCGGCCGATGTGCAGGGGTTTTTGCTTCAGCCTTCGAAATCCAGGGTGGCGCCAATCTCCCGCATCTTGCTGTAGATCGTCTCCAGCTGCTCCTCCGGCAGAGTCAGCCTCGCAGCGATGAAGAAGAGCATCTGCGCGCTCAGCTCGCGGGGCTGGGCGCCGCCAGTGTACTTTCGCCACTGCCTGCCATCCGACAGGCCGGCCAAGTCGGCAAGCTCATCGCCGGTCGCCTTCATGCCAGCTGCTTTCAATAGCGCCTTGAGCTGGGCCAGGTCTTCGGTGGTAGGCGGCTGGTAGTGCTTGATGCGCTGCATGGTGGACCCCAAAGAGAGACCCCGCTTTCGCGGGGCCTGGGTATTCAGTTGAAGAGCTTGATGACTATCGCCGTCACGCCGGCCACGGCACTGACCAGGCCAGTGGCAACTGCAACGGGGTACCAGAAGATGTCTACTCGCAGCTTGTTGGTCTCAGCGTTGAGCTTGCTGGTTTCGGCCATCAGCTTGGCGATCTCGGAGTGGATCTTTTCGAGTTCGGCGTGGGTCATTTCGAGGCTCATTGGTTCGTCCCTTTGGGGCTGTCGGGCCGCGCGGTATGCGCTTCCCATGTGAAATATATTAGGCCCATTGGGCCTATTTTGCAACAGGGCAAATTCGCCTTTCATCGTTATTTATCAGGCTCGCCTCGGCGGGCCTTTCGCATTTCTGGAGCATCGAAATGGACCCATCCGATCTGGGCGGCGGCAACCCGACCGGGTGGTTCACCGCGGGCGGTATCGGCCTCGCCTGGGGCCTGACCTGGCTTCGCAAGTTCTACTCCAGCACGAACGCCTCCGTCGCGAATGATCGCGCCGAGAAGGACATGCTGGAGCGCTTGACCGAAGAGAACAAAGACCTTCGGACGACACTGGAGACGGTGACGAAAGAACGCAACGAGATGTACCGAACGGTGGGCGAACTCACCGGGACCATGAAGGCAATGAAGTCGCAGCTCGACCTGCAGGAAGCCCAGATCAGCCAATTGACGAGCGAGGTCTCGCAGCTACGGCAGGCCTTGCAGAGGACCGGTTATGAACGGCGAAACCCTGAAGCGCGCTAAAGCATGGTGGCGACGGTACGAACTGTGGGCGCTGGGGGCACTGCTGGTGCTGAGCGGTGGCATCTTCGGGTACCAGGCCGCCATGTACAGCGCTCACCGGATCATGCTCGTAGAGCTCGCTGCGATCCGTGACGCCTACGATAAGGCGCTGGGCAAGAAGGATCAGCGGCTCGAAACCCTCGCGAGCCAGACCGGGAAGGCTGCTGAGGTTGCCGCCGGCGCAGCGCAGCAGGCCAGTGAGGCGGCAGCTAAAGCGGCGGGTGCAGCTCATGGTAAGCAAGCTGGAGAATTACGATGAAAAGAGGGCAGAGAGAACTGCCCTCCAGAGCAATCATTCTTTATTCACGATCTCGATCTGTTCCTCAATCTGCCCTTTTATCGGGCTCGCCTGGCCCTGAAAATTTACGGTCCCGTTAGCGAAAACATTTACAACCAAGCGGTCTGGAAAGGTGATCTTAACGGTCCCGATTGCGTTTTCTGCACCGAAGGTGGCTTTGGGATACATGAGACGCAGGATCTCAATGAGGCGTTTTGGATCACCACAGGAAATTGCCATTTTGTACTCCTTACATAATGGGATAGCCCCAAGCGGATCGGCCGTCTCCGGAATTTCTGAAGGCGGCGGTAGACGATCACCACTTGGTTAGCGTCAGGGGGGCGAAATGGTCAGGCCTTTTCCGACTTCAGCTTTCTTCTCGACCGCTGCGGATAGTTGGCTACAAATGGCCCCGGCAGCGGATCTGCTTGAGTGGGTCAGAGCAACGCTCCTGAAGCCCAATAACCCGCTTTTCAACGAGGACCACATCCACCTGCTCGACGCGGACATCGGCTTCCTCTGGGCCAGGACAGGCTTCGTCAAGGGCGGTCGCTTGGTGCTAGGCCAAGCCGAGCAAGTGGCGTTCCGCGCCGGCGGCTGGCAGAAGGCGAGGGCAGAGCAGCAGATGGTGGAGTGGTTCGGGTGCATCCCGGACTTCCTCATCACCCTGGCCGCCGACTACTGCGCCGAATGCAGCGACGCCGAGTTCTGCGCCCTGGTCGAGCACGAGCTCTACCACATCGCCCAGGAGCTGGATGGCTTCGGCGCCCCAGCGTTCACCCGGGACGGCATGCCCAAGCTCAAGCTGCGCGGCCATGACGTCGAGGAGTTCGTCGGCGTGGTGCGTCGCTATGGCGCCAGCCCGGACGTGCAGCGCCTGGTGGAAGCCGCGAACAGCCGCCCCGAGGTGGAGAAAATCAACATTGCGAGGGCCTGCGGAACCTGTCTGCTCAAGTCGGCCTGATTGACAGCACATTGACGGAAGTATCCCTATGGCCGCCCTGAGCAACGATGTGAAAGCCTTCATCGTTCAGGCGCTGGCCTGCTTCGATACCCCCTCGCTGGTGGTGACCTCCGTCAAGGAGGAGTTCGGCGTCGATGTCAGCCGCCAGCAGGTGCAGTGCTACGACCCCACCAAGTACCAGGGGCGCAACCTGCACCAGAAGTGGCGCACCGTATTCGACGACACCCGAAAGCGTTTCCGCGAGGAGACCGCTGATATCCCGATCGCCAACCGGGCGCACCGTCTTCGCACCCTGGGCCGCATGGCCGAGAAGGCGGAGGGAATGCGCAACCTGGCGCTGACTGCCCAGCTGCTGGAACAGGCCGCCAAGGAAGTGGGCGACGTGTACGTCAACCGCCAGACCAAGGCCGAGATGCCGCACGACGATCTGCCGCCGACCCGCGTGCAGGTCGAGGTGGTAGACGCGAGGGTGCGCGATGAATGAGCTGACTCAGCAGCAACTGAAAGATGTCCTGTCATACGACCCGCTAACCGGAATCTTCCGCTGGAAGGTAAACCGCCCTCGAGCGCGTGCTGGACAGGACGCTGGCTACCTCAACAGCAGGGGCTACAAGCGGGTCCAGATTGATGGACAGGCCTATGCACTCCATAGGCTAGCGTTCCTGTACATGGACGGCGAGCTTCCAGAGGGGGACGTCGACCATATCAATCGTGACCGAATCGATAACCGGTTCGAGAATCTTCGTCGGGCAAGTAGAGCCGCGAACCTCCGGAACAAGGGAACGTACCGACGCTCAGCGCTGGGAATGCCTGGAGTGAGCCAGCGCGGGCAGCGATTCCGGGCCTACATCAATCGTGACGGCAACCGGTTCAACCTCGGAACGTATGACACCGCGGAGGAGGCGAGCGAGGCCTACTGGCGCGCGAAGCGTGAGCTGCACCCCGAGTACTCACCATGCCCACATTGAACGTGCCCCAGGCGCAGTTCCTGCAGCTGCCCAACAAGTTCCGAGGGTTCGTGGCGGGGTTCGGATCAGGCAAGACCTGGGTGGGCTGCGCAGCGCTGTGCAAGCACGTGTGGGAGTGGCCCAGGATCAATTCTGGCTACTTCGCCCCGACCTACCCGCAGATCCGGGACATCTTCTTCCCGACCATTGAGGAGGTCGCCTTCGACTGGGGCCTCAAGGTCCGGACCAAGGAGAGCGACAAGGAGGTCGAGTTCTACAGCGGCGGCCGGTACCGAAGCACCACGATCTGCCGGTCCATGGAGAAGCCCCAGACCATTGTCGGCTTCAAGATCGGCCACGCCCTGGTGGATGAGCTGGACGTGCTGCCCGCGGCCAAGGCCCAGCAGGCCTGGCGCAAGATCATCGCGCGGATGCGCTACAAGGTGGACGGGCTGAAGAACGGGGTGGACGTCACGACGACTCCCGAGGGCTTCAAGTTCGTCTACCAGCAGTTCGTCAAGCAGCTGCGCGCCAAGCCGGCGCTGACGGAGATGTATGGCCTGGTGCAGGCCAGCACCTTCGACAACGAACTCAACCTGCCGGACGACTACATCCCTTCGCTGATGGAGTCCTACCCCGAACAGCTGATCATGGCCTACCTCGACGGCCAGTTCGTGAACCTGACCTCGGGCACGATCTACACCGCCTATGACCGCAAGCTCAACGGCAGCCTGGAGACCATCCAGCCCGGGGAGCCGCTCTTCGTGGGGATGGACTTCAACGTCGGCAAGATGTCGGCCATCGTCCACGTCAAGCGCCTGGGAATGCCGCACGCGGTCGACGAGATCATCAACGGCTACGACACGCCGGACATGATCCAGAAGCTCAAGGAGCGGTACTGGCTCTATACCGGGACCGAGTACCGCAACACTCGGCTGATCCGGATCTACCCGGACGCCAGTGGCGATTCCCGCAAGTCGGTGCGGGCCAGCGAGACCGACATCTCCCTGCTCAAACAGGCCGGGTTCATGGTCGTCGCCCCGGGCGCCAACCCGCCGGTCAAGGACCGCATCAACGCCATGAACGCCATGTTCCGCAACGCAGTGGGCGAACGGCGCTATCGCGTGAACGCCGACAAGTGCCCGACCTATGCCGACGACCTAGAGCAGCAGGTCTGGGCGGAGAACGGCGAGCCCGACAAGAAGCAAGGCAACGACCACCGGCCCGATGCCGGCGGCTACTTCATTCACAAGGAATACCCGATCACCAGGTACTCCCTCGCAGGCGTCGCATAATGGGTGTCAAACAGTTCCTCTCCGACAAGCTGGTCAACCTCGTGGCCAACCTGGGCACCGAGCGGGACAAGGCGTCCCATTCGGGCTACCTGATGTCGACCCTGACCGATCAGCAGCTCCTCGCGGCCTACCGCAGCAGCTGGTTGCCGCGAAAGATCATCGACATCCCGGCGCTCGACGCCTGCCGGCGCTGGCGTGGGTGGCAGGCTTCCAAGGAGCAGATCCAGGCC
This sequence comes from Pseudomonas sp. SHLD1, assembly GCF_028640935.1. Classification (NCBI taxonomy): domain Bacteria; kingdom Pseudomonadati; phylum Pseudomonadota; class Gammaproteobacteria; order Pseudomonadales; family Pseudomonadaceae; genus Pseudomonas; species Pseudomonas sp. SHLD1. The sequence goes on from NZ_JAQZAD010000013.1 coordinate 797,421, forward strand.
ATCGAGGCCGAGGAGAAGCGCCTGGCGCTGGTCGCCAGGGTCCACACCGCCATGATTCGAGGCCGCCTGTTCGGTGGTGCTGCGGTGTTCATCGGCACCGGCGAGCGCGACACAGCGAGCGAACTGCGGCCCGATCGTATCGGCCAGGGCGGCGTGAAGTACCTGACCGTCATGAGCCGGCGTCACCTGAGCCCGACCGAGATCGAGCGAGACGTCCAGTCGCCGCGCTATGGGATGCCCAAGGCCTACCGGCTGGCTGGGTCCAGTGTCGACATCCACCCTTCGCGTTTGGTCATCTTCCACGGCGCCGAGCACGCCGACCCCGAGCTGGTCGAGGGCGAGGCCCATGGCTGGAGCGACTCGGTCCTGACCTCGGTCATGGAGGCAATCAAGCAGAGCGACGGCACGCTGGCCAACGTAGCCAGCATGGTGTTCGAGGCAAAGGTCGACGTCATCAAGATCCCGGATCTGATGCAGAACCTCGAAGACAAGGGTTGGGAGAAGCTGCTGATGGATCGCCTCCGGCTGGCGGCCATGCAGAAAGGTATCAATGGCACGCTCATGCTGGATGCTGGTGAGGACTACCAGACCAAGACGGCCAACTTCAGCACGCTGCCCGACATCATCGACCGCTTCCTGCAGAACGTGACCGGCGCCGCGGACATCCCAGCCACCCGATTCCTCGGTCAATCCCCGGCTGGGCTCAACGCCAGCGGGGAGTCAGACCTGCGCAACTACTACGACCGGATCCAGTCGGGCCAGGAGCTGGAAGTGCGGCCCGCCATGTCGGTGCTGGACGAGTGCCTGATTCGCTCGGCCCTGGGCAGCCGGCCTCCTGAGATCCATTACGTCTGGAACAGCCTCTGGCAGCCCACGGCGACGGAGCGCGCCACCATCGGCAAGACCGTCGCCGACACCATCAAGGTGATCAAGGACACCGGTCTGTTCCCGGACGCCGCGCTTTCCAGTGCCGCAGAGACGGCCCTGGTCGAGTTCAGCGTCCTGCCCGGCCTGGAGGCGGCCATGGAGAAGTACGGCGAAGAGCTGCCAGACGAGGAGGGCGGCGAGGGCGATCTGGACCCTGATGGCCAACTCGATCCCGAGCCCGCACCTACAACCTGAAGTAGCGCCCAGCGCCAAGGAAAACACCATGCTCCTGCACGACTCCGTGTCGGTTTCGGCTGTCCGCCGAACCACTGACGGCTACCTCGTGGCCGAGGCCCGGGTAGCGCGCACTGGCATCCAGGACTACCTCGGCACCGAGGTGGGCAAGCCTGAAATGCCCATCGTCCGGCTGTACCGCCCGCCCGAGGCCGTATTCGCCGAGGACGCCATGCGCTCCTACGCCTATCGGCCCATGACCAACGGCCACCACGGCGATGTGAACGCCGCCAACTGGAAAGAGCTGGCTGTGGGCCAGACCGGTGCCGAGGTGCTGCGCGACGGTGAGTTCGTCCGCGTCCCGATGGTGGTGATGGATGCAGCGGCTATCCGCGATGTCGAGGGCGGCCGCCGCGAGCTCTCCATGGGACTGGAAGCCATCGTCGTCTTCGAGGATGGCGTCACTCCCGACGGCGAACCCTACGACGCCCGCGTGGAAAGCATGCGGATGAATCACCTGGCGCTCGTTGATCGGGCGCGAGGTGGCGAGCAACTACGGATCGGGGACCAGCGCAGCCCCGGTGCGAATACCCCTGCGCACCCCAACGACAACGGAGGCCATCCCATGGCTGATTCTCTGCGCACGGTCATCGTCGATGGCCTGTCTGTGCAAACCACTGACCAAGGCGCCCAGGCGATCGAGAAGCTGACCAAGCAGCTGGCCGACGCAGGCGTCAACGTCAAGACGCTGACCGATGCTCACACCGCGGCCATCGCAGGCAAGGACCGCGAGCTGGCAACCAAGGACAACGAGATCGAGAAGCTGAAGGGGCAACTGCTCTCCGACGCCCAGATCGATGCTCGCGTCCTGGCGCGCGGCGATCTGATCGGCAAAGCCAAATCCATCGCCGACGCCGACTACAGCGGCAAGAGCGACGACGAGATCCGCAAGGCCGCCGTGGTGGCCAAGCTGGGCGACGCCGCGGTGGCCGGCAAGAGCGCCGACTACATCACCGCTCGCTTCGACATCCTGGTCGAGGACTCCAGCGATCCGGTGCGCCAGCACCTGAAGACGCAGGACGGCCAGTTCCAGAACCCCAATGACAACGGCCAGGCCGCCTATGAGGCGCGTCTGGGTGATGCCTGGAAAGGAGGTGCCAAGTAATGCCGTCCATTCAGACCAGCTATTCCGAGAACATCCGCGCCAGCGTACCGGGCCACATCCCGGACATGACCCACGCCGACGTCGTGTCTCGCACTGTCGAGTCGGCTGCCGGCCTGGGCTTCGGCCTGCCGGTGTTCCAGGGCACCGCCGACAAGGCCGTCCGCGTCTTCGCCACTGGCGATACCGCGGCCAAGTTCGTGGGCGTGTCGGTCCTGGACCGCTCCGCCAGCGGCCCCAACGGCTTCGTGCAGTTCGAGTCCGCGCGCATCCTGCTCAACGGCCCGATCAGCGTTACCGCCGCCGTGGCGGTCAAGGCGAGCGACCCGGTAACGGTCACCGCCGACGGCACCTTCAGCAACACCGGTGGCATCACGATTCCGAACGCTCGCTGGGACACCAGCGCCGCGGCCGGCGCCGTCGCCAACATCTTCCTCAAGTAAGGAGCCGACATGCGCGCCCCCTTCAAGCTTTTGGACGCCCAGGCCGCCCTGGGTTTCGTGATCTCCCAGACCACGCACATCGAGCGCCAGGTCAACGAGATCGTCTATCCCGACATCCAGTATCCCGGCCTGGTGCCGGTCGATACTTCCGCCAGCCCCTGGGCCAAGACCGTCACCTACTTCTCCTCGGACAAGTACGGTAAGGCGGACTGGATCAACGGCAACGCGGACGACATCCCGCGCGCCGGTACCGAGCTGACCAAGTTCGAGACCCAGATCCACACCGCCGGCATCGGCTACGGCTACGGTCTCGAAGAGATCAGCCAGGCCGCCATGCTCGGCTACAATCTCGACGCCGAGGATGCCAAGGCCGCGCGCCGGGCCTACGAGGAGATGGTCGACCGTGTCGCGCTCTACGGTGACAGTTCGAAGGGCTTCTCCGGCCTGGTGAATGCGCCGAACGTCACCGCCGGTTCGGTTACCAACGGTAGCTGGGCAACTGCCACGCCGGACAAGATCCTCGCCGACGTGAACAACCAGCTGGCAGGCCAGGCTCAGGGCACGCTGTACACCGCCCTGGCAGACACCCTGCTGCTGCCCCTGGACAGCCTGAACCTGCTGGCGACCCGCATGGTGAGCGACCTGTCCACCGAGACCATCCTCAGCTGGCTGCTGCGCAACAACGTCTACACCGCGCAGACCGGCCAGCCGTTGACCATCCGCGGTCTCCGCGGGCTGGAGAAGGCAGGCGCTGGCGGTACTCGCCGCATGGTGTCCTACCGCCGCGATCCGTCGGTGGTGAAGCTGCACCTGCCGATGCCGCACCGCTTCCTGCCTGTATTCCAGGCCGGTCCGATGCGCTGGGAAATCCCCGGCATCTTCCGCCTCGGCGGTGTGGATGTCCGCCAGCCGCTGCAAGTCCGCTACGCCGACGGCCTGTAAGGAGGTCCCATGCCCGAGATCACCAACACCAGCGGCACGCCGATTGGCCTGCCCGACGGCTCCATCATCCCGCCGAAACAGACCGCGACGGTGGACAACTGGGACGACTTCAAGGACCGCGCCAACCTGAAGCACTACGTCCAGCAGAGCGTGCTGGTCGTGGCGGCCAGCGCGGGCGGCCAGACCCCGTCCGCCAACCCGAACCAGGGCGTTAACGAGACCGAAGAGGAACAGCAGAAGCGCGACCTGCGCGGCAAGCTGGATCTGCTCGGCATCCAGATGCACCCGAACACCGGGCTGGAGAAGCTGCGCAAGGCCCTGGCCGAAGCCGAGGCCTCGAAGGCGCGCACCGAGGTGATCGAGGCCCTCAAGGCCAAGGACGTCGAGTTCGACGAGACCGCGAGCCTGGACGAGCTGAAGGCCAAGCTGGAAGCCACTGAGTAACACCCCGGGCGGTTCGCCGCCCATCTATTCGAGATCGACGCCATGGTAGATTCCTACGGCACCCTGCTGGGCGCCGACGCCTACCACGCCGCCCGCGCCAGCAACGGCTGGGCAGGTGACGAGGCCAGCAAGCAGGCCGCGCTGCTGCGCGCCTCGGTCTACATCGACGGCCGGTACCGTAAGCGCTACCGCTCTGGCCGCTGGGTATCGATGTTCCCCGGCGAGAAAGCGCAGGGCCGCGCCCAGGCGCGCGAGTGGCCTCGCATCGGCGCCCAGGATTACAGCGGCAACCCCATCGCCGCCGACGAGGTGCCGGCCGAGGTCGAGCAGGCCACCTACGAGGCCGCCCTGCGCGAGCTGGTGAACCCGGGCAGCCTGAGCCCCGACTTCGTTGCCACCAGCCTGGTCAAGAGCGAGAAGGTCGGCCCGCTGGAAACGACCTATGCGGTGCCGGATGCCAACGCCCCGGGGGCCGAGCCGACCCGGCCGGTGATCACCCTGATCGACGAGATCATCGCGCCGGTGCTGGTCGCCCGGTTCGAGCTGCCCGCCGTGGTGGTCGTGTGACCGAGGCCGAGATCCTCGCCGCCATCGACGGCATGACCCCGGCGCTGCAGCGGGCCTACCTGGAGCAGATCCGCGCCACGGTCGACGCCGCAGTCATCACCGAGGTGGAAAAGCTGATCGCCCAGCAAGACGACGCTGGTCTGGTGACCCTGCTGTCCCTTGGCGCGTTCGCCGCGCTGCTGGAAGCCGTCCGCGCCGCCTACATCAAGGGCGGGACCCTGGTGGTCATCAAGATGCCGGGCGGGCGGAAGGTGCAGTTCGACCAGCACGCCGAGGCCGCACAGCGCTGGCTCAACCAGAACGCTGCCGACCTGACCGGCACCATCGCCCGGGAGCAGGCCGAGGCCATCCGCGTCACGACCGCCGCCGGCCGCGCCGCCGGACGCACGCCGCGCCAGATCGCGCTGGACGTCGTCGGCCGCCGCAACGAGCGCACCGGGCGCCGCCAGGGCGGTGTGCTGGGGATGTCTGCCCCTGAGGCCCAGGCCATCGCCAGTACGCGCGAGCAGCTGCGCAGCGGCGTCGCCGAGCGTATGCGGCAGTACCTGGCCAAGGCCGACCGCGACCGGCGCCTGGATGGGATCGTCGAGCGCGCCATCGAGCAGGGGCGGCCGGTGACGGTCACCGATGCTCAGCGCATCACCACGGCCTACGCGGCGGCCAAGGTCGACAAGCATGCGCTGCTGGTGGGCAAGGCCCAGGCGCATGAGGCGCTGAACGCCGGCTTCAACCGCCTGCACGGCCAGGTGCTCGAAGGCCCGGTCAAGCCGCGGTCGGTGGAGAAAATCTGGCGCAACAAGGGCGACCTGCGGGTCCGCCATGCTCACGTCACCCTCGGTGGTGTCCGCGTGGGCTTCAACCAGCCGTTCCAGTCGCCAACCGGCGCGCGGCTTAACTACCCCGGCGACAAGACGCTGGGGGCCTCCTGGGCCGACCTGGCGAATTGCCGGTGCACGGTCTCGTATCGAGTGACCTGGTGATGACCGATATCCACGACCGCGGCCGGGCCCTGGCCATCCGCATGCTGGCTCCGCGCTCCAAAGGCGGGAAGGGCCTGAATCTCACCCTGACCAAGCCAGGCCAGAAGGCCTACGACCCTGCAACCAGCACCGTCACAACCTCGCCTCAGGCCTTTACCGGCTCGGGCCTGCGTGAGAGCTACAAGCAGACCGACATCGACGGCACGCTCATCCGCCAAGGCGACGTCAAGCTGCTGGTCTCGCCGGTGCAGGCCGACGGTACCGATCTGCCGGAGCCAGTCACCGGCGACCAGATCCGGTTCGACGGCAAGGTGCTGAAGGTCATCAGCGTCGAGCCCTGGAACTACGCGGGTGTCGCCTGCGGCTACGAGGTCCAGGGGAGGGCGTAGGCCATGGCCAAGACGCACCACATGACGGCGCGCTACGGCGGCCTGGAAGGCGACTTCGTGGCCCAGCTGGAAGAGTTCCAGCTGCAGGCCCTGGCCGCCATTGAGCAGACCCTGCGCGACGTGGTGATCCAGATCGGCGAGTCGCTGATCAACCTCAGCCCGGTGGACACCGGCCGGTTCAAGGCGAACTGGCAGCTGACCATCGGCGCCCCGGCGAACAGCAGCCTGATCACCACCGACAAGGAGGGCGACGACACCATCGCGCGCCTGGTGGCCGCTGCCAATGCCCTGGAGCCCGGGCAGGTGGCTTACCTGGTCAATACCTTGGTCTACGGCATCCCGCTGGAATACGGCCATAGCCAGAAGGCGCCACACGGCATGGTGCGGATCACCATTGAGCAATTCCAGCGGATGGTCAAAGAGGCCGCGGAGGCGCACCAGGTATGAGCCAGAAGCGCATCCGCCAGCTGTTCGAGTCGAGGCTATCGGCCTGGGCCGTTGCCGAGGGCTACCCAGTGGCCTACCAGAACCAGGACTTCACCCCGCCCGAGAACGGGATCTACCTCCGCGCCTACCTGCTGCCGGCTCCGACCGGTAGCGACACCCTGGCTGGCGATCATCGCCGGTACCAGGGCGTGTTCCAGATCAGCGTGGTGGTACCGACCGGGCAGGGGGCTGGCCAGGCCGAGGACATCGTCGGCGAGCTGGCGGACCTGTTCCCGCTGTATGACCGCCTGACCAGGGACGCCTTTACCGTGGTGATCACCACCCCGGTAAGCCAGGGACCTGAGGTCCCCGAGGCCAGCACCTTCACCTTGCCGGCCAGCTTCAGCTACCGCGCCGACACCAACTGATTCGCCCGTTGGGCAAACCCGAGACCCGCCTGGTGCGGGTTTCTTCATTTCTGCACGAGGAATAGATCATGGGCTACAAGCTCCCCAACGGCGCCACCTTCCAGATGGCGTCCACCTACGGCCCTGCCGTCGCCATCAGCGCCATCAGCAACGCCAGCGAAGCGATCGCTACCATCGGCTCCGGCGCGGCGATCGCCACGGGCGACATCGTCCTGCTCACCTCCGGCTGGAGCCAGCTGAACGGCCGTGTGGCGCGGGTGAAGGCCGTGAACTCCACCGCGGTCACGCTGGAAGGGATCGACACCACCAACCTGACCAGCTTCCCGGCTGGCGGCGGCGTCGGCTCCATGAAGAAGATCACCGCTTGGGTGGTCATCCCGCAGATCACCGAGGTGGCCTTCGCCGGCGGCGAACAGCAATACACCGACGTCGTCTTCCTCGAGGATGCCCAGGGCCGCCAGCTGCCGACGGATAAATCTGCGGCGAGCATGACCCTGACCATTGCGGACGACCCGGTCCAGGCCTGCGTGCCGGTGCTGAAAGCTGCCGATGCGAACCAGCAGGTCGAGGCCGCGCGGCTGAACTTGCCAGGGAATGACACCCTGTTCTACGGCGCCTTCATCTCCTACTCCAAGCAGCCGGTGGTTGCCCGTAGCCAGATCCTGACGCGCACTGTTGGCCTGGCCCTGCAGGCCGAGCCCACCCGCTACTCCACCGCTGCCTGAGGCTGATCATGGCGAAGAAATTCTCGATACAGCAGGCGCCGACCTTCAAGGCTGACGTGTCGCTGCCCCGCGTGGGCGGCGACGTCATGGTGGTCCCGTTCACCTTCCATTTCCTGGACCGCGTCGAGCTGGCCAAGGTCATCGACGGCTGGAACCAGCAGGAGAAGGAGCTCGTGGAAGTCGCGCGGGGCAAGTCGGTCGAGGAGGCCACCCAGCTGGAGATCGACATGCAGGTCGGCCAGATCCAGCAGGTGGTGGTGGGCTGGGGCTTCGACGACGAGTTCAACGAGGACTCCATCCGCGCGCTGGCGCTGACCTCGGTCAACGCTCCCGCCGCGGTGCTCAGCGCCTATCACCAGGCCTATCGGCCGGCCAAGTCGGGAAACTGAGGGAGGCGGCGCGCGCGCTCTACGGTGGCGCGCCGCCCGAGGCAGCACTCTCGGCCTTTGGCCTATCGGCAGCGATGTTCGAAGAGGACGACGTGCAGGTCTGGCAGCAGAACTGGCAGGCCTTCAACGTGTTTGAGGCGATGTCGACCCAGTGGCGCACCGGCATGGCCGGCGCAAGCGGGCTCGATTATGCCGCCTTACCCGCGGTAATGCGCCTGGTGGGCGTGCCCAAGAAGGATCGCGACCAGGTGTTCCATGACGTTCGCATCATGGAGGCCGAGGCGCTGGCAGTGATGGCGGAGCAGAAAGCAGAATGACGAACATCGCCCAACTAGGCATTCGGGTCGAATCGGAAAGCGTCGACACCGCCGCCACTGATCTTGACCGCCTGGTACAGGCCGGCACCCGCACCAACGCCGAACTAGCCGCGCTCAACCTGAAATCCCGCGAGGCCACCCGCTCCCTGTCCGATATGGCACAGCGGCAGCGCGAGTCAGCCACGTCCCTGGCCCAGATTGCCAAGGCTGCGGTGACGGTCAACCACGAGCTGCAGTCGCTGGGCCTCAAGCAGACCTATGTCGCTGAGAGCATGAGCGACATGGCCCTGTCTTCGCGGCAGACCGTGGACCAGCTCGAGCTGTTGAATAGCCGCCAGCAGCAGTCGGTGCAGTCGATGGCGAACCTCGGCTCTGCCGTGGATCGCTCGTCTGCCGAGTTCCGGGCTGCCGCGGCGTCGCTGCGGGAGATGACGGCGCAGCTGCAGGCCTTGGCGGTCACCGCACCGAAGACCATTCCGCCGCTGAAGTCGCAGAAGGAGCAGCTTGCCCAGCTGCTGGGCCAGATCGATCCGACCGTCGCTGCCCTGGATCGTCTGGACGCCCAGCAGCGCAAGCTGCAGAGCTTCAAGGCGAAGGGCCTGATCGATGCCGAGACCTTCGAGCGTTTCAACGGCCAGCTGCAGCAGACCCGGACGGGCCTGACCGACTTCGACTCAGGCCTCACGCGAACCGGCAACACTGCCAAGCAGACCGCCGCGGCGCTGCGCAACGTGCCAGCCCAGTTCACCGACATCGTGGTCAGCCTCCAGGCCGGCCAGGCCCCGCTGACGGTGCTACTGCAGCAGGGCGGCCAGCTGAAGGATATGTTCGGCGGCATCGGGCCGGCGGCGAGCGCTCTGGGCGGCTACGTGGCCGGGCTGGTCAATCCGTTTACGGTCGCTGCAGCCGCAGCCGCTGTGCTCACCCTGGCGTACTACCAGGGAAGCCAGGAGGCCGAGAACTACGAAAAGGCCCTGATCCTTTCCGGCAACGCCGCTGGCACCACCGCAGACCAGCTGGCGGAGACCGCGAAGCACATTTCCGGCGTGGTCGGCACCACCGGCCAGGCAGCCGCGGCCCTGGTGCTGATGGCGCAGAGCGGCAAGATCGCCGCCGAGAACATGGAGCAGATCGGCGTCGCCGCCGTGTCGTTCTCCAAGGCCACCGGCACCGCGATCGAGGACGTGGTCGCGCAGTATGTCGCCCTGGGCAAGGAGCCAGTGGAGGCATCGCGCAAGCTCAATGACCAGTACGGCTACCTGACCGCTGCGGTCTATGAACAGATCACCGCGCTGGAGGCCCAGGGTGAGCGTGAGCAAGCCGCGGCGCTGGCACAGACCGCCCTCGCTGATGCCCAGGATCAGATGGCAAGTCGGGTCCAGGAGAGCCTGGGTTCGCTGCAACGCGGCTGGAACTCCCTGGCCTCTGCTGCCAAGGGCGCCTGGGACGCCATGCTCGGGATCGGCCGGGAGGAGACTCTCCAGACCCGGATCGACAAGCTGTCCAGCTTCATCGAAAAGCGCGCGAAGCTGGGTGGATACGACAACACCGACTACGAGCGGCAGCTGGAGGCCCTGAAGGCGCAGCTGGCAACTGAGCAGCAGCGTTCCAAGGAGCAAGGCGATCGGCGCAAGCAGAACGCAGACGCGATCGAGGCTGCGACCAAGGTCAAGGCGCTGACCGATGAGACGCTCAGCAACGAAGAGAAGCGGAACAAGAAGAAGGAGGAATACCTCCGCCTGATCAAGGAGATCCGGCAGGCCAACCCTGATTCCGATCTGGTCAAGCAGGCCAACGTCGACAAGGTGCTGGCCAACATCGACGAAAAGTACAAGGACCCGAAGACCCGCACCCGCACGCGCCGCAGTGCCGTCGACCTCTCGGACCTGAACGATGAGCAGAACGCCCGGAAGGCCCTGGTTTCCAGCTACGCCAACAGCCAGAAGGAACTGGAGGCCCAGCAGAAGGCTGGGCTGATCACCCAGGAGGCCTACTACCGCCAGCGCGTGGTGCTGATCAACGCCGAGAAGGAGCAGGTCACTGCCGCCTACCAGGGCGAGATCGATGCGCTGGAACATGCCAAGGCGCGCAGCACCACCAGCGCCGAGCAGCGGATCCAGCTCGACCAGAAGATCGCGGATGCCCGCTCCAGCATGGTCAAGGCCCAAAAGGATGCAGACAGTGAGCTGTCGGTCCTGGCGCTGAACGAGCAGGGCCGCCTGAAGAAGCAAGAGGAGTCGGTCCGGACCTATACGGACGCCCTGCAGCAGCAGGTTCGCACGCTGCGCGACCAGGGCCAGCGCTCAGCGGCCACCCTGGGCATGGGTGACCGCCAGCGCTCGCTGTACGACAGTCAGAACGCGATCACCGACCGGATCAACAGCAGCCGCCTGGACCTGGCCAACCAGTACGGAGACGGCTCGCGCGGCATGAGCATCGAGGAATACCAGCGCAAGCTGGATGCTCTGAAGGCCACGGAGAACGACCTCCGCGCCACTGTCGTGGCCAACTACGACGATATGAGCCGGGCCCAAGGGGACTGGCGCAACGGCGTCACGGCGGCGCTGCAGGACTATCAGGACTCGGCCCGGAATATCGCGGGCCAGACCAAGAGCCTGGTGACCGGCGCCTTTGGCAGCATGGAGGATGCGGCGGTGAATTTCGCCATGACGGGCAAGGCGTCGTTTTCCGACTTCACCAAATCGGTCATCGCAGATATGGCGAGGATTGCGGTGCGATCTGCCAGCAGCCAAGCGCTTTCGGGCCTACTGAGCATCGCGGGCTCAGTGGCTTCGTCTTACTTCGGCGGAGGCGCCAGTTCGTCAGCAGGTGCTACTAAGGCGGGGTATACCGGTACCGACTTCAGCACCTGGGTAGCGGGACAGCGAGCTACTGGCGGACCCGTGTCGGCGGGCTCGCTGTATCAGGTCAACGAGCGCGGCCCGGAGCTGCTGAGCCAGGGTGGCAAGAGCTACCTGATGATGGGCGGGCAGGGCGGTTCCATCACCCCTTTGGGGAGCCCGGGCGCTGGCGCAGCGATGGCAGCCCCTTCGATCCAGATCACCACCGAGGTGCACATCGATGCGAATGGCAACGCCACCACAACGACCGACGCCAACGGAGCGGGCGGCGCGGGCAAGCAGCTCGGGAAGATGATCAACGATGGCGCGCTCCGCGTCGTGCAGCAGCAGCTCGCCACCGGCGGCGCCATCTGGAGACTCGTGAATGGCCGTTGAAACCTTCACCTGGCGGCCATTGAGCGGGGCCCAGGGGCAGATCGACCATCGTACCCGGACCTCCCAGTTCGGTGATGGCTACGCACAGGTGGTCGGCGACGGTCCCAACAACCGCTCGCAGTCATGGCCGCTGACCTTCAAGGGGCGCCGCGACTCCATCATCGAGATCCGAGATTTCCTTGATCGACACGCAGGCTACCGCTCGTTCCTCTGGACGCCGCCGCTGGGAGGCGTCGGCTTCTACCGGGCCAAGGAGGTGTCCATCTCTCCAGTCGGCGGCGCGATATACACCCTCACGGCAACCTTCGAGCAGGCCTTCCACCCATGAGTTTGCAGACGCGGTATCAGCAGCTGGAACCTGGCGCCGAGATCCGGCTATTCGAGCTGGACGGCAGCGACTTCGGTGCAGACGTGCTGTATTTCCACGGCCATGCCATCCCGCATACCCCTGAGGAGATTGCAGCGGCGGGCGTCAACGCGGATCAGCTGCCGGCCAAGTCGATCTGGTGGAAGGGTGTCGAGTACGCGGCTTGGCCTGTCCAACTGGAGGGCATCGAGGCGACCAGCGATGGGACGGCGCCGCGGCCAACGTTCTCGGCGGGAAACGTCTCGGGGCGGATCACCGCGCTGTGCCTGGCCTTCGAGGACCTGCTTCAGTTCCGCCTGGTGCTGCGGGAGACGCTGGTCGAGTACTTGGACGCGCGCAACTTTCCTGCCGGAAACCCGACTGCCGACCCCACCCAAGAGGTCGTCGAGGTCTGGTACATGGACCAGAAGACCAGCGAGGACGGCGAGGCGGTGGCCTGGGAGCTGGCATCGCCAGGTGACCTCACCGGCGAGGCCGTGGGTCGGCAGTGCACGACCTTCTGCCATTGGGCCATGACCGGCGGCTATCGCGGGCCGAACTGCGGCTACACCGGGCCTTACCGCGATGAGGACGGCAAGCCGACCGATGATCCGGCGCGCGATGTCTGCGATGGCACCCTGGGCACCGGCTGCGTGCCGCGCTTCGGCGAAGGCAACGAGCTACCCCACGGCGGCTTCCCAGCCGTCTCCCTGATCGCCAGGAGCTGATCATGCTGAAATACATCCTGGCGGCCGTGCAGGCGCACGCTGCCGAGGTCTACCCACGCGAGTGCTGCGGGTTGGTCATCAAGGACGGGCGCCGCCAGCGGTATGTGCCGTGCGAGAACACCGCGGCCGACCCGGGCGAGGAGTTCCGGATCGCGCCTGAAGCCTATGCTGTCGCCGAGGACCAGGGCGAGATCCTGGCCGTGGTGCACAGCCATCCGGACGCCAGCAGCAGGCCCTCGCCGGCGGACGTCGCCATGTGCAACGCCTCTGGCCTGACCTGGTACATCCTGAGCTGGCCGGAGGGCGATCTGCGAACCCTGGTGCCGGAAGCAGACGTACCGCTGCTGGGGCGGGCTTTCGTCCACGGCGTCCAGGACTGCTGGGCTATCTGCGCCGAATGGTACCGGGGGGAATGGGGGCTCGAGTTTCCGGCCTATAGCCGCACCGATGGCTGGTGGGAGCTGGCGGAGAACGACAGCCTCTACGAGCAGCACTACGAGGCCGCAGGGTTCTATCCGGTGGACCGGCCGCAGCGCGGCGACATGATAGTGCTGCAGATCGGGCGCACGGCTCATCCAAACCACGCGGGCATCTACCTCGGCACCGACCCTACGCTGCCGGGTGAGCAGGCCCAGGTCTTCGGCCCAGGCCCGTTCTTGCTACACCACCTGCACGGGCGGCCCTCGGAGGTCATCGTCTACGGCGGGAACTGGCACGAGCGGGCGCGGCTGATCCTGCGTCATCGAAGCGCGCCACCGCCGTAGTTGTAGATTAGTGCCAACGCCAAATGCGGACCTTCTGCCGGTAGTTGATGAGTTTTGCTGCTCGGCCTGAGTATCTAATCCATGCGATCTCGAAGAGGTACATCGGTACAGCAGAAACCATCGCGGCGATTGGAGACCGCGCGAGAGGGGCGTCAGTGATTAGAAAGCTCTCTTTCAGGCCCATAGCGATTATCCATAGCCCAAACCACAGCAGGAAAATGATCTGGCTTGTATGGCCTCTACTCACTTCACGGTCAATCCAAACCGAGTCGAATCGATACTTTCGGGTCCAACGACGTTCGCGTAGTTCGAAGCGCCTGGTGAGAGCTCTCAGGGATCTGAGAAGGCTGGCATGACTGGTTTTCACGGCTGATTTCAGACGATGAATACCGCGGCCAGTGATCCACACGACTGCCGCGCCAAATAGAGCGGCGGCAGCGTTTTCCCAAAGCCATAACGCGAGTTTGATTGCAAGATTGGTGTCTAGCATGACCATTCCTTGGTGAGAGAGAAGCGAAGTCGTATGACCTGCTTCGGATGCCGGCTTAAGCGCGGTAGCGCAACGTATCGGCAACCATTCTCCTGACTTGAGGGTGTTGGCTCTGCCGAGCGGTTCGACAGGTGTGCCTTGTCGTCACCCTCTCTCTGCAGCTGCGCTGCGAGCAGTGCTACCCCTCGTTTGCGCTAGACTCGACGAAAATTAGCCGAGGAAGGCGTTATGCGGTGGATTGTGATGGGACTGGGCGCGATGACGCTGGCGGGGTGTACAACTTCTGGGCTTTCAGAAAAGGAACCTGCATTTGTCGGGGTCAGCAAGAAATCGCCGGTCCAGTATTCGCGGTGCCTGGTACCGAAGTGGCAGGACTTTAATCCTGGAACAACTTCAGTCGAGACCGAGACAGGTGTTCGGATTGTCGCATCCGCCACTTACAACGGGGTCGTTGCCATGGCAACCGCGGATCAAACGCCCCAGGGAACTCGTGTCGCTGTGCGCTTGCCAGCCCAATGGATACCCGGAACGGGCGGGTGGATAACAGCTGCCCAAAATTGCTTGTAATCAGCCGCCTCCGGGCGGCTTTTTCATACCTGGAGAAACCATGGCATCTGCAGCGCACTACACCCCGGCGACCACCATCAAGCTATCTGGCCCGCTGGCACGTTTGTTCGGTCGCACCCATCGCTATTTCCTGGATCGGGGTACTGCCGAGGAGGCCTTCAGTGCCCTGCGCAATACCCTGGACGGCTTCCGCGAAGCCATCGTCGCCCTAGAACGCCGCGGCTTGGTCTACGCGGTCTTCCGCAATCGTGAAAATGTCGGAGCTGACCGGTTCGAGTTGTGCGGTACCCGGGAGATTCGGATCGTACCGGTGCTGCGCGGTAGCAAGCGAGCAGGTGTGCTGCAGACGGTTGTCGGGGCGGTTTTGATCGTCGCTGGCTTGTTCGTGTCGGGGCTGTCCGGGGGACTTGCTGCACCTATCGGTAGCGCAATGGTATCGGCGGGTATTGGCCTCGTAGCCGGCGGTGTCATTCAGATGCTCAGCCCCCAGGCTAAGGGTCTCAAAACCAGCGCCGCGCCAGAGAATCAGCCCAGCTACGCCTTCGGCAGTGCCAAGAACACTACCGCCAGCGGAAACCCCGTCCCGATCTGCTACGGCCGTAGGCGCTGGGGCGGCGCCATCATCAGCGCCGGCATCTACGCCGAAGACGCCACCTGATCTCCCCCTGAACATCCGAGCCCGCCCAGTGCGGGCTTTTTCATGCCCTGGAGTAACGCATGACCGCCGCATTGTCTTCCGAACTCACCGGCCGCAAGGGCGGCAGCAGCAAGCCCAAGGAGCCCACCGAAGCCACCGACAGCCTGCGCAGCATTGCCAAGGCCAAGATGCTCATTGCCGTGGGCGAAGGGGAGTTCGCTGGAGCGCCCGCTGCGCAGACCATCTACCTCGATAACACCCCGCTGGCCGATGCCCAGGGCAATAGCAATTTCACCGGTGTCGCCTGGGAGTGGCGCCCGGGCACCGTCGAGCAGTCCTATATCCCCGGCCTGCCGTCGGTGGAGAACGAGACGACCATTAATGTGGAGCTGCGCAGCACCGCGGCCTGGGTCCGCTCGATCAGCAACATCCAGCTCTCCGCCGTGCGCCTGCGCTTTTCCTGGCCGGCTCTGCAGCAGCAGGACAGCGAGGGCAACATCAATGGCTACCGGATCGAGTACGCGGTAGACGTGGCCACCGACGGCGGCGCCTACCAGCAGGTGCTGCTCGAGGCGGTGGACGGCAAGACCACGACCCGCTACGAGCGCTCGCGCCGGATCGATCTGCCCAAGGCCATCAGCGGCTGGCAGATCCGCGTCCGCCGGATCACCGCCAACCAGAACAACAACCGCATCGCCGACACCATGTCCATCGCGGGCATCACCGAGGTGATCGACGCCAAGCTGCGCTATCCCAATACGGCGCTGCTCTACGTCGAGTTCAGCGCTGAGCAGTTCAGCAACATCCCTGCGGTGACCCTGGAGTGCGACGCGCGCAAGGTCCAGGTGCCCACCACCTACGATCCAGTGAACCGCACCTACTCGGGCGTCTGGGACGGCAGCTTCAAGTCGGCCTGGACCAACAACCCGGCCTGGATCACCTTCGACATCGCCACCAACGACCGCTTCGGCCTGGGCAAGCGCATCAAGCCCTGGATGGTCGATAAGTACGAGCTCTATCGGATCGCCCAGTACTGCGACCAGCTCGTGCCCAATGGAAAGGGAGGCCAAGAGCCGCGCTACCTCTGCGACCTGAACCTGCAGAGCCGCACCGGCGCCTGGGAGTTGCTGCGTGACATCTCCGCCATCTATCGCGGCATGACCTACTGGGCCCAGGGCCAGCTCAACGTCCAGGCGGACATCCCGCGCTCGGCCGACTTCGATTTCGCCTTCACCCGGGCGAACGTCGTTGACGGCAAGTTCACCTATGGCTCGGCCAGCGAGCGGACCCGGTATACCCGCGCTTTGGTGAGCTTCGACAATCCGGCCAACAACTACGACACCGACGTAGCCGCTGCCTCGGATGCCAAGCTGCAGCGCCGCTATGGCGACAACCCGGTCGAGATCAGTGCGATCGGCTGCACGCGCGAGTCCGAGGCCCAGCGCCGCGGCAAATGGATCCTGCTGACCAATAGCCAGGACCGCACCGTGACTTTCCGCGTCGGCATGGACGGCCGTATTCCGCTGCCAGGCCATGTCATCCCGGTGGCGGACAAGCTCATCTCCGGCGCCGAGATCGGTGGGCGGATCAGCGCGGCGGCCGGCACCGTCATCACCCTGGACCGCGACACCCGTGCGAAGACCGGCGACCGACTGATCATCAACCTACCCAGCGGCGCCTGTGAAGGGCGCACCATTCGCCAGGTGGCTGGCCGCCAGATCGCAGTGACCACGGCCTACAGCGAGACCCCGCAGGCTGAGCTGGTCTGGACCCTGGACGCCGACGACCTGGCGGTGCCGCTGTACCGCGTGATGAAGACGACCAGGCCGGAGGAGGGCGTTTTCGAAATCTCGGCGCTGCAGTTCGAACCGTCGAAGTTCGCCGCCATCGATACCGGCGCCAAGCTGGAAAGCCGACCGGTCAGCATCCTGCCCACCGGCACCGTCGAGGCACCGGCCACCGTGGCGCTGTCGGCCTACCATGCGGTGAACCAGGGCATCACCGTCACCACCATGACCATCTCCTGGGAGGCGGTGCCTGGCGCCGTCGCCTACGACGTCGAGTGGCGGAAGGACAGCGGCAACTGGGTTCGCATCCAGCGCACTGGCAGCCTGGCTGTCGACGTGCCGAGCATTTACGCCGGCGGCTACCTGGCGCGCGTGCGTGCGGTCAACGCTGTGGACATCGCCTCGGTCTGGAAGACGTCGAGCCTGACGCAGCTGACCGGCAAGGTCGGCGCACCGCCGGCGCTCGCCCTGCTGAAAACCACCGCGGGCGCCTGGAAGATCACCCTGGACTGGGCATTCCCAGCCGAAGGGGCAGGGGACAGCGCCTATACCGAGATCCAGCAGGCCACCACCGCCCAGGGCGACAACGCCCAGAGCATGGGTCTGTTCGCGTTCCCAACCAACACCTACACCCTGAACGGCCTGGCGGCCGGAGCTCGCCTGTTCTTCCGTGGCCGGCTGATCGACCGCATCGGCAACGTGGGCCCCTGGACCAACTGGACCGTGGGCACCGCCAGCACGGATGCCACCGAGTACAATTAGCTCATCACCGAGGAGTTCGTCCACAGCGCCCTGGGCCAGGAGCTGTTCGATCGCATCGACCTTGTCGACGCTGACGCCTCGGTCCCGGGATCGGTCAGCAGCCGCATCGCGGAGACCCGCAGTGCCCTGCAGCAGGAGCTTGACGCCGTCCAGAACCAGCTCGATCAGATCGGCGACCTGGCCGATGCACAGGAGTACAAGAAGACCGAGGCCTACAAGGCCGGCGCCATCGTCACGGTGGACAACGCCCTGTTCCAGGCCAAGAAGGACGTGCCAGCCGCCGCTGATGGCAGCAATGCGCCGCCAGCGACCACCTACTGGCGCGATGCCGGGGCAATCATCCGGGAAGGCGATGGGCTGGCCTCCCGCGTGACCTCCACCGAGAACACCGTCCGCACCCAGGACGGCAAGATCACCGCCAACAGCAACGACATCACCCAGCTCAAGACCTCGGTTTCTGGCAAGGCCGAAAGCACCACCGTGCAGGCCCTGCAGAATCAGGTCACCAGCCAGGGCAATACCGTCACCGCTCAGGGCTCGGCGATCACCAGCATCAACGCGGCGCTGGGCGATAGCGGTAGCGAAAACCTGCTCTACAACCCAGGCTTTGAAACCTGGGCCGATGGCGCCGCAGTTGCTGCCGGCTGGTACGCCGACGGCGATGCCAACGTGGGCAAGACCTACAGCAAGGTCGCCTCTTTCCTGAACGCCCAGACCTTCGCCCAGCGCATGGTGCTGACCAGCATGTCGGCGTCCGCCGGCGCCTACATCTACAACGAGGACGTCCGGAACAAGGTCGTCACCGGTGCGCAGAAGCTGGCGGCGTCGATGTACGTCAAGGCGACCGCAGGGGCTGTCGTGTTCGTGGCGTTCCGCGCCTTCGACGCCGCCGGCAACGCCGTCTATTACGCGGAGGGTACTCGGATCGTCGCGGACGGCACCGCGCAGCGGCTAACCTGCCTGGGCGAATGCCCGGCCTCGACGGTCGGCATCCGGCTGATCTTGCGGGTCTACGGCACCGCCACGCTCTCCACCGTTACCGTGGACTGCGATAACGCGCAGCTGCAGCTGGGCACGACCGTGACCGGCTGGAAGGACAACAACAAGACGGTCATCGACAGCCTCACCGGGCAGGCCACGGCCACCAGCCAGTTGGCCGGCAGGGTGACCAACGTAGAGGGGACGCTCACCAGCCAGGCCACCAGCATCACCCGGTTGCAGAGCAATCTGGGCAACGCCGGCGGCCAAAACTACCTGTTCAACTCCTCCTTCGATCGCTACACCGGCAGCAATGGCGTGGCGGACGGCTGGACGAAGCAGGGCCAGGCTGCGGCGAACAACACGGTGGTTCCGTCCACCTACAAGTCCACTGGCACCGCGCAGAAGGCAGAATCTAACGATCTGTCGGCGACCAAGTACATGGAGTACGTGCCGGCGACCAGCAGGCGCATGGTGGGTCAGGTCGGTCAGGAATTTACCCTGTCGGTCTACTTCCGGATGACCGCAGGCTGCCGGTACGAGATCTACATCATCCCCTACAACTCCAGCGGCACCCAGCTTGCCGTCGCGGGCAAGGGAGGGACTGCGTCGGGGGGCTGGGAGCGGCAGAGCGTCACCCATACGCTGCCGGCAGGCACAGCCACCTTTACGGTGTTCCTGCGCATGGTGGGTACCGCCACGCTGACCAGCGGGACGGTCGAGTGGGACGATGCCCAGGTCGAGCTGGCCGGTGTTCCGAGCGGGTGGAAGGACAATAATGCGGTCCTGTCGGACCAGCAGGATGCAACCGCCAGCGCGCTGTCCGGCCTGACCACAACGGTCAACCAGCAGGGCACCAGCATCGCGTCGCAATCTAGCCAGATCACCAGCCTGAGCACCAGCATCAAAGGCGCTGTGCAGCAGGCGTTCAACATGGTCCCGAACCCCACGTTCGACCCGGCTTTCAACACGATGGGCTTCTACATCGTGCAGACCACCGCGGCGGGCGTGCCTGCGAACTGCCCGTTCCCCTATGCGGCCCGTATCACCGCCCGGGACAACTTCCCGGACATCAACAGCCTGCCGAACTTCCCGGTGAAAGCGGGCGACGTCTACCGGTTCAGCGCCCTGGTGGCCGCAGGGGCCAACACTGGCACCCGCCCGTTCCAGCACTACGCGACGAGGGCGACCACGCCATTCGGCGGCCGGACCGCCTACCAGAGCTCGCCGCCTACTGCGGTCACGCAGACTTGGACCCGGGTGACCTGGGACCACACGATCCCGGCCGGGCAGACGTTCCTGAACCCCATGCTGCAGATCGAGACGCTGAACGCCGAGACGGCCACCTGGTACGTGACCGACTGGCACTGCGAGAACATCACTGCCGCCAAGCAGGCCCAGGCCACGGCGGACGCGGCAGCGACGGCAACCACTAACCTGGGGACCCGGGTGACCTCGGCAGAGGGGAACATCACCAGCCAGGCCACCCAGCTGACCAACCTCCAGGCGCAGATCGCCGGCACCGGCATGTTCGCGGCGGGCGTCAACTTTGAGTTCCTGAACACGTTGCGTGGCGCCTATCTGGAGCAGGCCGCCAGTGGGGCAACGCTGACGGCCTACCAGCAGAACGCGACCCTGACGGGCTACGCCAACTTCCGGCTGCCAACGTTCGCCAATACCAACGGCGCGCAGAACTACCTGATCAAGATGAGGATCCGCCGGCGCAACAGCACCCGCAATCCTGGCCGGATCTACTGGGCCAACGAAGATGGGGCGCTATCGGAGGCCCGCACGGCGACGTTCAGCATCAACCTGAACACCACCGACTGGCAGGACATCGAGATCGATCTGTCCAGCAACACGGCCTGGTCGACCAAGATGAGCAATTCTACCATCCGGTTCGACTTCCTGAACTCTCAGGACACGTCCGCAGTGGTGGACATCGCCTACATCGCTATCGGGCGTCGATCTGCTGCGGCCTCGGCCACCGCGCTGACCGATACCCAGGCGCAGGTGACCCAGCAGGGCGCCACGCTGACCTCCCAGGCATCCTCAATCAGCACGCTGCAGACGTCGCTGGGCAACACCAATGCCTCGGTGCAGCAGATCAGCCAGGCCCAGGCCAATACGGATGGAAAGGTCAGTGCCAACTGGGCAGTGAAGCTGGGCGTCACCCAGGACGGGCTGTACTACTTCGCCGGCATTGGGGTCGGCATCGAGCCTGGCGGCGGCAATGTCGGCCTGCAATCCACCGTAGCGGTCGCGGCGGATCGGTTCATGGTCCTGGGCCCTGGCATCGATGGCAAGGGCAGGGCGTTCTTCTCAATAGTGAATAACCAGACCTTCATCGACACCGCCTTCATCAACAAGGCCTATATCCGTGAGGGGATTATCGGCGAAACGCTCTATTCATCGACCGGCACCAGTTACAACTCACCGGTGCTGATCACCGACTTCAGGGCCGGTGAAATCCTGATCCAGAACAAGACTATTCAAGGGAGGTACATCCATATGCGTCAGGACGGACTGTTCATGGTGTCCGATGGCGTGGTGCTCGTCGAAATGAGTCTGACCTGATGCCCGGGTTCATCAACAGAGACGCCCAGGGCCGGGTGATCTTCCAGCTGAGCGAAAGCATCGTCCGGCTGGTTGGCTCCCACATGGTGAACGGCGGCACTACCAGCGGGCGGATCGACATCCCCGACTCTATCTCCGGCTCACCCTTCTATTTCTTCACGCCGAGTGAGAACCAGCAGGGCGTCCAGAGCACCGGCAACCAAGTCCGTCTGGAAGGCCGCTCCATTATCTGGAGCGGCATGCCCGTCGGGACCGTTATCCGCTTTGGAGTCTACTGATGCCGGGCTTCAAGCTTCGCCGCCAAAACCAGACCGTGGCTATCGACACGGACTACTTCAACCTCGCGCTGCGCCAGACCGGAAGGGTACGCACGGCTTCCTCGGGCCAGGCGAACCCCTACGTCCGAACGGTGACTTTCACGGTCAACGCAGACCAGCCGATCCTCGCCGTGCGGGCGCCATACCCGGTGTGCATTACCCATTCGGTGGTTAACGGTGGGCAGGTGACCTACACGCTGTACGGGATCCCCGATAGCGCCATCGACTTCGATGTCGACTTCTGGCTGTTCGACCTGCCCAAGTACGGGATGATGTTCACGTCCGCGGGCAAGTTCATCGTGCGCAATCCTGCTACGCGGGAGCCGGTCTTCGACTCCCGGATGAAGTACCTCAAGGTGCAGGACTTCTTCCTGGGGAACTCGAACTCAGATGAGACCCGGAATTATGGGAAATACCCAGCGGTTGTTCTGGCAAACCGGGCGTGGGCTTATATCGTCCAGCCCATGACCCAGCAGACGACGCGCATTGAAAGCCTGACTTCCACGGTCTGGACAGATGGCAATTCCGTGAAGTGCGGTAGCCGAAACATTTACTACATGGTCCGCCCGTACAGCAGCAACGATCGAGCCATCAACTATAACGGTGGCAATCGCCAGATCATGGTAGTCGACGTCGAAAACTACTGATCCACTCAATCCTATCAAGCCCGCCGCGTGCGGGCTTTTTCATGTCCGGAGGACACCGCTATGCCTTATGTCGTACTCGCCCAGTTCTACAACCTCGACGCCTCTATGGAGTTTGCCACCGAGGCGGAAGCCGAGGCCAAGGCCAAAGAAATGCTCAACAGCAACCCCAGCATCGAGGTCCGCACCGCCCAGCTGCTGAAGAAGTACAGCGCCAGCGTGCGGGTGACCTCCGCGGTGATCGAGGACGCGGCGCCCGCCCAGACCGGCGACGTCGGATCGGCCTGACCCCTTTGTCCTCACGAGCGTGAGGACTCGGCCGGCCAATCACCGGCTATCCGCCCCAATCCTCACGATCATGAGGACGCCACTACACAGCCCGCCCCGCGCGGGCTTTTTTGTGCCCGGAGAAAACCCATGCGGACATCCGCCGAGGGCGTCGCCCTCATGCACCACTTCGAAAGCTGCCGGCTGGTCGCCTATCCGGACCCCGGCAGCAAGGACGGCCACCCCTGGACCATCGGCTGGGGGCACACCGGGCCAGGGGTCAAGAAGGGCCTGGTCTGGACCCAGGCGCAGGCCGACGCCGCCTTCCTCCAGGACCTCGCAGCCACCGAGGCCGGCGTCCAGCGCTTGGTCAAGGTCACGCTGACCCAGGGCCAGTTCGATGCCCTGGTCTCGTTCGCCTACAACGTGGGCCTGGACGAGAACCGGAACGGCAAGGCTGAGGGCCTGGGCGAATCGACGCTCCTGCGCAAGCTGAACGCCAAGGACTATGCCGGCGCCGCCGAGCAGTTCCTGCGCTGGAACAAGAACGACGGCGCGGTCATGCACGGCCTGACTAAGCGCCGCACCGCCGAACAGTCCCTGTTCCAGGGCGCCACCGCCCGGGTGGCCATCGCCGCGGGCGAGCAGGCGAAGCGCGCCACCGCCTGAGTCGAGCAGACCTACAACCGCGTCACCTCATAGGAGAGGGACTATGCAGTATCAACGCCGCCTGCCGAATGCCATGGGCCCAGTCTACGACCAGATGGAGGAGCGGGACCGCTTCGCCGGGCTCATGAGCACCGGAACCAACGTCCTCACCAAGCACCTGTTCGGCCGCCTGCGCCCCCAGGCGCTGACAAATGCCACGACCTTCAACATGCAGATCGAGCTGGAATCGGACTTCTTGTCCTTCCGGGTCGGCATCCCTAACGTGCATACCGCGGTCGTGGCGGGGGTCAAGGCCTGTGTTGGCGTCTCCGCTGCGGTTCCGGCCGCTGACTATCAGGTGTTCACCCAGCCGGAGCAGGGCGAGTGGATCGACCTGACCTTCAGCGGCAACGCCTCAGTGGATCTGCCGGCCCGGCTGGGCGAGGAACGCTACAGCATCACTTGGTCCGATCCGGTGTTCCTGGCCAGCATCCCGCGGACTGACTCCGGCACCGGGCGGCCGGTGGTCATGGTCCGGATCGAGTTCCCGGCGAACTCGGTGGCCTCGATGCCCTACAACAACCTCTACTACTGGCGCGGGTCGGGGCCGCGGGTCTACCGCTGCTCGAACCAGGAGGTGGCCGGGGTCACCACCAAGACGGCATTCACCCAGAATGGCGTCTATGCCAGTGGCGGCGACGAGAAGGCGGTGGTGCCCGCGATCCAGTACCAGACCCTGGCCCGCGGCCACCAGGTGATGATCTTGGGTGACAGCATCCAGGAAGGCCTTGGCGGCAACGTGCGGGACTATGGCGCCATGCAGCGGGCCGTCTACGAGCTATCAACCCCGGAGCGCCCGCTGGAATACTTCAACGCGGCGCTGCACGCCCAGGCGCCGGACCTCTACAGCAGGATGCTGGCCGACCACATCAACGCTGTGCGGCCGACCATCGTGACCTATTCGCCCTGGTCGGGTAATGACGTCACGGCCGGTACCGGCATCAGCGCTGCCGCCCTTCGCCGGCTGCGCGGATCCCTCGGCCGCGTGTTCGCCACGCTCCAGGCCTCTGGCCAACGCCCGGTGGTTCTGTTGCCCGAGGCCACGCCGGTCAATACCGCCTACCGGGCTGTAGGTGCAAACGACCAGGCGCGCCGGGACTATAACGCCACCTGGTTGCCAAGGGTCTCCGGCGGGATCGTCATCAAGGGCTTCGCCGCAGCGATCACCGGCGGCCGCGACGCTGCTGGCCAGGACCAGATCCGGGACGGCGCCACGGGGGACAACGTCCACCCGAACGATCTCGGACACGACCTGCTCAAGGACACGGTGAAGCCTTACTTCCAGCTGCTGCTGGATAGGGTGGCGTGATGGCCGTGATCGAGCAGTACAGGGCCTGGGTTGTCGCCGGCGCCGTTGTCGTCCTGCTCGCCGTGGGGACTGGCATTGGCTGGTCCCTGAACGGCTGGCGCCTGGCTGGCCAGGTGGCCGATGCCAAGACCGAGACCGCCAACGAGCGCGCTGCCCACCAGGCGGATCTCGCGACGATCTCTAATGCCGCCGCCCAGCAAGTGCGCGAGGCCTTGGCCAAACAGCAGGATGCCCAGCAAGCCCTGGCTGACCTTGACCAGAAATCGACCAAGGAACTGACGAATGCGAACGCTGAAAATGACCGCCTGCGGGCTCGCCTTGCTACTGGTGGCCGGGTGCGGGTCGCGGGCAACTGTCCAGCCAATCCCGTCAGCGTGCCCGCAGCCGCCGGCCCCGCCAGCGTGGACCATGCAGGAACCGTCGAACTCTCTCCAGAAGCTGGACGCAACGTTCTCGACGTCCGAGCCGGCATCATCGCCGACCAGGCAGCCCTGAAGGCACTGCAGCAGTACGTCAAGGCGGTGTGCCTGGCTCCTCGATAGGCACGACCTTCTGGCCGTCCCAGCGCCCGACCAGCACCATCTCATAGAGCTGGCCTTCGATCTCGGCGGCGGTCGGCGTGACGAACACACCGAGGACCTGCTCCTGGCGCATGTCCACCAGGTGGATGCGTCCCTCGCCGCGACGATTAAACTGGCCCACCGGCAGGCGCCCGAGCTCTGGCCTGACGAAGCTGGGCCCGCCTGATGTCGCCCACACCTTGCCAGTCGCCAGGCAGGTTAGTTCGTAGCTGAGGCGGATGTCCCAGCCGCAAGGCCAGGTCGCCCGGATCTCCCGCGAGTGATCGAGCCCGGCATCAGCCAGCTCGCAGAATTCGACGCAGTCCGGCTGGCTGATGGTCCTGCGTTCCAGCAGCGCGAGGGAGCCAGTTGTACAGAACCGATGCCACATCTCCGGGAAGTTGAGCCGGTCGCGCTCATCGGCGAGGTAATCCCTCAATCCGGTGACGGTGGGGTTGTCTGGGTCGAAAAGCATGGTCGCGTCCTTACTGTTCGGGCATACAGTAATTCCGCCAGGGAGGATGTCGAGCAGGTGGTGACGAAAGGAGGGGGTTTCGGTTCGGCAGAACGCCGGAAGGAGGGCCTGCAGCCGGGGCCAATTCTGGGGCCAATCGGTGCAATTCAGCGGGCAAGGCGGGGGAGTGGTGGGGGCGAAACCCGCGTGGTTACTGCCCTTTGATCCCCACACAAACCCATGACTTACTGCATGGTGATGTTAGCGGTGGAGATCAAGGGGGTACCTATCAGGGACTAAAGGCGTCGCCGGAACTGACGGTACCGATTCGATACCGACACCGAGCTTGGCAATCTTGCTCAGAACTGAACCTGGCCGACTCAGCGAGCGTAGGTGGAAAGGAAGTCTGGAGGAGGATTTCCAGCTGTAGGCCATGAAGCCGATGCTCATGCCGGACATTGGGTTCATTGTCGCATAGGTCCGCCAGTGCTGATAAGGCCGCTGTCGGGGCGAAAGGGCTGCTGCGACTCGCCATTGCGCCAGCGATGTTCGGACCGCTGGTGATGATGGTCACGGAACGACACTCGCCAGGACCCTGCTCATGCTGCACTGATGTCGCCATCCCAGGAGCAGGATATGTCCGAGCAAACGAAAAGCCGAATAGATGCTGGAGCACCGCGGGAAGAGTCGCCGCCTACGCTGGAAGAAACCCAGGCCCGGAATGCCGAGCTGCGGCAGCAGAAGATGGCGAAGGAACGTCAGCAGGCGCTGTCGCAGTGGTCGCGAACCGCTGAAGAGAATGGAAAGCAGGCGCCTTGAGCCTGGGACCATCGGTAATAGTGGCCACTGAACAGGTAACCCCGGTAGCGCCTCTAATACAGTGAGGCCAATATTGGTCTCACTGTGAGGTGACCCATGATCACAACCACCAGTCATTGGCAAAGATTCAGTTCGCCCCAGGCTCCCGGAATGATCGCGAGGGCGATGTTCGGGATCGACGCCCAGCTCGCCGCGTCGCAAGGTGGGCAGGCGACAGAGCCCGCTCCGGCTGAGCCATTGAAACCCGATGACACCGATGTCGCCGACCCATCTGTCCCCGCGCCTGACGATCCGTCAGCGCCCGAGCCTGGTGAAGCCGATGACCAGGAGCCAGCGCCCCGGTAGCCCCTACCCGAGCCGTGA